>NZ_JAPHWH010000100.1:0-274 GCF_026241455.1 Bacillus sp. DHT2
GGTTCGAATCCCGTACGGGTCACCACTTTTGGAGGATTAGCTCAGCTGGGAGAGCACCTGCCTTACAAGCAGGGGGTCGGCGGTTCGATCCCGTCATCCTCCACCATATATAACATATGAATAGTATCGTCGCGGGGTGGAGCAGTTCGGTAGCTCGTCGGGCTCATAACCCGAAGGTCGCAGGTTCAAATCCTGTCCCCGCAACCAATGGTCCCGTGGTGTAGTGGTTAACATGCCTGCCTGTCACGCAGGAGATCGCCGGTTCGACCCCGGT
>NZ_JAPHWH010000101.1:0-271 GCF_026241455.1 Bacillus sp. DHT2
TCCACCCCCTTTAAGACTTCCTTGTCTTTAAAGGATTTTTTTAACTCTTTTACAGAAATCGCTGCATTGCTCATACTTTTTTCCTCCTTATAAAAAGCACCTTGCGGAGCTAGATTGCCTATACTCTTCTATTTAGTCTGACTAATAATCTGTATAACTTAGTACCGAGTTAAAAATATAACTGAATAGCGAAGGTGGCAATTCACATTTGTAACCAGCTATTCAGTCGGTATTATCTATTACATTTATTTTTTTCCCAATCGTTTCATGA
>NZ_JAPHWH010000102.1:0-269 GCF_026241455.1 Bacillus sp. DHT2
TGATGATATTGAAATTCATTTTGTTGAAATTCCAAAATTGGTCAAACAATGGCGTGAAGAAAAAGTAAATCCATGGGAAAATGCATTTGTTCGTTGGATGTTATTACTACCAGCACATGAAGATGAATATTTAACTCAAACATTGGAGGAGATTGCAATGAATCAAGATCCAATTTTACAAAAAGCAATAAATAAATGGGAAAATATGAGCCATGACTCCTCTTTCCGAACAGCTTATGAGGCTCGCGAGAAGCTACTTCTTGATGAAC
>NZ_JAPHWH010000103.1:0-269 GCF_026241455.1 Bacillus sp. DHT2
GATGAAACATATATCAAAGTAAAAAGTCAATGGATGTACCTGTATCGTGCTGTCGATTCGAAAGGAAATACCATCGATTTTTACCTAAGCAAAGCAAGAAACCACAAGGCTGCAAAGCGATTCTTCAAGAAAGCTTTGCAGCCTTTTCATATTTCTGAGCCTCGTGTCGTGACAGTCGATAAGAATCCAGCTTATCCTATAGCAGTTGAAGAATTGAGAAAAGAAAAAAAGATGCCATTAGGCATCCAACTAAGGCAAGTGAAATATCT
>NZ_JAPHWH010000104.1:0-263 GCF_026241455.1 Bacillus sp. DHT2
GAAGAATACACCGATACGCAATTTTCTGAATTCGTATAATATTCCTTGTACATGTCAATAATGGATATGGAATGAAAGGATGATATGTATGAAGTGGATTGTAATCGGAATTGGGATTGTTCTATTGGTTATTTTGTTTATATTGTTTTTAAAAATATCCTTGAAAGTTACTTTTTTATATTCAGAAATGGAAAAACAGTGTTTACTACAAGTGAAAATATGGAACATTAAATATACGTTTGATGTGTTAGAAAGAATGTAAA
>NZ_JAPHWH010000105.1:0-258 GCF_026241455.1 Bacillus sp. DHT2
AGGAGGATCTAAACATGGAAAATTTAACTGAAATGCTGAAGGGTTCGCTGGAAGGCTGCGTGCTGGAAATCATCAGCCGCCATGAAACCTATGGCTACGAGATTACCCGCCGCCTGAACGAGCTTGGCTTTACCGAAGTCGTGGAAGGGACGGTCTATACCATCCTCGTGCGATTAGAAAAGAAAAAACTTGTGAACATAGAAAAGAAACCGTCAGATATGGGGCCGCCCCGCAAGTTTTACTCACTTAATGAGGCTG
>NZ_JAPHWH010000106.1:0-256 GCF_026241455.1 Bacillus sp. DHT2
GCATACGATGCGAATGGCGCTGCCTACAAGTATGAAGTGAAAGAACAAGCGGTAGATGGTTACAAATCAGAAGTAACTGGTTACGACATCACAAATACAAAAGTAGGTCAAACAAAAGTAGAAGGAAAGAAAACGTGGAAAGACGATAATGCGAAAGAACGTCCGAAAACAATCAAAGTAGACCTACTACAAAATGGTAAAGTGATCGCAACGGAAGAAGTAAGTGAAGCAAGCGGCTGGAAATACGAATTTAAAG
>NZ_JAPHWH010000107.1:0-255 GCF_026241455.1 Bacillus sp. DHT2
AAATGGAGTCAATTAGAGTAACCCTATACGTATTTTGACGCTAACGCATCAAAATCGATAGGGGTCTGCGACGCTTTTCGGCTTTGCCGAGCCATGCACAGCATGGCAAAAACAAACCTTGGGCTTTGCCCAAACCCACTGGGGAACTCTTCCCCAGACCCCATCCATCGAACACCCCAACCCCTCAATCCTTGAGGGGCTCCCTCGCCGGTTGGCAGGGTCAAAAGGGTACCTTTTGACAACCACAAGAGGGTT
>NZ_JAPHWH010000108.1:0-255 GCF_026241455.1 Bacillus sp. DHT2
TACGCCCCAGAAATTCTTTAAAACTCGGATTTCCAGATAGATCTGAACGCATTACTAGGGTATTTACAAAGAATCCAATCAATTCTTCTAATTCTCTGTGATTCCGATTCGCTACAGGGCTTCCTACCAGTATGTCTTCCTGTCCTGTATACCGATATAGAAGTACTTTAAATGAAGCTAACAGCGTCATATATAAAGTAACGCCTTCCTGTTGGCTCAATTTATACAAATCTTTCAGTAAATCTTTTCCTAGCC
>NZ_JAPHWH010000109.1:0-255 GCF_026241455.1 Bacillus sp. DHT2
GGGGGGGGGGGGGGGGGGGGGGGGGGGGGGGGGGGGGGGGGGGGGGGGGGGGGGGGGGGGGGGGGGGGGGGGGGGGGGGGGGGGGGGGGGGGGGGGGGGGGGGGGGGGGGGGGGGGGGGGGGGGGGGGGGGGGGGGGGGGGGGGGGGGGGGGGGGGGGGGGGGGGGGGGGGGGGGGGGGGGGGGGGGGGGGGGGGGGGGGGGGGGGGGGGGGGGGGGGGGGGGGGGGGGGGGGGGGGGGGGGGGGGGGGGGGGGG
>NZ_JAPHWH010000010.1:0-216995 GCF_026241455.1 Bacillus sp. DHT2
GTATTAGGCACGCCGCCAGCGTTCATCCTGAGCCAGGATCAAACTCTCCAATAAAGTTAGTTTGTCTAGCATCTAAAATAAAAATTGACGTTTCACGTTGTTTGTTTCGTTCAGTTTTCAAAGAACTTGTTTGCCGCTCATTTGCGACTTCCTTATGTTAACATCTTCGTTTTTCGATGTCAACTAAGTTTTTTAATTTCTTTTTTCGCTTTCTGCTGTTTCGCATCAGCGACGGTTATTAATATAGCATGTAGAAAAATGAAATGCAACACCCTTTTAAAACTTTTTATAAAAAATAGCCAAGTTTCTCTATTTACGTCATATAATTAATATAATATATATCCATTTTGATTTTCTAACATATAAATCATTGCTATTACAGAACAAGAAGTGACCTGCATTCGGTTCCTCTCTTTACTTTCACTTGGCATGGGGTTGGAAGAGGGGCTGACCGCTTCTATGCATGGATGGATTCTCTCTCCCGCCTAAAAAAGGTTTGTGTAAGTTTTTCAATTTGTATTTATATAGAATATTCTTCTTTACATACAGCCCATCTTCCATCAACACAGTTTTTCTCTACATTTCAATTCGTCTCAACGCGTTTATAACTTCTTATCCATATTCTTTACAAAGATACAATTCACAACTTTATAAGATGAACTTTCTATTGATAGATTGTCATCACCACTACATCGAACAAACTTACAAGGAGGAATATACATATGGACTATACCGATTTACTAATCAAGTTAGGTCTCTCTGCTATTTTAGGATTTGCTATCGGTTTAGAACGTGAATTGAAAAGAAAACCACTTGGTTTAAAAACGTGCTTAGTCATTTCAATTATTAGCTGTCTCCTCACGATTGTTTCTATTAAATCAGCTTATAACTTACCTCATACAGATCATATCAACATGGATCCCCTTCGCCTTGCAGCTCAAATTGTATCTGGAATTGGTTTTTTAGGCGCCGGTGTTATTTTAAGAAGAGGAAATGACAGTATCGCAGGCTTAACTACCGCCGCTATGATTTGGGGAGCTTCCGGTATTGGAATCGCTGTGGGGGCTGGTTTTTATCTTGAAGCAATTTTCGGCATGTGTTTTCTTATGATTAGCGTCGAACTCATTCCATTAACAATGAAAGTTTTAGGTCCTAGGTCACTCCGGCAACGAGATATCGCTGTCAAACTTGTTGTAAGCAATATGAACAATATCCCTATTGTTATTGAAGAAATAAAAGCAATGGACATAAAAGTAAAAAACATGAAACTCAAAACATTAGAAAATGGTTCACACTTTTTACAACTAAAATTGTCTGTCGATCAAAAAAGACATACAGCTGACGTCTATTATGCGCTGCAACATTTAGAGAGTGTACAGCAAACGGAAGTTGAAAGTATGTAGTATTCCTTATGAACTACTGAAAAAACTCTCTTACAAAACAGAGAGTTTTTCTTTTTTTCATAATGGTAACAATGTAGCTATACAAAATGAGGAGGAATATAAGTTTGAAATCACGAGCTAACCTAGTAGATGTATTTCGCGACTCCATTATTTTCCGCTTAATTAGCTTCATTGTTGTACTTATTACTGTTTTTGGTTTTCTAATATATAAATTAGAACCCACTTACTTTTCTACATGGTTTGATGGAATCTGGTGGGCGCTTGTTACAACCTTTACTGTCGGTTACGGTGATTACGTTCCACATACACCTGCAGGAAAACTTACAGGCATGATTCTCATTTTATTAGGCACAGGTTTCTGCTCCTATTATATGGTATTATTCGCTACCGAAATGATTAGTAAGCAATATATGAAAATTAAAGGCGAAGAAGCTGCTTCTTGTCATGGTCATATGATTATTGTCGGCTGGAATGAGCGTGCAAAACAAGTCGTGAGCCAAATGCATGTGTTACAACCAGACCTTGATATCGTACTCATCGATGCAACCCTTTCCTTGCTTCCAAAACCTTTCCATCACTTAGAGTTTATTAAAGGATGTCCACACCATGATCAAACTTTATTAAAAGCAAATATCAAAACAGCCCATACGATTTTAATAACGGCAGATAAAGAAAAAAATGAAAGCTTAGCTGACACACAATCAATTTTAAACATTTTAACTGCTAAAGGACTGAATCCAAATATTCACTGTATCGCTGAACTACTCACTTCTGAACAAGTTCAAAATGCAACTAGAGCGGGAGCGACAGAAATTATAGAAGGAAATAAATTAACAAGCTACGTCTTTACTGCATCTCTTTTATTCCCTTCTATTTCAGGTGTATTATTTACACTTTATAATGAAATCTCGGAAAGTAAATTGCAGCTGATGACTGTTCCTACATCTTATAGCGGAAAAACTTTCGAAGCTTGCAGTAGCCTCCTTTTAAAACAAGGCACCCTACTGCTAGGTGTACAGCGGAATGAACAATATCACATCAATCCCATTCATTCCTTCGTTACTATTGAAAGCGACGTATTTATCGTAATTAAACATTAATGAGATGCTTTTCCAACTCTTTTACTAATGCCTTTCCAATATCAATATATTTTCTTTTTATATTCCCATCTGCATCTTGTGGCTCTGCAAATTGATCTAACCCACTTGCTCCAGCTGCTAATGTATTTACCTGATCATCCAGTTCGTCTTGGTATACATGTGAAAGAAGATACGGTGTATCAAGGCGAACAACTACTCCTGGTACATCCAGCTCTCCTTCAACTGCTGTAAATGGTACTCTTAAAAATTGATACCCATCTTCCTCATCTACTTTATAATCGAAGCATCCTTTGTCGTAATCCCAATTGCCGCCGATACTATAACCAAGCGGTTTTAATACTTCTTCTAATTTAAAAAGGGCATATGTATGGCCTTCTAAATTTGATTGAATTGGAATCAAGCTATTCATCCTTCCTAGACTTTTTCCTTAGCATGCCCGATTCGTATTTGTTCTAATATCGATATATCGGTGATTCGACACAACTTATCGACTATTCAGTAACATTCGACAAGTCTCATCCCAATCTTTCCAATAAAAAAAGCTATCGGGACTATCCCGATAGCTTTCTCCGCTTTTCTTTTATCCAGCTACAGCGGCTAGAACCTTCGGTCATTTCGCTCTCTCGGTCGAAGTAAAAAACACTTCTTCGTCGAGAACTCCAATGCCTTGCGGTTCTTAGCAAGCCGCTTCCGCTTTTCTTTTATCCAGCTACAACGGCTAGAATCTTCGGTCATTTCGCTCTCTCGGTCGAAGTAAAAAACACTTCTTCGTCGAGAACTCCAATGCCTTGCGGTTCTTAGCAAGCCGCTTCCGCTTTTCTTTTATCCAGCTACAACGGCTAGAACCTTCGGTCATTTCGCTCTCTCGGTCGAAGTAAAAAACACTTCTTCGTCGAGAACTCCAATGCCTTGCGGTTCTGAGCAAGCCGCTTCCGCTTTTCTTACTTCAAACGTTCTTCTAATTCTGCTTTTAATTCTTCGAATCCTGGTTTTCCAAGAAGAGCAAACATGTTTTTCTTGTATGCTTCTACACCTGGTTGGTCAAATGGATTTACACCTAATAGGTAACCGCTCATCGCACATGCCTTTTCAAAGAAGTATACAAGGTAACCGAATGTGTATTCATTTAATTCTGGAATGTTTACGATTAAGTTTGGTACCCCGCCATCACTATGAGCTAGTAATGTACCTTCGTATGCTTTTGTGTTTACGAAGTCTACTGTTTCACCAGCAAGGTAGTTCAGACCATCTAAATCGTTCTCATCTAATTCAATTTTTAGTTCATGTGTAGATTTTCCTACTTTAAGAACTGTTTCAAATAAGTCACGACGTCCTTCTTGAATATATTGACCTAATGAATGTAAATCAGTAGAGAAGTTTGCTGAAGATGGGAAAATTCCTTTTTGATCTTTCCCTTCACTTTCGCCAAATAGTTGTTTCCACCACTCAGCAAAATATTGAAGTGCTGGCTCATAGTTAACAAGCATTTCAATCGTTTTTCCTTTATTATATAGAGCATTACGTACAACTGCATATTGGTAAGCAGGGTTTTCTTCCAGCTCAGATTTTGCAAAGTCATCATGTCCGGCAGCTGCACCTTGCATCATCTCTTCAATATTTAAACCACTCACTGCAATTGGTAATAAACCAACTGGTGTTAATACAGAGAAACGACCGCCAACATCATCTGGAATTACGAATGTTTCGTATCCTTCTTCGTCAGCTAATGTTTTTAAAGCACCACGCGCTTTATCAGTTGTTGCATAAATACGTCTACGCGCTTCTTCTTTTCCATATTTCTCTTCTAACAATTTACGGAAAATACGGAATGCAATTGCAGGTTCTGTTGTTGTACCTGATTTGGAAATAACGTTAATGGAGAAATCTTTACCTTCTAATACATCCATTAAATCTTTCATATAAGTGGAGCTAATGTTTTGTCCAACAAATAGCACTTGTGGAGTTTTGCGTTGTTCTTTAGAAAGCGTATTGTAGAAAGAATGGTTTAACATTTCAATTGCTGCACGTGCTCCTAAGTAAGAACCACCAATACCTATAACAAGTAAAATGTCAGAGTCATTTTTAATTTTCTCTGCACTTTTTTGAATGCGAGCAAATTCTTCTTTATCATATTGAAGCGGAAGCTCTACCCACCCAAGGAAATCGTTCCCAGCTCCAGTTTTTTCATGGATTGCATGGTGTGATACTTTTACTGCATCACGTAAATAAGTTAGTTCTTGTTCACTGATGAACGATAACGCTTTAGAATAATCGAACGTCACATGTGTGCTCATTTTTTTCCCTCCAATTATGTATATGTATTTCTGTATTCACTTTAGCGAAACTGGGATTGTAAATCAAGCAATTGGAGAATTGTAAACGTAACCAATATGTATTTTTTAAAAAAAGTTCATTTTTTGCATAAAAATTCGCATTTTTAAGTATAGATGTATATACATCCTGTAATGAATATTTTTTGTGTATAAAAACAACAAAGGAGAGTCATTCTATAAGAGAGTTAAGTTGTAGAAGGCGCACTTCCATTTTCGGATTTCGCTTTATACCCACCAACCTCATATAGGTGGATTCTTACTACTCACGAAAACTAAAGGCTTGCTTATGCTTCAAATTTAAGGAGGGTTACTCAAGATGAGTACTTTACAACGTATTGCTTTAGTATTCACTGTAATTGGTGCCGTCAACTGGGGACTAATTGGATTCTTTCAATTTGATTTAGTAGCAGCTATCTTCGGTGGGCAAAGTTCAGCACTTGCACGAATCATTTACGGTATCGTTGGTATTTCTGGGCTGATTAACCTTGGTTTATTATTTAAACCATCCGAAAATCTCGGAACACACCCAGAAACACGCGAAGTTCGATAATAAGCGAAGCACGGACTTCGCACTTCCCATCCGACATACGAATATGATTGCATGCAATCATATTTGCTAATATATATCATAATAAAATAAAAGAGAATCGCTAATTTAGCGACTCTCTTTTATTTTGTTAACTGTGATTCTTCAATCCACTCTGTTAACTTCTCGCGAAGCGTATTGAATCCTTTATCAGATGGATTTGGTACGATAATTCTTCCTTGCTTACGCTTTGCTGCTTTTAACGATAAACTCATTTTTCTGTGTTCTTCATCAATTGAAAGTACCTTTACTTCTACTATATCTCCAACCTTTAAAAAATCATGAATATCTTTTACATACCCATTTGTAATTTCAGATATATGCACAAGTCCTTGTGTTTCTTGATCCAATGCTACAAATGCACCGTAATCTTGAATTCCAGTTACTTTCCCTTTTACAACCACTCCTGTTGTGTATTGTTCTGACATATGAAACACTCCCATACGTTTACCAGTTTCCCTGCTATTTGCAGGTTGCAGTAAAAGTACCCACCTTAACATTTAAACGCATGTATACGCAAAGTGAGTAACTGCTCATAAATATCCAATTGGTGAAGACTCATTCTCAAGCGGAAAGAAATATCCCACTTGAGAAAAACTTCACTCTATATTAGTAAATTATACCACCAGCTCCCATTTCATTCAAAATTCATGAAAAAGTTTCCTTTAGTAAGTATAATTTTCAAATATTGGGATAGAATACTAACACATGGCTTTCTAGTATTCCCCCCCTTTTATGGACAAAACGTATTCTGTTTTGTCCTTTTTTTATTTTCTACAAATCGTTTCATTCGCTTCATGGCTTCCATTAATTGTTCAAGCGAAGTTGCATATGAACATCGAATAAACCCTTCACCGCTCTCACCAAACACACTTCCAGGTACAACTGCAACTTTTTCTTCTAGCAATAATTGTTCCGCAAATTCTGCTGAGGATAATCCTGTTGAAGAAATCGAAGGAAACACATAGAATGCTCCGCCTGGCACATGACACGTTAAGCCCATTTCATTAAACGATGTCGTCATAAAATTACGGCGCTTTTTATAACTTTCTCTCATTCGAATGACTTCATCATTTCCAAAACGAAGCGCTTCTAATGCTGCAAATTGTGACATCGTTGGTGCGCACATCATTGAATATTGATGAATTTTCAGCATCAACTCTGAAAATTGGACAGGAGCCGCAATCATTCCAAGGCGCCATCCAGTCATCGCAAATCCTTTTGAAAATCCTGAAATTAAAATCGTATGATCACGCATATTTTTAATGCTCGCAAAACTCGTATAAGCCTCGTCATATACAAGCTCCGCATAAATTTCATCAGATAATACAATGAGATTATACTTTTCAACGATTACTGCTAACTTTTCTAATTCAGACTTGTTTAAAAGTGCTCCTGTTGGATTATTTGGAGAACAAAGTAAAATTGCTTTTGTTTTTGTTGTAATCGCTGCTTCAATTTGCTCCGGCTGTACTTTAAATGCATTCTCTAATGAAGTTGCTACCGGAACTGGCACTCCTCCAGCTAATGTAACAAGTGGGCCATATGATACAAAGCTCGGTTCAATGATGATCACTTCATCGCCAGGATTTACAATAGCGCGCATCGCAACATCTAACGCTTGGCTCGCTCCAACTGTAACAATAATTTCTTCATCTGCATTATAGGAAACATGAAATTGCTTTTGAAGATACTTTGCTATTTCTTGACGTAATTCCAATAATCCTGCATTCGCAGTATATGCTGTGTATCCTTCTTCTAACGAACGAATACATGCCTGTCTCACATGCCATGGTGTAACAAAATCCGGCTCTCCCACCCCTAGTGAAATAACACCTTTCATACCTGCCGCTAAGTCAAAAAACTTACGGATACCGGATGGTTGTAAAGATTCTGCTGCTCTTGATAGTTCAAACTGCTTCATGGTGCCACCACAATCCGTTTATCATCATCAGTTTTGTCATAAATAAGTCCCTCATGTTTATATTTTTTCAAAATAAAATGTGTTGTTGTTGACACAACTGATTCAATTGTTGCTAACTTTTCAGAAACAAAACTTGCCACTTCACTCATACTTTTTCCTTCCAACGTAATAGAAAGGTCGTATGTCCCTGACATTAAATAAACCGATTTCACTTCTGAATAACGGTAAATTTGTTCTGCAACAGAATCAAAGCCAACACCGTGCTTCGGTGTAACTTTCACATCAATCATAGCTGTTAAACCGCTATGTTCTTTTACTTTTGTCCAATCTATATGTGTAACATAATCAACAATGATTTTTTCTCTTTCTAATTTCTCAACCATTTCTTTTACTGCTTCTACTTTTATATTTAACATTTTTGCTAAAGTTTCTACGGATAAACGACTACTTTTTTCAAGACAAGCTAATAATTCTAATTCTTTTTCAGTCACCATATTCTTCATCCTTCCTTTTGTTTGTTTTTAAATTATACAGACACCTTTTTATGTTTGAAAAGAAGATTTTTTTAGAGAATTATGTGAAAATGAAAAAGAAAGGGGCGGAAACCGTGAAACCAAAAGTATATATCGCTGAACGCGTTCCAAAATTTGTAGAAACATATCTCTCCGAGCATTGTGAATATGAAAAATGGGATAGTAGTGAAAAGATTCCTCGTGAAGTTCTATTAGAAAAAATAAAAGATAAACATGGCTTGCTTAACTTTGGGACAAAAATCGACGAAGAGTTATTGCGAGCAGCTCCTCACTTAAAAATTGTGAGCAACATTTCTGTTGGCTATGATAACTTTGATTTAGAAGCGATGCAGGGCAGAAACGTGATTGGAACAAATACTCCATATGTATTAGATGATACAGTGGCCGATCTTGTTTTCGCTCTTATGCTATCAGCCGGACGACGCGTATGTGAGCTTGATTCTTATGTAAAAGACGGTAATTGGAATGCCGAAATTACAAAAAAGCACTTCGGACTGGATGTACATCATAGTACAATTGGGATTATTGGAATGGGGCGAATTGGAGAAGCTGTTGCCAAGCGCGCAAAATTTGGATTTGATATGAATGTCCTTTATTATAATCGGCGTCGTAAGGAAGAGGCCGAACAAAAATTTGATGCCGCGTACTGTGATTTACACACACTACTAAAGCAATCTGATTTCATTGTTCTTTTAACACCATTAACAGAAGAAACATATCAGCTCATTGGAGAAAAGGAATTTTCATTAATGAAAGAAACAGCTATTTTCATTAATGCTTCCCGCGGGAAAACAGTTGATGAACCTGCATTAATCGACGCACTGAAACAAAAGAAAATCTTTGCAGCAGGTATCGATACATTTACACAGGAACCGGTCGAAAAAGATAATCCGTTATTATCTTTAACAAACGTCGTTACGCTGCCGCACATCGGATCTGCGACATTAAAGACAAGACACCAAATGGCAATGACTGCTGCAGAAAATTTAGTTGCAGGGTTACAAGGAAAAACACCGCCTAATATTGTACGAGGATAACACTTAGCACTGAAAAAGGTAGGATGGACCCCATCTTGCCTTTTTTTGTTAACATAAATCTTTTTCTACTAGGAGATGATATGAAAAAAATCAATGGAGTGAAAGAAAATGAAACATGAGCTAGAGCATCCCTACTTCACTTTTTCCACTCGCGGCACTACTGTTCATTACGAATTGTATGAACACCAGAGTAATGAGGAAAAACCAACTTTTGTACTCGTTCACGGTTTTCTCTCATCCTCATTTAGTTACCGACGACTTATCCCACTGCTTGCAAAAGAAGGAACGGTTGTCGCACTTGATTTACCACCGTTCGGAAAAAGTGATAAGTCCAACCAATTTATATATTCCTATCATAATTTAGCAACTATAATTATCGATTTAATGGAACACTTAGCACTCCAAAACATTGTGCTAGTCGGTCATTCAATGGGCGGACAAATCTCACTCTATGTGAATCGCATACGTCCTGATTTAATTACAAAAACAATCTTACTATGTAGCTCAAGCTACTTAACACGAGCAAAGTTTCCGCTCATCTACTCTTCCTATTTACCGTTCTTTCATTTATACGTAAAAAATTGGATTATAAGAAGAGGCATCGTTCATAATTTAATGAATGTCGTTCATGACCACTCTTTAATTGATGATGAAATGATGGAAGGGTACGCTGCTCCCTTTTATGATAACCGCATTTTCCCTGCTTTAACGCGAATGATCCGGGACCGAGAAGGAGATTTATCATCAGCTGAATTACGAAAGATCGAGACCCCAACCTTACTCATTTGGGGTGAAAAAGACCGCGTTGTTCCTGTTCATGTCGGGCACCGGCTACACAAAGACTTGCCAAACTCTACATTTATTTCATACGAAAATACAGGACACTTGCTACCAGAGGAAAAGCCAGAACATGTATATGAAGAAATCATAGCATTTTCAGCACAATAGTATTCATATACACATCAGCGCTTTTTAAAATATATCGGCGCTTCGACACAACATATCAACCATTCTAAAAGGTACGATATAAAGTGAAACTTTATTCAGTGGAAGGTCTTCATCCCCGATCTAATTTCTTTGCTTTCGCTGAATTTTGAGGTGGGAGTGCTACTGCCAGTTAATGCGGGATAAACTTCCTACTAAAAAAGCTGTCGGAACTTCCGACAGCCTACAATGAACAACTTCCGCCTTCTTTTAATACGAGTAATTCCTGTGCTAATTTCTCGCATTTTTCAATAGCGGGTACTTCTTCAAACGACATAAAATAAATATGCTGTATTTTTTTTGCAATATATTTCGGATCGTCAAACGCACTTACCACGTACACAACATCGCTTGCTTCTGTTTCATAAAATTCCGGTCCCATTTGAAAAGGATCCCAATTCTTCACCATTTCCACCATCTTTTCATATGCGCCCATCTACTTCCCGCCTTTTCCTATTTTTCACTCTTTTCTTTATCGTATCACATCAGCTATTCTAGAAGAAGGGAGGAACTTTCACAAAATTATAGATTCAAGTAGAAGGGAGCAAAAAAGATGCAGCAATTTCATAAAACTGTAAACCGCCGGGGAACACATAGTGTAAAGTGGGATACATATAAGAATGAAGAATTGTTACACGCATGGATTGCAGATATGGATTTCCCTATTCCACAGCCAATTCAATCTGCACTGCAAAAACGCCTTGGGCATCCTATTTTCGGATATACAATGCCACCTGAAGAAATAACAGATATTATTTGTCGTTGGACAAAAAGTGCATACAATTGGGATATAAAAGAAGAATGGATTGTATTTAGTTCAGGTATCGTTCCTGCTCTTAGCACTAGTGTACAGGCTTTCACAACTGAAAATGATACCGTACTTGTACAACCACCTATTTATCCCCCATTCTTTGACATGGTCACAAAAAATAACCGTCATGTATGGGAAAGTCCATTACTTTTACAGGGCGGCACATACACAATGGATTTTGAACATTTGGAAACACAGTTTCAGCAAGGTGTAAAACTTATGTTTCTTTGTAGTCCACACAACCCGGTTGGTCGCGTTTGGACAAAAGACGAGCTTACAAAACTCGGCACGCTATGTGAACAATATAATGTAACCGTTATCTCAGATGAAATTCATGCAGACCTTATTTTCTCAGGTCATACACACACGCCATTTGCTTCATTGTCAAAACAATTAGCAGCGCGTACAATCACTTGCATGGCGCCAAGTAAAACATTTAATATCGCAGGCTTACAGGCATCTATTATTATTATTCCTGACAAAAAACTTCGAAATGCCTTTACAGCTGTGCAACACCGTCAAGGCTTTCATGGGTTAAATACATTTGCTTATGTAGCAATGCAAAGCGCCTATACAGAGTGTAACGATTGGCTAGCAGAAATGCGTTTATATATAGAAGAAAATGCCCGATTTGCTTGTGAATTTATCAAGCAGCATATCCCTACCCTTTCCGTTATTCAATCAGAAGGTACTTTTTTACTATGGGTCGACTGTTCTCGCCTTGACCTATCTCAAAAAGAACGAACAAAACAGCTTGAAGAAAACGGGAAAATTATCGTTGAACCAGGTGAAAAATACGGAGCAGGTGGAGAACAACATATTCGGATTAACATCGGCTGTTCAAGAAGACAACTTGAAGAAATACTACATAGACTTAAGTGTGCATTTTCATAATTAACTGAAAAAAGCTACCCTTTCAAAGGTAGCTTCTACTTTTTCTTAGCGGCTGCCTTTTCTACAATGACGCCACAAGCAATTCGATTCCCTGAATTTCCAGCAGGTTGCGTCATACCATCATCAGGCTTTTCCGTAATAATGATAGACGCACCATCTTTTCGATGCAGCGTTGTTTTCCCTTCTTGAAGTGATACATTAGGCGCTTCAATCTCCGCCTTAATCTTTCCTGTATCATCCGCAATAACATTCGGCAAATCACCATTCTCTGCACCTTTTGGATTCATAAGTCCATGTTTCTTTTTCTTCTCTAAATTAAAATGATTACCAGCTGATATAAAACGTGGTGCTTTACACTCTCCAATTTCATGAATATGTAATCCATGTACACCTGGCGAAAATCCTTCTGCCTTAATGGATATTTTCACACCACTTGTTTGCTGCTTCACTTTTGCTGTTCCAACTTTATCACCAGAAGCATTATATAATTTCACATCGATTTCTTTCGGATTTCCTTTATCACAACCTGCCATAAGAAACAGCAAACAACACCCGAATAAAAGCTGCTTTTTCATCACAATTCCCTCCAGAATACATTCTGCCCTTAGATTGTCCGAGCATAGAGGGAAACATACAAAAACGAATTAGTGTTTCTTTTCCGCTAACAGCTTTCGCTCCACTTTCTCCAAACGTTCCGCCTCTCTCTTTGATACGCGAATAAACATGCGCCATGTTGCAATCGCACCGATTATAAATAAAACACAAACAATCCCTGGAATAATATATTCTGTTTTATCTTCTGGAAAATATAAAGGCATCATGAAGATCACTCCTCCCTACAAGTTTAACGTCCCAATTTTTTATTCTTCCAATCGAGTTTACTCTATTCAGTAAATCCCACGGCAAAAATACATCTATACCTGTGAATTCATCGAAGCAAACGATACATACCTTCATCCTTTCGATTCCTCAGAATTTTCTGTTATATCATTTCGAATTATAACATTTCTCTGATCACAATCACACCTAACTTCTCAAAATCATTCTCCAGCAAATGATTTCTTTGACTCTATTCCCCACTTTCCTTACTATAAAATTGAGGTGAAAAATATGAGCGAAACATTCCAAATTGGTGATATCGTTACTGGTATCTATAAAACAGGAAAGTATATCGGTGAAATTACAAACAGCCGTCCTGGAAGTTACGTTGTGAAAGTGTTAGCTGTTTTAAAACATCCGACGCAAGGTGATTTACATAATGTAAAACAAGCGGATGTTCCATTTTTCCATGAAAGACGCGCTTTAGCATTCAGGGAGCAAACAAATATCCCGCAGCAAATGGTGAAAAAATACGAGGGCGATATTCCGGATTATAAAGAATCCTTACAATCCGCACTAGAAGCACAAATGAATGAATTCTCAGAAGATGATGGTCCGTTTGCGAGGCGTAGTTTGCAGGCACTCCAGCAGTTAAAACAAGATTACAAGCTGTAAAAAAACAAAACGACCAAATTACACAGTTTGTAATTTGGTCGCTATTGTGTACTCACTTTCTTTAACACCTTTGAAAAATCGATGAGCTCACCTAAAGTCGGGGGAGATGGCTTTACTAAATATTCTTTATCCTTTTCAACCAGTTTAAAAATATTATAGGTCGTTATCGCATCATCAAGCGCGCAATGATGCTTTCCTGTTCCTACTTTCCCATACGCTTCAATCGCTTTCCATAATCCAGTTTGATTCCGTTCGCCAAAGAAACGTTTATACTCGAGTGATAAATCTCGGCATTGCCCCGAAAAAGGAAACTCGGCACCTATGGCCTCACAATTATGCTTCAATACTTTCATATCCATATTGCCCCACGTTACAATTGTTGTTTGACAACGTTTTTCATATTGTACAAGTTTCTCGACAAGTTCCAAAAAAGAAATTCCTCCGTCTACCGCTTCCTGATTAATTCCTAAAAATTTTTTACACCGCTCTGTTAAGCATGAAAAAGTTTCCGGTCGTACATACGATGAATACGTATCTTCCACTACACAATCAACAACTGATACGAGTCCTACCTCAATAATTTCTGGAAAAAACCCCTTTGGTTTCTTCCTATTTTGAGGCATCGTGAACTCAAAATCCAAAAATAAAAATTGTTGTCCATCCATACGATCCCTTCCTTATCATTCTGTCTACTTTGTACTCCTACACGAACAGGCTCGAATGCTATTACATAAGATACATTCAGATTGATGTATCTTATGTATATGTCAAATAACCACAAATATTTTTAAAAAGAAGAAAAATTCATTTGTACAGAAAATATGACAAAACAAACCCTTTCATTTACATCCGACATTTTTCTACTTTATAATGGCTTTAAGTGTGTTTCTTCCAGAAATTTATGACACACTAAGAAAAGTTACCCGAAAGGAGATGGAATTTTTGCACGAAACAACGCAAGAAATCGCTAACTGGCAATATTACTTTGCAATCGCAGTCTTTCTAATTACATATGCCATTATCATTTCAGAAAAAATTAACCGTGCTGTTATCGCACTTCTCGGTGCAGCACTTATGGTCATCTTTGGTGTCGTCGACTTGCACAACGCTTTTACAAAACATATTGAATGGGGAACCATCACGCTACTGATCGGTATGATGATATTAGTAAACATTACAAGTAAATCAGGCGTATTCCAATATGTTGCAATTAAAGCCGCTAAACAAGCACAAGGAAATCCAATTAAAATCTTAATTTCTCTTTCTTTGCTTACCGCGCTCGGTTCCGCATTTCTAGATAACGTAACAACTGTACTTCTTGTTGTTCCCGTTACTTTATCTATTACGCGTATTTTACAAGTAAATCCTGTTCCATATTTACTTTCCGAAATTATTTTTTCAAATATTGGGGGAACTGCAACATTAATTGGTGACCCACCAAACATTATGATTGGTTCTGCAAACAAGCATTTAGATTTTAATGCTTTCTTATTCAACTTAGCCCCAATCGTACTAATTATTATCGCTGTTACCGCGACAATGATTTACTTTATGTACCGCAAGCAGTTAATTGCTGACCCTATACAAATTAAAAAACTAATGAGCTTAGACGAAAAACAATACATTAAAGATGCTGTACTAATGAAAAAATCTTTAACTGTACTTGGACTTACAATCCTCGGTTTTATGACTCATTCTATTTTCCACATTGACGCCGCAGTAATCGCATTAACAGGTGCTACTGTACTTATGCTAATCGGTGTAAAAGAGCATGAAATTGAAGAAGTATTCGCTCACGTAGAGTGGATTACAATTTTCTTCTTTGCCGGTCTATTCGTACTCGTTGGTGGACTTATTGATATCGGACTTATCAAAATGTTAGCCCAAAAAGTAATCGGTTTAACAGGTGGAGATGTTTCTTACGCATCCATCCTTATTTTATGGGTATCCGGCATTGCTTCAGCAACAATCGATAACATTCCGTTCGTTGCAACAATGATTCCACTTATTAACGATATGGCAGTCGGTCTTGGTCTATCACCTTCTGATGCACAAATCGATGTATTATGGTGGTCATTAGCATTAGGAGCCTGTCTAGGTGGAAACGGAACATTAATCGGTGCTTCCGCTAACGTAATCGTTGCTGGAATCGCAAGCCGTGAAGGACACCGATTTAGCTACGTGGACTTCTTAAAAGTTGGTTTCCCAATTATGATCGTTTCATTAATTGTTTCTCACATTTATATTTATCTGCGTTACTTAATGTAGGTATAAAAAGCGGGAGTGGTTCGCTTAGAATATGAAGGGGATGGAACTTCTTCCGCCGAGGCGCTCTTTGCCTCGGCGGAAGAAGCGAAGCCACCGAACATTCTAGCCACTGGAGCTGGATTTCATAAAAAGCGGAAGTGGCTCGCTTAGAATCACTATCCAAAAAAGGCTATCGCTAGATGCGATAGCCTTTTCCCTTTCTATTTTCCATCATATATCGGCGGTTCGAAACAACATATCGACCGTTCGACAATATGCAACATGATTATTCATAATAAATTCTAATATTTCGTTGGCTCATTTCGAATCAAAAACAAGTGAATCGGAAGAAAAATAGAACATGTTATCACATGGATGACTGTAAATAATATTGCGTTCGTACCATAACGATCCAAAATGGCGTATACTAAGTAAATCGACAGAACAAGTACTACAACACTTGCTAAAAGGCTTATGATTGGAATGAAGTTCAAAATAAAACAAGCAACGTATATACCGAATACTTTCCATCCAGCCCCTTCTTTCAAAAAGTCAGGTAACTTCTCCCTTGCCAAATCCCCCCATACTTTACTATTTAAAAATGGAATAAAAGCAAGAATGCCATCTTCAGCACCATCATTTTTTGCCATTGTATAGAGTGCAAATGCAGTTAACAAATACGCAATAAATGCCCAGATTAAAATAATAACAATAGCAACAAAACTAAGAGCAAAAAAACCCGCTAATATACTTTGATCTTCCATCGCTCCCTCTCCTTTCTACTGTCATCGGATTTCTTATATCCATTTCATATCACTTCTTTATATAATATGAACAAAGACCATGAAAGGAGAACAATTTTATGCACCCATTTGTAAAAGCCTTACAGCAACAGTTTATCGCACATCAAAATCATGAAAAAGCAGAACCAATGGCTCGTTATATGAAAAATCATTTCCCATTTCTCGGTATTCAAACACCGGAAAGAAGAAAGCTATTACGTGAAGTCATACAAGTACATAAACTTCCAGACAAAGAGGACTTTCAAACCGTCATCCGTGGACTTTGGGATTTACCAGAACGCGAATTCCAAGCCGCCGCTCTCGATCTATTACAGAAATATAAAAAGCATCTCGATAAAACTCACATCCCGTTCTTAGAAGAACTCATTATAACGAAATCATGGTGGGATTCCGTTGATGGCATTGTTCCTACTTCCCTAGGAAGCATTTTTTTGAAACATCCAGAAGCCATTCAAACATACATCCCGAAATGGATTGCTTCAGAAAATATATGGTTACAGCGCTCCGCAATCTTATTTCAACTAAAATATAAAGAACAAATGGATGAAAAACTTCTCTTCTCAATCATTGGACAACTCAAATCTTCAAAAGAATTTTTCATCCAAAAAGCAATCGGCTGGGTACTTCGTGAATACGCAAAAACAAGCCCAGAGGTTGTATGGGAATATGTTCAAAATCATGAACTTGCTCCTCTAAGCAAACGTGAAGCAATTAAACATATTCGCTCTACTATGAGCACCTCTTCAGATTGAACTACCCCCACCTTCACTTCATTTAGAGGAAGGGGGTCTTCTCGGTTAAAATGATAAAGAATAGTAAAATAGGCGAAACTCTATCATATATATCCATCTTGATTTTCCAACATAGCAGTCCCTGCCATGAAAACAAAAGAAGATATCCACTTATTTTCTCCTTTTGTTTTCACTTGGTAAGGGGCTAAAAAAGTCACTGTCCGCTTCTAGCCATGGGCGGACGCTCTCTCCCATCTAAAAAAGAAAGGTTTTCTATCCTTTTTTCAATTTGTATTTATACAGATACAATCGTTCCTCTATTGTGATTTAAAAAGGAACATGATAGAATATGGTCATTATTATAAAATATAGTAGCGATGACAGACTTATAAGTACTTGCACAAAAAGCGATTCAGGGATAGTGAAAGCCTGAAAAAGCAAGGAAACGGCAGTCTCGAGCAATACGTGATAAAGTGGTTGTGTGTTTACGCACACATCAACTAGGGTGGAACCGCGGGTATACAAGCTCGTCCCTAGGCAAAAATGCCTAGAGACGAGCTTTTTTGTATTTCAAGGCGCAAGCGGCTTGCTTGAGAAATTGCCATTCAACAAGTACATCCAGTCATCGCCAATACGTTAACTTTTAAAAGGAGGATTTTATTATGTATTCAATGGAACAAGTTGTAAACTTAGCGAAGCATCGCGGTTTTGTTTTCCCTGGTTCTGAAATTTATGGTGGTCTTGCAAACACTTGGGATTACGGTCCACTTGGTATCGAATTAAAAAATAACGTTAAAAAAGCTTGGTGGAAAAAATTCATTCAAGAATCTCCATACAACGTTGGTTTAGACGCAGCGATTTTAATGAACCCAAAAACTTGGGTAGCTTCTGGTCATGTTGGTAACTTTAACGATCCAATGATTGACTGTAAAAAATGTAAAGCGCGTCACCGTGCTGATAAATTAATTGAAGATGCTTTAGATGCAAAAGGCATCGAAATGATCGTTGATGGTCTTACTCTCGATCAAATGGCTGGATTAATGAAAGAACATGAAGTAAAATGCCCAGATTGCGGTAGCGAAGACTTCACTGAAATCCGTCAGTTCAACTTAATGTTTAAAACATTCCAAGGTGTTACAGAATCTAGCACAAACGAAATCTTCCTTCGCCCTGAAACAGCACAAGGTATTTTCGTAAACTTCAAAAACGTACAACGCTCTATGCGTAAAAAACTTCCATTTGGTATTGGCCAAATCGGTAAAAGTTTCCGTAACGAAATTACACCTGGTAACTTCACATTCCGTACACGTGAATTCGAACAAATGGAGCTTGAATTCTTCTGTAAACCTGGTGAAGATTTAGAGTGGTTCACATTCTGGCGTAACACTTGTAAAAACTGGTTACTATCACTTGGTATGCACGAAGAAAGCATGCGTCTTCGTGACCACGGTGAGGAAGAGTTATCTCACTACAGTAACGCAACAACAGATATCGAATTTAAATTCCCATTCGGCTGGGGCGAACTTTGGGGCGTTGCATCTCGTACAGACTTCGACTTAAAACGTCACATGGAACATTCTAACGAGGACTTTAACTATATCGATCCACAAACGAACGAACGTTACGTACCATACTGCATCGAGCCATCTCTTGGCGCAGACCGCGTAACATTAGCATTCTTATGTGATGCATACGAAGAGGAACAATTAGAAAACGACTCTCGTACAGTTCTTCGTTTCCACCCTGCTTTAGCACCATACAAAGCAGCAATCTTACCACTATCTAAAAAGCTATCTGAAGGCGCTGGGGAAGTGTTCGCAGAACTAGCAAAAGACTTCGTGGTAGACTTTGACGAAACTGGTTCTATCGGTAAACGTTACCGTCGTCAAGACGAAATCGGTACACCATTCTGTATCACTTATGACTTCGACTCAGTTGAAGACAAAGCAGTTACAGTACGTGACCGTGACACAATGGAGCAAGTTCGTATGCCAATTAGCGAACTAAAAGGCTTCTTAGAGAAGAAAATCCAGTTCTAATGATAGAAAGGCTGCCTCTGGGCAGCCTCTTTTATTGCTCACGCTTCTCTTTAATTGCAACTGTACATCTTGAAATGCAAAGTAAATCATCATTTTCATCAATGATGCGCACATCCCAAACCATTGTTGTTTGTCCTTTATGAATCGGCGTACCGATTGCTGTTACGATTCCATCGCGTTTCGCGCGAATATGATTCGCATTTATTTCAAGACCAAAACAAATACACTTTTCTTGATCAATTAAATTATAGGAGCCTACGCTCGCTACAGTTTCTGCTAATGCAACTGATGCGCCACCATGTAAAAAACCAAATGGTTGATGTGTGCGTCCATCTACTGGCATAGTTGCTACTACTTTTTCTTCTGTCATTTCTAACAGCTCAATCCCAAGTGCATCCATTAATGTTTTCGACATACTACTTCCTCCTTTTTCTTGTTTAAAAATGTATAATTTTCCCTATTTATTTTCAAACTACCTATAGCACTTATATAAGGAGGTTCTATCTACATGAAAAACAAATTCTATATTCTATTACTCTTAGTCTCCTTGCTCATTATTGTACCAAATTATACGAATGCAGCCCACCCTTCTAACCTGACAATCGATATTAAGCCTGTCACACAAAAAGGTAAGAAACCTTATCTTGAATATCAAATTAGCAGACCTTATTTTAGTAATTTTTACGATGCAAAATTTCAAAAAAAGTTGAATACATACTATAAAACAACTACTGATCGTTTTAAAACAACATTAGCGAAAGAAGCAAAAAAATATTATACAGAGGCTCAGGAATCAAATGCTCCTTTTCATCCATATGTTGCAAATGTTGACTATAAAGTAACATTGCAAAAATCTCCCTTACTCAGTCTCTATGTAAATTATTATCAGTATACAGGCGGAGCACACGGACTATATACATGGAAGGCGAATACATTTGATTTAAATGAAAAAAGATTACTTAATTTGGACGACTTATTTCAAAAAGACAGTACGTATCAAGATATCATCCGCACAGAAATCGTTAGACAAATTAAGCAAAATGAAAGTATCTATTTTCCAGATGCAACTGAAAAAGTCATGAGTACAAAGAAATTTAACTATTATTTGGAACCCGATCATCTTGTCATCTATTTCTCATTATATGAAATAGCTCCTTACTCAAGCGGTATTCCACAATTTCGCATTCCATACACTTTACTTAGAGAAGCACTAAAGCCTAACTACCAAAACATTTTAATTGACAACGGATAAATGGATTCGCTACTATATTGTTAACCAAATAACAACTGGAGGTTAACAATATGAGACAATTACGTGCTTTAGATTTAGCACTAGCTGCCATGTTTGTTGCGCTCATGGCGATTGGTGCGAATATCGTATCCTGGGCACCGTTTTTACAAGTGGCTGGTATTCCACTTTCCATGCAACCATTTTTCGCAATTTTAGCAGGTCTTCTTCTTGGAAGCAGACTTGGGGCCTTATCTATGACTGTTTATATGCTTGTTGGTATTGCAGGAGCACCAATTTTCGCGCAGTTCAAAGCTGGATTTGGCGCACTTTTAGATCCTACTGGTGGTTTTATTATCGCATTCATTATCGTTGCTTACGTATCAGGAAAACTAGTAGAACAAAGAGAAAAACCACAATTCAGTACCTTTGCAATCGCGTCTTTTACAGGAATTATTTTAACCTATATCATTGGTACTACTTATATGTATGCAGCTGTAAACTTCTGGATGGGCGGAAATATGAGTTACAAAGCGGCTTGGACAATTATGATGTGGTTCGCGGTTAAAGATATGCTCTTTACAATTATCGGTGCTATCATCTCACCTCGCATATATTATGCTGTACGTCGTTCTGCTTATCAGCATTCTCATTCGAGACTATAATAACGAAAAAGGAGCTACTTAAAGTAGCTCCTTTTTGTATTAAGACTCTTGTTTCATTTGTTCTTCTAAAATTTCCTTCATCATAACAAGCATGTCATCTCTTAATTCTTCATGCTGAAGTGCCATTTCAATTGTCGTTTGAACAAAGCCTAGTTTTTCCCCAACATCGTAACGCTTTCCTTCAAAGTCATAAGCAAATACACGTTGAATTTCATTTAAACTTTGGATTGCATCTGTTAATTGAATTTCACCACCTGCACCAACATTCTGGTTTTCTAAGAACATAAAGATTTCAGGTGTTAAGATGTAGCGTCCCATAATCGCTAAGTTTGAAGGAGCTGTACCTTGCGCTGGCTTCTCAACAAACTTTCGAACTTGATAACGACGACCTTCTTGTTCTAGTGGATCAATAATTCCATAACGATGTGTTTCTGCTTCTGGAACTGTTTGCACACCAATAACAGAAGAAAGTGTTTTATCATATTCTTCAATTAATTGACGTAAACATGGTTTTTCAGCTTGAACAATATCATCACCTAATAAAACAGCGAATGGTTCATCACCAATAAACTTACGTGCACACCAAACCGCATGCCCTAATCCTTTTGGCTCTTTTTGACGGATATAATGAATATCAACCATTTTAGAAGAAGCTTGTACTTTTTCAAGTAACTCATATTTTTTCTTCTCTAATAAGTTTTGTTCTAATTCGAACGCATTATCGAAATGATCTTCAATAGAGCGCTTTCCTTTACCAGTAACGATAATAATATCTTCAATTCCAGATGCCACAGCTTCTTCTACAATGTATTGAATCGTTGGCTTATCTACAATTGGAAGCATTTCTTTCGGCATCGCTTTTGTTGCCGGTAAAAAACGCGTTCCTAATCCCGCAGCGGGAATAATCGCTTTTCTCACTTTTTTCATAACAAATACCCTCTTTTCTGTTCTAATCGTCCAGTACCTTTTCTTATTGTATGGTGTAATTCTCTATTTTCTATAAAGTGAACCTTTCATCCACCTTCAGCAAGCGAATTTTTTCCATATGCAAGAAAAGAGGAGGCCGTTCTACGTTCTCCTCTTTCTTCCTCCATTAATGGAAGTAACACTCTATCTCATTATAAACGATTCATGATATCTTCTTTAATAGCAAGTAACTTTTGTTCACTATTTTGTAAGGAATCATCTTTCACACCAAAATAAAACTTGATTTTTGGCTCTGTTCCAGATGGACGTAGGCAGAACCAAGAACCATCCGCTAATTGATATTTTAACACATTTGATTTCGGTAAGTGAATTTCTTCCTTATTTCCATCTATTAGTGATGTAATGATGCTTGCTTTATAATCTTCTACAGAATTCACTGTTAAGCCAGCCACTTCTTTTGGTGGATTTTCACGGAATGATGCCATCATCTCTTGAATTTTCTCTGCACCATCTTTTCCTTTTAGCGTTAACGATACAAGGTCTTCACGGAAGAAACCGTATTTCGCAAACACTTCTAATAAACCATTGTATAACGTTTTGCCTTGTGATTTATAATATGCTGCAACTTCACATGCAAATAAAACAGATTGTACTGCATCTTTATCACGGCAGAATGGACGAATTAAATAACCATAACTTTCTTCATAGCCAAATTGAAATTCATATTGTCCACTTTCTTCATACTGCTTAATCTTCTCACCGATAAATTTAAACCCAGTTAATGTATCTACTGTATCTAAGCCATACGCTTTCGCAATTGTACGACCAATTTCAGAAGTTACGATTGTTTTTAACACAACACCGTTTTCTGGAAGTGTACCGTTTTGTTTCTTTTGTGATAATAAGTAATCAAGCATTAACGCACCCGTTTGGTTTCCTGTTAACACTTGATACTCACCAGCGTGATTACGAACAGCTACGCCAAGACGATCTGCATCTGGATCTGTTGCGATTAGCACATCCGCTCCCACTTTTTCTCCGTCACGAATCGCAAGTTCAAACGCTGCGTGCTCTTCTGGGTTTGGTGATTTTACTGTTGAAAAGTTTGGATCTGGTAACTCCTGTTCTTTTACAACTGTTACGTCTGTAAATCCAACTGCTTCTAAACCACGACGCGCTGGAATATTGGATGTTCCATGTAGTGGTGTAAAGACGATTTTTAAATTTTTTCCAACTTCTTGTACCATTTCTTTATTGATGATGACTGTTTTTAACTGTTCTAAATATGCATCATCTACTTCTTGTCCAATGATATGTAATAAGCCATCCGCTTTCAATTGTTCCACATCAGCAACTTCTACTGTTAATTCATCTTCTACTTCATTTACGTAGCTAATTAATTCGTCTGCTTCTTTCGGAGGCAATTGTCCACCATCTTCTCCATATACTTTATAACCGTTATATTCAGGTGGATTATGACTTGCCGTAAGAACGATTCCACTTACTGTATGTAAATAACGCACTGCGAAAGAAAGTACTGGCGTTGGGCGTAAACTTTCAAATACATATGTTGTAATGCCATGCGCACCAAGGGTAGCTGCTACTTCCATTGCAAATTCAGGTGATTTATGACGAGAATCATACGCGACAACAACGCCACGTTTCTTCGCTTCTTCACCTAATTTTTCAATAAAGTGCGCCAATCCTTTTGTTGCTTTCCGAACTGTATATACGTTTAAACGGTTCGTACCAGCACCAAGTTCTCCGCGCATACCACCTGTACCGAATTCTAAGTTTTTATAGAAGCTATCTTCTATTTTCTTTTCATCCTGCTTCATATTTTCTAGCTGTTCTTTTAGTTCTGCATCTAAGTTTACATAGGAAAGCCAGCGACTATATTCTTGTTTCCAATCCATTTTCTTATCTCCTCTCGCATGTCATAACTACATTATATGAAAAAAACGACAAGTATCTCAATATATTTTAAAGTATAGCAGGATTTTACTATTGTGATTTGCACACACTAATGCTATATAATTCAAACAAAAAGGTGAGAAAAATGGAAGAATGGGGATTATCAGACGAATTAAAAATAAAAACGAAACAAATGATTGAGGTTGTAGAAGCGGAATTACGGAGCATGAAACAAACGATTGAACAAGACGGTGAGTGCATTTTATGTAAAATGGAAGAAATTCATCATCTACTAAGCAATGTTCAAACCCTAGCAGCTTCTTATTATTTAAAGGCATATTTATCACCATTTACATCAGGTTATGCTCCCCTTACAACAGCAATTCATCATTTAGGTGATAGGAAACATGGTGCGTTAATTGTTGTAGAAAGAAATGATTCACTTGATTCCCTTATTCAAACTGGAACAAGACTTGAAGCTTATTTAACCGTTCCACTACTGGAATCTATCTTTTATCCAGGAAATCCTCTTCATGACGGAGCTATTCTCATTAGAAGTAATCATATTGTTTCAGCGGCGAACATTCTCCCTCTAACAAAAAATATAGAGATTGATTCAAAACTTGGAACACGCCACCGAGCTGCAATAGGTTTATCCGAAAAAAGCGATGCACTCATATTAGTTGTCTCTGAAGAAACAGGCCGCACATCTTTTGCGTTAAACGGAACGTTATATACCATTTCTTTATAAGAAAAGGCAGCGTAATCCGCTGCCTTTTCAAAAACCTCTTATTCTTCTCCAAAACGGTCAACCAGTGTTGCAAGTGTACGAACCATTGCACCTGTTGCTCCTGCTGGCCCCAAATCATGTGCACTCGTTGTATCAGAAGTTCCAGCGATATCTAAATGTACCCATGGCGTTTCTTCTGCAAACTCACCAAGGAATGTTCCCGCCATTACCGCATGACCTTCACGGCCTGGTGAGTTATTTAAATCTGCGAATTTACTGTTACGAACACGCTCTTTATCGCGCTCGAAAATCGGTAATTGCCAAATCGGCTCATCTGTTTCCATCGATGCTTCTAGCACTTGTTCAAACAATGTTTCATTGTTTGTCATTGCACCCGTTGTATGGTTTCCAAGCGCTACAATGACACCGCCTGTTAACGTTGCAATATCAACAAGATAGTTTGCACCAAGTTTCTTCGCATACGTAATACCATCAGCTAATGCTAGACGGCCTTCTGCATCTGTATTTAATACTTCAATTGTTTTACCGCTCATAGATGTAATCACATCATCTGGCTTAAATGCTGTACCGCTCACAACATTATCTGTTGATGGGATAACAGCAACTACGTTTTGTTCTGGGCGAAGTTCTCCTATAATTTCCATTGCCCCAAGAACAGCTGCAGCGCCGCCCATATCACCTTTCATGCCAACCATACCTTCACGTGGTTTTAAAGAGTAGCCCCCTGTATCATATGTAATCCCTTTTCCTACAAATCCGATAACATCCGTCCACTCTTCTTTTCCTTTATAAATAAGAGCAATCATTTTTGGTGGCTCTGTAGAACCTTGGTTTACTGCAAGTAATGCACCCATACCAAGCTCTTCCATCTCTTCTTTCTCAAGTACTTTATAATCCATATCATATTTCTCAGCTAATTCAACTGCATACTCTGCAAGTTTTGTTGCTGTTAATACGTTTGGCGGCATATTTACAAGTGTACGAGCTGAATTTGTCGCACGTCCATGCACATACCCTACTGTTAATGCAGCTTCGATTTCTTTTGCATCTTCTGCTGTAATAACCGTAAAGTTTTCTAACTCTACACTTTCTTTTTTGTCCGTTTTATATGTTTGTAAATCATATGTACCAAGGCAAGATACTTCATTGGCAATATGCGCAACATCAATTGCGTCTAACTTATCAGTTACGAAAGAATCAAGTAAAATTGCTGCATCTTTTACTTTGTCAGCTTTTAATGTTTTAAATGCTTTACTAAGTGAAGTACGTAATGTTTCTGTTGAGTATGCTTCTTTTTTGCCAAGACCGACAAAATAGTAGCGTTTTACATTTGTTTTTCCTAAGCTATGTAGTTTGGAAATGGATTTTTTCTTTGCACTAAGCTCTTTCTCTTCTAATAAAACTTGTAATTGTCCTTCAAATGCTTTGTCCAATTCTTGTACAAAGCCGCTCGTTTTCTCTTCTTCAAATAAAGCAACGATTACTGCTTCATGGCTTGCTAATTCTTTTTGTACTTGAAACATGTTCAGCCCCCCTAGATTTCTCTATTGTCATTATAACTGCATTTTCCCTAAAATGCGATAATTCTAACTTCTCTTTCACTTCATATATAGAATGTGCTCCGGTAATGACGGTAAATTATGTATTTGTTCATATGGGACTTTCTCTACCTTTTCAGGTATGATTTTCCGGCAACTTTGAATAAATACCACGACTTCGTTCACATCTAAATTCCAATACAAAGGGCAGTACGGCCTCAAATATTGCTCCGCCACTTCCAACATAAGCCGCGCTCCTTTTACATTTCCATAGCTGTAATGATACTGAGCAACTACCATCTGTAATAAGCCTTTTAAAAATAAATTGCTCCGCTCTTCTAGCCACATTTCTTCGAGTAAATCATGGCACGTATAATAATCTTCTTCATTATATTTCACGAAAAACTCATAATACGCCAAAGGATAGTCTTCCACTTCCGCACCTCGTTTTTCTTATATTGTGAATGAAGACAAATAAAAAAGTCTAGTGTCAATCTCACTAGACTATTTCTGTTTCAAATATTGACCGCGGAATACTTGCAGCGTTTCATCTTGATTGAGCATCGTTAACTGTTCTTCTGTTAACTTACCGTTCCCCATTTTCACTACATATACATTTACTTTTTTCTTGCCCCACTCACTATATACATCCTGAACAGTTTCATAATATAAATCGAGTCTATTTCCTTTTATGGCTCCGCCTTTATCTGCTACCACACCATATCCATAGCCTGGTACAAAAAGAATGGTCCCAATCGGAAACACACGTAAGTCAGCTGCGATTGTAGAATATATATCCCTTTTTGCCTTCACACCTGAATATGTAATGCCATACTCCGGATGCCCAGGTCTTTTACCGGTTGATTCTATCCCTGACGTATAACCAGTTGCTGTCATTTCCATTACACGATATTTAGACCAGTCTTTTCCCTGTTCTAAAGCATTTATCACTTCTTTACTCGGAACAACTTGTTGCCCTCTTTCTGCTGCATGTACTTCTTTTACATTGCCTTCTTGATATGTTTTTACAACCTCTAGTAGAGAGACTCCTGTGAACGCTTGCCATGTCACACATAATGCTGCTACAAGTAAACAAGTCATCATAATGCGAATACCATATCGTTTTAACATTTTAATATTCCACACTCCTTCATCGTTAGTCATTCCCCATATGATGTAGAAATATGCAAAAAAATAATCCCCAGAAAACTGGAGATTAAAACATTTGATACCCGCTTTGACGTAGTTTCTTTATCACAACACCAGACAAAATTGCCCCGATTAATCCAGTTGATAAAATAAAAAGATCGGCTTGTCCAAGATGCGAGACACTTGTTCCAAATGAAGAAAATGTTTCTTTCGGTTTTGAAAAGTAATCCCAGACACCTGCTTTATTAATGATCAGTATACAAACAATCGGATAAATGATAACCATCACCCAAGTAGCACGTAAAATCATATTGAGTAAAAATCCAATTCCAAAAAATAAAATAAAAAACAGCATCATTGAAATTAGTAATACTGGAATACTCATGTTTCCCCACTCCTTCTATTTCTTATCCCCTGCCGTAAATACATGATAAGATGTATATCCAAATTGATCTCCTGGATTTAATGTTGCATCCATCTCAAGAAGCTGTGCCGTATTCCCTTCTAATAAATATCGAACTAATATAGAAGTATTTTGATCGTCTGCAATATCGTTAGGATTTAAAAACGCTACTTCAAACAGCTCATCTTCTTGAACAATAACTTTTTCTCCTTCTGGTTCCAGTAGAAAAATAATCATATTATCACTAATCTCATCACGTATGACACCAGAACGAATGCCAATCACTCCTTTTACATGTGCAACAATACCTGTCTCTTCTAAAATTTCACGCTTAACAGCTTGGTCAATTGTTTCGCCCTCATTTACGAAACCAGCGGGCAATGACCATTTCCCTTTTAAGCCTCCGTATTTTTTCTTAACGAAGAGCCAGCGACCATCTTTTGTGGCTACAAGTCCACTTACAGCTAGCCAAACATTCCCACGCTTCCCCATGATGTAAAACTCCTTTCAGCTGAAACAACAGAATATTCATTCTTTTCTATGTATTATACTATATTTTTCAGTAAGAATAATATAATCTTCCTTATTCCTTATGGAGTTAACTCATTTTCCATATATTTGATATAATGAGAATATAGGGTAGGAATTCTTTGTAAAAAACACCTTGAATTTCTTCAAAGTTCTTCTTTGGATGCTGCTCCGCAAATAATCATTGAGAAAGGAGTGTGAAAAATTATGAGAAATCAATCAAAGAAATCCGGTATTGTATTCGTAACCTTAGTTTCTGCATTACTCTTCTGCTCTGTATTAGTCTCAGCTTCCCTTTCTCCACTCTCAGATTTAGGATCTAATGCAAATAAATTTAACTCTTTAGGGATGTGGACATCAATCGGCGAGATTTTAGTATTTTATGTCGTACCTCTCCTTCTTTATATAGCAGGAATAAAGGTAATGAGATTCATCATGGCAGTTCTTTGCGGTATGGGACTATTCATAAATCTTGTGATACTTGCATCCGTATTTATTATAATGCGCGTAAATGACTATAGCCTTTCTTCCGTCTTAGGAGTCATCATTTTTTGCTCGGCGGTATCACTCACAAATATAATTTGGTTTTTTGTTGCTTTTCGATCAAACAAAATGTCCACTTATACACTGAATGTTCGTTGAAACAGAACTTTAAGAAAAACTTGTATTACATGAAAAAAGCAGAAACGACTCATAGCCGTTTCTGCTTTTTTCTACTATTTGTATTTATATATTAAAAGAACTTCAATTTACCTTTTTTAAGAACTAATAAAGGTCCACCAAGTAAGAATAAGTAACGGTTGTCGATTACTTTCTTCATGAAGGAAGCTTTCCATCCCGTTAACTTTTTACCCATAACAACGCCCATTGCATCGTCATGTCCTAATGAACATACAGATCCTTTGTTATCGAACACGAATTTTTTCATTTCGCCTTTACCGCGAATTAACACGGATAAGTTATGTGCGATGTTGTAACCTTGTTGAATTGCAATTTGTGCTGTTGGAGGATATGGACGGTTAATCTCTTCATTAATAATTAACGCTGCGTCACCAACCATGAATACATCTTCATGGCCTGGAGCGTGCATATACTCATCAACTTTAATACGTCCGCGCATTGCTTCAAAACCAGACTCTTCCACAATACCATTACCACGAACACCCGCAGCCCAAACAACCGTTTCAGATTTAAGTAATTCTACGTCGTCACCGTTCGCAACTAGAATACCTTCTTCAGTTGCTTCTTTAATTGCCGTGCCGATACGGAATTCTACACCTTTTTTCTCTAACTGTTTTACAGCGTACTCAACTAATTCTGGATCGAAGCCAGGAAGTGCCGACGGAGCAGCTTCCACACAGATAATACGTGCTTTTTCACGTGGAACATCATACTCTTTGCAAAGTTCAGGAATACGGTTTGCAAGCTCACCTACATACTCGATACCTGTAAATCCTGCACCACCAACAACGATTGTCACTAACTCATCGCGCTTTTCAGTCGCATATTGAGAGAACTTGTATTCCATATGATCACGAATTTGGCGAGTGGCATTAATGTTAGTAATAGAGAATGCATGCTCTTTCAGTCCTTTAATGCCAAATGTTTCAGACTCGAACCCAAGACCAATTACTAAATAATCATACTCTAACTCAGCATTTTTTAAGATAACGCGTTTTTCAGCTGCTTTAATTTCTACAACTGTATCTTGTACAAAGTTTACTTTATTTGTATCAATAACGTCTTGAATGTCGAGACGGATTTTATCATGATGTAATGTGCCAGCTGCACTTTCATGTAACCAAGTTGCTTGGTAGTGATAGCTGTTGTTGTTTACTAACGTAATTTCAGCTTCACTTACAGATAATGTTTTTTGTAGACGAACAGTCGTAATCATCCCACCATAACCTGCACCCAAAACTACGATTTTTGGAGTTTTCACTAAATCACAACCCTTTTCTTTATATAATAGTAAATAAGCATAAGACCAAAGTATTAAACACTTATTTTGTCAAGAATGTGGAATTCCTCACATTCTTAACCATAACAAAACGTGTTCAAAAAATCTTACGAAATTTGTCATAAAAAATTAACATAATACTTTCCTATATTAGTCGGTTTTATTTCAGAATTCAAGCACCTAGAGAATTATCAATATTTTAAAATAACATAGCGTTTTCAAGGGTTTTTCAGCCTTTTTTTCATGTATTTTCCTACTTGGTATATTTTATACATTTTCATCCTATCTATGCAAAAGCTTACATATAATTCAGTCATTTCTTGCAGTATTCTAAACTGAAATATGGTATCATTTTTATTGTAAAGTGCAATCTTATTTGCAGGATTTCCGTATACATATGAACAATATATGGAATCAATATCGAAATTCCATCTATAGGGGGAATAAATAGTGACAGAAATTCAAAAAGTTTACGACATAACGATTATCGGTGGAGGTCCAACAGGATTATTCACAGCGTTTTATGGCGGAATGAGACAGGCAAGTGTAAAAATTATTGAAAGCTTACCGCAGCTTGGAGGACAATTATCCGCACTATACCCTGAAAAATATATTTATGACGTAGCGGGATTCCCGAAAGTACGCGCGCAAGAACTTGTTGATAATTTAAAAGAACAAATGAAAAAGTTTGAACCGACTGTTTGCTTAGAAGAAGCAGTTGATACACTTGAAAAGCAAGCTGATGGCGTATTTAAGCTTGTAACAAATAAAGGAACACACTATTCTAAATCTGTCATTATTACAGCTGGTAATGGTGCCTTCCAACCACGCCGATTAGAACTAGATAGTGTAGAGAAATTTGAAAAGAAAAACTTACACTACTTCGTTGATGATATGAATAAATTCGCTGGAAAACGCGTCGTTGTATTTGGCGGCGGTGACTCTGCAGTGGACTGGACAATGATGCTAGATCCAATCGCTGAACAAGTAACAATCGTTCATCGCCGTGATAAATTCCGTGCTCATGAGCACAGCGTAGAAAACTTAACGAACTCTCGTGCAGACGTAAAAACACCTTATGTTCCAGTTGAATTAATTGGTGAAGACAAGATTGAACAAGTTGTTCTGCAACATGTAAAAACAGAAGAAAAAGTTGTTATTGACGTTGATGATGTCATCGTAAACTACGGCTTCGTCTCTTCTCTTGGTCCAATTAAAAACTGGGGCCTAGACATTCAAAAGAACAGCATCGTTGTAAACTCTAAAATGGAAACGAACATCCCTGGTATTTACGCAGCTGGTGACATTTGTACATATGAAGGAAAAGTAAAGCTGATTGCATGTGGCTTCGGTGAAGCACCAACAGCAGTAAACAATGCAAAAGCTTACTTCGATCCAAATGCAAAACTACAACCAATGCATAGCTCTAGTATGTTTTAATCCATAAGTATGATAGCAAAGCCGCAATTTCTAAAGCAGAAATTGCGGCTTCTTTATTCTATAGATAAAAACCTCATTAGGTGAATTTTATTACGCTAAGATACTTTATAATTTTAAAGCGTCTGTCTATTATCAATTGTATATATTTGTCCTGTAATAGATTCTTGAGTCAATTGAAACAAGACTGCTTCTGCACTATCTTCTGGTGTTGAAATTCTGTTAAGCGGCAAGGTTCCCGCAAGTTGGTACATCTTATCTTCATTACCTGACCACCATCTCGTATGAACTGCACCAGGAGCAATACTGTTTACTCTAATGTCAGGTACCAATGCAATAGCGAGCGATTTTGTCATCGTATGAATGGCGGACTTTGTTGCTGCAACATTTCTTCCAAATTATTGAACTACGCACACCTCCCTCTACACGAGCTTTGAAGTGGGGGATTCTCCTTTTTCTGCCCTAGCAAAAAAAGTTCCCCTCGATAAACAAATCTCCCTCTTCCCTTCATCTGTATAATTATGGTACAATCAAATAAGAACATTTGTTCTTATTTGAAAAGGGGGAGTATAAAACATGAGTCAACCAAAGATTATTAAAAAAGAAGCTTTCCAAGCGATTGGCATCTCCGCTACAACAAAAAATGAAATTGAAATGTCCACTGAAGGAAAGATCCCCAAGCTATGGACCGACTACTGCCAAGGTCAAATAACAGATCAAATTCCTAACAAAAGGAAGCAAAGCGAAACACTAGCATTGTATTCAAACTATGAGTCCGATGAAACTGGAGCCTATACATATACAATCGGTATGCCAGTCTCTTCATTAGACACAATCCCTGAAAATATGACATCTCTCACAATACCTGCTCAGACATATGCGGTATTTACGACTCGCAAAGGCCCAGTATCAGAGGTCATCGTAGAAACATGGCAAGACATTTGGAAGTGGTCGAAAGAAAACAAACGTGCTTTCACAACAGACTTTGAATTGTATGATGAACGAGCGATGGATCCAAATAATGTGCAAGTTGATATCTATATTGCATTAGCCTAAACCATATAATAAGAAGGTGCTTTCGCATCTTTTTATTTTTTTGCCTTAAAAAATCCACTGGGCAAATGTGCTATTATTGTCTACAATGAAAAAGTGCAGTATAGAAATATTAGAAACTGTATAAAACGAGTGTTAACAGGATTTTATATCCACTCAAAATTGTTACATAGAAAGGAAGCAATATGGAGGAACTACAACAAAACAAATCTGCTCCAACAGAAGGCGGGACACCTTTACTACAAAATACAAACTTCCTATTTCTCTGGGCAGCTACTCTATTTTCAAGCTTTGCTTTAGCTTTTTTTACCTTTTCCCAAACATGGTACATAGCGAAAACATTAAATCTCGAAGCTTCACTAGGTGTTGTCTTTGTTGCACTTAGCGTCCCAAGACTTATCTTTATGATTGTCGGCGGAGCTGTCGCAGATAAATTTCCGAAAAAAAATATTATGTTTTACTCAAATATCATTCGTGCACTTCTTGTCGCAACAATTCTAATCTGGTTTATCGTTGGTCATGTAACGTTATATACGTTTGCTTTGTTTGCTTTGTTTTTCGGATTAGCGGACGCCTTCTTTTGGTCAGCAGACGGTTCCATTCTCCCTGAACTTGTAGAAAAACATCGTTTAACACAGGCGAATTCACTTACCCAAATGACGAACCAAGCATCCGTAATTTTAGGACCTGTACTCGGTGGCATTCTCATCAAGTTTAGTAACTATGAGACCATTTTTACTATTACTATTCTGCTTCTCATTATTGCTGCTATACTCGTCCAAAAAATCCAATTTACATTGCAAGAAAAAACGGATACAGACAAAGGAATGTTTACCTCTATTAAAGAAGGCATTTTGTACGTAAAGGAATCGCCTTTTCTTTCAACATTTCTTATCTGTAGCGCCTTTCTAAATCTATTTTTAATCGGACCAATGCAAGTTGGCTTCCCGTTATTTATCAAAAATGTACTGCATGGTGACTCGCTTCAATTTAGTTATTTAGAAGCAGCTGTTGGAGGCGGAATGGCAATTGGTGCTGTCATTGTTGGCCTTAAAAACATTAATCGTAGACGCGGCTTGTTTTGCATCATTATGATGCTGTTATCTGGCGTTTTCTTCTTATCCATTAACTTCAGCACAGCACTTTGGCAAGCATTATTAGCAGGCGCATTTTACGGCATTACAATTGCCATGGCTATCGTTCCGTTAATGGCGATGATTCAATCTACTGTCAAAGAAGAAATGATGGGGCGCGTCATGAGCTTGCTGATGCTATCATCTATGGGCTTCATCCCGCTTTCCTATGCATTCACATCACTCGCACTTGCAGCTGGTATTCCGATTGTGACGATTATGAAAAGCGGCGCAATCGCAGTGATTGTCTTTGTATTATTTGTTGCGATTCGCGTTCCTGTTGTAAGAAAATTCGATTAATCAAGGGGAGTCATGTATCATACGCATGACTCTTTTTTGAATGGATCAAATAAGGTCACCTTCCTGCTCCTTCTTATAGCCGCCCCCCATTCTAATCCAACATCTAAAAATAGAGCTCGCATCGTACTATACAAAAGTGCTCTAACATCTTTACGAATCTCCCCACATTTATACGCTCTTACCACACTTTTCGTACGACAGATAAGTTGCGTACAAGTCTCCTCATCCGTAATCAATTGCTCAAAAAACACCCCTTGTTCTAATAAACCACTCTTTTTATAAGCAAGTTCCACTTTACTCCAAAGCACATTAATCGTTTGTGGATTTCTCGACATTGGAACAATTGCATCTACAAATGCAATTGGAATATCATGACGACAATATGTTTCATCAAGTTCATACGTTTCTCTTTTCTTTTGTACTTGAGAAAAGTTTTTAAAAAGAATAGTTTCCTCCTTCTCTGACACCTCTTCCTTCTTACGCCCCTCTACATGTAGGCTCTTTTCACATGCGGTCATTTTCATACGGTCATCCATACGGTCAACAGCTGCTTTACGAAATACATATAAGTTCGCACTATATCCCCCGCGCTTATATCTTTCTTTCGTAGGAATCCGCTCAATAATCCCGAGTTCCTCCAGTTTGGCAACAGAGCGACGCACCGTACGAATACTTTTTCCTATTTTGGTCGCAATTGTTGCCATTAACGGACAAGCAACTCCAACTGTTTTTTGCTTTTCATTAATCGCATATCTCCCTAAAAAACGAATTACTAAAAAGTCCGTTTTATTTATGTTTGCTTGATAACAGATTAAAATTTGCTGCTGGTATGTATTAAACTCTTCTTTACTTTGAAATTCGCTATATGTTTTCATTAAATGATAGAAAGTTCCCATTTTTATCACCCCATATATAAATAGGTGCGATAAAGCAGAATGGGCGATTTTTTTAATTTAATGATTTAAAAGCGTAAAACATAAAAACAGGTCGCATTACATCATGCGACCTGTCTTCCTTATCAATCCCGCTTACTATCTATCATTAACCAATCCAAACACCATTATTATTAAATTTGTAATATTTACCATCAATCCATCTTGTTCCCGTTACCATCGTACCAAAAGAATCAAGGTAGTACCAGCTTCCATCAAGCTTTAACCAGCCTTTGTGTTCAGATCCATTGCTGTTAAAGTAGTGCCAGTAATTACTGATTTTTTGCCATCCTGTTTGCATTGCCCCACCGTTATCAAAGTAGTAATACGTATTGTTTATAAAACGTTTTCCTGTTTCCATTATTCCGTATGGTCCAAGGTAATACCATTTCTCTCCAGTTAATAACCAATCTGTTTGTCTTGCTCCATTATTATTAAAGAAATACCAAGATCCTTTAATTTGCACCCAACCTGTGTGCATTGCTCCCGTGCTTTCATTGAGATAGTAATATGTATATTTCTTGGTTTTTTTATCTTGTATTGGCATCCACCCGGTTTGCATAATTCCAAAAGGGCTAAAGTAGTACCATTTTCCTCCAGTTGATAACCAACCTGTTACCTTCCTACCATTTTTATCATAGTAATACCAGTTTCCATTTTGTTTTACCCATCCTTTAGCTTGGCTAGCCTTACTTACACTTGCAACTTTAGGAGTAGCAGTAGAATTTTGAATCGTCTTGTTTTCTTCTGCATGAGCAATAGCTGGAATTAATAGTGCAGTAGAAAGTACAGAAGTAGCAATCATCTTTTTCATTTTATTTCCCTTTTTCATTCTCTTTCCCCTTTTCAAAAAATAGATAATTTATACTATTTTATCAATTTTATCAAACAAATTAAATGTTTTTTTACAATATATATACAAATAAATTGTACGATAACTATAGAATTAGTAGCAGCGACGCCATGATAGCATGATAGAAAATATAAAAGCATACAAGTTTATATTTACAATGATTGCATGACATAGATTGTTATAAGATGAAACTTCCATATCATATAAATGTCATCCTTAAGGTGACATTTTCATTGACAGAATCTTTTTTAGCAAAATAAAACAGGTCGCATTACATCATGCGACCTGTCTTGCTTATCAATAAGGACTATTTCTTACAATTAACCAACCCAAACACCGTTATTATTGAAATGGTACCATTTGTTATTAATAAATACCCAGCCTGTTCTCATATCACCAAAAGAAGCATCGAGGTAGTACCAGCTTCCACCAAGTTTTAACCAACCTCTGTATTCTGATCCATTTTGGTTAAAGTAGTACCAGTAATTGCCCCATTTTTGCCAACCGGTTTGCATAGCACCAGTGTTATCGAAGTGGTAATATACGTTGTTTATAGAAACTCTTCCAGTTTTCATTTCTCCGAAGGATGAGTCAAGGTAATACCATTTTCCACCAGTAGATAGCCAGCCTGTTTGTTTTACTCCATTATTATTGAAGAAATACCAAGATCCATTAATTTGCGCCCAACCTGTTTTCATAGCACCAGTGTTTGTATCAAGATAGTAATACGTATATTTTCCTGTTTTTTTATCTTTGAATGAAGTCCAGCCTGTCTCCATAATTCCGTAACCGCCAAGATAATACCATTTTCCTCCAGTGGATAGCCAGCCTGTTTGTTTTACTCCATTATTATTGAAGAAATACCAAGATCCATTTACTTTCGTCCAACCTGTGTGCATTGCTCCCGTACTTTCATTGAGATAGTAATATGTATATTTCCCTGTTTTTTTATCTTGAATGGAAACCCAGCCTGTTTGCATAATTCCATAAGAGCTAAAGTAGTACCATTTACCACCAATAGATGACCAACCTGTTACCTTTTTCCCATTTTTATAGTAGTACCATTTTCCCTGTTGTTTTACCCATCCTTTTGCTTGAGTAGCCTTACTTACACTTGCAACTTTAGGAGTAGCAGTAGAATTTTGAATCGTCTTGTTTTCTTCTGCATGAGCAATAGCTGGAATTAATAGTGCAGTAGAAAGTACAGAAGTAGCAATCATCTTTTTCATTTTATTTCCCTTTTTCATTCTCTTTCCCCTTTTCAAAAAATAGATAGTTTATACTATTTTACCAATTTTATCAAATGAATTAAATGTTTTTTTGTAATATTTGTACAAACAAATTACTAGATGGTTATGAGCTATAGATTGTTATAAACAAATTACTAGAGAATTTTTTTAAATTATGTAAGTTTGATAACGCTCTAAAATTCGCTATATGTTGTCATGAAATAATAGAAATCTCTCCTTTTTGATGACTTGAAAGCATAAAAAATAAAGCAGGTCGTATTTAATCCCACGACCTGCTTTACTTATCGATAAAGACTATTACTTATAATTAACCAATCCAAACACCGTTATCATTAAAATAGTACCAGTTGTTATCAATAAATTTTTGACCTGTTACCATTTCTCCATAAGAATCAAGGTAATACCATTTACCACCATTGGATAGCCAACCTGTTTGTTTTACCCCGTTATTATTTAAGAAATATATTACATTCTTCTTTACTTTGAAATTCACTATATGTTTTTATTAAATGATATAAAGTTTTTATTCTTATCATCCCGCATATCAACAAGAGAACAACAGTAAAATTAGAAATTATTTCATAATCTTTAATGAACTGAGGTAAAAAACATGATTGTAATTAGTGCTTGCTTAGCTGGTATTGCTTGTCGTTACGATGGAAATGACAATCTCATTTCAAAAATTGAAGAGCTATTACAAAAAGAAGAAGCTGTTCTTGTTTGTCCAGAGGTATTGGGAGGCTTACCTACACCTCGTCCATCAGCAGAAATTATCGGAGGCAATGGTGATGATGTACTAGATGGTAAAGCAAAGGTAATGGACAACGAAGGTAATGATGTAACAACAGCTTTCGTACATGGAGCTTATAAAGCTTTGAAAGAAATACAAGATTTAAATCCAGAATACATCATTTTAAAAGAACGAAGTCCTTCTTGCGGAAGTTCTACCATTTATACAGGAGAATTCAACGAAAAAAAACGAGATGGATATGGTGTAACAACTGCTTTATTTCGCAGACATGGATTTACAGTAATTTCAGAAGAAGACTTTGCAAGCAAATAAAAGAGTTGACCATTCGGCCAACTCTTTCTTCATTATTTCACGCCTAATTTTTCTTTCACTTTTGCAGGAAGCTCGTCCTTCTTCACTTCTTCCCAAGCTGCTACACCTTTTTTATCGGAGTAGAATACACGTAGAAATGCTTCCTTACGAAGATTCTTCACAGCTGTAAATTCCATTTCTTTTTCTTTACCATCTTTATCAAATGCAGGTAACTTATACTCAAATGATTTGTGAGACTGACCATTATCAGCTTTTTCATTTTTTTCCGTTCCATCAACTGTAATTTGAACATAGTACTCATCTTTTCCCATACGGTTTAAATCACAACCAACTAACTAGCTAGCAAATACAATTAAAATACTAAAAAGTGCAATATATCTTTTCACGTTATTCACCTCATGTGTTTTTTATTATGTTGTTATCATAATCTCTTTTCTTCAGAGGAGAAATTCAAAAACGTGACATGAACATTACACTTTTGTAAGATTAAACACTGAAAAAACAAAAAAGATAACCAACTACTGCACCTAGTCGATTATCTTCTTTTTTGTATATCAACAAAGTTTTCGTATCTTAATTAGGAAGCCGATTTATTAAGTGTATACCGTTGTTCAATACGTTGTTCAATTTTTTCCATCTCTTGTTTATCATTCAATATCTTTTGTTTATTTTCTTGTACCAATTCTTTAAACGATTTATGAAGTAATTTACAACGTTTGTTCGCCATAATCATTTCTCCTTATTGTCTGTGTAATCACAGATATAAAATAAAATTTTCCAATCACCATAAATTTTTTGTCTTTATTTGTCGAAAAATTATTCTTAATTCAAGAATACTATAACTTCCGAGTTTTTAGACCTATTTGTTTGAACATTATGTGAATTTAATAAAAAAAATTATATACAAATACAAATTGTAAAACGAATATAAAAATCCTTTTTCAAGGAGAATCGAGAGGATTTCGAAGAGGCCAGATCCTTTTTCTGCCACATGCGGCGGTAAAGTAAATAGAACAAACGAGTGCATATCATCTTTTGTTTCACATAACCGCAACGTCCATGTTCAATAAACAAAATGAATTTATCCCGCATTAACGGGCAGTAATACTCCCACCTCAAAATTCGGGGAAAGCAAAGAAGTTAGGTGGGAGATACAATACGAGTTATTGCCCAAGCTACTACAGATGGTAATACTGTTCCCGAACCGCTTGAAAATACAGTACACCTCATGCACTTTGAAGTAGCTAGATTCCCCTCTCCAACATCATAAAATAGGTTATTCTCTTAACAATCAATAACACTAATTATATGAATAAAAAAAGAGCGTCCGTCTTCGGACACTCTTCTCCTTTATAGCGAATTAAATAAGCGCTTGATTAAGTCTGCAAAACTCAATCATATCTCGATACGAAAAGCATTACATTAGCACTCTTCCGGCTTACCAGCATTCGACGCTGTACGGAAAGATGATCCACATCCGCATGATGCGATTGCATTCGGGTTATCGATTGTGAACCCGCCGCCAAGCATAGATTGCTTGTAATCAACTTTTACTCCTTTTACAATCGGAGCACTTTCTTTATCAATAACAAATTCAACACCGAAAAACTCAAGCACTGTGTCGTCTTCATTTGGTTCTCTTTCAAATCCTAGACCGTAAGAAAGACCGCTACATCCACCGCCATGCACAGCAAGGCGAACGTACTTCTCTCCATCTTCAGCATCTTTTAACATATCTTTAATTTGATATGCTGCTTGTTCTGTTACATCAATCATGAAATCCACCTTCCTTTCTTCTCTCGTTCTATTATACATCTTTACGCCTCTATCTTGTACTCATACACTCCGCGGCAAATTACTTCCGCTGGACCTTTCATCAAAACGTTCCCTTCTTCTGTCCAGGCAATCATTAAATCTCCGCCTGCTAAATGAACCGTAATTTCTTCACCGCGTTTCATTTTTTCATTCAACACTGCTGCAACAACTGCTGCGCATGCTCCTGTTCCACATGCCTGCGTCACACCTGACCCACGTTCCCAAACGCGGAAGTTCATTTCATTGTCATTTACAATTTCAATGAATTCAACATTCACTCGTTCCGGGAACATTTCATGAGTCTCAAGTACCGGACCTAATGTTGTAAGCGGAGCTTCTTCCACATCATCAACAAAAATGACCGCATGCGGATTTCCCATTGAAACAGCAGTAAACGCATAGCGATGATTATTGTATAGGAAGTCTTCACGAATAAACGGTGTTTCTCCCTCGCCAAGCATCGGTAACTCTGCACGAGTTAAACGAGGTGCTCCCATGTCAATTTTAGCTAATGTAACGATACCGTCTTCTACTGTCACTTCAGCCGTTACAATTCCAGCCAATGTTTCTATTGTAAAAACAGTCTCTTCTACTAGTTTATGCTCATACGCATATTTCGCTACGCAACGCAGTCCATTTCCACAGCTTTTTCCTTCTGACCCATCATTATTAAACATGCGCATTTTCACTGGTGCTACTTCAGACGGACAAATTAAAATCATTCCATCTGCGCCAATTCCAGTGTTGATATTCGACACTTTTTCCGCTACAAGAGATAGTTCCTCTTCTGGAATTTGCTCTTCAAACATATTTACATATATATAGCTATTCCCAAGACCATGCATTTTTGTAAAAGAAAATTTATTCATCCTCATTCACTCCAAAAAAAATTTGTTGTTTTAAGTATAAAATGCATGCTTTTGGAACACAATAAGAACGTCCCCCGTTTCTCATATTTGACAACGTTTTGATGGCTTTTATATAAGAGCCGTTCTTACACAAATTGTGTAAGAAAAAAGCCCTTCTCGGAAAGGGCCTTTTTTTATTTCACACAAACATTCCTGCAATTGCAGCACTCAATAAGTTAGCAAGTGTTCCAGCTACAATTGACTTTATTCCAAATTTCGCAATATCACTACGACGGGTTGGCTCCATTCCCCCAAGTCCCCCAAGTAAAATGGCAACAGAAGATAGATTCGCAAATCCGCAAAGTGAAAAGGTAATCATTGCCATTGTTTTCTCTGAAAGTTTCCCCATATGAGGAGCAAAATCAGTAAACGCTACAAACTCATTTAAAATTAACTTCTCCCCAATAAAACTTCCCGCTGTAATTGCTTCTGTCCACGGTACACCAATGACAAACGCAAGCGGTGAAAAAATATATCCTAATATAAGTTGTAGGGATAGATCTGGATAACCGAAAAGACCACCAATCCCACCAACAATTCCATTCAAAAGAGCGCTGATGACAATAAAAAAGACGTCGCTCATTTGCAACGCCTTAAAACATTGGATTTTCATCTAAGTAATCATATACATTTTTCACAAGTTCTTCTACCGTTGCACCTTGTACGACTTCCCCGTTTACAAGTGCAAAAGGCCCTTCAAAACAAATGCCACAATATCCTAGACAACCGTACTCCATAACATCTAAATTTGGATCTTTTTCAAATTTTTCTAGCGCTGCTTGTGAGCCACTCGCAAGATTACCTACACAAAATTCGATTAATGGCTTAATCAAAACAATCCCCCCCCTGTATCTCCAAAAAATAAATCTATAATAAGAAAACTAAGCTGTTTCTTGTTGTTTTAATTACACCTAATAAAATATTTAGCTACTTTACTGTTTCATTTCGAATCAGAAGATCTTCTCTATATAAATCCATGTTGATTTCCCAACATACACTTCACTGCTATGAAAACAAAAAAAGATCTCCACTCATTTCATCCTTCTGGTTTCACACGGCTTGGGGCCAACAAGGGCACTGACCGCTTCTATCCATCGGCGGACGCTCTCTCTAACCTAAAAGAACGGGTTTCTATCGTTTTTTTATCTACATGTTGATTTCCCAACATACAAATTAAAACAGTTTGTCCACTTTTCTTCTTATTGTACAACAGAGTACACATTCATGCATTGTTATTTGTTCACAAATTCGATATAATTTGAGTGAGTAAAGTCAAAATATTTTTTCAATATATAATTGTATGATTAGGGGATATTTCAACAGAAAAGGGGTAATCCATCATGAAACACCTCGTATTACTGGGTGGCGGCTACGGTGGAATGAGAATTCTACAACGGCTTCTTCCAAACAATCAACTCCCAGATGATGTCCAAGTGACATTAATCGACAAAGTACCATACCACTGTTTTAAAACAGAATATTACGCATTAGTAGCGGGTACAATTTCAGAAACACATATTCGCATTCCGTTTCCAGAACACCCGCGTCTCAACATTCAATATGGCACTGTAACGAATGTTGACCTTGAAAACAAAGCCGTTCATCTCGATGGCGGTGAAGTTGTCGAATATGATGACTTAATTATCGGCCTTGGCTGCGAAGACAAATATCATAACGTTCCGGGGGCGAAGGAATATACACATAGCCTTCAATCAATTGAACAAACTCGTAAAACGTATGAACAATTAAATAGTTTAGAACCAAACGCAACGGTCGCTGTTGTCGGTGCTGGTTTAAGCGGTGTTGAAGTTGCAAGTGAACTTCGTGAAAGCCGTTCTGATTTAAAGATCTACTTATTTGATCGAAAAGATCGCATTTTATTCCCGTTCCCAGAAAAATTAAGTAGATACGTAGAAGAGTGGTTCGTAAAGCATAATGTTACAATTATACGAAACTCTAACATTACGAAAGTAGAACCAAACGTTGTGTACAACCATGACGAACCACTTCAATGTGATGCAATCGTATGGACAGCTGGTATTCAAGCAAACGAAGTTGTTCGAAACCTTCCAGTCGAACAAGATAGTAGTGGTCGGGTTGCATTAACAAAATATCATAATATTCAGAATAACGAACACGTTTATGTTGTAGGGGATTGTGCTGCCCTTCCGCACGCACCTTCCGCACAGCTTGCTGAAGGCCAAGGTGAACAAATTGTCCAAATATTATTAAAACGTTGGAACAATGAACCCCTTCCTGATGAACTACCTGTTATTAAATTAAAAGGTGTTCTCGGTTCTCTCGGTAAGAAACACGGATTCGGATTATTAGCAAATCAACCATTAATGGGACGAGTTCCTAGACTTCTTAAGTCGGGTATCCTTTGGATGTATAAATATCATAATGGTTAAAAAACAAGAGCTTATCGCTCTTGTTTTTTTCTATTTTTCTCCTTTTTGATACGATATAAATATGTAAGTACAAATTGAAAAACCGGAATAAAACCTAATCTTTAGATGGGAGAGAGCATCTAGCCATGCATAGAAGCGGTTAGGGCCTTTTCCTGCCCCATGTCATGTTAAAACAAAGGGAGTAAACGAGTGGAGATCCGCTTTTGTTTCCATAGCCGCGTTTTATATGTTGGAAAATCAAGATAGGTTTATATAGAATCCCTGATTAACACACCTGGTATATTAATCCAATTTACGGATATTATAGTAATAAATCTTTAGATTTGTATCGTTCTATAATGGAGGTATCGGGTATGTATTATGTTAAATTAATTCAGGGACAATCCTTCTATGCTTTTGATCATCGCTTCTTGCTAGATCAAGAAGAACAAGTTACACAAAGAATTTTTAAATACCTGTGCAAAAATGAGTTTTTCGAAGTACGTAAAGACGAGAATACTTCCACAGCATAATAATGAGTAGCTTAGTAGTGTGTACGTTAAGCACTAACAAATCCCTTTATCTACAAACTGAGCAGCCATACTATTTGTAGTATGGCTGCTTTTTTATCCTTCCCATTTCCTCCGGCACTCCTCTATCCCACTAAGCACATACTTCTTCGTCATATGTGCCCGCTTCCAAATGGAAATCATTCGTTTCGCTCTCTTATTATGACGCATCCGCTCTACCTCTTGTAACAAAGGTATCCATTTTTCACTAGACGCCCTCATCATATATTGTAATCCCTCATCTTTTGAAACAATTGTTTTATGCTCTAATGTATACAAAATGCGTCCCATCGTTACAACAGCTGATTCTACCCATTCTTCAATTAAAAATAAATATGGCCGTGATGCTTTTTCACTCCAGTACTGTTCTACATTATATTTCATTGTTTCTACCACATCACTCCATGGCGTTTGAAACGGAAGCTTACTTGCTTCCTCCCCAATTACAGTAATCCCTTGATTTTTTAACGTCCACCACGTTACAGCATTCACATCCCAATGTCCTGTGTGAGCTTTTCCATCTGCACAATAGACATACTGCGGCATTTCCTCATTGTATTTCCCTAAATCAGCAAGTGGAATATACATACCGTCCATTCGTCTTCCTAACATGCTTTTACTCATTTTTTTGTGTAACTCAATTATTTGTATGTTCTGGGTTTCACTGACCGACTCTCTCGTTACTGTAACAAAATCAACGTCACTCGTTTCTAAATGAAATGCTCCTAATGCAATTGAACCATATACATATACTCCAATTAATTGTTCGTTTAAAAAAATATCTTTTAATCCAATCACATATTGCTCCATTAAGACCTTTACTTCTTCTGGAAGTCTATGTTTCACTACCCCTTTCACACGCATACCTCCTTGATAAGATTACCTATAACGGTTATTTTTTCCATATAAACATGTAAGAAAAGCCTTTGCTACCGCAAAGACTTTTTTGTATTATAAATATTTCTCAATTTCTTCGTATACGTCCTTTAAACGAGGATTTCCTTCTCCAACGATTTCTCCGTTTACAAGAACAACTGGATAAAATAAATCCTCTTCAATTACGTGCTCTGCAAAAGCTTGTTTCTCAGCATCTTCTTGCTCTTCCTGAATATCAATGTATTCAAACTTGAATTTATCATCTTGTCCTTCATATTTGCGACCAATTGCCGCTTGTAGCCATTCAAATGTTTCAGCCGAAGACGGCATTCCAACGCAGCTTGCACAAATTACTTTTGCACCATATACTTGAACATTTACCATTACTTCTCCCCCACTTCTCTGTTCTAACAGTATGCCTAGATGACTTACCTTATAAGCACATCTCTTTACAAGTTTAATTCTTGTCCTCTATACTGAAAAAACACATTGTAAACATGATACAATATTTCGACAATAAAACAAGAACAGAAAAAATAGATTTTCCCCTGTATCTTGATTATAATAAAATGGATGAAAGGAGTCGATAAAAATGGAAAACCCAAATATGCAAGAACAAGTACTAGAAGTATTAGATAAATTACGTCCGTTCTTACTTCGTGATGGCGGTGACGTTGAATTAGTAGATATTGAAGAAGGTATTGTAAAACTACGCCTTATGGGTGCATGCGGTAGCTGCCCAAGTTCTACAATCACATTAAAAGCTGGTATCGAACGCGCACTACTTGAAGAAGTACCAGGCGTTATCGAAGTAGAACAAGTATTTTAAATTTAAAGCGGCAGCGGCTCGCTTAGAATTGCTTCCACTGGATAATTTACAAAAAAGAGACCACTATGGTCTCTTTTTTGTAAATTCGTATTAAGATAACCAATCCAACTTTCGAATTCCGAGCTTATCAACAGGCAAGCGAAGAAATTCATAAAAATGCTTCATAAATTGCTCTGAACGGTTCACATCGTGTAAAATGTCTTCTAAGCGATCTCGATACATACTTTTTTGTTCTTCATTTCCCGTCAGATAGTACTGTTCTACCGTTTCAAAGTAGCGAAGTGGAAAGAGAAGACGCGCAAATAGTAGACGCCAGCCAAAAGAAGAAAGTGCATAATTTTTCTCATAATCCGTTACAAACTGAAAAATTGTTTGTTCCCAATCTTTCTTCTTTTCCATCGATACATATCGAATCCATTCCGCCAAATCTCTACTTGGATGATCATATACCCAATCGATGGGGATTTTTAATTTATTAGTTTGCTGCCATAATAAAGGGGTAAAGCGTTCTTGACAGATTGTTGCTGCATCGGCAAGCTGAGGTGTATCATCTATTTCTGTATCAACAACATATTGAATGGCATTTTCAGCAATGCCTAAATAGTATGGGAAAGACTCAATAAATAGTTGATCAAATACATCTGATGGCTGATTCATAAGTTGTGATTGCCAAAATCTCTCTAATTGATCGAGCCTTTTTTCCCACAATGACTTCCATTCACCAATGCGACTTAATTGTTCTATTTCTTCTGGAAAAAAAGCGCCTCGTTTATGGAATAAGGAAAGCTCACTACCTAACGAAGTAGCATGTCGTTCAAGCAAACGCATACCTTTTAATAAACAGTAATTTTTTTCTTCTATCTCACTTACATAGTAACCGTGCACCGTCGGAACGAAAGTCGCAACAGTAATATCCCCTTGCTGGTTCATATAATCGCTTAATTTTTTCATTTCAACAAGTACATCTTCCTCCATATTTCCAATCGGAAGAAGTACATAAATTTTATTGCGAATCCAAAAGCTTTTATAGGGGCCAAGGGGGATTAATTCTTTGACATGCATTTGATAATGCTCATAAATATGCTGAATCATCATAGTCGCCACCTATGGTTTTTCTTTATATATATGAGCTTGTGCTCGCCTTTCATTCCTATGCACATGATAAAGCAGTAAAACGTATACAAATAATAAAAAGAAAAAAAGGTGATAACATGAAAGAATCAAATCAACTACAAGAAAGAGCATTACAACTTCTACAAGAACGTGGTGTAACAATCGATGATATTGCGGAGCTTGTTCATTTTCTTCAAAAGAAATACCATCCAAATTTAGAGATGTCAGAATGTCGTTACAACGTAGAACGTGTATTATCCAAACGCGAAGTACAAAATGCACTCATTACAGGAATTGAATTAGATGTCCTTGCCGAAAAAGGAATGTTAAGCGAACCATTACAAGATATCGTAAAACGGGATGAAGGATTGTACGGAATTGATGAAGTCATCGCACTTTCTATCGTAAACGTGTATGGCTCTATCGGCTTCACAAACTTTGGATATATCGATAAATTAAAACCAGGTATTTTAGAATACTTAAATGATAAATCAACTGGGAAAGTCCATACATTCCTTGATGACATTGTTGGCGGTATTGCCGCTGCCGCTTCTAGTCGTTTGGCACATCGCGCGGAGCATGGGGAATAAAGTAAAACAATAGTCAGCATAATTTTACGTAATACTTTCAGTTGAAAATGTTATAGAAAACATAACGGACCATGTGAAAAAATCATGGTCCGTTATGTTTTTCTTTCTTTTCAAGATTTTTTCATACTCCTACCATTTTTTTATTTACACGAATAAACAGGAATAGCCTAAAAAGTAGCGAATGAATAAGCTTAATGGTTCTGTTTGATTGGGATCTGAATATTAGTTAAAGATATGCGAATTACATTCCTTTCAGTAATAAAAAAAATGATTCAATAACAGGAGGAGCAATTTATATGGATAATATTTTAAAAGTATCATCAAAATCCAATCCCAATTCAGTTGCAGGTGCCATTGCCGGTGTATTAAGAGAAAAAGGTAGTACAGAAATTCAAGTAGTTGGAGCTGGTGCTTTAAATCAAGCAGTTAAAGCCGTTGCTATTGCAAGAGGATTCGTAGCTCCTAGCGGCATTGACCTTGTTCTCATTCCAGCATTTACAGATATCACAATCAATAACGAGAAAAGTACAGCAATCAAATTAATTGTCGGCCCTAGAAAAATTAGATCGTAGAAAAAATGATAGCTTATCATTCAAACCATCCATACAAAAATTATGAAAGAACATCCCCGCTCAACTACATTCTTTTATTAGATTTATAAATACCAATTGTTAAATGATATATGAAAAGACTGATAACAATCAGTCTTTTTCCTATTGTATCAATTCTTCAGTTTCTCTTCTTCCTACAGAAATATGTCATCAAAATAAACTCTCTTCCTCTATCATCAAAAGTTTTTTCTGCTACAAAACCTACCTGTTGATATAACCTTATTGCACGTTTATTAAAACCTGCAACACTTAAACGAAGTCTATCCGGTTGGATTTGCTCTTCCGCCAAATTTATTCCAGCTTGCAAAAAGGCTTTCCCCAGCCCCCGCCCCGTTAGCTCTGGCTTCATTCCAAGCCCAATATCTACAGTATCTTCTCCCACGTATAACTTCGCATTTCTTCCCCCTGGCACTTGTGCGTTTTCACCAAAACAAAAATAACCTATTAATTCTCCATGTTCATTACAACAGCCATAATATGTACCATCTAATAGTTCTTCTATTGTCTCTTCACTGCCTGAAAAGCTGTATAACGAATATAGTTCCTCATACTGCCATGTATTGATTTCTTTTGCTTCTGCCTCTGTTAGTTTGTGTATATTCATTTTTCTTCTTCCTTTCAAAAAAACAATTCCCTAACAAATTTCTACATTTATCTTATTATCTCACTTTGTTTTTGAAAAGTTTGTAAAATTTTAAAATACTAAATTGGAAAACTTTTCTTAGCATGTTACGATTGGATTAACTATTCTAAAAGAGGTGAAATCAAAATGCCCCTACAGTTATGTAAAGGACAAAAGGTAGATTTAACAAAAACAAATCCTACATTAACTCATATAAAAATAGGTCTCGGCTGGGATCTTCCTACAAATTCAAATTCACATGCATTCGATTTAGATGCTGCTGCTTTCTTATTAGATGGAAATGGACGCTTAACAACAACAGACCATATTATATTTTATAAACAGCAATCTGCTTTACAAGATGCGATTACACTTTCATCAGACAATCGTACAGGAGCAGGATCTGGCGATGACGAGGAAATTTCCATCTCCCTTTCCAAACTCCCATCTCATATTGAACGTATTATTTTCACTATTACGATTCACGAAGCACAAACTCGTCTGCAAACATTTGGACAAATAGCTCACTCTTACGTCCGCATTCTAAACTCCGCAAACAATGACGAAATGTTCCGCTATAATCTGGAAGAACAATTCTCATCCGAAACTGCACTAATCGCCTGTGAAGTCTATCGTTACAAAGGAGAATGGAAATTTGGTGCCATCGGTCGCGGTTTGCAAAGCGGACTTATCGAACTTTCTAAACAATTTGGTTTATCCCATACACCACCTGATTTTTTTGCAAAGACAACCGCTGCACCTTCTCCTATTTCAAAAAGTATTAACCTTTCTAAAATTGAATTAAAGAAATCTGGAGATACGATCAACTTACAAAAAACGGACAAGCCTCTTGGCGAAATTGCAGTGAACTTAAACTGGGGTAAACAAAGTACACCAAAACAAAAAGGATTTTTTTCATCCTTAACTGCAAATAGCTCCCCTCAAATAGATTTAGATTTAGGCTGTTTGTTTGAATTTAAAGATGGTTGGAAAGGTGTTGTACAACCACTTGGAAATATATTTGGTTCATTTTATAACGAGCCTTACATTCATTTAGATCAAGACGATCGCACAGGTGCTTCAAATAAAGGAGAAAATTTACGTATTAACGGAGACATGATTCATGAAATAAAAAGAATATTAATTTTCTCTTATATTTATGAAGGTGTAGCTAACTGGTCACAGGTTGATGGTATTGTCACATTAAAACAGGAAAATGGCCCAGATATTATTGTAAAAATGGATGAGCACCGTAACGGTTTCAACACATGTGCAATTGCAATGCTCGAAAATGTAAATGATGAGACATTCAAAGTACAAAGGCTTGTGAAATATTTTAGAGGGCACCTAGAAATGGATCGGCATTACAAATGGAACATGGACTGGGTCGCAGGTTCAAAATAAGGTGGTGACAACTTGAAGCATTTTTCCTATCTGTCTTCTGAAGAAAAGAAAAAACTTTTCTATCAAGAGCCAATAATCTTTTCCAAAGATATCACAAAAGAACAATTGGCTTACGCATTAGGTGCTACTCTATACACACCTGGTACAAAGGATACAATCGCAGTGGATATTGCCGCGAAAAAGCACGAAGGTGCTACATCAATCGTACTTTGTTTAGAAGATTCCATTAGTGATGGAGATGTGAAACTTGCCGAGCAAAATGTCGTCATACAAATGCAACTACTGGCTCATATGATTGATGCAAACAGGCTTCTTCCATCAGACGTGCCACTTCTCTTTATCCGGATTCGTGAACCGAAACAGATGCGTTCACTCATTCATGAACTAGGTAGCGCCGTTCATTGTATGAGCGGTTTTGTCTTTCCTAAATTCACACCTGCGAACGGAATGTCTTACATTCATGAACTACAGGATATAAACGAAACATATTCACTTTCACTTTACGGGATGCCTATTTTAGAGTCTCCTGAAATTATTTATAAAGAAACTCGTATTGATACGTTACTAGCAATTAAAGCAATCCTAGATTCTTATCGCGCTTTCATTTTGAACGTACGAATTGGTGCCACCGACTTTTCTGGCATATTTGGCATTCGCCGAAATAAAGATACGACAATCTATGATATTGCTGTTATTCGTGATTGTATTTCTGATATTATTAATATTTTTTCTAGAAAGACAGATGAATACGTTATATCTGGTCCTGTGTGGGAGTACTTCGGAAACAGGCAGCGCGTACTAAAACCACAGCTTCGGCAAACACCGTTCCGTAAATCATTCGGAAGCGCTGGAGTAACAATGCGTGAGGAAATGCTTCATCGTTATGAGGACGGGCTCATTCATGAAGTATTGCTCGATCAAGCAAATGGATTAATTGGAAAAACGGTCATTCACCCTTCTCACATTAAACTCGTACAAGCCTTGCACGTTGTAACACTAGAAGATTATTTAGATGCAAAAGCTGTTTTTGAAGCTGCTCAGACGTATAACGGCGTTATGAAAAGCAGCTTTTCTAACAAAATGAATGAAGTGAAGCCACATTATAATTGGGCGCGTAAAACACTTCTGAAATCTAATATTTATGGGGTGCTACATGAACAACAAACTTTCTTCGATCTCCTTACCGAACAGTCAAAACAAAACGTACACGTACCACATTTCAAATAAAATAACAGTTCATATAGATGTGCTACATAATCCATATTTGTTATTACCAGATCAACTATTTCAAATGGCCGCAAGAATGAATAAGAGGCGCGGCTTTTTATTTGTGAGTACCATTTTAGGAAAACATCTTCCTGTTCTACCTGCAATCTCTTTAGCTGGAGGCTGTGCTCTTGCTGCAAGATATATGGAAGTGCTACATCGTACAAATCATCCATCTCAAAAAGAAATTCTTAACCTGATTTCTTCTAAAGACAGTACCAATAATGAGCTAGAGGCAATTCTCCAGTATCAATTCCCTCTAGAAAAAGAAGTATTATTTATCGGATTTGCAGAAACAGCTACCGCATTAGGCCACTCGATGTTTCAATGTTTTCAAAATGCAAAATATGTTCATACAACAAGGGAGATGATCTCACAAATCGATCCTATCATTACATTCGAAGAGGAACATTCTCACGCGACATCACATCGTTGCTATGTGAACAAAAGCTATTTTCAAAATGAACAGCCCATCGTCCTTGTGGATGATGAAATGACAACAGGAAAAACCGCACTTAATATCATTCGATCTATTCAAGAAAAGTTTCCAAGAAAAGAATATATTATTGCTTCTTTATTAGATTGGCGCTCAGATGCGCATCGAAAACAATTTACAGAACTCGAGCAAGAACTTGATATTACGATTCATGTGATTTCTCTATTAAGCGGTTCAATCGACGTAATTGGTAGTCCTGTTACTACTTCTTCTTCACATGATGAGACAGTTTATAAATCAATAGAGTCTAAGATAGAAAAACATATGATTTCATGTCCTATTTTACCTTATACATCTATAAACCATGATGTCAGTTACATAAACTACACAGGACGTTTTGGCATTTCATCCGATGATCAAAAGGGTATCCACTCTTTTGCTAAAAAGATTGGTCATGATTTAAGGAAAAATCGAAAAGGTCAACAGACACTCTGCTTAGGAACTGGCGAGTTTATGTATCTTCCAATGCGAATCGCAGCTGAAATGGGAGAAAACATTTCCTATCAATCAACAACACGAAGTCCTATTCATCCTTACGCGGGTGATGTACAATACGCTATTCATAGTCGTTTTTCCTATGAAAGCCCTGAAGATAAAGTAGTTACAAGTTATTTTTATAATATCCAGCCTGGGGACTACGATGAAGTCTTTCTTTTTATAGAGCGTGATTTACAGGAAGATGCTTTCCATCCCCTTCTTACACAATTACAAACAGTTATTCCGCTCATTCATATCGTTTCATTTAAAGGTTTAGTAGAAAGTGAGGGTGAAGAAATATGACCGAGCCCAAAACATTACAGCTTATCGGTAGTTATGCGAAAGAGGATGCTATTTTTCTATTAAAAGATATTAGTGATGTCATAGAAGAAAGCGTAACAGAAGAAAGAGAACGAGCAATTCAATCGGGCACACATTACTCTGAAATGCTTCCAATTGAATATAAACCATCTAAACCTTATATGGATTTATTTTTTGCTTCACTCGAGCAATACAAACGTAAACTAGCCATTGCAGCCGGTGTAGTAGCCGAGCAAATTATAAAAACGAAAGGAAAGAAGCTTGTTCTTGTTTCACTAGCGAGGGCCGGTACACCAATAGGTATTTTAATAAAACGATACATTCGCTATCAATATAATATCGACTTGCCGCATTATTGTATTTCCATTATTCGTGGCCGCGGCATCGATGAAAATGCCCTTCATTATATTCTGCAGCAGCATCCAAACCAAACGATTCAGTTCATTGATGGCTGGACTGGAAAAGGTGCGATAAAAAAAGAACTACGCCAATCTGTGCATACATTTAATGAAAAGAATCATGAATATATTTCAGACTGCATGGCAGTGCTTGCTGATCCGGGCCATTGTACTTCTATATATGGAACACGAGAAGATTTTCTCATTCCAAGCGCTTGTTTAAACGCGACCGTATCAGGGTTAATCAGCCGCACTGTTTTAAATGAAACTTATATTGGTCCAAATGATTTCCACGGCGCCAAATATTATCGAGAACTAGAAACAGAAGATTTATCTAACTTCTTTATTGAAAAAATCACAGCGTTATTCCCTTCCATTAGCGCTGGCGTAACAACGCAACTAGAACACATTATTGCTACCTATACAGAACCATCTTGGCAAGGTATGCAAGACATCGCCTCTATTCAAAAGCATTTTGGAATAGAAAATATAAACTTAATTAAACCAGGAGTTGGAGAAACAACGCGTGTTTTACTAAGACGAGTACCATGGAAAATTTTAATCCAGGGCGAAAACAATCCAGATTTAAAGCACATTTTACTTTTAGCAAAAGAAAAAAATGTGCCAGTAGAAATCTATAAAAATATGACGTATTCGTGCTGCGGCATAATTAAACCTCTAAGGAGGACGTCTTCATGATTTTTGCAAGCGATCTTGATCAAACGCTCATTTATTCTCGGAAATCATTTCGAGCTAACATAGAAGACGAACATATTAAGCTCATCGAGACTTTAGATGGGAAAGAGATTTCTTTTATCACACACAAAACGATTTCTTTATTAAAACAACTACAATTACAAGCACAATTCATCCCAGTTACAACTCGAACGATTGAACAGTTTCAACGTATTACACTATTTCAAACAGAAGTCATTCCGGAATATGCGATTACAAGCAATGGCGGTAATATCCTTCATAACGGTAAGCTAGATGACACTTGGGAAAACATACAAACGGAGCGATTAGTAGCATGCATGGAAAAAGAAGATGTTCTAACAGAATTTCAAAATATTTCTCATGAAGAATGGGTCATTTCACAAAAAACAGCTGATGATTTATTTCACTACTGCATCATTAAGCGTGACAATATTCCATACGACGAATTACAATCATTCACCACTTGGCTCGATAAACAAGGATGGACTCATTCATTGCAAGGCAGAAAATTATATTTTGTGCCAAAGCCTGTGAACAAATGGGATGCTGTTCAGTATGTACAAGAAAAACTTCAGGAAAAAACCGTAATTACTGCTGGAGATTCCTTACTTGATCTATGCATGTTAGAAAGGGCGAATCATGCAATCGCACCTCTTCATGGTGAACTTGAAACAAAACAAGGGAGTTTATTACCCCATATTGTAAGAACAAATGAAATTGGTATATATGCAGCGGAGGAAATTGTAAGTAAAGCACTTCAAATGGTCCATAGTTCTCTTCCTACTGCGTAATCTATACATACTTCAAGAACCGGCATCTTTGTTACATGATAAAAAAAGGAGCGATTATACTTGAGTACAATTACTTTAAGAAAAGAAGCAGTACGCGTTGTATTAGAGAAAAAGAAATTAACAGGCGTTGTCGCAAAAGTTGCGCTCGTATTAGACATTTCTGGGTCTATGCGAACACTTTATAAAAACGGTACTGTCCAAGAAGTTGTTGAACGTGTTCTTGCTGTAGCAAGTCAATTCGATGATGATGGTTCATTAGATATTTGGGTGTACGATAATGAGTTTTCAAGATTACCAACCGTTACCGAAAAAGATTTTGCTGGTTATGTTGAAAAACATATTTTAAATAACACTTCCATTCATAAATTTGGCCGAAATGATGAGCCACAAGTAATGGAAGATATCATAAAAAAATATACGATTGAAGAAAAAAGCACAGAGCCTGCCTTTGTTATTTTTATTAACGATGGAGGCTGTAAAAAAGGAATTCAAAAACCGGTTGTATTCTCTTCTAACCAACCGATTTTTTGGCAGTTTGTTGGAATTGGAAACGGCAAATTCGACGTTCTTAGAAAGCTTGACGAAATGGAAGGGCGTTTCATTGATAACGCAAACTTCTTCTACATTCGCGATATCGAAAAAACAACAGATGAAACGTTGTATAACAATTTGTTGAATGAACTTCCGATGTGGATAAAAGAAGCGAAGGAGAAAAAGGTGATACTTTGAAAATAGGAGAAAAGATACGCCAAATCCGGATACATCGCGAAATGACACAAGGGGAATTAGTAAATGGAATTTGTTCTATTCCATATTTAAGTCGAGTTGAAAATGGAACGGCAAAACCTTCTCATTCTTTTTTAGAGAAGGTTTCAGCCAAACTGGATATTAGTGTGGATTATCTCACAGAGCAAAGTAAAACTGACTTTGAGGCAGATATAATAGCGATTACGATAAACTATAAAGAGAATAACAAATTGACTGAAAGTGAAATTTCTTTTTTAGAGTTACATACTCGGGAAATGCATCCACTCCCAATTCTTTTACATATTTTTGGTGTACTACTCCATTATTACGCTCGTACTAGTTCACCCAAAAAAGGTGATTCCATTTATCAACAAGCAATAAATTTAATACCTAATCAGCCTAATCAAATGTTTGCTGAAGACTTTTCCTATTATTACATAGCATGTGGTAATTATTTTTATATGAAACAAGATTTTATTAAAACAAATGAATACTACGAGCAAGCAAATCAATTATTAACTACGGAAGAAAACTTACAAAGAGCTAATTTATACTATAATATGAGCCTAGTTAAACAACGTCTCATTAAAAACCAAAGTGTGAGCCGGAAATATTCAAAAAAAGCATATGAAATATATAGCAAGTTAAATAACAAAGTTTTCATATCAGATACGCTTATTACAATTGCTGTACAATATCATCTCGATGAAAGATACGAAGAATCCTTACAATACTTAAAAGAAGCTGAACAATATGTAAAAGAACTTCACGATCCTGCTATGTATTTTGCAATGATTTATTACAATTACGGAAGAGTATATCAAGGGTTAGAAGAATTCGATACAGCAATTCAACACTTCAAGCGTTCCTTGAAAATAAATATAGCAATCAATCAGCAAGAGTCAAATATTTACGCATTGCGAAGCCTTATTGAAATTTACTTACATTTAAAAGAATGGGAGCAAATCAATAAAGTCATGCCGGAAGCCATCAAAATCTTAGAAACTTACGATATGCCTTCTGTTTATATCGAAATTTATACATATAAAGCGCATCTCTATAAGCTTCAAGGTGACCATCAGGGCTACGAGAAAGAAATGCAGAGAATTATTGATTTTGGAATGGGTAACAGACAATATATACAGGTTAAAAAGCTAGCTACTGAATTAGGAGATCATTTTTATGAATTACGTGCTTATAAATTAGGAGCAAAATATTTTAAAATCGCCTTACAATGCGACCTTGATATAGAAGATTTTTAAACTAATTTCTAAAATGGCAATTCCCCTCTTTGCACACAATCAAAGAGGGCGAAAATTGTAATTAAAAAACAAAACTCTTCTGTTTTATCCTCTGTGAACAATTCTCTTCTCTAGGAGCGATTTCTATCGTAATTAGCCCATAATAGTAGGCCCGAATTCCAATTTCTACACGATGATGAATGTTCCATTTTTCTTTAATAGAAGCTATTATCTCCCCTACCCTTCTCCGGCTAATATACAACGTTTGAGCAATTTCTTTATCCTTCATTCCGTTTGAGACGAGAATGGCTACTTCTTTTTCTTTTGCACTTAATCTGACACTCATTTTTTCATTCTCCTTCCTCTACTCCTATCGATTTACAATCCATTGACATAAAAAAACGGGAGATAGATTGTTCTCATATAATAAAACATCTTCCTTAACAGCAATTTCAAAAGAACATGTTAACTCACCATGGATATCCAAAAATTTCTTTATTCTCTTAATCATATACAGAAGCATTTTTTCTACTTCTTTATCTAATAATCGCTCAAGTCTACTATGCTGGATTGTATAGCCGATTGCTAATGTTGCAACCTCATTTTGAAGACGATCAACATCACAAATATACATGAACTCATCACAAACAAAATTCATTGTATATATCCCTGGAACATAAATACTTTGAACTGCTACAGGGTTAGAAATAATAAGAACGGGAACAACAGGAGAATTGGTTAAATCGATTTCTTTAAATGCTTCATATAACAACTGAGCCAAAATATTAATATGGACATTCAATACCTTTCCATCACCTTTATCATGCAATGAAAAAAGTTTGTCCGAAATAATACGCTGATACAATCTAACCGTCTGTTCGTTTCTAATGAATAATTCGTTATGAATCATGAATGGATCACCTCCACTTTCAAGTCCTTACTATTACTTTATAACGTGGAGTTAGTTAATTTATAGTAGTTAAAAATACTGAAAAAACAGAAGTAATTTTTATTATTTCATAGAACGATTTAACCAAACTCATAAAAAAAACCGCTATAAAAGCGGTCTTTCTTACGCTGATAATTCCTTGAGCGTGTCACTTAGATTAAATTTTCTTAACTGGGATGAAGCAATCATTGCTGCACTTGTTCCGAGTATAACGCTCGCTGCAGCCAGTAATAAAACTTGATTGTATGGAATCGTAATAACGGTTAGTTCTAAACTCGTTAAGACAATATAGCTAAAAATCACACCGCCTCCAATTCCTATACATCCAGCTATTGCACCGAGTAATGCACCTTCTAGCCATACAATTCTTCGCATTTGCCCAGGAATTGCTCCTACTGCACGAATCATACTTATTTCAGCGCGTCTTTCATGTAAGCTTGCCACAATCGCATTCATTAAGCCAATACCCGAAATAACAAAAATAATTACAACCAATAAACGAATGAGCATAACCATTTGAGATAACAATTGTTCTTGCTCTTTTAATAAATCGGTACTATTTATAACCTCTATATTATCTTTACCATTTGTTATCTTTGTTACTTTCTTCTTAATTGTTTCAAAAGGTACCTTAGAGTCTGTCATAATTTGAATCGATTCATATCCTTTTACATGAAACATATTTCGCGCCCATTGTTCATTTACGAAGACATAAGTACTTTGCATTCTCAAGTTTTTCTCGATAATAGAAACGACTTTAATAGACTGTTTTTGCTTCCCTTTCCCTTGCACTTCAAGCGTATCATGTAGCTTAATCCCTAAATTTTTTGCTGTTTCTTTTGTAATTACTCCTTCTCCATCTTTTAATGGAGTACTCAAGTTTTGACCAGAAATAACTTTCATCTTGGTCACCTTTTGAAACGCTGTAATATCAGTACCCACAACTTCAATCGCATCATAATTATATTTATTTTTCTTCATAAATTCGTACCATTCTTGATTTGCTTCTTTAAAGTCATAATTTACAAGTTTAGATGTGGAATCAGAGGCTGCTCCGACAATTTCTTTTACCCCTTCAACGTCTTGTATCTTTCCTAGCCAATTAAATGGGATATTTTCAATTCCTTGTGACTCCATTGGAACACGAATGACTAAATCTGCTGGTAAATTCTTTTGTAATCCTTGCTTCATTCCTTCGTACATCGCATTCACATACATCGTTCCAACTAGCGATAACATAAATCCAAATGCTAGAATTGCGACTGAAACAGCTGCCTTTTTACGATAACGAATGACATTTCGGCTACTAATTGTTGTCTCAATGCGAAATATCGTTTGAAATGGTTTAGCGATAACTGACGTAATCACACGAATCAACAATGGGATTGTAAACAATAAACCAATTGCAAATAAAATTGCTCCAATCGCACTTAGATTAAAGCCAATATATTTTTCAACAACTGTTCCACTTAAACCAATTACGATACCTGCCATTAAAACAATAAGACTGAAGATACTCCATTTCCGTTCTTTCTTTTGATTGCTCGGAAGTCCTGGTCTTAAAGCTTGAACTGGTGGTATTTTTCTTACCATAAATGCCGGTATGGCTGCACCTATTACAGACATGATAATCCCTAGTAAAAATGTAATGAATAAAATCTCAAATGAAATAGAAAATGATTCTTGCCCTGTACTTTCTACATTCACCCACTTGTTAATAAAAGAAGCTGCGAGCTGATGTGTGCTAGCACCAAGTACAACTCCTACTAACGAACCAATCGTTCCAATACATAATGCTTCTAATAAAACAATGAAAATGACTTGATTTGGATTACTACCAATCGCACGTAATAAAGCCCATTGTTTAAAGCGACTTCTTACAGATAAGAAGAAGCTTCCCATAATCAAAAGCGCTACAACAAATAAAGCAATTCCGCCTAAACTAAAGACTAATGGCTTCATCACATTTAATCTTTCTAATGCTTTATCTACATATGTACGCTGATCTATTTTAATATTTTCAAGTTTCTCATTCGCATCACTAGCGATCATTCTTTTTATATTCGCATCAGATGTTTTCACTTGAACAAGGTTAAATTGACCTTGTAAGTTTAATTCCTTTTGCATCCAAGCAATCGGAAAATATGCGCTATGTCCCATTGCTGCCATCAATGGTGGATTCAAAATCCCTACAACTCTCACATTTTTTTCACCATGCGGTGGAAAAGGCAGACGAATCATATCTCCTACTTTTATATTTTCTCGATCTGTATACCCTTTCGTAAGTGCTACTTCCGCCCCTTCTTTCGGATATCGCCCTTCTGTAATTTTATAAGAACGCATATCGGGAGAATCTTGTTCCACGCCCCAATACGATGGTTTGCCAGAAAGCTCTTTATAATTTGGTAACGGATAAGGGATAAGTACTTTTGATATTTTTTCCGCACTTTCAAGACCGTTCAGTTCTTTTAATTTTTTATCTTTTAAATACACATCATTTTTAATATAACCAAGTTGCAAATCATAATCACCATAACGACTCACAACCTGCTCTTTAACACTTTGTTCTACAGACTGATTTCCTAGTAGTAACATTGTTGCTAACATAACGCCTAAAGCAGCCCCAAGAGCGATTAACATGTTCCTTAGCCAATTCTGCTTAATAGACTTGGCCGCATATTTAATTATCCAAGACATCGCTCTTATCACCTACCTTAAAGTGCCGATTCATAATCTCTTGAATGTGCGTAACTTGCTGCGGAATATGCCGGAATTTCCATCCTTTACTTTCGGCATGTTCATGAATTACTTCACCATCTAGTAAGAAAACAACTTTATCTGCATGAGCGGCTACAAACGGGTCATGCGTGACAACAACTGCCGTTTGCCCCAATTCATCACAAGCATTACGAAGAGCCGCAATGATATTTTTGCTATTTTCAGAATCCAACGCTCCTGTCGGTTCATCTGCTAATATAATAGCTGGTTCATTGGCAAATGCTCTCGCAATGGCAATCCTTTGCTGCTGGCCACCTGATAATTGCGATGGTAAGTACTGTTCTTTCCCTTTTAAACCAACAAGCTCTAATAAACGCTTTGCCGCTGTTGTCGCCTTCTTCTGCGGGACATTATCTAACAGTAACGGTAATCCCACATTTTCTTCCGCATTAAATACTGGTATTAAATTAAACTGCTGAAAAATAAAACCTATTTTATGCCTCCGAAACAACGCGAGTTCTTTTTCTTTTAATGATGAAATTTCAGTACCATCTACTCGAATGCTTCCCGTCGTCGGAATATCTAATCCTCCAAGCAACTGTAAAAGAGTGGTTTTCCCCGACCCACTCGCTCCCATAATACAAACGAAATCACCTTTTTGGATTTGGAGATTAATCCTTTTTAATATCTTTACCTTACTATCACCAATATCAAATGATTTTTCTACCCCTTCAATTTCAATGATATTCATTTTTTATACCCCTTTTTTTTATTTAATTATCTTTATATTAAATATATATTCTGCTGCGAAACCAATCTTCCTATCACAATGTACTTGTATTGTAATATAAATATATTTTGAAACACACTTCGCAAAATAGCACATCTCACATTTTCTAATAAGAATTTGAATTTCTTGATTCCCCCCTCGATTCGTAACCATAATAGTTACAATAATATTTTCTTTTTAAGAAAAACTATCAACATATCCACAAATAGGAGGAATAAACATGAAACATCTAATCGTTTATGCACACCCAAATCCACAAAGCTTCAATCATGCGATTTTAGAAACAGTAAAAAGTGAACTTGAAGAAAAAGGTCATGAAGTACGTGTTCGCGATTTATATGAACTAAATTTCAATCCAGTATTAGCAGCTTCTGATTTTGTTTCCTTTTCTCAAGGAAATACACCAGCTGATATTAAAGAAGAACAAGAACATATCACTTGGGCTGATAACATCACATTTATTTATCCAGTGTGGTGGGCAGGTCTTCCAGCAATCTTAAAAGGATATGTTGATCGTGTATTTAGCCACGGCTTTGCGTACGCTTATGGTGAAAATGGAATTGAAAAGTTACTAAGCAGTAAAAAAGGATTGCTACTATCCACAATGGGAAATACAAAAGGAGCTTATACAGCAAGCGGTATGTTTGATGCAATGAAGAAAACAACTGATGCTGGAATCTTTGAATTTACAGGAATTGAAACGTTAGAGCACACATTCTATACGAGTGTCCCTTCTGTGGATGACGGCGCGAGAAAACAATATCTTGAAGAAGTAAAAGAAGTAGTGAATCGTTTATTAGGGTAAGATGAAACTTCCATCAGTGAGGTTAACGCAGAGTGACATGCTGATTTAATTTTCTCAATAACGGATATGACTGAACATGGTAAAATAGCAAATAGGATGAGAGTCCTAATACATATGTGGTTTTCAAGTCAAAAAAAGACACTCGAAAGGGTGTCTTTTTAACATCCGCATATAGCTAGTACAAACAAAACGAATAGAATAATTACTATGGATATTCCAAAATTGAATGTAATCGTATGATCCATATCCCTTCCCCTTCTCGCAAATCCATTTATAAAAAATATTATTAAAGTAAAAAGACACTCAAGTGAGTGTTTTTTAGCAGCTAAATCCACCTTCCCAACAGCTGTATAATCCCTACTTTAGTAAGTGCTCAAAACAGTAAGCTGTGGATATTTTGACGGATTTACATTACTGTATGTTGATTAACGATGAGTGAGCAGGTCTTTTTCTGTAATTTAAACAATGAATGTAATTTTAATATACACTTACGCCCATCCCTACTTAAATCGAATTACAGCCTTCATTCAGCAAAAAACAAGCAATCTAAAAGATTGCCTGTCCACTATTACATCTTCTCAATCCACTCTGTCAAGTTATGCACAACTTGTGTTGGCTGCACGTCATACTCTGTTAACTTCTCCACAGTTGTGACTCCAGTGTGGACAAGAAGTGTATGCATACCAGCATTTATCCCCGCTAAAATGTCAGTATCATAGTTATCCCCAACCATTAGCGCTTCTTCTTTCGCCATGCCAAGTACTTTTAGTGCTTGTTCCATAATAATGGATTCTGGTTTTCCGATAAAGATTGGCTCTACACCTGTTGACACTGTTACAACAGATGTTAAGGAACCGTTTCCAGGTAATAAACCACGCTCAGTTGGAATGGCAATATCTCCATTTGTTGAAATAAATATCGCACCATTACGTACTGCAAGACATGCTTTCGCTAGCTTTTCATATGTAATTTCGCGATCTAATCCAACAACGACAAAGTCAGGATTTTCATCCACAAGTTTGAATCCTTTTTCTACAAGTGCGTCATGCAATCCTTCTTCACCAATCATATACACAGACGCATCTTGTTTACGCTCATAAATAAAGTTTGCTGTTGCCATGCTTGTTGTAAATACTTGCTCTGGTTTAGCTGGAATATCGAAACGAACAAGCTTTTCTGCCACTTGCTCTGGTTTACGCGTTGAGTTATTCGTTACAAACAAATAGGGAATGCCGCGCTCCTGTAGTGCTTTTACAAAGTCGCTTGCTTCTTCAATTTGTTCTTCACCGCGATACATTGTCCCATCTAAGTCGATTAAATAGCCTTTATACATCCATCTGTCTCTCCTTTTTTTCTAGCGTTCATACCCTTCTTATATTAACCGCTTTTTCCAAAGAAAAAAACGCTTTGTCTAAAAGCGTCCCATAACGTTCATTTTTTCTCTTGTATGTGATACGAACAGTGACAGTCACCATTGCACATATTTGATAACACTTTCACATTTTCATCAGAAAACAACCGCTTATACATACTTTCTTCCTCCAAACAAAGCTGTGGATATTTTTCAGCAACAGCCTTTAATGGACAATTTTGTTTTTGTAATATGTACGAGTTTTCTCCCTCTTGCTTCACTTGTACCATATATCCCTTTTTCTCTTGGATAACAGCAACTTCCCGAAGCTTCTGCCATACATTATCTTGTCTGCTGATTCGCTTTTGTAATTGCTCCTCCATCCGATTCGTTCTCGCTTTTAAAATAGCATTAACAAGTGTTTCATCACCGATTGACTCTAAATCCTCTAACACTTCTAAAGCAAATTGCTTATAATCTTTCGGAAACGAATCTTCTCCTTTTTGACTTAGGTCGTATACATATGTTGGCCTTCCCACATGTTGACGCACCATTTTCGACTGAATGATTTTTTCTTTCTCAAGCTTACTTAAATGACGACGTACTGCCATCTCCGTAATCTCTAAAGATTCAGCTAACGATGCAACTGTTTGTTCACCATTTATTTTTAAAAGCTGTACAATTTCTTCCTTCGTTGTACGTGCTTCCTCCATTTCTCATCCTTCTCCCTTTTGAGCCGTTCCCATAGACAAAAAAGACCCCCAAAAAGGTTAATGGGGATCTTATCCATGCGCTTATTCTGCTACAAATGCAGATACAGGTCCTAATTCCTTTTCTAAGTAACGGCGAATATTCGCAGGGTATTTTTGTACCACGGCAATTTGTTTTTGAATCGTTGTATATAATTCTTCATGGTTCATTTGAATATAATCTTGCATAAGCATTTTCCGAAGAACAATCACTTCTTTTATCCCTTTTCCTTCTTCCTCACTTATGACTTTTTCGTCCATTAAAATATCAATAATATCTTCATAACTCCCTGGATCACGCATAATAAATCCATCAATCATTGCATTTCCAACATCTAGTATGCAATCAATGATGAGATGCGACATACGCTCTAATGCGTAATATTCAAAATTCGTTTCATATTCTTGCTTCTCTTGAAATGTATCTACTACTTGTTCTAAACATGCTAACATTTGCTCTATTTTTTTTCTGTCTACAAAGTACATGAATGTCACCTACCTGGAAATTAAAGCATTTACATTTTAATTGTAACCGTTTCTTCTGAAAAAATCGACAATTTTTCGAATTCACCTTTCACGCGTTATTTGTTATAGTTATAACTGTATGATTTTTGAAATTGGAGGAATGTCACCTTGGAACGTGAACTCGCATTAGAAATTGTCCGTGTAACAGAAGCAGCAGCCTTAGCATCCGCACAATGGATGGGCCGCGGAAAGAAAAACGAAGCAGATGATGCAGCAACTACCGCTATGCGTGATATGTTTGATTCAGTAAACATGGCAGGTACTGTTGTAATTGGTGAAGGAGAACTTGATGAAGCACCAATGTTATATATTGGTGAAGAACTAGGAACAGGTAACGGTCCAGAAGTAGATATCGCCGTTGATCCATTAGAAGGGACAAACATCGTTGCAAAAGGTCTTGCAAATGCAATGGCAGTTATTGCAGTCGCAGATAAAGGAAACCTTCTTCATGCTCCGGATATGTACATGGAAAAAATCGCGGTTGGTCCAAAAGCAGCTGGTAAAATTAGCTTAGATGATCCAATTGAAAAAACAATTGAAATTGTAGCAGAAGCAAACAATAAGAAAATTCGTGACCTAACGGTTATCATCCAAGAACGTGAACGTCATCAAGATATTATTGACCGTGTTCGCGCAAAAGGTGCACGTGTAAAACTATTCGGTGATGGAGATGTTGGTGCGTCAATCGCAACAGCTCTTCCAGGAACAGGTATTGACTTATTCGTTGGTATTGGCGGCGCTCCAGAAGGCGTTATCTCTGCAGCAGCACTAAAATGTCTTGAAGGCGAAATGCAAGCACGCTTAGTTCCAATGAACGAAGAAGAAGAAGCACGTTGCCGTAAAATGGGATTAGAAGACCCTCGTCAACTTCTTATGTTAAATGACTTAGTATCTGGTGACGACGCAATCTTCTCAGCAACAGGCGTATCTGCTGGCGAGTTATTAGATGGTGTGAAATTCCTTGGCGGAGACTTAGCAGAAACATATTCTATCGTTATGCGCTACAAAACAAGAACAGTACGCTTTATTAAAACACATCACCATTTAGATCATAAGCCTCACTTAAACTTAGATATTTAAAAAAGGAGCCTGTGTAGTATGGAAGAACGTTTCTTTCTTTACGACGATACAGTCGATACAAAAACGCGTTTCGTTAGCTTTATGGGAGAAAATGAGCGCCACGATTTAGCGCTTTTATATTCCGATCGCCATTACGGTAAAACAATTGTCCTTGATATGCAGCGTAATAAATTTGCAATCATCGGCACTGACGATTTAAACGAACCTGGCTACTTAGAGCACGCTTTTTCTGTCTCTGAAGAGATTGCAGAAGAACTTCGCTCATTCTTATTTGAACTTATATAATATTATGGCACCAGCTACCTTGATAGCTGGTGTTTTTTATACATAACAAAGTTTTGAATTTTCAATCTTTTATGTTATACTTATGAACAAATCTATTTGGAAGAAAGGACGTCTACTACGTATGCCAACATTTACTTTGTAATGGATCAGCAACTGAATAGCATTACTCTCAAAAAAGCTATGTGCTTTGTCAAGGGAGTAGTCTGTTCATTTCCCATTACAAAGGAACGTAGCACATCTGTAGTATGATGTTTTACGGAGGTTCCTCTTAAGGGAGAACCTCCTTTTATTTTTGCCTATTTCTTTCCCATTCATACTGCAAGACATCCAAATAGCTGTCTTACGTTCCTTTACCATCAAACGAGGTGAAGGAAAATGCAGAAAGTACAACTTTCTTGGAATTTATATGAAAATGAATTTGAAACGATAGTCGAAAAGCATTGTAAAAATTGCGGGCATACCACCCTTTTTACTGATACGAACATTCATAGGCATAACGCAAACGGAAAAAATATTTACCGCTTTTCCATTTATAAATGCCCGAAAGGACATACGTGGAACAAGAAACTTCACATTTATAAGTCTTTTTCTGATCATGTCGAAACGATCGATGTGTTTCAAAAAGAACAAGGTGAGATGATCACTACTATCTCGATTATGCAATATAAAGAAGCTGGCACTACAGAATTAGCCATTGTATTAGAAACAGTTTTTGGCTCTCATCGCATGGATAAAGCACTCGCTACGTATATTTCAGATTGGAGCCGCACCGCGATTGTAGACAAAATAAAAAACGGACACATTCAGTTGAATGGACAGAAGATGAAACCAAATACAACGCTTTCTGAAGGTGATCTTATTTCAATTTGCTTGTAAAGGGGACACATATGCTAAAAATAACAAAAGGTACACTTAACCTATTAGATAAGTTAGATGATATGTATGAGCAGTGTAAAACGGACCTACTCCAAAAACAAATTTACCAATGGGATGACTCTTATCCGACGCGAGAAACAATTTCCTACCACTTAGAAAATAATGAACTCTATTGTCTATGTAAAGATGATTCAATCGTTGGTGCCGTCATTTTGAATGAATGGCAGTCCCCAGAGTATACGCTTATTGACTGGTCAAAAACGGAAGGACGTTTTCTCATTGTCCACTCTTTTGTCATCCATCCAGTCGCACAAGGAAAAGGATATAGTAAAGAACTATTATCCTTTTGGGAAAATGAAGCATAGCAAAAGAACTATATCGGGATACGCTTAGATGCTTTCACAGGTAATCCTGTTTCCTTACGTTTATACGAAACAAATAATTATATATGCCGGAGCGCTGTTTATTTTTCAAGTAAACCAGATCCCTATAATTGGTATAACTGCTATGAAAAAATACTTGATTAAAAAAAATTCCTCTTACGCCTATCGTAAGAGGAATTCTTTTTACTTCTTCACTTTTCGTAATACAAAGTGTGCACAACCAAAATTACAGTACTCGTATAAGTACTCCGATAATGTACTAATTTTCGTATCATATGTCGCACGTTGGTTACTATCATCAAAAAAACCGCGCAATCTGAGTTGATCGTAGCCCCAGTCACCAACGATATAATCATATTTATTTAAAATTTCTGCATAGCGCTCTTTAAATGCTTCTTCACGAAAACCGTTACGATAGTCTTTAATTACTTCGTATTGAACATTATTAATGCTCATTGTAGCATGAATCTCCTGCTTTTGCTCCATCATTAACTTCCTTTCTAAGCATTCTTCTTTTTATCGTATCACAAAGCCTAACAACCAACAATTTCAAATACAAAAAATTGAAAAGTAGTAAATGCTATGAAGAAGGAGGTGATACATCTTGAAAAAACAAATGATACTCTCTCTTCTCACGCTCTCTTTATTTGTAGGTTGCTACTCGACAAATAAAGCTGAAATGGAACATGAAAAAGGCAGCCGCGTTCTTGTCTCCAATAAAAACGACATGTATCATACAGAAAATACAAATACAAAGCTTACAAGAGTCGGATACTCCTCTAAACAAAAACATGAAGTATCTAACAAACAAGTGGGTGCCATTAACCGCGAGAAGGTAGCTGAAATGATTACAAGTATGACAGTAAATCTTCCGGATGTCACAAATGCTGCTACACTTGTGACCGATGACGAAGTATTTGTTGTATACAAAGCAAAAACAAACGATCCTGCTCTTGTAACAGATCAAGTATATAAAACAGCTTTATCCATCGTTCCTCGCTATTATAAAGCATATGTATCAACAGACCAAAAATTGATCACGCAAATTCAAGGTCTGCAATCTGGTACATTAAACAATAAAGAATATGAACAAAGCCTTGATATGCTAAAACGTGAAATGGGGAAAAATCCGCATTTGAATAATACGCAGAATCAAACATTAAATGACATGCTTAAAAAATAAAAAAGATGGCGGCTGCCCACTTGAGACAGCCCCATCTTTTTTATTTTTTACGGTTATCTGCGTATACCGCCATTGCATCGCACATAAACTGTGCTAAACCTTCTCCAAATTGGTCAATATTTTTTGTAAAACGTTCATCATCTACATACATTTGACCTAATCCTTTGAATGTCTCTAATGAATATTGACCGAAGTTTTGCAAGTAATCGTACCATTCTTGGATTGCTTCTTGTGCTTCTTTAGAATCAGGCGCGCCATTTCGAAGTGTAGCCAGCTTTCTATAAATGCTATTAAACTCTTCTTGCTTTTCTTTAGGCATGCCAGCTGCTGTCTTATTCGCTTTATCCACAGCTTCGTCTCCCCATCTCTCACGTGCTTCTTGCTCATATGGGTTTTGGCTGAAATCAAATCCTTCAAATTTTTCTTTATTCGTCATTTGAATCTCTCCTTTTGTATGCTTAATTGTCTTATCAATTGTCGCAATCACCTTATCCAGTCTAGCTCGCTTCTCGAGCAGCATTTTCTTATGCAATTGAAGCGCTTCTTCTCGGTCAAATGAAGGACTCATGATAATTTCCTTAATCTTCTTTAAAGGGAAGCCAAGCTCTTTAAAAAATAAAATTTGCTGCAATGTCTCTAGATTTTCATTGGAATACAGACGATACCCTGACTCTGTCGTCTCGTCTGGGGTTAACAACCCAATTTCATCATAATGATGCAGTGTGCGCACACTAATACCAACTAAATCAGCTACTTCTTTTACCCTCATTGTCATTGTTTCGCCTCCCTTCATACATACAATAAAGTATTACGTAACGTGAGAGTCAATAAAAAATGATTATTAAATTATGTGTTTTTTATGACTAAAAACTCCTCCACTCCACATTCCCTTAAAATTCAGGCATAATATATATGTACATATATTAGAAAGCGGTGAAAAATATGGTTTCAAATGCTGTAATTACCAGTATGATTGTGCAACTAGCGATTTCGGTTCTAGTTCCAATTATTGTACTTATTTATTTTCGAAAAAAATATCATATAAACTGGAAAGTTGTTGGTGTTGGGGTTCTTATCTTTATTGGATTTTCACAAATTCTCGAAACACCTTTTCACGTATTTATGCTGGGCAATCCAACAACATCGGAAATATTGAAAAACCCATTTCTTTATGCCATCTATGGTGGACTTACTGCCGCTATCTTTGAAGAAGCAGGTCGATTCATAGCCTTCTTCTATTTACTTAAGAAATATCAAGAATATAAAGATGGTTTAGCATATGGAATTGGACACGGAGGGATTGAATCTATTTCAATTGGGGCTCTAGCTAGTCTTCAAACTCTATACTTTGCTATTTCAATCAATAATGGAAGTTTTTCAAAACTTATTGAAAAGGCCCCTCAGCTCAGTCAAGTACAAGATTTATTACTTAGCACTCCTTCCTATCTCTACCTACTTGGTAGCTTAGAAAGAATCTTAGCTTTGGTCTTACAAATCGCCTTCTCAATGCTTGTATTATACGGCGTAAAACATAAGAAATATATTTTTGTTATATATGCCGGCTTGTTCCATGCATTTATAGACTTCTTTGCAGCTCTTTATCAAAAGCAAGTTATCAACATATTTGTTGCAGAAGGAATCACGCTTATTTTTACGATTTGCGCTTTCATTCTTATTCGTAAAATGAAAGACAAATTAACAATTGAATCCGAAAAAAGCTAAGTCCATGCGGCTTAGCTTTTTTTGTATAGAGGATTTTTTTCCTATTTGTCGAAGTATGTATGGTCAACTTAAAAAATGAGGGATGGATTTTGAAAAAACTTATCGCAGTACGTCACTGCTCAGCAACTGGACAAGAACGAGATGCAGCACTAACAATTGCAGGAGAAAAGCAAGCACACTTTCTTGCTGATTTTCTCCTACAAAATAACCTGCAAATAGAGTCCATTATTTCAAGCCCTTTCACTCGAGCCATTCAATCCATTGCACCATTTGCATTACGAACCAATCTACCCGTAGGCGAAGATGAGCGCCTAGAGGAACGCATATTAAGCAATAATCCAATGAAAGATTGGCTACAAAAACTAGAATATACTTTTACAAATATAGATATTGCCTTTTTAGGCGGAGAGTCAACAAAACAAGCGATGGACCGCGTTGCATCGCTTATTCAAGATATTTTACAACAAGAACACCAAGTAACATTACTTGTTACACATGGAAATTTATTAACGCTCATTTTAAAGTACTTTGATAATCGGATTGGTTTTTTAGAATGGAAAAACTTAAGCAATCCTGATATTTACGAAATTACAATTGATGAACAAACGACAATCCACAGATTGTGGGGAAAGACCGTTGAAAATTGTTACACGAGATAATATTGAACAAGAACATATCTGCTGTGCAATGTCAGACAAAAAAGTGAAACGTGGTGTCGAGCTAAAAAAAGAGTGGCTAAAGGATCGATTTGAAGAAGGACTTATGTTTAAAAAGCTAGATGTAAAAGGAAAGGTGTTCATTGAACACATTCCGGCTGAGTATGCATGGGTGCCTATCTCTGCACCAGGATACACATTCATCAATTGCTTTTGGGTATCGGGGCGTTTTAAAGGGCAAGGCTATGGTGCACAGCTCTTAGAAGAATGTATGCAAGATTCTAAAGCGAAAGGAAAGCATGGAATTGTTGTTATTTCAAGCAAGAAAAAGCGCCCCTATTTATCAGATGGCGGCTACTTAAAGAAAAAAGGGTTTCAAGTATGTGATACAGCACCGCCTTATTTTGAATTACTTGTATACAAACTTGATCCAAATGCTCCTTCACCACATTTCACAGCAAGCGCCAAGGACATGAAGATTCCAAATCAAAACGGCTTGGTTGTCTATTATACAAATCAGTGTCCTTATACTGATTATTACATTCATCAAGAATTGGCCAATATCACTCAGCAATATCACATCCCTTTCAAATGCATTCAGTTGACATCGCGAGAAGATGCGCAGCATGCTCCTTGTGCCTTCACGACATATGGAGCTTTTTATAACGGAGAATTTTTAACACATGAAATTTTAAGTGCAAAAAAATTTGAAAAAGTCATGATGAACATGCAGCAAATATAGAAAGGAGCATTACAAAAATATGTACGAAGAAGTAATCTCTTTATTACATAAGACAAATGTTTCTTATGAAAAATTTGAACATGAACCAGTTCTCGATTATGAGACAGATCGTGTTGTTCGTGAACGCCTTGGCTTGCAGGGTGCTCCAAGTAAAAGCTTATTTTTAAAATCAAAATCTGGATCCTATTACGTTTTCTTCACATTGGAAGGAACTCGTCTCGAGAGAAACGAAATGAAGGAAATCACGGGGCAGCGCTTATCAATTTGTTCACCTGATGAACTAAGAGAACAAACAGGATGTATTCCCGGATGCGTCGCTCCTTTTGGCTATTCACAGAATGTAACAATTATTGTGGATAGTTCCGTCTATGCCTATGACAAAATTTTAATTACACCGGGTGTTCCGGAATTTACAATTGAATTATCCACAGAAGAATTGAAAAAGATTTTATCCACATGTCAAAATACCGTTTTAGAATATAAAAAAACAAATTGAAAAACTGTGGTAAAACTTCCTTTATTGTTTCCTATTTAGTTGTGTTTGAAGTAAAAAAATCCTTCTTAGTTTTCACGCTAAGAAGGATTTTTTACTATTATTTTGCTTGTGCTGTATTTTCTTTTGCAGAACGCACTTGCTCATCTGCATGGTAAGAAGAACGAACAAGCGGGCCAGCTTCACAGTGGCTAAATCCTTTGCTAAGAGCAATTTCTTTTAGCTCTGCAAATTCAGCTGGTGTGTAGTATTTAATAACTGGTAAATGTTTTTTAGATGGTTGTAGGTATTGTCCAAGTGTTAAAATATCCACATTGTTCGCACGTAAGTCGTCCATTGCTTCAATTAAATCTTCTCTTGTTTCACCCAGTCCCACCATAATACTAGATTTAGTTGGAATATCAGGTTGCATTTCTTTCGCACGACGTAAAAACTCTAATGAACGATCATATTTTGCTCTAGCGCGAACTCGGTCAGATAATCGACGTACTGTTTCAATGTTATGGTTTAAAATATCCGGTTTTGCATCCATTAACATTTTTAAATTTTCTTCTACCCCGCCCATATCAGATGGCAGTACTTCAATAGACGTGAATGGATTTTTGCGACGAACAGCGCGCACTGTTTCAGCAAAAACAGCAGCTCCGCCATCTTTCAAATCATCACGTGCAACCGCTGTTATAACAACGTGTTTTAAGCCCATGTGTACTACAGAATCTGCTACGCGTTCTGGCTCTTGTAAATCAAGCTCCGTTGGTAAGCCTGTTTTAACCGCACAAAAACGACAAGCACGTGTACAAACCGCACCTAAAATCATAAACGTTGCTGTTTTTCTTACAGCCCAGCATTCGTGAATATTCGGACATTTCGCCTCTTCACAAACGGTATGCAGCTGCTTAGAACGCATCATTTTCTTTAAGCCTGTATAGTTTTCATTTGTATTTAACTTAATTTTCAACCATTCGGGCTTGCGCTTATATTCTGTTTGTTTTGTCATGTTATCAACTCCGCACAATATGAAATAGTTTACCGTGTTCGCTTCTTTCAATGTAACATATCTATTCTAACGTATGAAAGCGATTTGCTCAAATGAAGATTCCAAGAATTTTTACCAATGATTTACTATAATGAAATATCTCGTATATCCCACACTAGAAAGAGTGATGTTGTGAAAGGAGTTTATTTTCATGCCTCGAAAGATTGCCTTATTGCTTTCTATTTGTTTTCTTCTTGGGCAAGGCATTGCCTATGGTGAAGTGAATCAAAATCAAATATACGAAAAGCGCATGACACTATATAAAGAAACTGAAAAAGATGCTAATATTCCATGGTATTACTTAGCCGCAATTGATCAATATGAACGCAATATACGGAGCGTAAGAAAAGATATTCCGAAAAAGCCCGATGCTATCATATCAATTTACTTTAAACCAGAAATGTGGGCTGGACCTGCCAATGGTTCTACTAACGATACTCTTCCCCACACGATTTCTCTGTTTGGGGGGATTGGTTTAGATGGCGATAAAGATGGAATTGCAAATGCAAATAACGACCGAGATCTTTTGCATACAATGGCAACTATTATAAAAAAGCAAGGGGCTTCAGAAGACCGTATTAAAATTATGCTCTGGGAATATTATAGACGTGCAAAAACGGTTGAATTAATTACCGAATATGCTCGAATCTATAAGCACTATGGTCGTATTAACTTAGAAGGGAATGCTTTCCCTCTTCCTGTCCATAGCGACAATAGCTACCGTAGTACATTTGGCGCTGGGCGGAGTTTTGGAGGAAGACGTATTCATGAAGGCACCGATATTTTCGCAAGGCACGGTGTACCAGTAAGATCTACCTGCTACGGCGTTATTGAAACAAAAGGTTGGAATCGCCTTGGTGGTTGGCGCATCGGCATTCGTGATTTATATAACAATTATCATTATTACGCACATTTAGGTGGCTTTTCTAAAGAAATACAGCTAGGACAAATTGTAGAGCCAGGAACCGTTCTTGGCTTCGTTGGTAACACAGGTTATGGACCTCCTGGTACAGCTGGAAAGTTCCCACCACACTTGCACTTTGGATTATATAAAGACAACGGGTATACAGAATGGGCTTTTGATCCGTATATGCATTTAAGTTTGTGGGAGCGGAAAGAACGTGCGAATTTAAAAAATAACCGTAGCTAATTGCTACGGTTGTTTCCTTTTAGGTCCTATAATGTCTTTTCAAACTTACTCATCCGTTATAATACATATTTTGTTAATCCTTTGCTTTATTCGATAAAATTTTCCATATTTTTTAGCATTAGCTTAAAAAAGCAATACAACATAAAAAAGCGAATGATTTAATCATCCGCTTTCTTCCCTTTACTATCTGGCATAACAACTCCGCCGCTTCCATAATAAGATGGTACCTCTCCTTGTACAATTCGCGTTGCAATTGGGATATTTTGTTTTACTGTAATTTCTTTTGTACGAAATGGAATAATTACCTGTAGCGTAACCTGTACCTCCATAACAACTTCAATCGCTGTATTGTTAATTCCATGCGGTTTTACATTTTGCTTAATATCCGTATTCACATGACCAATTGTTGTAAAATCAATCGGAATATTCGGCCCTAAATTACCAAGGAGTGCATTATCCGTTATGCGTCCAAGAGGAACAGACATTGACACTCCGCTCTCTTCTGGAAGACCGAGTGCCTTCATATCCCCCTTCTCCACTTGATGCAAATATTTCTCTATGTATGCAGTAGTCGATGTCAAAATCTCATTTACTTGCTTTGTATTTAAATCGATTGTGGATACTCTTCCATTCTTATCGTTTTGTACTTTCATTAATGAATCCACATCAAACCCTTCCTTAATTCGATCCTTTACCGCTTTCGTCATCACAACCGTTGCCATTTTATGTGTCTGCGTTTCTCCATATTTTATTAATGTAGGTTGAATACTTTTATTCACAATCCAGAATCCTTGTAAAGTTAACAATAAAAAAATGATAAACGAAATGAGTAGTACATGCCGAAAGGGGAGTGGTCCTTTTCGGAAACGCGAAGCTTTTGGACGAAATGTACGCATAAAAAAACCCTCCTTCTTATATCATTTCTATGCAAGAAAGAGGGACGATATATACTTATATCATTTTTAATAAAGCATCTTTTCCAATTGTTCCTGCTGGAATGCCTAGAGCCTCGGCTTCAGTCGTTACCGATTCAAGCGGCGCTTCAAGAAGCTGCTCAATCGTTCTCACACCAACTGCGCGGCCAGCAATAATACCTCGGTCCCCTAACTTCTCGTTTAATAGACCGACATCTAAAGCTCCACACATAATATATCCCTTATCGCTCATAACAGCCAGCAAATTTGTTTTCGGAAGCTTTACGCTAACCGCTATAAACGTATAGTTATCAATGATAATTGGTTCCACATTAACCATAGTTCACACACTCCTCTCTTTCTTATCTTTATGAAAAGAGAAAAATGAGTGTTACAGGTTAACTAGCCTATAGTTTGATGGAAGATGTATAAGTTATCAACATCTCTGTTAACACATCTCGCAATAACTCTGGCATATAATATTGTTTTTCAGAAAGTGTGGATAGTTCTGGGTATAAGTACCCGAATGTAAACATATCAATCGTTCCGATAGTGTATATACGTTCTAACTCTAATGATTCTCCATTAATCAATACATCTTCGAGTAAAATTTTATTTCCAGGAATCGTATCTAATGTAACTTCCAGACCATCATAAATCATTTTCCCCATAACTTTCCCACGAAAACCAAGGCCTTTTACCTCAAGTTGTTCCATATTTGGACGACGTGCTTTTAAAATAACATCTCGTAATGTTTTTCCTTTTACTTTTAGTGCACATGGATTAATAGGATGTGGACAAATGCGGTGGATATCTCCGCGCGTTACAATTCCTTCTTCTAATCCTTCTAATAACACACCCGCATTGACCATCCCAATTTCCGCATTACACCATTTTTTTAATGCACTTGCTAACATACGGGAAATTTGTGTCTCCTGAAACCAATCAATCGGCAATGGTTCTTTTAACTCAACAATCGGATCTGCCATAATGAGTTCGCTTTCTTTCTCTAACGCTTCAATCGTCGGCAATGACTCTCCGTAAGCTGACAGACGATTTGTACGAATCGCTCTCCCATCCTTTTCTGTCACTCTTTTTGTCTCTAGATCCACCGTTAGCTGAACATGTCCGACATAATGCCCCCACTTTTCTCCACAGCAAAGCAAAGTCCCATTCACAAGAACACCACGCTCAAACAAATGATGCGTATGTGCCCCTAAAATAACATCAATATCATAATGCTCTGCCATATACTCATCTGCATTCTTTCCAAGATGAGAAAGAACGACAGTAACATCAGCTTTTTCTTTCACTTCTTCTAAAATTACTTCCAAATGTGCAATCGGATCTTCAATATGCCAATCCAGCATTTCATAGAACTCTGGATAAGCTACCGTTAAGCCGATAAAAGCGATTGTAACTCCATCTGCAGTTGTATGCAACTTGTACGGTTTTACCCAATTAGGACACGTTCCATCTCTTTCAAATAAATTAGCTACAAGCACCTCAAAATTCGCTTCATCATATAAATGTCCAAGATGCTCCTTCGCTAATGTAATTCCTTCGTTATTTCCAATCGTTACATAATCATATAACGCTTCGTTTAATAATTTCGTATTGCCCTTTCCATTCGTTGCTTCCGTTATACGATGAAAACGATCCACATGATCGCCAATATCTAATGTAAAAACAGATTCTCCTGCTTTCTGTCTGCGCTTTTTCTCTTCTTGTACAAACCGAGAAATTTGCGGCCAGTTTTCAAAATGACTATGTATATCGTTTGTATGATAAAGGTGAATGATTGTTTCTTTATTTATATCCAGAGAAAAAACCTCCTCTCAATTCCTTACTGCCTTTTACGCTATCTACTTGCAATAATCCTGTAAATACTTTTCGCCTTTTCTTGCTATTTTACATTGTACTCTGATTGGGGAAAAAAGCAAAAAGATACCTTTTAATTAGAAAATTTCCACACTAAAATGGATGTATGGAAGTGATTCCTTTGTTTAACAAATATAGCTTTCTCTCTCTGTGGGTTACATTAGCTGGAGTTGTTTCATTTTCACTCAGTTATGCCCTTGCAGCAAATTTAAGTTTTTTACCAATCATTTTCTTTTTTATTAGCACCGCTTGCATCATCCTCGGCCTCATATTCAGCATGATAGCTATAAACAAGAACGAACCAAGCAAATGGAAGTTTGTCGGTATTTTTGTTCCACTTCTAGCTGTTATTTTCATATTACTCATCCCTGTTCTTATTGGAGCATTTGGATTTAGGGAACCGTAAAAGCGCCCATCGTACGACTTTAACACTTTGGAATTTTTACGGTACAGCTAACAAAACTCTTTATCTTTTTTGAATACTTAGACCGTTTAAACAGAAGCTATCCCATATACTGGGATAGCTTCTGTTTTAGAAAATAAAGAAAAGATAAGTTGTAATAAATGTTGCTGCAATATAAATGCTTTCTTTTACAATTTCCCATACTTTTTTCTCCATGCTCCTTTCGCAAATTGCTTCATATGTTCCACCTCCCGTTATTCCCATTTATCTATTTTTTAGAAATTCCTTAAAAATTTTTAAGGGGATTTCTAAATGTTTTAACTACACATAATAGACGTTTGCATTCACACTTATAACATTCTTGATACGCTATCTAAAATAAGGTGAAATTTTAATCAGTGGGGATTTTCTTCATCCCCCACTGATTATTAGTTCAACCAATCGAGCTTTTACGGGATAAATTTGAATATACTCACTCCCATGATTAAACCTACTATTCATTTACATGAGTACCCTTTACAAAAAAAATCTGGAAAATCATTGCATTTTTGATATAAAATTTATATATTGTATATAGAGTGTATATACAATATAAAGACTAAGAGGGATTTGCATGCAAATAATTATTTCAAACAGTTCTAAGGAGCCGATTTACGAACAAATTACCAATCAAATAAAATCACTAATTTTGAGTGGTGATTTAAAAGAGGGAACGACACTCCCATCAATGCGCCAGCTCGCCAAGGATTTGCAAGTCAGTATTATTACGACAAAGCGCGCGTATGAGGAGCTAGAAAGAACAGGATTTATTTATTCGATTGTAGGTAAGGGCTCTTTTGTTGCTGAACAAAATTTAGATGTAGTACGTGAGAAAAAATTAAAAGTTATTGAAGAACAGTTATTGTCTGTCATTACGAATAGTAAGGAAATTGGACTACCCTTAACGGAACTGCGAGAATTATTAACTATTTTATATGAGGAGTAAAATGTATGGAGAATATAGTAGAGCTACACAATGTTAGTAAAACATTTCAAGGTTTTTCGATAGAGCAATTAAATTTACAAATCAAAAAAGGATTTGTAACAGGCTTCATTGGCGCAAATGGTGCTGGGAAGTCGACAGCCATTAAAATGATGATGAACTTATTAAAGCCAGATGCAGGTGAGATTAAAATTTTCGGCTTAGACTACGCATCACATGAAAAGGAAATTAAGGAGCGCATCGGTTTTGTTTTTGATAATAACGTATTTTATGAGGGCTTAAATCTAAAGGATATTAAGCGAATGGTCGCACCCGCTTACAAAAATTGGGACGAGATGATATTTAAGCAGTATGTAGAGCAGTTTGAACTGCCGATGAATAAAGCGATTAAAACTTTTTCAAAAGGTATGCAGATGAAGGCTTCATTAGCACTTGCTCTATCACATCATGCTGAGTTGATTATTATGGATGAGCCAACAGCAGGTTTAGACCCAATATTTAGACGTGAGTTACTCAATTTACTGCATGAATTAATGCTTGATGGCAATCGCACAATTTTCTTCTCTACACATATTACGACGGATTTAGATCGCATCGCTGATTTTATTGCCTTTTTAAAAAAGGGACAATTAATGTTTAATCAGTCAATTCATGAGGTGGAAGAAAACTATGCATTAGTAAAAGGCAGTACGGATTTATTAGATCGCGATACAGAAAAAGCCTTTATGCATATTCATCGTGCACCGACTGGCTTTGAGGCATTAACAAATAATGTAGCTGAAGTTGAACAAATTTTTGGTAATGAGGTTATGATTGAACGCGCCTCATTAGAAGATATTATGTATTACTCGAAAGGAGTAGGGCACCATGCTTAATTTAATCAAGCGCGATTTAATTTTACAGAAGAAACAATTACTAGTTTATTTAGGCTTCATTATCTTTTTTATTGTGATGAACAAGCACCCTATTTTAATATTTACGATTGCAAGTATTTTGATTCCATTTAATACGCATGCCTATGATGCAAAGGCAGAAACAAATATTTTATTAAATTCTTTGCCATATACACGTAAGGAAATTGTCGCTTCACGTTATATTGGAGCAATTGTTTACATGTTGTTGGCAATTGCTGTAACAAGCGCAATGCTTATCATCTTCCAAAAGTCATTTACTGTAGAGCATATTGTAATGGGCAATGCATTATTTTTGCTATTTGCAGCCATTACATTTCCACTATTTTATCAATTTAAACAAGATCATATGCTTTTGATTATTATGGCTTTATTTTTAGTATTAACTGCTTTTGGTCCAGGTGCTGTACAATTTCTTGCAACAGAGTTTAGTACCGTTACTGATACTATTTTCAGCTTATCTATACCTACTTTGTATGCCATAGCTACGATGATTATCGTATGTGCTTATATCATTTCATGTGGGGTATCATTAATCATTTATCAACGTAAAGCATTTTAATTCGGAATTTTCGGTATTGTACAATAAAATAAAAATTGAATATGTTATCTTTTTGAAGGAGCAAAATCCGGTGAGATTTCATCGGATTTTATTTATGTACGAAAATTAATTTCAAAATATTTTTTGTATAACATATCTAATATCATCGTAAGTGATTTGTTAAATTTAAAATTAAACTAATTTTATTTTCAGTATAGATGGGATACAAATATTGATGTGACGGGATTTTTAAAATATTATCCTTTACATTGTACTCTCATTGAATGAAAAGATAACTAAGGCGTATACATCACCTTAGTTATCTGTCGTTACATTATAATCATATAGTACCTCTATTAACTAATGACTAATATTAGCACTTGGGTATAATGTCGTTCCTCCAATTGAAACTTTTATTTCATTTGTTAATGGAACATTTTGTTCATTAATAATTGTTCTCCACCATTCCCATGCAAGACCTGTACATTCTCTTGCTACAACTTTTACATTTTTTGAATTCGGCGGAAGTGGTATAACTGTATTGAAATGAGCAGTTCTGTCTCTGTTGTTTCCTTCCCAAGTTTTATGGGTTAGTACTTCTTTTCCATTTTGATCATATGAGAATTCATCCCAAGATACATCAAATTGAGCAACATATCCACCAGTATGATCAAGCGTCATTTTAGCACTAGAATATTCTGTAGTTGTAGTCTCAATATAATCTGTATTGTTATGAACAGCAGCAGTTGCGTTATCTTTTAAGAAAGTGCTTGTATATGAAATTGGGTATGCTGGATTTTTAGAACTTAATTCCGCATTATCTTTAATGATATTTCGGATTTCATTAAAATCTTTTGTAACAACCTTGTTATGCTCTTTTGCATCTCCGCCTAATACTACAGCGGTAAAGGTACTGTCTTCAAAAATATCTTTGTACTGTCCACTCGCTTCAACGCCTTGACCCTTAATTAAGGCTTTAAAAGCAGCTTGTACATCTTTGCTCTTAGATGATGTTTCTAATTTCACATAAACTGTTCTACCATAAGCTACATTTGAAACCATAACAGGCGGAGCCGCATTACTTACCCCTTTACGAGTTAACTCACCAAAAGTAACACTATTATCAAAAAGATCTGATGGATTGTTAGGTAGTTCTGCACTTACGGTATAAAAGATTTGCTTATATGCCGCAACCATCACTTTTTTCTCTCCATCTGCAATCGCTTTAAAATCAATGTTCAGTGCATTGTCAAGATATTTAGCATTAACATTAAGAGCACTTGCTATTTGAGATTTACTATACACCATAGATTCTGTATACTGCATTCTTGCAGGTAACGTATGTGTTTTTGAATACTTTTCATTCCAAGTAGATACTAATTCATCTACTGCTCCAGACACATTACCATATGTAGGATTTTGGACAGTAATTGTATTGTCTTTTCTCATGCCAGGTAAGTCTATACTAATATTCAAAGGTTTTCTCTTAGCTACTAACAAACTAGGTTGATTATCCGCAAAAGCTTTATTTGCAAGTTGTACTGCTCCTGGATAAGTACGATTAGCCACAGAATCAATAATCGAAATATCGACTGGTGAAGTTGTAAGTGATTTTTTCTCACGTTCAACTACTACAAATTTACCATTTGAATTTGTACTTTCTTTCGGAACAAAACTCTCTACTTTATCACCATTTACTGCTAAAACCTCTTGATTATTATACTTAAGATTTGCTATGCCAGTATCAATGTCAATAGCTTTTTTTGTTGCATCAGCTGAATTACCTGTTTTTGTTTCCGCGAAGGAAATAGAAGAATAATTAATAGTGCATAAGCCAATTGATAAACATGCTAGTAATTTTATTCCTTTAATACTTTTTTTAATTTTCAAAAAACTCAACTCCTTTTTTAGAATAATTTTGTTGCATCAGCTAAATTACTTGTTTATGTTTCAGCGAAGGAAATAAACGAATAATTAATAGTACATAAACCAACTAATAAACACACTAGTAATTTTATTCCTTCAACATGGTTTAGAACTCTTAAAATACTCACCTCCTTTTTTAAAAAATTATATCATAAAATCTTAATTTTTGTATATTGATAAAATTTTTTCACTTACTCAAACTAGATAGTTTTTCAGCGGCTTTTCACATGTCCAACATCGTCGCAAGGTCTTTATATCGTGTCAAAACACCGTTATTTCAAAAATAACACCGATATATCGGGAGAAACGATTGATATATTTTCATCCAATTAAAAAAGCGCCCTGTAAACAGGGCGCTTCTACTTTTAAATTAACCGATACTACCTTCCATCTCAAACTTGATTAGACGGTTCATTTCAACTGCGTATTCCATTGGAAGTTCGCGAGTGAATGGCTCAATGAAGCCCATTACGATCATTTCTGTAGCTTCTTGCTCAGAGATACCGCGGCTCATTAGGTAGAATAATTGTTCTTCTGATACTTTTGACACTTTCGCTTCGTGCTCAAGTGAAACGTGATCGTTTTTGATCTCGTTGTAAGGAATTGTATCAGATGTTGATTGGTTATCCATGATTAACGTATCACATTCGATGTTAGAGCGAGAGTTTGTCGCTTTTGGTCCGAAGTGTACGATACCACGGTACGTTACTTTACCACCATGTTTCGCAATCGATTTAGAAACGATTGTTGAAGATGTGTTTGGTGCTAAGTGAATCATTTTCGCACCAGCATCTTGGTGTTGGCCTTTACCAGCAATCGCGATAGATAATGTTAAACCACGAGCGCCTTCGCCTTTTAAGATAACTGCTGGGTATTTCATCGTTAATTTAGATCCGATGTTACCATCAATCCATTCCATCGTTGCGTTTGCTTCACAAACAGCACGTTTTGTAACTAGGTTGTATACGTTGTTTGCCCAGTTTTGGATTGTAGTGTAACGGCAATATGCATCTTTCTTAATGATGATTTCTACTACCGCACTGTGCAGTGAATTTGTTGTGTAAACAGGAGCTGTACAACCTTCTACGTAGTGTACATGTGCGCCTTCGTCTACAATAATAAGCGTACGCTCGAATTGTCCCATATTTTCAGAGTTAATACGGAAATACGCTTGAAGCGGTGTATCAACTTTGATACCTTTTGGAACGTAGATGAACGATCCACCAGACCAAACTGCAGAGTTTAATGCTGCGAATTTGTTGTCAGTTGGTGGGATTACTTTTCCGAAATGCTCACGGAAAATATCTTCGTTCTCTTTTAATGCGCTATCTGTATCTTTGAAGACGATTCCTAGAGCTTCTAGGTCCTCTTTCATGTTGTGGTATACAACTTCAGATTCGTACTGTGCAGATACACCAGCTAAATATTTTTGCTCAGCTTCTGGAATACCTAATTTATCAAATGTCGCTTTAATTTCATCAGGTACTTCATCCCAAGACTTCTCAGATTTCTCAGATGGTTTTACGTAGTACGTAATTTCATCGAAATCTAAGTCGTTTAAGTCGCCGCCCCATTGTGGCATTGGCATTTCGTAGAATTTATCCAGTGATTTTAAACGGAAGTCTAACATCCACTGTGGTTCTTCTTTCATACGTGAAATCTCTTCAACGATTTCTTTTGTTAAGCCGCGTCCTGCACGGAAAATCGAAACGTCTTTATCCTTGAAACCATATTTATAATCGCCGATATCTGGCAGTTTCTTCGCCATGTTGGTATGTCCCTCCTTAGATAACCTCGTGTTTAGGAACCTGTAACATTACTTATCTTCGTTTAAGCCTTTTTCTAACGCTTTCCAAGCTAATGTTGCACATTTAATACGTGCTGGAAACTTGCATACGCCTTGTAATGCTTCAATATCTCCTAAATCTACGCTGTCATCATACTCTTTTCCTAGCATCATATCAGAGAAAATTTTAGAAAGCTGAAGTGCTTCTTCAATTTTCTTTCCTTTTACTGCTTGCGTCATCATCGAAGCCGAAGACATAGAAATCGAACAACCTTCTCCTTCAAACTTCGCCTCTTTAACAATTCCCTCTTCTACTTTCATCGTAAGTTGAATACGATCGCCGCAAGTTGGATTGTTCAAATTAACTGTAACACTATCATCTAACACGCCATGGTTACGAGGATTTTTATAATGATCCATAATAACTTGACGATATAACGTATCTAAATTATTAAAAGACATTTGTGAAATACTCCTTTGTTTTCGTTAGCGCTTCAACAAATGTATCAATTTCTTCTTTTGTATTATATAAATAGAAGCTTGCACGTGCTGTAGAAGAAGCTTTTAGCCACTTCATAAGCGGTTGTGCACAGTGATGTCCTGCGCGAACCGCAATGCCTTCTACATCTAATACTGTTGCTACATCATGCGGATGTACTTCATCAATATTAAATGTAACAAGACCAGCGCGATGCTTTGGTCCATAAATTGTAACGCCATCTACTTCTGATAGTCTTTCTAAAGCGTACTGCGCTAATTCATGTTCATGCTTTTCAATATTATCAAGACCGATTTCTTCTAGGAAATCAATTGCCGCTCCAAGTCCGATCGCATTACCGATAATCGGTGTACCTGCTTCAAACTTCCACGGAAGCTCTTTCCACGTAGAATCTTGTAAGTCTACGAAATCAATCATTTCGCCGCCAAATTCAATTGGCTCCATATTGTCTAGCAATTCTTTCTTACCATATAATACGCCGACACCTGTAGGCCCGCACATTTTATGAGCGGATAATGCGTAGAAATCACAGTTTAAATCTTGTACATCCACTTTCATATGAGGTGTACTTTGTGCACCGTCAACGACCATGATTGCACCATTTTGATGAGCGATTTCTGCAATTTCTTTTACAGGGTTAATCGTTCCAAGTACGTTAGACACATACATAATAGAAACGATTTTTGTATTCGGTGTAATTGTTTGACGTGCATCTTCTAATGAGATTGTTCCGTCTGGCTGAAGCGGAAGATATTTTAAAGTTGCGCCTGTTTTCTTCGCAACTTGTTGCCACGGAATAATATTACTATGATGCTCCATGTAAGAGATGACGATTTCATCGCCCTCTTTTACATTTTCACGACCATAGCTTGCTGCTACTGTATTTAATGCAGTTGTTGTTCCGCGTGTGAAAATAACTTCTTCCATTGATTTCGCGTTAATAAACTTGCGAACCTTCTCACGTGCACCTTCATACGCATCGGTAGCTTTCGTACCGAGCGTATGAACACCGCGATGCACGTTAGAATTGTATTCTTTATAGTAACGTTCTAACGTTTCAATGACTTGAATTGGCTTTTGAGAAGTTGCTGCACTATCGAAATAAACAAGTTGTTTGCCGTTCACTTTTTGATCAAGAATTGGAAACTGTTTGCGTATTTCATGAATATCCATTAGCGAACTTTCCTTTCAATTACCTCAACAAGCTGTGCTTTTACTCCTTCAATTGGAAGCTCATTCACTACAGGTGCTAAGAATCCATGGATGACTAAACGTTCTGCTTCTTTCTTCGGAATACCACGACTCATTAAGTAGTATAGTTGTACTGGATCTACGCGGCCTACAGAAGCTGCGTGACCTGCCATTACATCGTCTTCATCAATTAGAAGAATTGGGTTTGCATCGCCGCGAGCTTTCTCATTTAACATAAGAACGCGAGAAGATTGTTGTGCATTTGATTTAGATGCACCGTGTTCAATTTTACCAATTCCGTTAAAGATAGATGTTGCGCTATCTGTTTGTACACCGTGTTTTAAAATGAATCCTTCAGAGTGTTTACCGAAGTGAACAACTTTAGTTGTAAAGTTTTGTGTTTGGTTACCACGGCCAATTGTTACTGTTTTTGTATCAGCAAATGATCCGTCGCCCATTAAGTTCGTTACATTCTCTGAAATTGTATTTCCGTCATTCATAAGACCTAATGCCCACTCAATACGGCCGTCACGTCCTACAACGCCGCGGCGGTTTACGTAAGTTGTTACATCTTTCGCTAATAGATCAACTGCACCAAATTTCACTTGTGCACCTTGTTCTACGATTACTTCTGCCACGATGTTTGCAATACCTGTAACAGTTTCATTTGCTACGTAGTTTTCTACATATGTTGCAGAACTGTTCGCGTCAGCTACAAATAATACATGGTTATATACATTTGCTTCTTCGCCGTCTACTAAGAATACAGCTTGAAGTGGTGTTTCAAGAACAACGTTTTTCGGAACATATACAAATGCACCGCCGTTGATTAATACTGCATGAAGTGCTGTTAAACGATGCTCATCCACTTTCACGCCGTCTTTCATTAAATACTTTTGTACTAATTCAGCATGCTCAGTTGCAGCTGTTACGATATCTGTGAAAATAACACCTTTTTCTTTTGCTTCATCAGCTAAAGAAACAAATGCTGTTGTACCTGTACGTTGTACTAGTACGCTGTTATTTTCATCGATTAAATTTTTCACTGCTTCTGGAAGTTCCGTTAAAGAACTTACAGGCTCTTGCTTAGCAGTGTGGCCTTTTCCGATAAAGTCCCATTTATCGATTTTTGTTTTATCAGGCGTTGGCATTGGAAGTTCAGTTGCTTGTGCAAGAGCTTGTAAGCGGAACTCAGTCAACCAAGCAGCTTCGTTTACTTCGCTTGCGCGCTGACGGATTGTTTCTTGATCGAAAGGTAATGTACCGATTGTCATATTTATGCTCCTCTCTTACGCTTCTTGCTCTGCTGTTTCGTCTTCAATACCTAATTCTTTTTTGATCCAGTCGTAGCCTTCAGCTTCTAGACGTTGTGCAAGCTCAGGGCCACCAGATTTAACGATGCGACCGTTCATCATAACGTGAACGAAGTCTGGAGTAATGTAGTTTAATAAACGTTGGTAATGCGTAATCATTAGGCAGCCGAACTCTTCGCCGCGCATTTCGTTAATACCTTTAGATACAACTTTTAATGCATCGATATCAAGACCAGAGTCGATTTCGTCTAAGATTGCGATTTTTGGCTCAATCATCATTAATTGAAGAATTTCGTTACGTTTTTTCTCACCGCCAGAGAAACCTTCGTTTAAGTAACGTTGTGCCATTTCTGGATCCATTTCTAGGAATTCCATGTTTTTATCTAATGTACGGATAAATTTCATAAGAGAAATTTCATCGCCTTCCTCGCGTCGTGCATTAATTGCAGAACGTAAGAAGTCAGCGTTTGTTACTCCGCTAATTTCACTTGGATATTGCATTGCTAGGAATAGACCCGCTTGTGCGCGCTCATCTACTTCCATTTCTAATACATCTTCACCGTCGATGATGATGCTTCCTTCTGTCACTTCATATTTTGGGTGACCCATAATTGCAGAAGATAAAGTTGATTTACCTGTTCCATTAGGTCCCATAATTGCGTGGATTTCTCCACCTTTTACTTCAAGGTTTACACCTTTTAAAATTTCTTTACCATCGATTGATACATGTAAGTCTTTAACCGTTAATGTAGAACCAGCCATCTCAATACCTCCATTAATCCTCTATATACATTTTAAAAATTCCTAAAACATTCACATTCTCATTTTATTCTCATTCTAATTTTATATCAAATAAAATGATATCGCAAACGCTGAGAAAATGTAACAATTTTTTCACAAATGTATATAATCATTTCCCTCACACCCTATTATGATACACTTTTCTTCTTATATATAAAGAAAAAAGGGCTAGAAATTTCCTAGCCCTTTCCTACGCCTATTCACTTACTGGAAGTACAGCGCCCTTATATTCTTTCTTAATAAAATCTTGAATTTCTTTTGAGTGTAACACTTCTACAAGTTCTTTAATTTCTTTTCTATTTTCGTCACCTTTACGAACCGCAATAATATTTGCATAAGGAGACTCTGATCCTTCAAGAGCAATTGCATCTTTTGTTGGGTTTAATTTTGCATCAATTGCATAATTTGAGTTAATGAATAATGCGTCACCTTCGTTGTTCTCATATAATTTTGGTGTAAGACCTGGCTCCACATCTGTTTTAAACTTCAAGTTTTTCGGATTTTCCACAATATCTTTTTCTGTCGCTTTAACGATATCTACGCCATCTTTCAGTTTAATAACGCCGCCTTTTTGCAGAAGTCCTAACATACGTCCACGCTCTGATACGTTATTACTCATAATCACTGTTCCGCCGTTTGGAAGATCTTTTAAGTTTTTATATTTCTTTGAGTAAATCCCCATCGGCTCTAAATGAATTTTCCCTGCATTTACAAATTTGTATCCTTTTTCTTGAATCTCTTTATCTAAATACGGAATATGTTGGAAATAGTTTGCATCAAGATCTTTATCAGCTAGTGCTTTATTTGGCAATACGTAATCTTGGAATGGCTTAATATCTAATTTAATCCCTTTTTTCTCTAAGATTGGTTTCGCTTTTTCTAGAATAACTGCATGCGGTACGTTAGAAGCACCAACTACAAGTTTCTTTTCGTCTTTTCCGCCGCTACAAGCAGCTAATGCAAACACAAATACAGCAAGAAGTGCTGAAAGTAATACCTTTTTCATGTTATGACACCCTTTCTTTTTTTAATATTCAAAATTAAAAATCTGTAGGAAGTCTTCGTCTTACACGAAGACTTCTCTTTATCTTTTATCAAGACGCTTCGTGAGCAAGTCACCAAGCATCTGAATGATAAATACAATCACAAGTACAAGAATTGTTGCCATAAGCGTTACATCACTATTATTGCGCTGAAACCCTTCTAAATAAGCAAGTGTACCAAGTCCACCTGCTCCGACCACTCCAGCCATTGCTGTGTAACCGACAAGCGCAATAGCTGTTACCGTAATCCCGGAAACAAGCGCTGGCAAAGATTCTGGGATAAGTACTTTTAAAATAATTGTACTTGTCTTTGCTCCCATCGCCTTTGATGCTTCAATGACACCTTTATCAATTTCACGAAGTGCGATTTCGACCATTCTCGCATAGAACGGTGCTGCCCCTACAATTAATGCTGGTAATGCGGCACTTGCACCGAGAATCGTGTTTAGAAGAAGCTTCGTAAATGGAATAAGTAAAATGATTAAAATAATAAACGGGATCGAACGAAAAATATTTACAAACGCACCAATTACAATATTAACTGGCTTGTTTTCCCAGAGATTATCTTTTCCTGTCAGAAACAGTAGCAATCCCAAAATAAGACCTAAGACAAACGTTGCAAGCGCGGCAACTGCCGTCATGTATAACGTTTCTCCCGTAGCCTCTAGCATTTTGTCCCAATCGACATTTTGAAACAAATTATCCATGTGCAATCACCTCCAGCTCGACTTGCTCTTGTTGAATCGTCGCAATTGCTTTTGCAACCACATCTTCAGCACCATTTAAGTGGACAATTAAACTTCCATACGCCCCGTTTGCCGTTTGTGCAATGTTCCCTTGCAGAATGCTTACTTCCACGCCATCTTGCTTCATAAGTTCCTGCAAGACAGGTCTTTCTACTACTTCACCAATAAATTGCAACTTTACAACCTTGCCTTCCGGATACTTCTCTGCTAAATGTTCAATTGCTTCATCCGCATCTTCAGAATCTGTTATTTGCTTAACAAAACGCTTTGTAATCTCCTGCTGTGGATTACGGAATACATCTAGTACAGGACCAGTCTCCACAATTTTTCCTTTTTCCATTACCGCAACACGATTACAAATCTTTTGAATCACATGCATTTCATGTGTAATCAGTACAATTGTTAATCCAAGACGTTTATTAATATCTAATAGTAAATCTAAAATTTGATCTGTGGTTTCTGGATCAAGTGCTGATGTCGCTTCATCACACAAGAGCACCTTTGGATTATTCGCTAATGCTCTTGCAATCCCAACGCGTTGCTTTTGCCCACCGCTCAACTGAGATGGATACGCATCACCTCTACCTTCTAATCCAACAAGATGAATCAACTCATCCACACGCTTTCTTCGCTGCACTTTATCTACACCTGCAATTTCAAGTGGAAAAGCGATATTTTCACGTACAGTTCGTGACCACAGTAAGTTAAAATGCTGAAAAATCATTCCAATTTCTTGTCTTGCCTTTCGAAGTTCACTCCCTGTAATTGTGGAAATAACTCGATTAGCTATCGTAATCTGTCCGGAAGTTGGCTTCTCTAATTGATTAAACAATCGAATTAAAGAACTTTTCCCAGCACCACTATATCCGATAACACCAAATATCTCACCTTTCTCTATTTTTAAATTGGCGTTATCCACAGCAGTGACATCACCGCTTTTTGACTTATATATCTTCTTTACATTCTCTAATAGAATCATGGTGTATCACCCCTTTTTGATTTAAAAAGCGCAAGCGGCTTGCTCAGAACAAGAGGGCGTTGGAACCCCTGACATAGAGGCGCTTTTCACCTCGCAGGAAGGGGTGAAACGACCGAATGTTCTAGCCGCTGGAGCTAGATTTCTTAAAACGCATAAGCGGCTCTTTTTATTATTCGAACGTCCTCCTCATTCAAACAACAAAAAAACCTTTCTGCCTCTAGAATGAGCAGAAAGGTTTATATGCGTATATCAACATTATCCCTTTCTCTCATCTCTCAAAGCATTTGCTTTGCAGGAATTGGCACCATTTCAACATAAAAGTTGACGGTTGCCGGGTTTCATAGGGCTCAGTCCCTCCACCTCTCTTGATAAGAGAAATCAGATTCAATTTTCGTCTGATTTGAAATTTATGAAATTGTCTATATTTTATGAATTGAATTGTATCAATATACACCCACTATGTCAACAGGAATTTTCACAAAAAACGAAACTTCGGAATATTAAGCACCTACCGGCATTGGTTTACATATATGAAACACTGATTCAAATAATAGCATCGTGCGATACGTTCCAGAATAGTGTACACGCCCATTATTAATTAAAGTTTGTAACCGAATATTCCCAGTAACTAATCGCTGTAGGTCTTCCTCCCCAAAACAAACAATTTGTTCTGTTCCCTCGGTTCCTTTCAAAATTTGTATATACTCTCTTGAGATTTGAAGTGAATAACACTCAGCTCCCAAACGGATATTAATTATTTTTTCTCCTTGCCGTAGAAGTGGCTCTAAATGATATTGGCTATTGGCATACGTTACAAATGATTGAAGCAACGAATATAATCCCATTCTAATCACATCCTTCATATCACTTTCTACTAAATACCATTCCATCTTCTTAAAGGGCAATCCTGTTACTTTCTCTCGACAAATAACGTATCACTTCTATCTTTCAGGCATATTCCCAAGAAATATGTCGAGGCGGCAAAAACATTGCCGCCTACTGTAATTCCGTATATAAATATTCAACTGAATGAAATGCATATATTTTCTTCATAAGTGTTCCCCGCTCAAATACGAGTAAACAAGGTACACTTTCTACCTCATATTCTCGCGCTAAATGCGGAGCGTAATTTAAATCTAGCATTCCTATTTCCAAATTAGATATAGTAGCTTCTACAACTGTTAACATCTTCTTTGCTAATTGGCATGTTCCACACATCGGTGTATATACATATAACACTGTTTTTTCTTGGTCTGCTATTAAAGCTGTAGCTTCAGCACCTGTCCAGTCAATCACTTCTATCATTCCTTACCGTAAATATTCTGTATAAACGTCAATGTCAGCTCCCCATAATACGTTCGCTAAATGATTAGAAGGAGCAGTTGCCACTTCACGATACGAACGATCAATGTAAATATGCTCAGCTTGCGGAAATTCTTTACGAAATTGTTTTCTGAGCTTTTCACCTGCAGCATCAGCATCCACTAGCACATATACTTCTTTATCAAAAAACTGATCAATGAGTTCATCCATTTTCGACAAACCAATTGTACCATTTGTACAAACAATTTCCACTGGTTCGCGAATAATAGATTCAATCTTTCTTCTATCTGATTTTCCTTCGACAATAATGACTTTCTCTACATAGACCATATGTCATCACCCGATCACCATATACTATAAAACAACCTTACTTTAGTATATAGTATATTCGTTCTTTTCATGTTGTTTCCTGTTTATTTTTGTGAAACTGTTTAGCCCTGTTGGCTAAGGCGCTTTCGCACAGAAGGCGTTTTTTGTCTTCTTGTGCGGAAGGTTCTTAGACATGAAGGACTAGGAGGCGTAGCTGGATAAAGAAAAGTGGAAGCGGCTCGCTCAGAACAGAAGGACGTTGGAGTTCCTGACGTAAAGGCGCTTTTTTGCCTCGTAGGAAGAAGAGAAGCCACCGAGCATCCTTGCCGCTGGAGCTGGATTAAAAGAAAAGCGCAGGCGGCTCGCTCAGAATGTGAGGGGGATGAAGTTTCTAGCACAGAAGGTGTCCTTTTACGCAATGAAAAATAAAAAGGACAGCACATAGGCTGTCCTTTTTATCTCGACTAAAATTAGTCTTGGTTTGTCATTTCTGCGTATTGTTCTGCAGATAATAACTTCTCTACTTCACTTGCATCAGAAAGTTCAATCTTAACCATCCATGCACCTTCGTACGGAGATTCGTTAACAAGTTCTGGTTGGTCGCTTAATTCTTCGTTTACTGCCACAACTTTACCACTTACAGGTGCGTATAATTCAGAAACTGTTTTAACAGATTCTACGCTTCCGAATGGCTCGTCAGCTTCAATTGTTGCACCTACTTCAGGAAGTTCAACGAATACGATATCGCCTAACTCACTTTGTGCAAAATGAGTAATACCGATAACAACTTCGTTGCCTTCAGTTTTTACCCATTCGTGTTCTTCAGAGTAACGTAAATGATTTGGAATGCTCATGACTGTACCTCCAGTGAATGTATTAATTATGTAAAAATACCTTATTGGTACTTTTTCCACACACTTTCAAACTGCTCTTCGTTAAAACCAAGTGTTACATTCGTGCCATCTGTTACGATTGGACGTTTAATCAACATGCCATCAGATGCTAATAGCTCAAACATTTCGTCCTCACTTGCATCTTTTAACTTATCTTTTAAGCCAAGTTCACGGTAACGCATTCCACTTGTATTAAAGAATTTTTTTAATGGCAATTCACTTTTCGCATGTAAATTACGCAAATCTTCTTTTGATGGTGGATTTTCAACAATATGAATCATTTCATATGCTACATCGTTTGCCTCAAACCATTTTTTTGCTTTTTGACATGTGCCACACTTTGGATATGAATAAAATGTTACTGCCATAAATTCACCTACTTTTTACTAACCTTTACCTTTATCATATAGAAAACGTTTTATTATTTCAAACGATTCTTCTCCAAACTTTAACTTATTTCGCGACAATTTTCTTTTATCCTGCAAATTTTCCTTATTTTCCGCCATTTAAAGAAAAATAATATATAAAAAAATAAATATAAAAATTTCCCCTCTTCATTCATTATGTATCATTTAGACCGAACATACATCTTAAACAAACGTTTATTTAAATAACTAAAAAATAAAAAGCCCCTAGTCCGGAGCTTCTCAATGCCTGCTCAAATAATCTGCAATCGTTTGAAATACGTATATATACATATTATGAATACTTTGCTCCGAAATCGTATCATTGTATAAACCAGTGCCCCAATACTGTCCTTCACTACTTCCTAGATTTACAAATCCTTGTGTATACATCATTGCTTTATCTGTTGGTGCATTGTTATAATCCAAATCTTTTTCTATAAAAATCAAATATGGCTTATCCTTTAAACCGATAAAAAACACTGGCTTTTTTAACCCTAAAAATAGCTCTGTATATTTTTCTTCTGATGCTTCTTGAAAATATTCTTTCATAACGAGAAATCCGTCGACTTTCTCTGATTTCTCTTTTATCTGATCTAAATTCACCTTCACAAACTTTATGTTTCTAAATGTATCCTTTGGCGCCTCACCGATAACTCCAATTACAAGCGCTCTCCCGCTATACTCTAAAGCAGATGGCACATCCTTATTCTTTGCACATCCAGCTCCCACGAGACATAACAATATAAGAACCAACAAAATAAGCAAACGTTTCATATCTCATCCTCCCATTAAAAGTCAAGTGACAAAAATGTAAGGTTAATGCAAAAAAATGTAAGTAAAATCAATAGCCCATTTTGATTTTCTATATTATAATCAACTGGATTTACTTACATTACTAAACACTAGGAGATAGTCATGAAAAAATATAAACTTTCATCTTTTCTTCCATTAAGTTATATACTTCTACTCGTACTCGTAAGTCCCCTTTACGATGTACTGAATAAATCTGGTGTTCATGCTGTTGATGTTACAACAGTAGTTGATGATTGGATTCCATTTGTGAAGGCATTTATTATTCCGTATTTAATTTGGTTCCCATACTTATACGGCGCACTCATTTATTATTGCTTTAAAGATCGAAAACAATATTATGTAACATTAAGCAGCGTTATCCTAGGAAAGCTTACGTGCTTTTCGATTTACTACTTTTGGCAAACAACCGTACCACGTCCAACAGTAGTAGGGACAGATGTATTTTCTGACTTAGTTCGCTATATTTATAGCATTGATCAACCTGTAAACTGTTTTCCTAGCATCCACGTTCTCACAACATTTGTAATTATGTTAGCTGCTTATAAGCGAAGAGAGCAGCATAGATGGGAATATTTGATCCTTACTTTCTTTGGTACACTCATTGTTTTATCGACGCTATTTACAAAGCAGCATGCTTTCTTAGATGCTATTTCCGGTATGGCAGTTGCGAGTACACTATACTTCGGTGTGCAGCTTTTACTAGTAAACCGAAAAGACACGATTACAATTCCTGCGAGACAAACCTATAAAATGTAAACAAAAAAGCAGACTGTGGCTTCTTCAGTCTGCTTTTATCTATATAAAGGAGATTTTCAATTGTAACTTAAGATTGCGGCACAGTCATATCGCCAGAATGAATACGGCCGGCTTTTTTTAACGCGCTGTAAAGTATATAAGAAACAGCTACTGGGATTACGATATAAGTGATGACCATTGCTGGTACAACACCGAATCCTTGGCTGGAAATTAAGTTAATTGGTGCAATAAGAGAGCTTAATCCAAGACCTGCAATTTCTTTACCTGCTTCCAAGTGGAAAATCAGTGCAGAAACAGGACCCACAATGGCGCTAGCAACGACAGTTGGGACGAGAATCATTGGATTTTTAGTAATGTTTGGCAACTGTACTTTCGGAGTACAAAGTGCTTGTGCTAAAATACCACCTAAATTGTTTTCTTTTGCGGAGATAACAGCGAATCCGATAAATTGAGCGACACATCCTGCAAGTGCTGCGCCGCCTGCAACACCGTCTAGGCTAAGTGCAATTGCTAGAGCTGCTGATGAAGCTGGAGAGATAAGTAATAGCCCCCAAACAACCGCAAGCACGATCGAAGCAATAAATGGACTACCAGCTGAGCTGTCTTTAATAAATGCGCCAACTGTATTTAATACAGGACTAATATTTTGAGATAACCAAATACCAACTATACCAGACCCTAATATTGCTGCAAATGGAACGAGCATCATATCTAAAGCAGTTTTTCCGCTTAATCTTTTACCGATATAAACCGCTAGAGTTGCTGTTAATAACGCACCAATTGGTTCACCAGTTTTAATAATTAAGCCGGCTTCAGTCATCGAAATCGACCCTGCTCCAATCGCTCCTGCAACCATCGCTGAGAAAATGACAAGTCCGTTTGCCCCAAGCATGAAAGCAATCCCTGCTCCAATTGCTGGTGCCATCAGTGATTTCGCAACAACTCCAATTGTAATTAACATCGGAATATCAACAATTCTTCCTATATTTTCGATAAGTAAACCAATTCCAAGGGATACGAAAATACCTTGTGCAATTCCGGCAGAACCTTTAAATACACGAGACATTATATATTCCTTCATCTATTTCACCTTCTCCTAGTTTAGTAACCAGTTGTTTTCATATAGTCACGTAAAACATCATTTGATTGTGCAAATCGGTCTTCTTCAACTTCTGTTAAGTTTAGTTCTACAACTTCTTTTACACCATCTCTTGTAATAATTGCTGGTACACCTGTACAAATATTATATTCGCCATATTCACCATCTAAAATTGCTGAAACAGCAATCACGCGGTGATCATCATTAAAGATAGAACTTGCAATATAAGCGAGTGAGTTACCAATTCCATAATAAGTAGTACCCTTACGTTTATAAATTTCCCAACCAGCTTTAGCAGTTTTCTCAACAATTTCATCTAAATCGATTTCACCGAAACGTTCTTTTTGCTCTTCTAAAATTTGCAAAATTGGTTTTCCACCAACTGTTACGTGAGACCAAGCAACCATTTGTGAATCACCATGCTCACCTAATGAGTAACCATGAATGCTACGAGGGTCTACTTCAAGCATTTCAGATAAAATTGTTCTTAAGCGTGAAGAGTCTAATGATGTACCTGTACCAAGCACACGATTTCTTGGTAAACCAGATAATTTCCAAACTTGATAAGTAATAATATCAACTGGATTCGATGCAATTAAGAAGATACCGTCAAATCCGCTTTCCATTACACCTGCTACAACACTTTCCATAACTTTCGCGCTTGCTCCTAAAGTATCCAAACGACTTTGTCCTGGTTTTGGAGCTGGACCCGCTGTAATAATAACAATGTCCATATCTTTGCAGTCCTCATAATCGCCTGCATACACTTTTGTTCTTGTATTTGTAAAGTTAATGCAGTGTGATAAATCCATCGCTTCTCCAACTGCACGTTCATGATTTATATCAATTAATACCAACTCTTCACAGATACCTTGATTCACAATTGAATACGCACAGCTTGATCCAACTAATCCAGTACCAATAATTGCGATTTTTCTTGTGTTTCTATTCATAAGAACCTCTCCTATGTAATCATGTAATGTTTTTGTTCTTTACACTCTTCATTATAGAGATTCTCACTATAGAAACCATGGATGCTTTGTGAAACATCGCACAAAGTATGTGTATATTTTGTGAAACACTCTACTCTGTTTTCGTCATATTTGTTACAACTGGAAAAATGTTTTGTACATCTTTATTGACATATATATAAATAAAAAAGCGAGTGAATTATCATCTGATATTCACTCGCTTTTTTTATCCATTACTGTGCGCTTAATTGACTTTTCAGCTGCTGAACAACCGTTGGATTTGCAGGAGCAGCTGGCTTATAATGTCCTTTTTGTAATGCATATTTATATACATTACGTTGTCTCATTTCATCCTGATTTCGAATGTGAATCAGCGTTTGATGTAACTGTTCGTTATTTGACTCTGCTATGTAATTCGCATAACTAGTCAAACTAGCATTTAATTCCGATAAATAATCGTTAACCATATCTTTTTCATTCATAATCGATACCCTCCTAGCCTAAAAAGGACATTAATTGTTGTTTTGTATTTCTTGCAGCTTGTGCATCTTGTTGTAGCATTTGTTTCAATTGAGGATCTGTACACTGCTGCGCATACTGATCTAGTTTATTTGCAACTGTCGCATGTCCTCCAATAAGATGACGTAAATTTTCAAGCTCAAGCTCTGTTAAGTTTGGCATAATAAAAACCTTCCTTTCTTTAGTCATTCAACATTTAGTATTTATTCCTTTTCGGATTGTATGCATGTAAAGTGAGGGTATAAGATGATGATTCACTAAAAAATAAAAGGTTCATTCTTAGTAAAGAATCCTCTAAATTATTGAGGGACCTTTTCAACCCCCCCCCACATCACTTCATCTCCCCATTTCTTTACACCTTTCTCGCTAAATTTCGCTCAGCTTCTTCAATCGCTCGTTGCATACGTAACATCGGATCCTCAATCATCTTTCCGTGCCCTGTCGCCAATACAGACGGTTTATATCGTAGCAGTTTCTGAGCGCTCTTTAATGCTGTTTTTGCATGCCACGTTCCAAACACAGGAAACGGAAAGAGCCACTTAATCTGGCCAGCCACCGCAATCCCTCCCCTTGTTTGAAATGCGTCTCCAACAATCAATGCATCATTTCTTGTATCCAAAAAGGCCATCGAACCCGGTGTATGTCCTGGTGCCATAATTGCTAAAAGAGAACCAACTTGATTTCCCTCCTGCAGAAGCACATCTGGGATCGTCTGTATTTTTTTAGATACTCCAACTTTTATTGGAACGTTCGCTTCCCCTTGCTGCAATGACATGTCTCCTTCAAGCAAGCGGGAATCTCTTTTTGAAATATGAACAGGAACATCAGGAAGTACCTGCTTCAACGTATCAATTGCACCTACATGATCATCATGTACATGTGTTATAACAATGTTCGTAATTGGTTTTCCGATTGTTCGAGCTGATTCTAAAATCTTCTTTGCACTAAACGACAATGCTGCATCAATTAAAGTTAATCCTTTTTCTTCTTCAACGAAATAGCAATTGATTGGAAATAGATTTGGAAAAAATGCTAATTGATAAATTGTACTTTTATGTACCATTCGCATCTCATTCATCCTTTCTAATCAAACATAACAAAAAGAGCCGTTTACAAATTAATATGTAAAACAGCTCTTTCTCATCTAATATCTTTTTCTCAAAACTAAAATAGATAATGAATAGGAGCATAATACTTCTGCCAATAAACATGCATTTGCTAATTTATACTGTTCATTCGTTAATGAATATAGGTTACCGATTAGAAAAATGACTAAATACAAAAATAAAAATACAAACAATGAAACTTTTGCAGCATTTCCTGTAATTTGATCCCCTCTCTCATCATTTCCCTCTTTCTTTTCAAAACGTGTTGAATATAACACCCCAATTAACCCTGCGATTGATGCGACCATTCCTATTGCTATTATCATTCCATTTCCCCCTCTATCGTATATTGAAAGACTTCATGAAACTCCTTACCAAGAACATGAGCAATTTCAAAAGCTAAAATAAGAGATGGATTGTATCGATTTGCTTCAATCGAGGCAATGGTTTGTCTACTAACCCCCCACACGGTTTGCTAATTCCGTTTGTGACCAACGTTTCTCTGCTCGAAGTACAATCAGGTTGTTTTGTAACATTCCCCTCTGATTCATAAGCCCTCCATTTTACATTATTTTCTATATATTGATTGTAATTTATTTTTAACATTTTCATAATGCAAAAATTCGTCAGTTAAAGTAATGGCAATTTAGTACAATAGAAATAAAGTAAAACCGAACTAAAATATCTGTAAAGTAGGTGCTATATGAGTTGGAATACAATCAAAACAAAAGAAAATATTGAAAACTTCCTTCATTTATTTGGAGGCTTTCACGATAGTTGTTTGAAAGAATTATATATGTGGACAGATAGCTTTGTAGGTGAGGATTTATCTATGAGGGTATTATCTGGTACAAACGTAAGAATACTTTTTCAAAGACAGTATGAGAACCCCTCCGCAATAGAGTTACTATTTGAAGGTGTTACACAATTTCATTTAACTCCGCCTCCTGAAAATCGTGATTCAACCATTTTCGGTGCATCTCTTCTATTACAAAACAATTTATTTTATTGGGCAGATGATATCGGCTGGCAACCTAACGAGGTCACACCATATGAAGTAAGCTGGATTTCTGCGAAAAGTGTAAAATGGAGAGATGTCAGTTCGTGGATGGGAGATAAAATGAGATACGGAGTAATTAGTGAAGATTAGTTTAACAAAACTAAAAAAACAGTAGCCACAAACGTGACTACTGTTTTTAATTACTCATTAAACTGTATAACGCTCATCCTCTAACACTTTCGCAGCAATTTCACGTTTCTTCGGAATTACGTTAAGCGGCGTGTGACGTGTGAATTTGCGAAGCGCTGATAACATCATGCGCAGCATATCACCATTTTCAACTGCGATAATTGTTTCTTTCGCATCTGCTTCGATTTGGTTGAACGCTTCTTGGCAGAATACTTCAGTGTACAATACTTTTTGTTTATTCTTTTCAAGACCAGTTGTTTTGATTGCTTTTTCTGTACGAAGAACAGCTGATTCCATTGCGTATAAGTTGCTTACGATATCTGCAATGTTAACAAGAACTTCTTGCTCTTTATCTAATGCTTTACCGTATTTTTGAACAGCTAATCCAGCTACCATTAAGCCGATTTTCTTCGCGTTATTTACTAAATATTTTTGAAGCGCTAATGGCTCATCGCCTACTTCTTCAGGCATCATCATCATTAACTCTTCTTGTAATTTTTGTGCTTTTTGAAGAAGTGGTAATTCACCTTTCATCGCTTTACGTAAGAACGTACCTGGTACGATTAAGCGGTTGATTTCGTTCGTGCCTTCGAAAATACGGTTAATACGAGAATCGCGGTACATTCTTTCAATCTCATACTCTGCCATAAATCCGTAACCACCATGAATTTGCACGCCTTCATCTACTACATAGTCTAATACTTCAGAACCGAATACTTTATTCAACGAGCACTCAATTGCATATTCAGCAATAGAAGCTGCTACAGCCTTACCATCTTTTACTTGTTCTTCTGTTAATGTGCTCATATGGCTTTCAAATAAACCAACTGTACGATATACAGAGCTTTCTGCTGCATAAATTTTCGCTGCCATATTTGCAAGTTTTTCTTGAATTAATGGGAAGCGAGCGATTGGTTGTTTGAACTGTTGACGCTGATTTGCATATTGTGCTGAAATTTCTAACGCACGTTTTGAAGAACCAACTGTACCAACACCTAATTTGTAGCGGCCAATATTTAAAATGTTGAAAGCGATAATATGACCTTTACCAATTTCACCAAGTACATTTTCTTTTGGTACTAATGCATCTTCTAAAATTAATGTACGAGTAGAAGAACATTTGATACCCATTTTCTTTTCTTCAGGGCTTGTAGATACGCCTGGATATTCTTTCTCTACGATAAACGCTGTGAAGTGCTCACCATCAACTTTTGCGTATACAACGAATACATCAGCGAAAGCAGAGTTTGTAATCCATTGTTTTTCACCATTTAACACGTAATGCGTTCCTTCTGCATTTAAGCGTGCTGTTGTTTTCGCACCTAATGCATCAGATCCGGATCCTGGCTCAGTTAATGCGTATGCAGCTAATTTTTCACCTGTTGCAAGTGGCGGTAAATATTGTTTCTTTTGCTCTTCATTACCGAATAAAACAATTGGTAAAGATCCGATACCAACGTGGGCACCGTGTGTAATTGCAAAGCCGCCAGCGCGAGAAAATTTTTCTGCAATTAATGCTGAGCTGATTTTATCAAGACCGATTCCGCCATATTCTTCTGGTACGTCAGCGCCTAATAATCCAAGCTCGCCAGCCTCTTTTAATAAACGAACAGAGCGATCAAACTCATGTTGCTCTAAATATTCAAGCTCTGGTAGAACTTCATTTACGATAAAGTCCTCTGTCGTTTTCGCTATCATTTTATGCTCATCGCTATAATCTTCCGGTGTAAATACTTGATCAATCGTAATCTCATCAACTAAAAAGCTACCGCCTTTAACTGCATTTCCCACTGTTTTTTCCATGAAAATTTCCTCCTTCATATTTTCATAAGCCACTTCTCTCACTTTGAGAGAAGCTGGCTCTTCCTTTATTTTTTATACCCTTTAGTCGTTTCCACTCTTCGTCAGGGCCTCCAACGTCCTCTTGTTCTGAGCAAGCCGCCTGCACTTTTTTATAGTAGTTCAAACACCCCAGCAGCTCCCATACCGCCACCAATACACATTGTTACAATACCGAATTGCTCATTGCGGCGTTTCATTTCATGAATAAGAGATAATGTTAATTTTGCTCCTGTACAGCCAAGCGGATGACCAAGTGCGATTGCACCGCCGTTGACATTGACTTTTTCTTCATCTAGACCAAGCTCACGAATAACTTGGATCGATTGAGAAGCAAATGCTTCATTTAGTTCAAATAAGCCGATATCAGATAGCTCTAATCCTGCTAATTTTAACGCTTTCGGAATCGCTGCGATTGGTCCAATTCCCATTACTTCTGGTGGTACACCAGCTACTGCAAAGGAACGGAATTTCGCAAGTGGCTTCATGCCATCGCTCACTGCTTTTTCACGATCCATAAGAAGTACTGACGCTGCTCCATCACTCATTTGTGAAGAATTACCAGCAGTGACAGAACCGCGAACGTTAAATGCTGGACGCAATTTTCCTAAGATATCTAATGTTGTGTCCGCTCTTACGCCTTCATCTTGTGAGAAGATAATTTTTTCTTCTTGAATTTTGTTATTCGCTGCAATAGTTCGTAGCATTACATCCACAGCTACTGTTTCGTCAGCAAACTTCCCATCAGCTAACGCTTTCGCTGCACGCTGATGACTTCTTACTGCGAATGCATCTTGCTCTTCACGGGAAATTCCATATTTTACAGCAACTTGCTCCGCTGTGTGTCCCATGCCCATATAATATTCTGGAGCCGCTTCTACAAGTCGGCTATTTGGACGAACAACATGCCCCATCATTGGAACTAAGCTCATAGACTCTGCTCCACCAGATAATACTGCTTCTGAATGTCCTAACATAATGCGCTCTGCACCGTAAGCAATACTTTGCAGTCCTGAAGAACAGTAACGGTTAATTGTAATAGCTGGAACATCATAAGAAAGCCCTGCTAATCCGCCGATATTACGAGCCATATTTAAGCCTTGCTCTGCTTCTGGCATCGCACAACCGAAAATTAAATCATCAATTGGTCCTTCATAATTATTCGCACGTTTTAACGTTTCTTTTACTACTAATGCCCCTAAATCATCAGGTCGAACTGTTTTTAATGAACCTCTCTTTGCCTTACCAATTGGTGTTCTTGCTCCCGCAACAATGACAGCTTCTCTCATGAACGATATCTCCCCTCGTTATTAGTTACGTAATGGCTTTCCTTTTACAAGCATGTGCTGCATTCTTGCTTGTGATTTCATCTCACTTACTAAACTGATAAATGCTTCACGTTCCACATCTAATAAATACTGCTCATCAACTTCTGTTCCGTATGGTACTTTTCCGCCGGCAATGACATATGCGAGCTTTTTCGCAATGTGTAAATCATACTCGGAAATATAACCAGATAAATGCATTGCTTCAGCTCCAAGTAAAAGCGTTGCATATCCTGTCTCACCAACAACCGGTATCTTTTTACGAATCGGTGCTTTGTAACCCGCTTCATATAAAGCCAGTGCTTTTTGTTTTGCATCATATAGTAAGTGATCACCATTCACACTAATACCATCTTTATCGCCTAAGAAGTTGCGAGAAACAGCCTCTTGCGCTGATGTAGATACTTTTGCCATCGCAACTGATTCGAACACTTTATTCGCAACCTTTTGCAGGTCAAACTCCACACCGTTTGCCATTTTGTTTAAATGTTTAATATATAGTTCTTTGTTACCGCCACCGCCAGGGATTAAACCAACGCCGACTTCTACTAATCCCATGTACGTTTCGCTAGAAGCTTGAATGCTAGCTGCTGGTAAGCAAACTTCTGTACCGCCACCAAGCGTCATACCATATGGCGCTGCAACGACTGGCTTAGAGCTGTATTTAATTTTCATCATTGCGTCTTGGAAGTTTTTCACGACCCACTCAATTTCAAAGTAGTTGTCATCTTGTGCTTCCATTAAGATCATCGCAAGGTTTGCACCAACGCAGAAGTTCTTCGATTGGTTTCCGATAACAAGTCCTTTATAATTCTTTTCTACTTCGTCAACAGCGTAATTAATCATTTGCGTAATATCCATACCAATCGCATTGCTCTTCGAATGGAATTCTAAGCAAAGGATGCCATCACCTAAATCAATTAAGCTCGCTCCGCTGTTTTTCTTTAACACGCCATTTTTCTCTTTTAATTGCTTAAGAGAAATTGCTTTTTTATTACGTCGGATAAGCTTATATTCACCGTTATCGTAGTAATAGCTTTCACCATTATCATGTTTATAGAAAGAACCAAATCCTTTCTCTAACATGTCTTTTACCCACACAGGAACAACTTGGCCGTTCTCTTCCATCTTTTGAATGGATTTTTCTACGCCAATTGCATCCCAAACTTCAAATGGACCTTGCTCCCAGCCAAATCCCCATTTCATCGCTTGATCAATTGCGACAATATCATCTGCGATTTCTTTATGAAGCTTCGCAGAATATAAAAGAGTTGGCGTGATAATATTCCATAATAGCTCTCCTGCACGATCCTTCGCATATACAAGCGCTTTCAATTTGTTCGCTAGTCCTTTTTCTTGTTTACTTAACTCTACGGATGCGGCTTTTAATTTCTTACGCGCTTCATATTCCATCGTCTCAGGATTTAACTCTAAAATTTCTTTTCCTTGTTTTAAGAAGAAACCTTGACCTGTTTTACTTCCAAGCCATTTTTTATCTAGCATGTCATGCATGAAAGCTGGTACTTTAAATACATCTCTTTCTTCTTCCTGCACGTTTTCATATACATTGTTCGCAACATGAACAAATGTATCTAACCCAACAACATCTAACGTACGGAACGTTGCACTCTTTGGACGACCGATTAATGGGCCTGTTACAGAATCAACTTCCCCAACGCTATAGCCACGCTTGATCATTTCTTGCAACGTTACAAGTAAACCGTACGTACCGATGCGGTTCCCAATAAAGTTTGGTGTATCTTTCGCAATAACAACGCCTTTTCCAAGAACGTCTTCGCCAAATAATTTCATGAAGTTTAACACTTGTGGATCTGTTTCTTTTGTCGGTATAATCTCTAGAAGTTTTAAATATCGTGGTGGGTTAAAGAAATGCGTTCCTAGGAAATGTTTTTGAAAGTCATCTGAACGCCCTTCTGCCATTTTCTCAACGGAAATACCTGATGTATTTGAGCTCACAATAGAGCCAGCTTTACGAACAGCATCTACTTTTTCAAATAGTTTCTTTTTAACATCTAAGTTTTCAACAACAACTTCGATAATCCAATCTACATCAGCAAGGCGCTCAATGTCATCCTCTAAGTTTCCTGCCTCAATCAATGCCAGATTACCTTTCACTGTAAGAGGAGCTGGCTTTTGCTTTACTAATTTTTGCAGTGCCCCGTTACTAAAACGATTTCTCACACTTTTATGTTCTAATGTAAGCCCCTTCGCTTCCTCTTCTTTCGTAAGCGCCTGTGGTACAATATCAAGCAATAATGTTGGTATACCGATATTGGCTAAATGTGCAGTAATCCCTGAGCCCATTACGCCAGAACCGAGAACAGCAGCCTTTTTAATTTGGAACATCCATTTCTCCCCCTATTCTTGAATGAATGCTCATTCAATTTTTCGACATGCGTCGCAATCAATGAGTGAGCCTCTACTAATAAATATATGATACTGTTTAAATTTTCGCAATATATTTATTGATAAAATTTTCTGAAATAAATACTTTTCTTTTGTTTGGGTACTCTATAATTGTGTATTTTCTTGATAAAATACGCTTTTCCCTTTTTAGAATTTGACAAAAATGGAGGAATATATATGGCTAGACTTAAGAAAGACCCTTCAAAAGCAGGTGTTAGTGCAGCGAGTGTAACAGGAAATGCAGGTCCAGTTGATCGCGGCATCGAAAAAGGACGCCAAGGTAATAACCAGCAATACAAAAAGCACAACATGGGCGAAAAATAACGCTATATGCGCTTGTTCAAAAAGGAGGATAAAGAGAGACGAGCAGTTCGGGGCGCGGAAGCCGGGAGGATACGGAGTGTAGGTGCAACTACATGAGTACCGGACTGGCGACGTAACGAAGAAATGCGACAGCTATCTTTACCGGACTTTTTGAACTTCCTCTATATTTTTGGGCAGAAAACGTGGCATAATGAGTATTGGGCTGCTTTTCTGCCCAATTTATTTGTACATAAGGAAAGACAAAAGAGGGACTGCATAATGAAACGAACAATAATCATGATTGTGATGATTGCTACACTATTTACAAGTATGATTTTCTTTTCTTACACAAAAAGGCAAAAAGACGTAAGAAGTAATCAGCCTGATATCACAGGAAAATATGGTGTTACAATCGATGCAAATACGGGGGAAGTTTTGTACGGAAAACGGGAAGAAGAACGTTCTTATCCAGCAAGTGTAGCCAAAATGATGACAACCATTCTGTTACTAGAGAATGTAAAAGAAGATGAGGAAATTACTATCACAGAAAATGCGATAAAAACGGAAAGTCAGAGTGCGAAAATTAAGCTTCGTGCTGGTGAAAAATTAAAAAGAGACGAGGCATTAAAACTGATGCTTATCATCAGTGCCGATCCAATTGCTGAGTCTATCGCAGAACATATTGCAGGATCAAAAGAGAAGTTTGTAAAAATGATGAATGCAAGAGCGAAAGAACTCGGAACAAAACATGCAACTTTCAAAAATGCGAGCGGGGCTGACGCACTCGGCAATAAGGTTTCCCCTTATGACATCGCAATCATTACAAAAGAAGCATTAAAATATCCGATTGTGCTAGAATATATGAACACAACGCGTACAACGTTGCATACTTCACAGCGCGCTCCCAAAATTGCAAACTATGGTCGTGAAGAACTTTACAATGATCCATATGCAATTGGAAGTAAAAGTGGTTTATCCGCTTTAGGACAATATACTATCGTAACAGTCGATGAAAAAGATGGAAAGCGTGTTATTAACGTTGTACTTTCTTCTACTCGCACTCAGTTATATCCAGACACAAAAAAAATGGCACATTACGCATTTAAACAATTAAAATAACCAAGGAGTATTTAGCTCCTTGGTTATTTTTTTACCATTCCTTTTAAAACGAACGCAACGTTTGCTGGACGTTCAGCTAAGCGGCGCATGAAATAACCATACCAGTCATTTCCATATGGTACATAAACACGCATTTTGTAGCCTTCTTTAACAAGTTCAAGTTGACGTTCCGTACGAATACCATATAACATTTGGAATTCAAATTGATCACGTGAAATATTATATTCTTCGGCAAGTTTCTTCGTATATTCAATAATTGCCTCATCGTGTGAAGCAATAGCAGTATAATTTCCATTTAATAAGTGCATTTTAATAATTTTTTTATAATTTTCATCTACATCTTTTTTGTCCGGGAACGCCACTTCTTCTGGTTCTTTATAGGCCCCTTTTACAAGACGTAAATTAGGACTATATGCATTTAAATCTTCGATGTCTTTTTCTGTACGATATAGGTAAGCTTGAATAACAGTACCGATATTATCGTATTCAGATTTTAATTGCTTAAAGATCTCAATTGTTTTTCCGCAGCGTGTATAGTCTTCCATATCAATCGTAACAAACACACCGTTTTCTTTTGCAGCCTCTAAAATGCGGCGCATATTATTCATTACGATTTCATCTGAGATGTCTAACCCCATAGAAGTCATTTTTAAAGAAAGCTGTGAATCAAGTTTTTCACGTCCAATTGCACGGATTGCTTCAATCGATTGGCTTGCCATTTCATTTGCTTCTGCTTCATTATCAACGAACTCACCTAAATAATCGATTGTCACACAAAGCCCTTGTTGATTTAATTGTTTAATAGCTGCAGCAGCTAAATCAATTGTCTCCCCTGCGACAAAGCGCCCTGCACCAAAGCGTAAACCGTACTTCTTAGCCAGTTTTGTTAGCGCTTTATTTTTTGACAAGAAAAGAAACGAATTTCGCATTAATTGTTCCATGTAATTCACCCCTATGACTGTACTTTGTCTGTTTTTTACCCCTCTTCAAAATTATATCACTCTTTAAAATTATTTGATACAAATAATTATTTAGATAATTTATAAAATACTATAAAAATATTCAAAAGCCCATATTCTCGCTTTTAAATATCCATAAAAATTTTTCGACATTTAAAATAAAACTAGAAAAACAGGTGAACAACTAGTCTAAAATAAAAATTCGACAATACTCGTCACACCTCTTACTTCTCTTTATAAGTTATACAAAGATATTAATACGACTAAAAATGAATACAAATATAAAATCCTGAGGTACTTAGTTCTCTCCCATAGAAAATCAAGTGCAAAAGGTAGGAGGGGATTTCTATTGAAATAAGTATAGAAAGTGTAAAAACATAGAATCCCGGTTTCATTGAAAGGTACTATCCCTGCATAGTATATAAAATTTTACCCAGATGGAAAACACGTATTGGAGTGTGAAAAATGCCAAAAAGAATGAATGTACAACAAATTCGAATTGAACCTTGGAACAATGCTAATCTTACTTTACTTCGTCTTATGAATGTACCTGAGATGCTAGAATACTTAGGAGGGCCTGAGACTGAAGAACAACTCCTTGCTCGTCACGAGCGGTACCTTAAGATTAGTGAGTTAGGAACTGGACGTATGTTTAGCATCGTCCTTCTTCCGCAACTCGAAATTATTGGTAGTATAGGATATTGGGACAGCTACTGGAAAGAAGAGAACGTATACGAAATTGGCTGGAGCGTCCTACCACCATTTCAAGGAAGAGGAATAGCAACAAAGGCCGTCGAAAAAGCTATCGCTCATGCTAAAACGGAACAAAGGTACAGATTCATTCATGCTTTTCCCGCCATCAATAATCCTGCTTCAAACGCTATTTGCCAAAAGCTCGACTTCTTATTTATTAGTGAGTGTGACTTCGAATATCCGCCAGGGAGTGTCATGCGATGCAATAATTGGTGTTTAGAGATAACTACGAAACCATCAAACAATTCCTCTATATGACTTAAAAGCTTGGGGCCTATTGATCCCCAAGCTTTTTTGTAAAAAATCACAAAATGGTTTCTCATTCTTATTTCTGATTACGATGTTCCTCATTTAACCTTTTAATATCAGAGATTAACTTTACCATCTCTTCTTTTGCCTCTGGATATGTCTCATTCCAATGCTTGACTAAAGCTGGCATTGTTTTAGCAATGTAAGAGTACAGTGCCCACTTTTGCACTTGTTCTTTTCTCTCTTCACTGCCTTCCCCTAGTAACAATTCTGTATACTTTTCAAGTAAGCCATCAAACTGCTCATTAAATTTGTCACTCATTTCCCTTTCCTCCTTCCCTAGGTACTACAATCAATAATAAAAAAGTGTACCATGGATACACATTTCTTACCTAATTTACCCATACAAAAAAGCAGCAAAAATCGCTGCTTTCTCCTATAATTTCGAACGAACAGAATTTAATTTTTTCTCCATTGTGCTTTCTTTATCTCGGCGATCATCAATACGAATTGTTGTCGCTACACGCTTTGCACCTTTTGTATATGGCACTTCATGCATTTGTTGAATTACTTCAAGTAATACAGGGAGATCTCCTTCAATTACTGTATTCATCGGTGTTAATTGGTACTTCACGCGATCCGCGTTTTTCTCTAACACTTTTTGTACTTCTGCTACATATTCACTTACGCTTGGATTACCTGTTCCAACTGGAATAATCGATACATCAACAATTGCCATGGTAGTTCCCTCCTATGTTTGTTTCATTTCTATTGTACAAAACTCTCCCCTACTTTACTAACCATAACTATACTTTTAATTTATTTTTCATAATATACTTATCCTCTGTAATCCTTTTCCACTGGTTGTGCATATATTGGTGTTATCCTTTTAAGAACCACCATAATCAACTTATCCTTTTGAAAGGAAGTGGACAATTGAAAAAGTTACTTCTCACTTTATTAGCCATTCCCCTCTTATTTGGAACAACAGCTTGTGACTTATGGCAGAAGGATCCAAAACCAGTAGAAAAGCCTGATCCAAAGCCGAAACCCGATCCAGCACCGACTCCAACTCCGACTCCACCACCTAATCCAACTCCAATTCCGCCTCCTAATCCAACTCCGCCTCCTAATCCAACTCCGCCTCCAGCTTCAGTAGATACGGCTCAAGTCATGCAAAAACTGGTAAATTCAATTAACTCAGTTGGAAATTCAAATGGCATTAACGTAAGCAGCATTAAACTCTTTACTGAAACAGCACAAATCGCAACATATAACGGAATCTTTAATACTAAATTTGGATTAGGCGTTTCCATTTATAAAGCAACTGGCGGTATCGCTGCTGTTGCTATCGCTGGATCCGGTACATCTAAAGAACAAATTGACGCCTTTTATTCCACAATAAAGACTGTCATTCGTTCTATTGACTCAGCTCTAAGTGAGCAAGACATGAACACTATTCTAGAACAACTCGGTTCGAAAGATTATTTTCAAACAAAGCAATTCTCAACTCGAGCAATTAACGGTACATTAACTGTTACTGAAAACAATGGCGCACTTATGTTCAAGGCGGTTCATAATTAAACATACAACAAAGAATAGAGTCTATGTATGATGACTCTATTTTTTCTTTTTCCTGATTAAAAAGTGAAGTACTTGTGTAAATGCTTATACTTCTTTATTCTTAGTATAGAATCTAACTTGTTCGGAGGGCATTATGTTACAAAAATTCGGTTTCTCACAATACGAAAGCCAGGCATATGAAGTCGTAGTTTCAAGCGATGAACCACTAGATGCAACAACGATTGTAAAACATTCGGGTGTTCCAAAAGCAAAAATATATGAAGTATTAGCGCGCCTCATCGATAAAGGAATGGTTATGGATTCCGTCTCAGAAAAGAAAAAGCTATATACCGCCCTGCCACTGGATCTTGCCATTCAAAAATTAACGACAGAATTTCAATCGAATATTAAAGAACTTCAAACAAATATTTCAAAACGATCCTTTACAGATGACCGCGTTTGGAGCTTAAAAATGCAGTCTTCTATTCAAGTACAAAGTAAGCAGTTAGTAGAAGAAGCGAAACAATCTATCCGTATTTCCGCTTGGAATGATACCTTTTTAGAATATCTTCCCTTACTTGAGAAACAAGCAAAGCAAGGCATTGATATTGAAGCACTTGTAGTTGGAGATGTGAAAACAGAACTGTCAAATGTTCATTTTCTCATTCCAACTGAAGAACCTAACGCATTAGAACGTTACTTACTTCTTATTGTTGATGATCGTGAAATTTTATTTGCTGGGGTAGAGCAAGAATCGTGGCAAGCGATGAAAACAATGTCTCCGCCATTCGTAAAATTCTTTACGGAGTTCTTCTATCATGATGTTGCACTTGCAAAAATTACACAGAAACATCACGATCTCTTTATGAATGATGAGGAAATACGCAGCATTTTAATAAAGTTACGATATTAAAAATAGCAAAGGAGCTCTCTTTGCTATTTTTCATTTTGCTTTTTTATTTCAGTTAATAACTCAATAATCTTCTCATTTTGCTGAACCTGTTTCTCAGAATTATGGTAGAGGAAGCGAATCCATCGTAGTACAAAAGCAATCAGAAAAACTGGTAACACCATCGCAAAAAAGCCAATCGCCGATTCCAAATCCATATACCATCACTCCTCTCCCTGTACCCTTCTATATCATAATGGTAAATCCTTCAATTCACTTCAAACAAAAAAGAATCTATCAAACGATAGATTCCTTCTTTGCCACATGAGTAGATTGCCCTCTCGTAATCGAGAAGACCGCGCAAAGCAGTGCTAAAATCACAAAGCCTCCGCCTACCCATGCATTATATATAACCGACGATTGTTCAATAACAGCTCCGCCTACCGTTGAACCAAGTGCAATTCCTAAATGAAGCGCTGAGTTGTTTAAGCTTTGCTGAATACCAGCTGATTCCGGTGCAATTTCAATTAAATAATTTTGCTGCGCTGGTGAAATTGCCCAGCTTAACATACTCCAAAGCCCCATCATGATAATAAATAGCGGAAATGAAAATGTCATCATCGGTAAGATAAAGATGGCACATGCAAAGATGATAATAATGGAGATAATACTTTTCTTCGAGCCCCACTTATCTGCAAGCCAACCACCAAATCCGCCGCCGATTACTGCTGCAATGCCGAAAATAAAGTAAAATACACTAATCCAGTTTGCTTCCACATGCATCACGTCTTTTAAAAAGGGTGTTAAATATGCGTACAGTGTTAAATGTCCTGTTAAAAATAAGAATGATGTTAACTGCGCACTCACAATCTTTTTATCTTTCAAAGTAGCAATTTGTTCTCTTATCGACAATACAGCTACTGGTGGAACTTTTGTTAAGAATAAAGAAATACTCGCAATTGCTATAACCGTTAATACCGAAATTAAAACAAATGGAGCCCGCCATCCGTATGCATTCCCAAGGACAAGACCGAGTGGTACACCAAGTACAAGCGACCCGCTAATCCCCATAAAAATAATTCCGATTGCACGCGCACGAAAATGCGGTGCCACCACACTAGAAGCTAACGTTACTGACAATGCGATAATCAACGACCCACTTGCTGCACAAATGACCCTTGAGAACATGAGCATCCCGTAATTCAAACTAAATGCTGAAATGATATTACCAATTAAAAAAATAGATAATGCCCTGATATATAATGTTTTACGCTCAATTTTCCCTGTCATCGCTAATAAAATTGGCCCTGAAAGAGCAAATACAACAGAGAATATTGTAATTAATTGCCCAGCTACACTAATAGATACGCCTAAATCATTTGCTACTAAATCCAGCGTACCCCCAATAATTAATTCAACCGTCCCGACTACGAATGCCGCAATAGCTAAAATATATACACGAAAATTCAAGTTTTTCCCCACACTTTCTCTCGTTCACTTTTGGTTACTACAATCATAGTAACCAAAATGACATTTGCAATCAAGTGTAAATTCTCCTGCATACACCCGGAAATTTTTTACAAACAAAAGAGCAGACATATCATATGCCCGCTCTTTTCACTATCCCTATTCTTTAAGACTGCGTTTCTTTTTTCTTATTTAAATACCAATAAACCGGAAGACCTGTAAATACCATTCCAATCGATAAGAAACAGCTTTTCCAATCATTAATAATCGCACTTCCAATTACGAATAGTGATCCTAAAATCGCCACGATTGGTACGATCGGGAATAGTGGTACACTGTATGCACGTTCTTTCCCTTCATTACGTTTTCGTAAAATAAAGACGCCGATAAATGTCATCACATAGAAAATATAAATAATAAATACGGAAATCTCAGATAGCTTATTTGGATCACTCATAATCATTAAAATAATCCCTAATATAATTTCAAAAGTAATCGCATTTGCTGGTGTTTTAAATTTTTCATGTGCCTTTGCAATAAACTTAGAAAATGGAAGTTGTCCACGTTCCGCCATTGACATTGGAATACGCGGGAATGTTAAAATCTTTCCGTTTAAGCATCCAAAAATAGAAATGATAATACCGATACTAATGATTTTCCCGCCATATTCTCCAAGCAACATACTTGCTGCTGTCGCTGTCGCATTTTCACCAAGATCCACGATTTTCGCAGCTGGTAATACTTTCAGTAGAGCTAAGTTAATTAATACGTAAGCAACTGTTACAATTAAAATCCCCACTGTCATTGCCTTTGGTAATAACTTTGTTGGATTCTTCATTTCACCGCCAATAGAAGCAAGTAAAATCCAGCCATCGTAAGCAAATAAAGTTGCTAAAATTGCCATTCCAATACTTTGGTTTTCTGATAATGGTACAACTACATTAAAGATATCGCTATTCCCTTTCCAAAAACCTAACACAACAATTAATACAATTGGAATCATCTTTCCGAATGTCGTAATTGTTTGGACAATCCCCCCATACTTCGTTCCCATACTATTAACAACACCAAGGAACACAACTGTTCCAATTGCAATTGGTAAATTCCATACTTTATCTAAATAGAAAAAGTTAATCATTAAAGAGCTAAAATATAAACCTAATGTTCCAATAATAGCTGGGCCGTATACAATTGTTTGCATCCAGCCGGATAAATACCCCCAAAAGCTCCCATAAATCTCCTCTAAATACGTGTACAATCCACCGTTTTTCGGAATTTGCGCTCCAATTTCAGCTACAGTTAAACCGCTAGCTAGCGTTAACAAGCCACCTACTACCCAAGCGAGAATTGCCATATTCGAACTCCCTGAGTAATCTAATACGCTTCCTGGCTTCATAAATACACCAGACCCAATAATAGTCCCCACAACGATAGATAGTGCTACAGTTAAACCAATTTTGTTTTTCTCATCATGATGCATGCTGCGTATCCTCCTTCCAATTCTAGTGTGATGCAAAAATAAAATAAAAAAACACTCCTCCCTAAAAAAGGGACGAGTGTTGTATTCGTGGTTCCACCCTTGTTTCATCAGTAAAATAACATACTTCACCAATTCCTCAAGTCTAGATAACGGTGTTTGCCGGCAAGCAATTACTAATTGTTCGTTCACTGCTGCAGTTCAGAGGTGGTAATCTATTTTTCCGTATTAGGAAGCTCACAGCCAAAGACTTCCCTCTCTGAGAATCGTAAAAAATCGATCGTGTCCTCATCATCACTTCTTGATGTCGAATTTTGTAGTTAATGTTCATTATATTGAATTTTTCAAAAAAATCAAGAGTGTTTATATATATATCATATGAACAATTTTTTTCTTAAAATTTTCTACAAGCTTCATAAACGCTCATTTCATAATTATTTTAAAACTTTTTTAATCCTAATATAATAATCCCCATCTATCTTCCTCGTATGGTGCCCTACTGCCCAATGCCGAATAAATTCTTTCTGGTATAGAAATCATTTGCATAATGAAAAAGGCCAAACTTCTCCAGTGGGAGAAGTTTGGCCTCAAATAAATCCTATACACAGTCTCTTTCATTTCACCATCCGAAAGACCGTTCTATTAAAAGTCTTCGTATCTTCTGTATTTTAATCAATTATTCGCTTGCTCCCATTAATCCTTGATTGGAAATTTAACGTTAAGCTCCGCTAATTGCTCTTTTGCCTTTTTCATGATAGCTTTCGCTTTTTCCTTTGTCGCATCATCAAGGTTTGCAAACATTTCTTCTCGTTTCCCTTTTTCAGGAAGCTTCACACCTAGTTCTGCCAATTTCTCTTTTGCTTGTTCATGAGTTAATGTTCCTGCTTTTTTCTGCTCTATAATCGCTTTCGCTTTTTCTTTCGTCGCCTCATCAAGGTTTGCAAACATTTCTCCTCGTTTCCCTTTTTCAGGAAGTTTCACACCTAGTTCTGCTAATTGCTCTTTTGCTTGTTCATGAGTTAATGTTCCTGCTTTTTCTTTCTTCATAATCGCTTTCGCTTTTTCTTTCGCCTGATCATCCAGGTTAGCAAACATCTCTTCTCGTTTCCCTTTTTCAGGAAGCTTCACACCTAGCTCAGCCAATTTCTCTTTTACTTGTTCATGTGTTAATGTACCAGACTTTTTCTGCTCCATGATTGCTTTTACCTTTTCTTTTGCCTGATCATCCAGGTTAGCAAACATTTCTCCTCGTTTCCCTTTTTCAGGAAGTTTCACACCTAGTTCTGCTAATTGCTTTTTCGCCTCCTGCATGATCGTTTGCACTTTTTGTTTCGTTGCTTCATCCAAGTTTTGATACGAAGTCCCTTTCTTAGTTTGTTCTGTGGCTTGTGTAGAATTGTCTGTGCTAGCTGCAGCAAAAGCAGGGATACCTGCCCCTCCCATAATTCCTAGTGATAAAGCTCCTGCAGCTACTACATACCCAATTGTTTTCTTCTTCATATGAAAATTCCTCCTTCATTTCATATCAAATAACTTTCTAAAACTTGTACACCTTCGTATACAATTCACATAGTAAATTGGTTTTCTTAATTTTTCCTTAACCATTAGATAAACTTCAACAAATCAATAAAAGCCGCTCAATTGAGCGGCTTTCTTCTATGCATTTTGTAATTGTCCTTCTTCACGATCCATTACTTTTCTAAGCACAATTGTTTGTAGCATTGTAAATATGTTACCTGTAATCCAGTACAATACAAGTCCTGATGGTGCCGCAAATCCCATAAATAAAATCATTGCTGGCATCATGAACTGTTGCACTTTCAGCATTTGAACTTGCTCTCCAGGTGTCACATTTGACTGCATAACCTTCATTTGAATAAATGTTGCTAGCGCTGCAAGAATCGGTAAAATATGATACGGATCTGCATGTCCTAAGTTTACCCATAAAAATGAAGATGTACGAATCTCTTCAGTCCTGCTAATCGCATAATACAATGCTGAAAAAATCGGCATTTGTATTAGAAGTGGCAAGCAACCAGCCAAAGGATTCCAACCGCCCGTTTTCATTAGTTCTGACATTTCTTTTTGATATTGTTTTTGCTTTTCAATATCTTTGCTTACATTACCATGCTTTTCTTTCAACTTCTGAATCTGTGGCTGCATTTTTTTCATTTTCATTTGACTACGATATTGCGAAACAGCTAATGGAATCATTGCTGAACGAATCACAAGCGTAATGATAATAATTGCAATACCGAGGCTTCCGCCAGGTACATGATGAGCAACAAATTGAAGCATAAGCGAGATTGGATAAACAAAATAGTGATCCCAAACCCCCGTACTATGTGCATCAATTGGTGCCGTACTGCTACAACCAGATAAAACAAAAACAAGTAATAATGATAAACTAACGAGCACAGCTCGGTATGATTTTAACATGTTCATTCCTCCAATGTTTCGTAATTAGTTAGCGAAACATTGGTAAATATGGACCGACCTCATCACTCTCTCCGCTCGATTCTTGTCTGCGAACCGACCGAACCATTCCATATTTATAGAAGATGGAAAAAAGCGGAGTATTTCCTATATGTTCTTCACATATATCAACGAATGCGAAAGCTCTTTGTCTACCGCTTGATGTTTGTTGGCGTACAAAGCGAGAAACATTAGCGAGAAAATAGACTTCTAATAAACAGAATGCTGTCGTTACAAAAGTTATATATAGAATTGCATCTTGCAATAAAAATTCCATCGCTTCACATCCTTAATAAGCTCATTTTAGCACATTCTCCAAACGTTCTCTATTTCCTTTTATTTTCAAATAAATGTTTTGCATATTTTCTCACAAAAATGATACAGAAAACCATTGTATTCGTTTTCTTTAGTATATTCACACATATAACTGAATAGGTTTGATTTTTTAGAAATTTATAAAATTTTCGTATTATAATAAAACGGTTGCCAGTTTTTGAAAAAAGCATTATTCTCTTCTTGTAATCAAAAATGAATATGGAGATGAAACATACTATGGGTCAATTAGGAGACGCCGATTACGTTCCCGACACCGCCTTTTTATCCTTCCCAGCAGCTAGAACATTTCATTTAGAATTTGTAATACAATTGATTGTTATTTTTATAGCTTCCATTTTGTATGCTATTTCAATGAATATGTTTTTTATCCCGCATAATATGATTAGCGGTGGTTTCGCTGGAGTTGGGATGATTATCGGTTATTTAATGCATTATAATATCGGTGCACTTATCTTTTTACTAAATATCCCTCTTCTCATTTTAAGTCACTTTTACTTAGGAAAGAAGACAACCTTTTTAACAGCGTATTTCGTGGCTGTATCATCACTTGCCATGAACATTATCCCAGTACATCAAGTATCAGATGATATTTTACTTTCTTCTGTATTTGGTGGGGTCATCTGTGGTGCAGCCTCAGGGATTATATTCCGATTTGCTTCTTCAACAGGTGGTTTTGATGTTGTTGGATTGATTGTAGCGAAATATAAAGACATTTCGATTGGTGCTATTATTTTTGGCTTCAACTTAATCTTACTTGTTGTCGCTGGCTTTATTTTCGGATGGGATATTACACTGTACACATTAATTAGTCGTTTTGTTGTCAGCAAAGTAATTGATGCTGTACATACAAAACACATTAAATTAACGATAATGACAATTACAGAAAAAGGCGAGGAAATTAAAAGCGCACTACTGCATCACGGCATACGTGGTGTAACGATGGTAGACGCTGTCGGCGGCTATACCAACCATAAGAAAAAAATGATTTACACTGTCGTAACCCGTTACGAATTAGGAGAAATAAAGCGTATCATTCGTCATGTAGACAATCATGCGTTTATGAATATTACAGAAACCGTTGAAATCGTTGGACGTTTCAAACGTATATAAGAAGGCGCAAGGAATTCGAATTCCTTGCGCTTTTATTTTTACACTCATTGTAAAATCAGATAATTCTATTATTATTATTAAGCTAAATATGTTATAATACAATAAGACTCACAAAAAAGAATGTATAGACTTGGGAGTTTCTCTTACTTGTATAAGCAAAAAGAAACGAGAAGTCGGGTATATCTCAAGTGCAAGTTTACGTAATAACGAATCATTTTCGCATCATACAAGAAACGGTTCAAAGTGACCAATTATCTTAATTATTCTTCATTACTCTAAAAAAGATACGTACAACTAAAATTTACTTCTATTACTATACCTACCTTTTTGACTTCCAAATCATCTTATTACATAAGGAGATGAACATATGAATCAACATATACGGTACATGGTAGCTGTCCTGTTTGCTCTTATCGGCGGCATGATTTGCTTCTGGACAAACATTCAGCTTGGAGAACATATCATTTTTAATGGAATCGAATCACTTGTAAGCGCTTCAATATTAGGCGGATACATTTTCTTCCTCTTTAATCCAGAAGAAAATGCTCAAAAAACAATGTTATTAACAATGATCGGAATCGTTGGAGGATGTATTTCCTTCTCAATGACGAATTACACATTACCATTACAATTAAGCTCAGCTTTCTTCCACGGTCTTTGGACTTGGTTTATCGCATTTTGCTTAGCAGATGTGTTTAACCTATTACAAGACCCTGAAGAAGAAAATGGTCGAGGGATCGAGAGCAACTCTTAATACAAAAGAGGCTAGAAGATGAATCTTCCAGCCTCTTTTTGCAATATATCGACCGGTCCACAAAATACGACACGCCTTGATCCTCACCATTCACTATATCAAGCTATATAAAATTATATATAGAAAAGAGGATATCTTACTCAGTGTAAGATATCCTCTAGATTACGAGTTTCTTTTGCAAAAGCTGGAACCATTCTCGTTCTAATTGTAAATAACCGACTCCACTCTTTTCAGCATTCTTTAACTCACTTTCTGCCTTCTTCATATATGTATGAAAGGATTCCGCATCCTTCTCTAAATATTTTAAGATTGCATGTGTACGGTAATACCCATGCGGGTCCAATTTTGTTATAGCCTTCGCGTGCTGCTTCATATCTTGTAAAGAAACATCGTCCATATCATATAGCACTTTATATAACAAATACCAGCTATGAAAACCACCAACAAAATATTTATTTTCTTTTGTAACAGGTATTTGTAAAACCTGTTCTAGGCAAACGATCCCTGTTTCCATTCCTTCTCTATCACATCGCGAATAAAACGTGAGCATAAGATCACTCAGTACTTCTCTTACCTCTTCATCGCCCTTTATTTTTTCTTCACTTATTTCTACTAACTTTTCGTCCCAATCTTTTGGCCGCTTGAAGCTCCACAACTCGCTAGATACTTGAATACTATGTAAATGTTGCTGCGCCTTTTCATCACCTTTAATTAAGATTAAAAATTGTTTGCCATCACTAAGCATAATTCCCTTCATTGGAATCACTGTAGCTAAAAAGATTGCTAAATGTAATACAGAAAAATATAAAAGAAATTGGTAGTAGCTCACCATGTATACATAACCAGCTAACAAACCGCACACCAAACTTGTTATCGGTCCACCTAGCGTCATCCATGCCCATTTCTTTGAAAGATTTGGTGTATGTATAGACGGAGGTAACAACATAGCTACGCCTCCAAAATACAACCACAATTTATTTTCTCTTATCCGTATTTTCTCTCCCTCTTTTTGGATAGTAATAGGGCCTGCTACCATAAATTTAAACTTCAAACCATTTAGCAGACCAAAAATAACATGCCCAAGTTCATGAATTGCAAGAACAAGTACTCCAATAAGCAGTACTCCCCATATTTCCATAAACCCTTGCATTTTTTCTGGTCTGATCCATCCATATATAACTGAACAAACAAAAGCAATAACTATAGAAAAAGCTGGCCTTTTCAAAATATCCACCTTGTTTCTCCCCTCAGTAATCTTTAACATTAATAAATCATTTTCTTATGCATTTCATACATGTATTTCCCAATATGCAATACCCATACAAATGAAATCATACCAATAAAGAAGAAACCTTCTCCCGTCCAAAGCGTATAAATAATCGCAGCCAACCATACGCATACAAGAACAATATTTGTAGATTGATAAGCTCGATACCCTGCTTCATGAACGATGTGAGTTTGTCCTTCATCTGCATTTTTTGCCCACATCTCAAGTGATTGTGAATATGTTACGCTCTGTTCTGGATACAGTGCGTTGTATCGACTTTTCATAATAACGCCTAATAAGATAACGACAATGATCCCTACTGAAGATGCAATTACATTTCCAACTTCAAATAATGACATTGTATTTGTTATATAAGAGCGATAGCAAGATATGTATGCATAAACTCCCCAAGACGGTATAATGATTTCACTTGCACGTAAATAAATTAATTGTGCTCCTAACCGTCTACCTAGAATGCTTTCCTCTTCATCACGTAATTTATTTAAGAAACGTGTCGTTTTCCAAATTCGATACATAATCCCTACGGCAAATAAAATAAGCGCAATGATTACTAAATAACTAGGCGCAGGTACTATTCTTCGTCCTGGTACAAAAGCATCCGCTAATATAAAACCAACACCAAAACCACCCATCATAGCCATTAAAATCTTCAAAATCGTAAACAAATTCCCTTTCTTTTTACTTCTCATCGTCCTTTTCCCCCTCTACTAATGTAAATATCTCCTCCACCGGTACTCCAAAAACATGCGCAATCTTCAGCGACAAAACAATTGAAGGCGCATAATCTCCGCGCTCAATTAAGCTAATCGTCTGCCGCGATGAATCAATTACTTTCCCTAAATCACCCTGTGACATTCGATGCTTTGCTCGAAATTCTCTCACTCGATTTTGAAGCTTCATATTCGACCTCTTTTTCGTTTATTTAATTAAAATTGTAAATAATATCCTCATAGTCGTCAATTATCATTGTCATTTTGACATTAATGTATGTCAAAATGACTCTATAAAACAAACTTTTACATGAAACTTAAAAGGAAAATAAAAAAGGCAGTGCCTATCAGCACTACCTCTTCCAATTTCCGACATAGAATGGATTCCATATTAATTTGCACTTTGTACAAATACGCGTTTTAATTGTTTGCGGAAACGAACTCCTAACGTAATTGCTACAATAACAATCACTCCAAAGATAATTTTCCCAATGTGTTGTCCAAGTACTCCAAATATATCATGTAAGTTTCCACCTAACCAATAGCCACCGATTAAGAAGAAAGATACCCAGAATAGAGCACCAGAGTAAATCGTTATAGCAAAGCGACGGAATGGTAAATTAATAATGCCTGCAAAGTATCCAGTAAAATGGCGTACACCTGGAATAAAGAATCCGATAAAAATAAGGAAGTATCCATATTTATCAAACCACATTCTCGTTAAATCAATTTTTCTTTGCGTTAAAAACACATACTTCCCATACTTCTGTACGAACGGCATACCAAGTTTATTACCTAAAAAGTACTGAATTGTCATCCCAACACTCGTTCCAATACATGATAAGATAATTAAAAGTGGTAATTGTAAATCCCCTTGATGCGCCAAAAAACCCGCGTATGCTAGTGTTGGCTCTCCCGGAAACGGAAGCGCAATATACTCTAACAGCAACCCTACAAGTACTACATAGTAACCGTATTGCTGAAATAATTCATGAATCCATTCCATGTCGATCTCTCCTTTTCTCTCTTATCTACAGCATCTATCACGTTCAAACTGTTACTATTATTGTATAAAAAAATTGTCGAAATAACTATCACAATAGCTTACATTTAGATTACATTTTTGTAAGGGAAATACTAAAATACCCCATATTCATGCAAATTCTCCTAATATCTATTATATATTTTCAAATTTTTTCATTTCTCCTTTATTATATACAAAAAAATTGCATTTTTCTCTCATTTTCGCATAGTTAACTTTTAGAAATTCACTTATCCTTATTTTAGAAGATACGCGCAACTCTTCTCACATGTGATTTCTAAAAAAACACACAAAACTTGCGAAAAGAATTACATCTACTTTATATTAAAAATGTAAAAGAGATTGCTATAAACTAGAGTCATAGTCATTATCAAATGTTTTATATCCAAACTCACACACGATTGTGAGTGGCGGAATTTTGTAGAGTTTTCACTCTGTTTCGTTCGCCCGCTGTCCTGAATTGGACAGCGGGCGTTTTTTATTTGTCGAAGGAGGATTTTTTATGGAGAAATTTAAGTTTTCATTATTAGTTTTATTTGGTGCCTGCAGCTACGGCGTACTTTCTACAATTTTCAAACTTGGCTTTATGAACGGGTTTTCTGCACATGAGTTACTAGGTGGACAATATGTATTTGGTTGGGTGGGACTTTTATTGCTCGTTCTTTTCTTCTCGCGCCATAAAGTCTCGAAAAAACAAGCATTGACCTTATTAGCTGTCGGAACAACAATGAGCATGACCGGGATTTTCTACGCGATTTCTGTAGAAGAATTACCTGCTTCCATCGCTGTTGTTCTACTCTTTCAATTTACCTGGATTGGAGTAGTCATTGAAGCAGTCGCTAATAAGACATTACCAAGCCGCGAAAAGGTAATATCTATTATTATTTTATTTGCCGGAACATTATTTGCAGGCGGTGTGTTTGAAGGTCTTGGTCAAAACTTCTCTACAAAGGGTATTATCTTTGGACTATTAGCCGCTGTCTCTTTTTCCTTTTATGTCTTTGCAAGTGGCCGCGTTGCTACAAATGTACCACCCTATACAAAAAGCTTCCTTATGACAACAAGTGCTACACTTATTGTGTGTTTATTCTTTCCGCCAACCTTTTTAATGGATGGTGCCTTGCAAGCAGGATTATGGAAGTACGCTTTCTTCCTTGGATTCTTCGGTGTTGTTGTACCGGTAATTTGCTTCTCCATCGGTGTACCAAAGGTCGGCATAGGATTGGGAACCATTTTAGGTGCTGCAGAACTACCAACAGCAATCATTGCTTCTATCACTCTTGTTCATGAAGTCGTATCACCGATGCAATGGCTCGGCATTGTTTGCATATTGCTTGGTATTTTCACACCACAAATTTTGACTGCACGGAAGGAGAAGAAAAAGAGCATAGAGCATAGCGCCTAAAAAAGAGCACATCATGTGCTCTTTTTACTTTCATGCTCCATATAACCTTTCTACCTCTTTTTCAATTTGTTTTATATCAATTCTTTCAAATAAAGGCTGTACATGACTTATCCGCTCTGGCAATATATTTTCACATTTCCAGCCCGTATTCGTAATCGCTAGCATATTCCGCACCCTTTCACTTGAAAACGGTAAAAATGGCTCCAGTAACTGCGCAAAATTCACAATAAAATATACACAGGTGTAAATCGTCTCTTCGCAAGCAACAGGCTCTTCCTCCCTTTGCTTCCATGGCGCCTTCTCATCAAAATATTTATTCGCAAAGCGTACCGTTTCAAAGATTGTTTCTACTGCTACTTTAAAATGAGCCTGCTCAATCGCATTTCCTACACTGCGATATAATTCCTCTATTCTTTCTTTTAGCTCTAGATTTATATGTCCCTTTGGTACCGCACCGTCATAATATTTCTCAATAAACTTTAATGTACGATTTACAAAGTTCCCATATGCGCCTAGCAACTCACTGTTATGGCTATAAATAAATTCGCGCCAAGAAAAATCGGTATCGCGATTTTCTGGTGCATTAATCGTTAAGAAATAACGAATCGAATCTGGATCATACCGCTCTAATATATCCGGTACCCATACTGCCCAGTTTTTGCTTGTCGATAACTTTCGTTTCTCAACAGTTAAATATTCATTGGAAACGATATGACGCGGAATTGCCTTTTCTCCTATCCCAAGTAATACAGCTGGCCAAATAATAGAATGGAACGGAATATTATCCTTCCCATGAACATAGTATGTCCTCGCGCTGCTACTCCAGAACTCCCCATCATCTTGCCTTGTTTCTTCAGCCCATCGTTTACTCGCTGAATAATAACCAGCAACAGCTTCAATCCACACATAAATTTTCTTATCCTCATATCCCTTAACTGGAATTGGTACTCCAATTGGTAAATCACGTGATACAGCCCGGTCCTGTAATCCTTCTTCTAAGTAACGCTCTGTTAATTGAATTGCATTATCACGCCATGCTCCTTCTCGTTTTGCAACTGCTACGGCATCTTTAATCTGCGGCTGAAATTTATGCAAGGCAAAATAGAAATGCTCCGTTTCCTTAACTGCTGGCGTATTTCCACACAGCTTACATTTCTTTTCTAATAAATCGAGTGGATCTAAAATAGCTGAGCATGCATCACATTGATCCCCACGTGCTGGTTCATGGCAATGTGGACAAACCCCCTCCACATAGCGATCCGGTAAAAATTGTGTACACGTTTCACAATATGCTTGCTCAACTGTCTTTTTATAAATAAATCCTTCTTCTAACAAACGTAAGAAAATCTTCTGTACCGTTTCATGATGATGCTGTGCATCTGTACGTGTATAACGATCATACGTAAAACCAAGCTGCTTAAAACATCGCTCAAATTCCTCATGATAATAGTCTGCAATTTCTTTTGCAGTAAACCCTTCTTGTTTTGCCCGAATAGCAATCGGAGTTCCATTACAATCGCTTCCTGATACGTAAAGAACATTTTCACCTTTCGTTCTATAATAGCGAGCTAAAATATCCCCAGGTAATAAACCCGCAACATGCCCAAGATGTAAAGAGCCATTCGCATATGGCCAAGCTCCTCCAATAAAAATACTCATCTTACATTCCTCCTTTTAAATATAAAAAAGCCCCGCCCCTATCTTCTAAAAAGATAAGGGCGGGGCTGTATAAACAGTCGCGGTACCACCTTATTTCGCCAGTTATTCACATAACCGACCTCGTCAAGTACGGAGCATTATTGTGCTCTTATACTGTGGTTTTGATAACGAGAACCAACTCTCGTCGCCGCTTACTATTATCATTTGATAAGTTCAGGACGCAGCTCAAAGGCCATTGTTCAAATGAACATTCTTGCTTCTTCTCAGCTCCCGAAGCTCTCTGGAAAGAATGGTTTCATTCTACTTTTCCTTTTCAAGGCTTTTCATATATAACACGTATTTTACGACTAAAGTACAGAAAAATCAAACTTTTAATAAAAGAAAACAGGAAATAAATAATCCCTTCCGAATATATACATGTTTAAAGAAAGGAGCGATCTCATTGAATCAAAAACAATTAAGCACAATTAATAAGCAAAGTTGGAACGCTGCTGCCTATGAGGCGTGGACCAATCGGCACGGTACACCCAAGGAATATGCAAAGAAATTATTACAAGATCCAGCCCATGAAGTATCCTATTACTTACCTTACATAGAGAATATACAGGAAAAACGCATCATAAATTTACTTGGTTCGAAAGGAAATAAAGCTGTGGCATTCGCATTATTAGGTGCTGACGTAACAGTTGTAGATATTTCTGAAAGCAATGCCAAATATGCAAATGAGCTAGCGGATGCTGCAGGAACCTCTATTACATATATTGTTTCTGATGTACTAGACATTTCTCCTTCCAAAACATTCGATGTTGTTTTATTAGAGCTAGGTGTACTCCACTATTTTTTAGATCTTAAGCCACTCTTTAAATTAATCGCTGGGCTGCTAAAAGACGGTGGCACTTTCATACTTCGGGATTATCATCCTCTCTATACAAAGTTAGTAGCGATAGATCATGAAATGTTCCAAGCAAACGGGAATTATTTTTATGAAGAGATTATTGAAGATAACGTTGCTTATAGCAGTCTACTGGATAAAACGCAGCGAGACCTACTACCAAAAACGAAGATTCGTCGCTGGACGTTAGGAGAAATTATTACAGAAATTGCTAAAGCAAACTTACGCATTGAAGAACTTATTGAGGAACGTGGTCCACATCAGCGCTGGGTCTTTCCTTCCTCTGCTCCAGAAGGTATTGAAAATAGAGTCCCTGGACTTTACACATTAATTGCTACAACATAACACAAAAAAGGATCCCTTCACGGATAGGATCCTTTTTGCATGCTTAACGCATATAAGTTGAGGTTGGAGATTACCATAATTCTGTAGAATAGGACACAAGGTATTTCAACATTTTGTCTCTGACTTACGCAGTCAAAAGGGGTATGACCAACATAACGAAGAGCAACGTTCGGTTGATACTGATAATCGTTATCAACTAATTAGAAGTATACATGATGTATCCTAAAAAGACAATAGGAATCTCACATTTTTTATTAGCTAGCTTCTTAAAGCTTTCGGCACATATACACAATATGGCTCGCTCTCTAAATAATCACCGGTTATCGCATATGCTCTTGAGCGAGAACCACCACACACATAACGGTATTCACACTTCCCACATTTTCCTTTATAGCTATCTGGATTACGTAATGCTTGAAAAATTGGAGAATCACGATAAATATCTCGTAAACGCTTTTCTCTCACATTCCCAGCTTGAATCGGTAGTAGCCCGCTTGGATATACATCACCAATATGCGAAATGAAAACAAAGCCGTTACCGTCATTGACTCCTTTTGGCGCTCGTCCTAAACCATCAATTTTTCCAGTTAACCCATTTTGCAGCGCATCTTCATAACACATTCTTTGCTTGCTTTTACCTTCCTTATTCTTTTGCTGCATCACAACGCGGCGATAATGCTGAGCAGCTGTCGTCTTTATATCAAATGAAGCCCTTTTTCCTATTTCATATAATTTACGAAATACAAGTTCATGTTCTACTGGTGAAATCATATCCTCTACACTTCCCCTTCCAGTTGGAACAAGGAAAAACACGCTCCATAGTACACCACCTAACTTTTCAACAAGCGCCGCCATCTCCTCTACTTCATGAATATTATACTTAGAAATGGTTGTATTAATTTGAACGGGAATCTGTAACTCATTTAAGTATTGAATCGCATCCATCGTAAGCTGAAAAGACCCTGCCACACCGCGAAAACGATCATGTGTCTCAGCTGTAGCACCATCGATACTAAAGGCCCAGCGTGCAAGTCCAACCCCTTTTGCTTTTTGTATTGCCTCTTTCGTCACATTTGGAGTCGCACTAGGCGTCATCGAAACGCGTAGTCCTTTTTGCACTGCATAATTTGCTAGCTCATAAATATCTTCTCTCATAAGCGGGTCCCCGCCTGAAAAAACTAACATCGGCTGATTCATTTCATATATTTCATCAATTAATCTCTTCCCCTCAAGAAAAGTTAATTCTCTCGGATCTCTCCTATACTGCGCTTCAGCCCGGCAATGCAGACATTTTAATTCACAAGCTCGTGTAACTTCCCATATCACGATAAAAGGATTTTCATCATAGTTCATTTTCAATCTTGCTCCTTCCTACATACTTATAATCAGTATAGGAAAGATTCTAAAAAAACACTGTGAGCTATTTCACTGCATCTTTATCTTATTTCCTTTATAATGAGAATGGATATCATTAATATTAGGAGTGTTGTGCATGTCGCAAGCGTTCGAAGAAAAATTATATGCCAATTTAGAGGCTGTTATCGATCCTGAATTAGGTGTAGATATTATCAATCTTGGTTTAGTATATGATGTGACAGCAGATGAAAATAATAATGCTGTTATTACAATGACGATGACTTCGATCGGTTGCCCAATGGCTGGGCAGATCGTATCGGATGTCAAAAAAGTATTATCAACAAATGTACCCGAAGTAAATGAAATAGAGGTCAATGTGGTTTGGAATCCACCTTGGTCAAAAGAGCGTATGTCACGTATGGCAAAAATCGCTCTCGGTATTCGCGATTAAATAACAAAGAAAGACCTGACAACCAAGTCAGGTCTTTTTTCATCTTATTTCACACCAACTGCGTCATAAGCTTTCGTTACAGCTTGTACTTCTTTAGAGTTTTGACCATATAAGTCTGTCGCAGCTTGAAGTGCCGCTTGGCGCATCATTTTAAAGTTAGAGTTTGCAGTTAAATATTTTGTAAGAGCGCGGTAGTAAATTTTTTCTGTTGCTTCACGGCCTACGCCATTTACTTTCACACCATAATGCGTGCCACCTTCAGACACTAAATATGCGGCTTTATTATTAATACTACTGTTAATATGCACGCCGCCATTATCAGCTTTTCCAGTGTAGCGTTTGCTGTAATGATCTGGGTAACCTTCACCAGGTTTTAATGGGTTCGGAATAGATGCTGGATCTTTCAGAGAACGAAGCGCATCCCCTTCAACACCAGGTGTATAAATATCAGCACCTAAATCCCAGCTTTTCTTCTCAACCATTACACCCATAATATCAGATAATGATTCATTTAATGCTCCTGGCTCATCTTTGTAAACAAGATTCGCCGTATGCTCTGTTACAGCATGTGTTAGCTCATGTCCAATAACGTCTAAACCTGCAGATAATGGAATGAATGTTTTTCCATCCCCATCTCCATACATCATTTGTACACCGTTCCAAGCTGCGTTATTCCACCCTTCACCTACGTGAACAGTAGAAATCAGCCTCGCACCTTTATTATCGAAAGAATTACGGTTAAATGTCTTTTTATAATAATCGTATACTTTTCCTGCATTTACATGTGCGTCAACAGCCGCTTTATCTTCAAAGAATTTTGATTTACTTTCTACTTCTTCACCTGTATATCCAAGCCATTGTGAGAAGAGATTAAACCAGTTCTCATCCATGTTTTGTGCATCAAACGTATGAACACCATTTCCACGTTTTCCATCAAACAAGTTAAATGCTCCTGTTTTTTCATCTTGAGCAATTTCAAATGATTGCTTGTTTCCTAGAACGCCATAGCCAAAACCAGTAATATGGTCGATTGCATTATATTTCTCAATCACATTTCCATTTGTTGCATCAACAAAGTAATGCCAGTATCCTGGTGCTGGTTTTGAAATAGACGCTTTAACAAGGTATGCAAGATAGTATTGTCCATCTTTTTCATACACATATAAATCTTTTTTCACACCATCATATTTATCTACTTTGCCAATTTCTTTCTCAATATCAGCCTTTGCAACTTCTACCGCCTTCTCATCAGTAATGCTAGCTGCAGCTGGAATATTTTTATCTTCTAAATTCGGGATAACTTGCCCGAAGAACGCCTTTACGTTATTGTCTTTATCAAGCGTAACTGTTTGATCTGATCCATATACAGGAACATTATTATGTTTCTCAACTAACTTCACATGTGTTGTACCCGAGTCAGCGTCCTTTTCTTCCCCTACAATATTAAAATGTTTGTCAATATTTCCTGCTAATTTAAACATATCTTTCTTGCTCTCTAAATACTGAAATACTGTTTCCTTTTTATCTAATCCTTGCGGTGCTTTCCATTCCTCACCTATGTAAGCCGGTGTTTTAAATTCTTGGTGATACTGAATTTGTTGCTCTGCCGCTTGTGTTTTTGTTGCTCCGAATGCCCCAAAACCCCCAACGATAACGGATAAAGCTAATGCTGATGAAACGACTTGCTTTTTCAATCTAACACTCCCCATTCCCCAAAAATTTTTGACACTCTTATACATTTCGAGAAAAGGAAAATATCTCCTACCAAAAAATATTGAGAAACTTTTTTACAATTCCATCCAAAAATCCCTATTTTAAATTCACGAAACATTCCCATTATATTACACTTAAAAATATCTACATATAAAAAATAAAGATAAAATTGCATAGCCTTCTTAACTAGAATCATACTTTATCTTTGAAAGGTGGTGATATAATGTTACCGCAAATTATTATGTATTCCTTCTGTCCGATAACATTAGTAGCGACTTTCCTCCTTTTCATAAAACTACAGCAAAAAGCAATCGTATATTTTCTACCTACTATCGTTTCAGCAATATTAGGCGTTCTCTGCTATGCTCAGTTTTTATTCACTAACGGGTTAAATGAATTTGTTCTCGCCATTTTCTTTATAGTTACAGCATTAACAAATCTATTTTTCATTCTAATCTTAAAAGTATTCAAGATGTTTCGTATGAGGAATTAAGAAAAGCACAAAAAGAAATAGCGCATTATTTTCACTGCGCTATTTCTTTTTTATTCATAGTGTCTCTTATTGCTTTTTCATCTCAATCGCTAAATAATGTGAGTGCTCTTTTGCTTGAATACGAATATCTTCTTCAACTACTTCTGCTGCATCGCGCATTACAAGTGTCTCACCATTTACAACACCGCTTCCTTCAATTTGCACAAGATAAACTTGACGATCTTCGCTAACAGGGAAAGTGATTTCTTTTCCTATTTCTAAAGATAGTGAATATAAATTTGCGTCTTGATGAATTTCAATTGGTGCACCACCATCAATTGGAGATACCATATGGAACCAATTGTTTTCACGTTTATTCCAATCAAACTTGAACTCACCGTAGTTTGGTGTGTGCCCTGCGCGGTCTGGTAAAATCCAAATTTGTAATAGGCGTAATGTCTCATTCCCTAAATTATGTTCACTATGAAAAACACCTGTACCAGCGCTCATATATTGTACATGCCCACGCTCAATTGTACCGCGGTTCCCCATGCTATCTTGATGTGTTAATGCACCATCTACAACGTAAGAAATAATCTCCATATCACGGTGCGGATGCATATCAAATCCTGTTTGCGCTGTTACTAAATCATCATTAATAACGCGAAGCGCCCCAAATCTCATATTATCTGGATTATAATAATCTGCGAATGAAAAATGAAAATGTGTATTTAACCAACCGTGATTTGCTCTTCCCATATTTTTATGATCAACTTTTTTAAACATATCCTTCACCTCATATTATCTCGAATTCGAGATATTTATTTAAAATTTTTTATTGTAACTTTCGAAGTAATTCTAGTAGTTGTTTTTGTTCATTACGATTTAACTTATCAAATTGTTCTGCTTGAAACGTCTCTTGCGGTGGAACAACATCTTTATACAAAACTCTGCCCTTTTCAGTTAACGAAAGGTATTTCGTAGTACCTTCCTGTTCTCGCTTAATCCAATCAAGCTGCTCCATTTTATTTAAAAGCTGCGTGATGTTCCCTTTTGTAACAAATAGCTTTCGCCCGAGTTCTTGCTGTGTTAATCGATCGTGCCCACCAATTTGGGCTAGAACATCAAACTGGGCAGCAGATAAACTCCATTCTTTCAAATGTTGATTTGTCTCACGAATGCTTCTGTTATAAAAGCGTGATAAACGAAACCATAACAATAATCCTAATCTTTCTTCTGTTTTCATTCCATCACCTCGCTTACTTGATGTCTTTAGTTTAGAACTAAACTTTAAAAATGTCAATTACTTTATTTTAGTAAGCAATAGACAAAAGCATAGTAAATTTCTCTCACTATGCCTTAGTTTAAGTTTCTTCTTATATATTCATTCATTTTACGTTCTGCAAATGCTCGGGCATCCTTTTCAATCCAACGTGCTTCATACGCTTCTTTTCCAATGTATAATACATTTTTCTCATGTTGCATTGAATGCCTGAATTCATGTAGTAACGTTTTGAGCACTTGCTCATACTGTTCCCACATACAAACAAAAATCATTTGTCTTTCTTTATGATAAAAACCGCTTAAAGGAAATAAAAATTCTTCTTCCTCTTCTCCTAAGTTTACAAGCACATTATTTGTATCACACGTATCGCAAAAAATAACTGGAATTTCGCGTTTCTCAATAAGTGAAAATATATCATTTTTCACCCGCTGAATATCCCACGGAAACTCTGAGTCCAGCACATACCAATTTCCAGCTTGCTGATATACGTTTTGAAACTGGAGTTCCATTGCCCTCCATTCTCCTTTCTATATTCCCTTTTTCTATATGTATGCCACCATATAGAAAAAATAAACACATATTGCAATACAACATTACATCTATATAAATCCATTTTGATTTTTCAACATATAAGTCGCTGCTTTGAAGAACAAAAGGTGACCCCTACTTGTTTTCTCTCTTTGTTTTTACTTGGCATGGGGCAGGAAGAGGATCTGACCGCTTCTATGCATGGCTAGATGCTCTCTCCCACCTAAAAAGAAGGGTTTTATCTCGTTTTTCAATTTGTATTTATATAGTTCAAAAATAATGTTTGTAAATGGTTGATTTATATCAATTACTAGATTATAATAATTATAAGTTAGTAACCAATATAATATAAATAACTCAAAAGGAGATTGATCATATGAACACACAAGTAATCGAAGTATTAAACAAACAGGTAGCAGACTGGAACGTATTATTTACAAAACTACACAATTTCCATTGGTATGTAAAAGGACCTCAATTCTTTACATTACATGAGAAATTCGAACAATTTTACACAGAAGCAGCTGGACACATCGATGAAATTGCAGAACGCATTTTAGCAATTGGTGGCAAACCAGTAGCGACAATGAAAGAATACTTAGAACGATCTTCTGTTCAAGAAGCGGCTTACGGAGAGACTGCAGAAGGGATGGTCGAAGCAATTATGAAAGACTACCAAATGATGCTAGGCGAACTGAAAAAAGGTATGGAAATCGCGCAGGGTGCTGACGACGAAACGACATCTGACTTACTACTTGGCATCTACACAGAACTAGAAAAACACGCTTGGATGCTACGTGCGTTCTTGAATCAATAATCATATTAAAAGCGGAAGCAGCTCGCTTAGAACAGGAGGGCGTTGGAACTCCTGATTCAGAGGCGCTTTTTGCCTCAGATAAAGGAGTGAAACGACCGACTGTTCTAGCCGCTGGAGCTGGATACTATTAAAAGCGGAAGCCACTCGGTCAATAAATCCCCTCAATTCACTTGAGGGGATTTATTATTATATCGATATATCTCAACCGTTTTTATGTTAAAATATAGAAAATGGCCTTCTAATAGTTACGTCTAGACAATACTTTTCCAAATTCATCATTTAGGTACTATCACTATCAAATGACGGGAGTGGTTCAGTTGAAAGACTATTTGATTCGAGTATTTTTCGCTTCATTAGCTGTTGGAATTACTTTCATGATAGCCAATATTTTAGGCATAAACGTAGATGTAGGAAGCTATCCTTTCCTTATCTGTATCGCGATACTTGGTGGTTGGGGTGGCTGGCATTTATATAAGAAATCTATGAAAGACAAATCTAAAGGCATTCCGAAATGAACGGAATGCCTCTTTTTATTCATCTTATTATGATAACTGCTTCCACTTATTCCCCATAACAGGTCTCTTATAGTTTTTCATGTGGAGCAATAATTCTTCTGCATTATCCGCCGAAACAATTAACTCTTTATTCGATGGATTCATAAACCCTTCTTCTGCCGTGCGATCGATCATTTGCAAAATTGGACTATAAAAATCTTTAATATTTAATAATCCAACTGGCTTGTCATGAATTCCAATTTGTGACCAACATACAACCTCAAATAACTCTTCAAATGTTCCGTAGCCACCTGGTAACGCAATAAATGCATCCGCAAGCTCTCCCATTTTTGCTTTGCGCTCATGCATTGTTTCTACTTCAATTAGTTCTGTTAATCCTTTATGAACAATCTCTCCGCGAAATAAACCACGAGGCATAACACCAGTGACACGTCCGCCTAAGCGCAACACTTCATTGGCTACTTCCCCCATTAAACCAACACATGAACCGCCGTATACTAGTTCACAATTATTTTGGACAAGCACTTCTCCAAGCTTAATTGCTTGCTCTTTAAATTCAGGTCTTTCTCCTAAATTAGAACCTGCAAACACACAAATCTTTCTCATACCTACACCCCGAAACTATATATTGTTATGATACAATGAACATTGTACAACATATTGAGAGGATGGGAAAGAATTGAATATTGCCGAATTTCAGAGATGGGTTGAGGAATTTTACGAAAAACGAAGCTGGTCACAATATAACTCTTTTATTCGCTTGAATTTCTTAACAGAAGAAGTAGGAGAAGTTTCACGAGTTGTACGCGCCATTGAAATTGGACGCGATCGCCCAGATGAACAAGTAAAACAAGTGGAAGAATTGAAAATTGAATTAAAAGAAGAACTTGGAGATGTACTTGCAAACCTCATTATCCTTTCTCAAAAATATGATTTAGACTTACAAGATATTATGGAGGCACATGTCGAGAAGCTTTCTAATCGTTTCGAAAACAAATGAGAATATTTATCAATTATGATATAATGGTTCCGACAACATACAAAGGAGAGAATTTATGTTATCTACTAAATTACACGATGCGCTTAACGGCCAAATGAATTTTGAATTTTACTCTGCCCATGTTTACATGGCAATGGCTGCTTACTGCACAGCAGAAAGCTATGATGGATTTGCAAACTTTTTCCTTGTACAAGCAGAAGAAGAGCGTTTCCACGCAATGAAACTTTACAATTACATTAATGACCGCGGAGAGCGCGCCATTATTACTGGATTCGAAAACCCTAACAATGAATATGAATCTGTTTTAAGCGCATTTGAGATCGCACTTGAGCATGAGCGTGAAGTAACAAAGCGTATTTACAACTTATCCGATATCGCTTGGGATGAGCGTGAGCACGCGACAATTACATTCTTAAAATGGTTCGTTGACGAACAGGTTGAAGAAGAAGCTTCTTTCGACAGCATCATCCAAAAACTAAAACGTATTACAAGCGACTCTAACGCTCTATTTATGTTAGATGCGGAATTGGAAAAACGTACGTTTACTCCTCCTGCTGAGTAATATCCTTATCACCTTAATGAATTCGTTAAGGTGATTTTTTTCTCCTTTAAATCACTTTTCACCTTAACATCGGATTAAAATCAGCTTAAATCTTCGCTCATTCTACATAGGACTACTATTATAAATGGTATTATTTTCAATATAGAGTACAAATAGGAAGGAGAACATCTCTATGAAACAACGTGTAGAAGCAATCGATGCCGTTCGTGGTTTTGCTTTATTCGGTATTTTACTTGTTAACATGACATTAATTCAATTTGGAATGTTTAGCGGTGAACAGCCTACTTATGTATTCGGAAAAATTGATGAAGGTGCCAATTGGTTTATTCAATTTTTTGGCACCCACAATTTCATTTCCCTATTTTCTTTTCTATTTGGGATTAGTATTACTTTGCTGCAAAACAGTATCATAAAAAAAGAAAAACGTTTCTTTCCGGTTTATATCCGCCGCCTTAGTATTTTACTCATCCTCGGATATCTCCATGGTACTTTTATTTGGGATGGAGATATTTTATTCGGTTATGGAATTATAGGAATCTTATTAATGATGTTTATCAATCGAAAGCCCAAAACATTGATCATTTGGGCATCCATCATACTAGTACTAACTATGCTGATGTCTTATCCCTTTGAACCAAGCACCAATATGTCCGATGACTTTGCACCTTATATCGCAAAAGAACAACAGGTTCATGAAACTGGTAGCTATATAGAACATGTAAGCTTCCGCCTTAATGAAGATCCTTTTAAGTATATAGGAATCACTGGCTTTTTCGGAACATTTTTCATAACACTTTTCGCACTGATTTTCATGACTCCACTATTCCTACTAGGAATGTATGTTGGAAAAAAAGGCTGGCTGTTTGAAATAGATAAACATTTACCTTCCCTCAAAAAAATCTGGCTTATCAGCGGTATTTTTTCTTTCACAGTAAAAATCTTAGAACTATTAACAAAACAACCTCTTCTCATTATGTTAAAAGACAGTGTTACACCGCTTAGCATGGCCATTTTTTACGGAAGCTCTATCATTTTATTATTTCATTACAAAAAAGCATCACGCTTATTAGAATATATGGCTAACATGGGAAAAATGTCAGTTAGTAACTATTTAGCGCAATCCATCATTGCTACCACCATTTTTTATGCGTATGGACTTGGTTTATATGGGAAAATCGGCTACTTCTTTGGCATTGTATTAACAATTGTAATTTACGTCATCCAATTATATGCTAGCACCTGTTGGTTAAAAAGGTATCGCATAGGGCCAGTTGAATACGTATGGCGTCTTGGCACATATTTAAAAAGACCTGCTTTTAAACGTAAGTTAAACAAAGTAAGTTAAATAAAAAAAGCAATGAGCTCACGCGCCCATTGCTTTCCTTATTTTTATAGCATAACCCCAACGATAACCGCTGATAATATACTTACTAACGTTGCACCATACACAAGCTTTAATCCGAAAGAAGATACAACGTTTGCTTGTTTTCCATCGATACTCTTCGTTGCACCTGCGATAATCCCAATAGATGAGAAGTTTGCAAATGATACAAGGAAGATTGATAAAATACCTACTGTACGAGCTGATAAATCGCCAGCTACTTTTCCTAAATCAAGCATCGCAACAAATTCGTTTGTTACTAATTTGGTTGCCATAATTTGTCCTGCTTGTAGCATCTCTGATGTTGGGATACCCATAACAAATGCTAATGGTGAGAACACATATCCTAAAATGCTTTGGAACGTAATGCCGAAAATAGAATCAAATACACCGTTAATTGCTGTAATCAATGCAACGAATCCGATTAACATCGCAGCTACTGTTACTGCAATAGAGAATCCAAGCATAATGTACTCGCCTAACATTTCAAAGAACGTTTGCTTCTTATCTTCTTGTAATTCTAAAATATCTTCTTCTTCACTAATGTCATACGGATTAATGATATGAACGATAATGAATCCACTGAATAAGTTTAATACAAGTGCTGTTACTACATATTTTGGATCAATCATTTTCATATAAGAACCGACAATTGACATCGATACCGTTGACATAGAAGATGCACAAAGTGTATATAAACGATTTTTTGGTAATTTACTTAATTGATCTTTTACTGTGATAAATACTTCACCTTGACCAACGATTGCCGCTGCTACTGCATTATATGATTCTAATTTTCCTAGACCATTTATTTTACTTAATACGAAACCAACTGCACGAATAATAATCGGTAAAATTTTAAGATGTTGCAGAATACCAATCAATACCGCTAAGAAAATAATTGGTAGTAATACTGTTAAGAAGAACGGTGCTTGTCCATCATTCGCTAAACCACCAAATACGAAGTTAACCCCAGCTTCTGCGTATTTTAAAATGGCGCCAAAGCCATCTGAAATTCCTTTTACTAATACAAATCCAATCTTTGTATTTAATAAGAAGTAAGCCAATGCTAATTGAATAACAAGCATAATTGCAATTGGTTTATACTTAATTTTCTTACGATCTGAACTTACAAGGAAACCTAGTACAAATACAACAAGTAAACCGACTAGAAACATCACTAGTTTCATATGTGAATCCTCCACTTTCCATGAGTTATTGGTCGTCCAACGAATGACGTCTGACCATCGATGTTAAAAAAATAGAACCCCTAAATACTATTTACTTTACAATGTATCCTAAAACCAGTAAGCGTTTACATAAATTATAATTTACAATTAGTGGTCTTCTTACCTACTTGATTTAAAGTATGAAACTGATACCACCCACAAACAAATTGTAAGCGTTATCCAGATGAAATGCAACATAATTTTTTCAATAAATGATATGTTAATTTCTCCCTTACAAATCTCGCTAGAATTTATGTCTATGAAATAAAAAAGCAATGAACTTCTGCTCACTGCTTTTTATTTCTATAACATAACACCAACAATAATTGCTGATAAAATACTTACTAACGTTGCACCATATACGAGCTTTAATCCAAATGAAGAAACAACATTTGATTGATTTTCATCAATCCCTTTCGTTGCCCCTGCAATAATTCCAATAGACGAGAAGTTTGCAAATGATACAAGGAATACAGAAAGGATACCAACTGTACGAGCTGATAATTCTCCTCCTACTTTTCCAAGGTCAAGCATCGCAACAAATTCATTTGATACTAATTTTGTTGCCATAATTTGTCCCGCTGTTACCATTTCTGATTGCGGGATACCCATTACAAATGCAAGTGGTGAGAAAATGTATCCTAATATTGCTTGGAATGTAATGCCGAAAATAGAATCGAACAAGCTATTAATTGCTGTAATTAACGCTACGAAACCAAGTAACATCGCTGCTACTGTAATCGCAATTGTAAATCCAAGCATAATATATTCGCCAAGCATTTCGAAAAATGATTGCTTTTGTTTATTTTCTAACTTAAGTGTGTCCTCTTCTTCCGTAATATCATACGGGTTAATAATATGAATGATAATAAAACCACTAAATAAATTTAATACAAGTGCTGTTACTACATATTTCGGATCAATCATTTTCATATATGATCCAACAATCGACATAGATACTGTCGACATAGAAGAAGCACAAAGTGTATATAAACGATGCCTCGGTATTTTGCTTAATTGATCTTTTACCGTAATAAATACTTCAGCCTGCCCGACGATTGCTGCCGCTACTGCATTATATGATTCTAACTTTCCTAAACCATTTACTTTACTTAACAGGGTACCAATTGAACGAATAAATATCGGTAAAATTTTAAAGTGTTGCAGGATCCCAATTAATACGGCAAAGAACACGATTGGTAATAATGCTGTTAAGAAGAAGGAAATTTCCCCTTTATTAACAAGACCACCAAATACGAAAACGATTCCAGATTCCGCATATGTAAGTAATGCTCCAAATCCATCAGAAATTCCTTTTACTAAAATATAACCAATCTGTGTATTTAATAAGAAGTACGATAATGCTAACTGAATAACAAGCATAACCACAATTGGTTTATACTTAATCTTCTTTCGATCCGTACTTATAAGAAACCCGAGTATAAATACAACGAGTAATCCTACAAGAAACATAACAAATTTCATAGATAAAATCCTCCATTTAAACCTTATTCAACGCTATAGAAAATTATTTAACATTGAACGTCTGACCATATAAAAAATAAATAATCCGAACTTTCACCTAACATATAAAAATATATATGCTATACCTCAAAACCCGTCTTACCTCTTACCTGGAAAGACCTTATACATTCTAACATAAATTTCAACTCACATCTTTATATTTCTAAAAAAATATAATAAACATAAAAACTCTATTAATGTTCGGTTTTTCCTGCAAACCATAAAAAAAGGCATCAGATTCTCTCTGATGCCCTTTCCTTATTATACAGCTTTTTCTTCTTTTTCTTTTGTTACCATAGAATCTTCCCAGCATTCTGTGTTTTCCAAACCTGGAATAGAGCTTGCATGGAAGACTGGATCTTTCCCTTGTTTCTTTTGCTTTACATAGTCTGTCAACGCAGCATATGCAAATCGGCCAAGAAGTGTAATCGCAATTAAGTTTGTGATTACCATTAGACCCATAAATAAGTCTGCCATATTCCATACGACTTGAAGCGTCGCAACAGAACCGAATAACACCATTCCGACTACTGCAGCACGGTAAATCATTAACCATGTTTTACTTTTCTTAATGAATTCGATATTTGTTTCACCATAATAATAGTTTCCTAGAAGTGAACTGAACGCAAATAGGAAAATAATAATCGCTAAGAAGCTACTTGCCCATGGACCAATTTGTGAGCTTAGCGCCTTTTGTGTTAATTCAATTCCTTCTAAATTCGTTGCCTTATATGCTCCAGAGCATAGTACGATAAACGCTGTTGATGTACATACTAAAAATGTATCTACTAAAACTCCAATTGTTTGAATAAATCCTTGTTTAGCTGGATGCGTTACATCTGCTGTCGCAGCCGCATTCGGCGCACTACCCATACCTGCTTCGTTCGCAAATAATCCACGCTGAATACCATACTTCATCGCAGCCCCGATACCGCCACCTACAGCTGAATCTAAACCGAATGCACCTTTAAAGATTTCTGTGAAAACATCTGGTAGTAAATAGAAGTTTTTAATAACAACGAAAACAGCTACTGCTATATAAATAATTGCCATTGGTGGAACAATCATTTCTGACATACGTGCAATACTTTTAACACCGCCAAAAATAATAACTGCGACTAATGCAGCTAATGCGATTCCTACAACATAACGCTCTAAACCGAATGCATTTTTAAATGCTAGCGTAACTGTATTTGCCTGTACTGAGTTGAAAATTAAACCGTAACTAATTGTAATCAGAATAGAAAACCAAATTCCCATCCAACGTTTATTTAAACCTTTTTCCATATAATAAGCAGGACCACCACGGAAGCCGCTGCCATCTTTTACTTTATAAATCTGTGCAAGTGTACTTTCTACAAAGCTTGAAGATGCCCCGATAATTGCAATTACCCACATCCAAAAGACTGCGCCGGGTCCTCCCATAGAAATAGCTAGTGCCACACCAGCCAAGTTCCCGATCCCAATGCGGGCTGCTGAACTCATACAGAAAGCTTGGAAAGAAGATACGCTGCCCTTTTTACGTGTCTTTCCAGTTAATCCATCACTCATTAATCGTACCATTTCGCCTAGATGGGTAATTTGTACGAATTTCAATTTAATAGAAAAATAAAGCCCTAAGCCTATTAACATTGCGATAAGAATATATGACCAAAGAATCGTATTCGTTGATGAAACGAACTGTTCTAAAATATTCATACGATTAGTCCCTCCCTTTTCTTCTCATAAATTGAATTATATTTAAAAAATATTCAAAAATCAACATTTTTCGACAGATTATCACTTCCAAATGTTAGGTTTTATAACACAATCGTGTTACTTGTTAAGAAATATGACTTCTTATTTTTAGAAACGCACATACTACTTGAAGAAATATTTTTCATAAACAAAGCGATTGACAAAAACTACCTCTGTAACTATACTAGTTACAACAAGTGGTATCAAACTCACTTAACTACATCGATTCATTTTTGCACATACATTTTAGGCATTTATTCTATTAAACATTTGGAGGTATATATTATGAAAATCGGAATTATCGGAGCAAACGGAAAAGCTGGAAGTCGTATTATGAAAGAAGCACTTGATCGCGGTCATGAAGTTACTGCAATCGTAAGAAACGCTGCAAAAATCACAGAGAATAATGTAAAAGTTTTAGAAAAAGATGTTTTCGATCTTACTGCTAATGACATACAAGCATTTGACATAATCGTGAATGCGTTTGGCGCTCCTGCTGGAAGTGAACATCTTCACGTAGATGCAGGGAACGTATTAATTGAGGCAATGAAAGGTGCACCTAATACGAAGTTACTTGTTGTCGGAGGCGCTGGAAGTTTATTTGTAGATGAGGCAAAAACAACACGTGTATTTGATACACCAGGTTTCCCTAAAGAATATCTTGCAACAGCTCAAAACCAAGGAAAAAACCTAGAAATTTTACAACAAACAAACGATATCACTTGGACATTCATTAGTCCTTCTGCTCTATTCGCATTAGGAAAACGTACTGGTTCTTACAAAGCTGGTAAAGACCACCTTCTTGTTAACGAAAAAGGCGACAGCTATGTAAGTTACGAAGACTTCGCTGTAGCTGCACTTGATGAAATTGAAAATCCAAAACACGTGAACGAACGCTTTACAGTTGTATCAGAAGCTGAATAATAATAGAAAAAAGCGCTGGCAAACGCCAGCGCTTTTTTATCGTTTATAAGGTTTATTCGGTTTCTGCGGTGCTTCAGTTTTTCTCCAGCTTACCGCTAAATCTGGGCTTGTTTTTTCTTCACTGCGCTCTAATAAAACTACCGCATCTTGAATTTTCGGTGTTCCTTTATGCGCGATACCTTGTAATTTTGTTAAAGTTCCTGATACTTTAAAGCTAAATTCACCAGATGGCGTCTGTTTTGGAATTAAAATACGGAACTTTTCCCCCACATTAAACTGTGTTTTTGTTTCGCCCTTTTCATTCACAAATTTAACTCCTGCAGGCGCACCAGTTGCTTGCACTTGGTACGTTCCACTTTTCGCATTTGTTTGCACCGTATATAAACCTGTTTCGAAGAACTCATCTTTTAATACTGCTTCTTGCTTTTCTGACGGCGTAACACTCATCGTAATTTCTTGTACTTCTTCACTGCTCTTTGCTTTCGCAACAATATCTTTCATTACTTTTTCTACATTTTTATTACGAAAATCTAAATCATTAATATCCACTTGTCCCAGCGCATTCCATACAGCGAGCTGCGTCGCATAATGCGCCTCTCTCCAATCAGAGACACCTAATTCTTGTGGACTCTTCTGTGGATATCCATTTAATAACACGCGGTACACCCCAATATCCACCTTACCTATTTCAGGTAAATCTTGACCGCTTGGTGATTTCAAATCTACATTCAAGCAGAATGCAATTTTCCCATCTGCTGTTTTAATAAGCTCTGTTCGGATTGGTTTCTTTTTTGATTTACTGTAGCTCCAATCCATTTGATACTTTGTATGATCCATGACTTCTGCCGATGCTTTTTGGAGTGGGAATAATAAATTCGCAAATACAAATAAAACACTCAAAAAAGCAACCAATAACTTATACGATTGTTTAATATTCATGTTCACAACCCCTTATAAAATAACAAATTTACTACTGTATAGTATCTAGTTAAAAAGTCTTTTTATACATTACTTTTCCCTTCTTAAGGCGCTATAAAAAACACGCGCAGAGATCATTCTACGCGTGTTTCTATTATCATTTAGTTTTCTTGCAATAATAATTTCGAACGCACTAACGCTCCTCTTACCTTAATCCCAACCCATGCAGCTAATGCAGCTTTTATTACACCTACAATAAGGAATGGCACAAAACCACCCATGAAAGCCGCTTGCCATCCTAGCGATGCCACATACTTTAAGAATACAGTCCCAATTGTTAATGTCACAAACATTCCTAAAACATTTGCCATTAACGAATTCCAAAATGTAAGCTTTGTCTTCTCAGTTAACAAACCAATTAAAAAAGCAGTTGGAATGAAGGCTAATAGGAAGCCGCCTGTAGGACCAAATAAAACGGATAAACCGCCACTAAACCCAGCATAAACAGGAATTCCAGTTGCACCAATTAAAACATATAACAGTACAGATAACGTGCCATAACGTGAACCCAAAATTGTAGCAGTAAGACCAATCGCTAATGTTTGTCCTGTTATCGGAACGAGCGGCAGAGGAATTGTAACTTGGGCCAAAATACCAATAATAGCAGCAAATAGTGCAGTAACAATTAACATGCGGAAATGATTTGTACGATGATTGTTCATATGTGCCTCCCTAGGAAAATTTCATATTATAAATTTAAGATATCCTATTTCATATACAGAGTAAATATTTGTTTGAATTTTTAGTTTTCTGAAATTGAAAAGAAGAGCACAAATTTTTTTGTGCCCCTCTCTTCTGTTCATTTTAGAAATCAAAGTTATCCGGATCTGGACCAACGCGATGATTCTGATTTAACGCATCAATTTGTTCCATATCTTCTTTTGTTAATTCAAAATTAAATATGTCCGCATTTTGGGTAATACGGTGTTCTTTTGTTGATTTCGGAATCGTTACAACTTCATTTTGTAAATCCCAGCGCAAGATAATTTGCGCAGTCGTTTTACCGTATTTATCTGCGATTTCTTGTAATGTTTCGTTATCTAATAACTGCCCTTGCATAAGAGGTGACCAAGCCTCCATTTGAATACCTTGTTCACGACAGAAGTCCCGCAATTCTTTTTGCGTTAAACGTGGATGATATTCTACTTGGTTAATCATCGGTTTCACTTCTGCATCTTCCATTACATCTTTCAAATGATGAATTTGGAAGTTACTCACACCAATTGCACGTACGCGTCCTTCTTTATATAACTTTTCTAATGCTCTCCATGTATCTTTATATTTTCCTCCTACCGGCCAATGAACAAGATATAAATCTAAATACTCAAGCCCTAACTTTTGTAGACTTTCTTCATAAGCTGCTAACGTCTCTTCGTATCCTTGATCTTTGTTCCATACTTTTGAAGTGATGAATAAGTCTTCTCTTGAGATACCTGCTTCTTTAACACCTTCGCGAATTCCTTCTCCTACCGCTTTTTCATTTGCATAAATCGCCGCTGTATCAATGCTGCGATATCCTTGTTTAATCGCCGTTTTTACTGCATTAACAAGTTCAGGTCCTTCCTCTACTTTAAATACACCTAAATCAAACCAAGGCATTTCCACGCCGTTATGCAACGCTACACGATCTTGTAAATTCTTAATCATATTCTCTTTCTCTCCTATCATCTTTTCATTTGTATAATATGGTTCACTTATAAATATTAACTTTTTACCTGATCTCGTTTTTCTAATCCCATACTCCATGCCGTTAATATGACTGCACCAGCTACCATAATCGCGCCGACCCACGCTGTATGAATTAACCCTAATGAATTCGTTACAATGCCACCAAGGTAAGCCCCAAGAGCAATCCCTGCATTAAAGGAGGCAATGTTAATTGCAGATGCAACATCTACAGCGCTCGGAACAAAGCGTTCAGCTAATATCACAACATATACTTGTAATCCTGGAACATTCATAAACGCGAATAATCCCATTAAAATAATCGTGATGAGCCCCGCTACCTTAAACGGCGCCGTAAATGTGAGTACGAATAGCACAATCGCTTGAATGAAAAACATATAGAATAATGCACGAATTGGATTATGGTTCGATAGTTTTCCACCAATCATATTTCCAATCGCAATTGCAATCCCATACACTAACAAAATGATTGTAACTGTACTTGCTTTAAACCCTGTCACCTCTTGTAATAATGGAGACAAGTACGTAAATGTTACAAATGTCCCGCCGTACCCTAATGCGGTAATTACGAAAACAAGTAATAGTCTTCCGTTTGTTATTAATTTAAATCGATCGCGAAATGATACAGACGTACCTTTTTTTAAACTAGATGGAATTAACAAACTGTTTGCGATAAGGGCAACAATTCCAATTGCTACGATAACCATGAACGAAGCTCTCCAGCCAAATTGTTGACCAATAAATGTTCCAATTGGTACACCTGTGATAGTTGCGACTGTTAAGCCTGTGAACATAAAAGCAATTGCACTAGCACGTTTATCTTCTGGTACAAGAGCTGCAGCGATTGTTGAACCTATCGACATAAATACCCCATGCGCAAATGCAGATACAACTCTCGCAGCAAGCAGTACACCAAAGCCTGTTGCCACTCCTGCAATACCATTACCAATAATGAAAACAATCATAATCCACATTAATAACGTTTTCCGTGACATACTAGCTGTCAACGACGTTAATATAGGAGCGCCAAATGCTACTCCTAGTGCATATAAAGACACGGTTAAACCTGCTGTTGTAACTGAAACATGTAAATCGTTCGAAATAGATGGCAATAAACCGACGCTAATAAATTCAGTTGTACCAATTCCAAACGCACTAATCGCTAATGCTAATAAAGCAAACACACTTCTTCTATTTGTTTGAACATCTGAAGACGGTACTGTATATGAACTCAATCGAACTCCTCCTTAATATGAGAAATCCAATCATAATAGTATGATAAAAAGGCCCTTTTATCTTCTAATAAACACAGTTTTACTGCTCACAACTGCTATTATGAATGGTTTCATTCTTTTTCGAAAGAACGCACTTTAAAGTGCGATAGGTACCAAAAGGTAACATAGTTACTTTTTGGTACCGTACTACTCATTTACATCTTACGTATGCTATTATGAAACATGTTCAACATGAAAAACAGTACGTACTTTAAAGTGCTATAGGCACTAAAAAGTAATATATGATTATATAAAAGTTCATTAAAGGTGGTTGTAATATATGAAGACATATAATATTCCTGTAGAAGCAACCTTAGAAGTAATCGGGGGAAAATGGAAAGTCGTCATCCTTTGTCACTTAACAAAAGGAACAAAACGAACAAGTGAATTAAAGCGTTTAATGCCTGGCATTACGCAAAAGATGCTCACACAGCAATTGCGTGAATTAGAAGAAGATGGGGTTATTCAAAGAAAGGTATATAATCAAGTACCACCAAAAGTTGAATACTCTCTTACCGACTACGGTCGGTCCTTAGAAGCGATTCTTGATTCCCTTTGCACTTGGGGGGAGTGCCATCTTGAAAAGAACGGGAATTCGTCCATGCTTATCCCGCAAACAGATCAATCTTAATCAGAAAAAAAGGAAAAAATGAACATTCATTTGCTCGTTTTTTCCTTTTTTTCTCTATAATTAAGTATATTTTAGGTAACAGTAAAATAAAATATATGCTTTTTTCCCTTGCTAATACTAAGTTATGGGCTCAAAGTGAAATAATTAGGGATCATTTTTATGTTAACCTGGGTGTATATAGTATATAATATAAGATATATATTATATACACTTTCCGATAAAGGAAGTTTCCATTATACGGACAAGCCATGTATCGGACAGTCCATAAATAATAGGTAAGAAATTATGGTTTTGAATTTATGATTGTGTACTACTTGCAATCATAAGTTTAAAGGCATTTTATTGCGTTTTGTGAAGCTTTGTATAAAGTTTTGCAATTTTTTGCTAACGCTTACCTGTTACTTGGGAATGTTTTATTCCTAAAAAAATAAGAGTATTGCTATCGTAAAGGAGAATTGGAGATGCCAGAAACTATCACTCAAACAAAGCCTGAACAAGAATCTTTACAAATTTCTGCTAGCCAAGGACAACTTGATGTACTTGATCAATTGTTAAAACCTGAGGTACAAGAGTCATTAACTACACTAGTAGAACAGCTTCCAAAATTAACTGAGCTTGTTAACATTTTAACTAAGTCTTATGACTTCGCTCAAACTGTTGCTACTGACGAAGTATTAAAAAGCGACACTGTTGGCGCAATCCAAGAGATTGTAGAGCCTGTAAAAGATACAGTGAAAAGCATGGCAGCAACTGCTATCGAAGCAAAAGATCGCGCTGAAGAAAGCTCTGAAGTTATCGGTCTTTTCGGTCTGTTAAAATTACTAAAAGATCCACAAGCACAAAAAATGTTCCGTTTTATCAATGCTTATCTTCAAATTAGTGCAGAACGCAATAATAAATAATTTATCTTATAACAACAATTAGTAAAGACGGGAGATATCATACTATGTCAAAACAAATTGTCATCTTAGGCGCTGGTTATGGCGGACTTCTTGCTGCTTTAAATGTACGTAAATATTACAGCAAATCAGAAGCACAAGTTACAGTAATCAACCAATACCCAACACACCAAATCATTACAGAACTACACCGCCTAGCAGCAGGTAACGTTTCTGAACAAGCTATTGCAATGCCACTTACAAAACTTTTCAAAGGCAAAGACATCGATCTTAAAATTGCAACAGTTGAGTCATTCTCAGTAGACAAAAAAGAAATAAAACTAGCTGGTGGCACTACTTTATCTTACGATGCACTTGTAGTTGCTTTAGGAAGTAAAACTGCTTACTTCGGTATTCCAGGACTAGAAGAAAACAGCATGGTATTAAAATCTGCTGCTGATGCAAACAAAATCTACAAACATGTTGAAGATCGTATTCGTGAATACGCAAAAACAAAAAATGAAGCTGATGCTACAATCTTAATCGGTGGTGGCGGATTAACTGGCGTTGAGCTAGTTGGTGAGCTTGCTGACATTATGCCTAAACTTGCAAAAAGCCACGGCGTAAACCCTAAAGAAGTAAAATTACTTCTTGTTGAAGCAGGTCCAAAAATCCTTCCAGTATTACCAGACGATTTAATTGAACGTGCAACTACTAGCTTAGAAGCACGCGGCGTTAAATTCTTAACAGGTCTTCCTGTAACAAACGTTGCTGGCAATGAAATCGACTTAAAAGACGGTCAAAAAATCGTTGCAAACACATTCGTTTGGACAGGTGGCGTACAAGGCAACCCATTAATCGGTGAATCAGGTCTTGAAGTAAACCGTGGCCGTGCAACTGTTGATGCATACCTACAATCTACTTCTCACAAAGACGTATTCGTTGCTGGAGACAGCGCTGTTGTCTTCGGTCCAGAAGGACGTCCATACCCACCAACTGCACAAATCGCTTGGCAAATGGGTGAGTTAATTGGATACAACTTATACGCAGCACTAGAAGGCAAAGCATTCGAAGAGTTCGCACCAGTAAACTCTGGAACACTTGCAAGTCTAGGTCGTAAAGATGCTGTTGCTACAATCGGAGCAAGCTCAACTCCACTTAAAGGCTTACCAGCATCATTAATGAAAGAAGCAAGTAACGTTCGTTACTTATCACATATTAAAGGATTATTCAGCTTAGCTTACTAATCTGATTACTAGCCCGAATCGTGATTCGGGCTTTTTTTTAGATAGAAGAGAGCATCCGCCCATGCATAGGAGCGGGCAGTTCCTTTTTTTGCCCCATGCCATGTTTAAAACAAAGAGAAATGATGAGTGCAAGGCTCCTTTTGTTCTTCGTGGCAACGATTTATATATTATTCTTATTCGGCATGAAAACTAAATAAACCTCCATAACAATCTTAATATACTGACTTTTTATGACGAAATTGTGTACATAAAAAGAGTAGAAATGAGGATATCTCCTCACTTCTACTCTATAACAAACTTTATTCTCCTAATTTCACCAAGCTGTAATTCTTTTTACCTTTACGGATAATAATAAATCTTCCATCGAATGAATTTTCTACTGTAACATGTGTATTCACATCAGTCACTTTTTCACCGTTCATAGAAATAGCTCCATTATTAATATCTTCTCTGGCTTGACGTCTAGAAGGTTCAATTCCTAAATCAACTAACCACTCAACGATATTTTTTGTTTCTTTTGAAGCATGGAAAGTCGGCATATCTTTAAATCCTTGTTCAATTTCATCCGCAGTTAATGATTTAATATCCCCACTAAATAATGCTTCTGTAATTTTTAGTGCTTGGGACAGCGCATGCTCACCATGAACAAATTTCGTCATTTCTTCTGCTAGCACTTTTTGCGCTTCACGCTTATGTGGCTCCGTTTGAACCTTCACTACTAATTCATCAATTCTATCCTTCGTTAAGAACGTAAAGTATTTCAAGTACTTAATTACATCACGGTCATCCGTATTCACCCAGAACTGGTAGAATTCAAATGGCGTTGTTTTTTCAGGATCTAACCAAACTGCTCCGCCTGCTGATTTACCAAATTTCGTACCGTCTGATTTTAATAATAATGGAATTGTTAATCCAAAAACTTTGGCTTCATGCCCTTCTAATTTACGAATTAAATCTAAACCACTTGTAATATTTCCCCACTGGTCACTACCACCAATTTGTAGTTGTACCCCTTCTTCTTTGTATAAGTGATGGAAATCCATTGCTTGTAATATTTGGTATGTGAATTCCGTAAATGAAATCCCTGTATCTAAACGGCTCGCTACTATATCTTTCGCTAACATACTATTTATACTAAAGTTTTTACCGTAGTCACGTAAAAACTCGATAATATTGATTTGATGCGTCCAGTCGTAGTTATTTACCATTTTCACTTCACTATTGCCGCCAAAATCAAATAGCTTTTGCATTTGTGCTGTTAATGCGTCAACATTATGCTGTACCTGTTCTAACGTCTGCAACTGACGCTCTGTTTGGCGTCCACTTGGATCCCCAATCGTTCCTGTTGCTCCCCCAATTAAAATCACTGGATGATGCCCAGCTAATTGAAACCGTTTCATCATCATAAACGGAATTAAATGTCCAATATGCATACTGTCACCTGTTGGATCTACACCACAGTACAAGGAAATCTTTTTCTCTTCTACTAATTCACGTAATCCATCTGCATCTGTTTGTTGATTAATGGCATCGCGCCATTCTAATTCATCAATAATGTTCATGTCTTTCCATCCCCTTTAATATTTAAAATTCCAATTTTAAAAACAAAAAAGCCCCTATGTCTACATTAGACATAGGGACGATTATTAACCGTGTTACCACCCAGATTGCACAAATAGGAACAATTTCACTATCCATACCACTCCTAGCAATAATATCGATTGCCACTCCGCTTAGCATTACCTAAGATACTCCAGAGTGTAATTCACAAGTTTGTTTGTGCTAGGTTCCATCAACCCCTAGCTTTCTCGATAACAGTGACAAACTGCTACTGGGCTCTTTCAACGTATTTAATATGTTAAATTATAGCCAATTATAGTGAATTGAAAACACATTGTCAATTATGCCCAAAAAATATTCACAATTTATTTCTTGTAGCATAAAAAAATAAATATATTACGCCATTTATTCCTTAAACCTTTTACTTTAAATCTTCTCCAATAATCCTTACTTCTCTTTCTAACGTAACACCAAATTTCTCTTTAACTGTCTTTTGAACGAAATGAATTAAATCGATATAATCTTGCGCCGTTCCATTATCAACGTTTACCATGAATCCAGCATGTTTTGTTGAAACTTCCACACCGCCAATTCGCGTCCCTTGTAATTCAGAGTCTTGAATAAGCTTACCAGCAAAGTTATTAGGCGGACGCTTGAAAACACTACCGCATGAAGGATATTCTAATGGCTGTTTCGATTCTCTTTTATACGTTAAATCATCCATTTTTTCTTTAATCTCTTCATATACACCATTCTCAAGTTCAAATGTAGCTTCAAGTATGATGTAATGATTATTGGCAAATCTACTTTTACGATATCCAAAATCAAAGTCGTCTTTTGAAAGAGTAATTAGCTCTCCCTCTTTTGTCATGACAACCGCTTTTGTTAATACATATGCTACCTCACCACCGTATGCACCTGCATTCATATACAGAGCTCCCCCAACAGATCCCGGTATACCACAAGCAAATTCAAGTCCTGTTAAAGAATGTTCTAATGCTATTCTTGATATATCAATAATCGCTGCACCACTTTGTGCTACAATTGTCTGCTCGTTCACAGTAACATCCGTAATATGAGTCAAACTTAATGTAATTCCACGAATACCACCGTCTTTTATAATGACATTCGAGCCGTTTCCTAAAAACGTAATTGGAATGTTGTGTTTATTTGCATACTGTACAACTTGTTGAATTTCAGTATAGGTAGTAGGCTGTACAAACACATCTGCTTTTCCCCCTACTTTTATATGCGTATGATTCTTTAACATCTCATCTTGTTTTACATGTTCTTCCGGTAATACTGTACGTAAATATTTATATACTTCCTGCATATTCATTCTATGATTCCTCTATTTCTATTAATAATTAATGGCCTATCCTCTCGATAGTTCCAGCATTCTTAAAACTAGTTCTCTTATTCTCTTCCATTTCGCTTACAAGTTCATTCACTACACTACATGTAATGCCATGCTGAAAATAAGTAGATAATCGGCCACCACATAGATTACCTAAATAGTTTAGTAAGATAGCTTCCGTCTCTATCTTATCAAAAAATCGAGAAGAAAACTTTACCTTCAAAAATTTTCCGGTATAATCAAGTTTAAGATAGAAAAATTTAAAATCTAATCTCTTCCTTTACAAAACTCTATTATATCGCATGTCAATGCGAAAAAATATGTTTAAAGATGGAACTTTTCAAACTGATAAAAATGTCTATATTTTGTCATATCAAAAATAGACATTACAAAACTGTAAGGCTCTTGTAATATAAAAGGATGCCTCCTTATATGTTAAGGGCATCCTTTTTTCGATTATTTTAATTGAATTTTGACTGGCGATAATGGTTTTTCAGGATGATAGGGTGACATCTCCACTTCTAATACATAATTCTTTAAACTAAAATTCTTCACACCATATTCGCCATCTAGCTGAAACGTTGCCTGGAATTGTAACTTCTCCTTATTCAATACCTTCACATCACTGCCTTTTACAACATGACCGATTGGTGCAAATTCCTTATCTACATATGAAGAATCCATTAAATTCATAACTTCCCCACAATTTATCAATTCATCCATAGATTTATGTTTTGTATCGGCTTTTTGAAGTGTATACTGTACGATTAATCGCTGTTTTTTATGTTGAATTTTATTCACGACAATCTTTAAATCACTACGAGTGCTTTGTATTTCAAATGGTGTCTTTTGATTTAAAGCCTGAATAGACGGCTTTTCAGATAATCTCACATTCGGATGTAGCGCAATAAATTCCGCTCCCTCTGGAATTTTCCCGAAAATAGATCGTTCATCAGATTCTATCTGATTTCCAACCTTTTCTCTTCCAAATTCAATACCCGACGTTTTAAAATCAATTTCATTCCCCTTATCATCAGTTACCTTTCCAATTCTTGCTAAATCATTTTCTCCGGCAAGCGGATACATTGCTTTATAGTCGATAGCAACGGATCCTTTTCCCACTGTAATCTTTTCAAAGTTAAATGTATGTTCTTTATCTTCACTGCTCACTGATTGCTGCGGATGAATTATTTTATTTTCTAGTTGCTTTACTGGAATATCAAATTTCCAAATCCCTTTTGTGTCTCCGATAGACGTAATGGTAATTGGTAATGTAGTATTTTTGGGAAGCTCTTTTTCTGGATAATTAATATGAATATTTCCGAACCAACCGTCTTTTGTTATTTTACCATCAAATGAAGCTGCCCTCCCCCACTTTTGGCTTCCATCAACAAGTTTAAAATCATAATAAAAGTCTCTGTCAGAATTATGCCTTATCTCTACTTCATCTGGGTTATCCACTTTAAACGTAACGCCAATTCTACCACCATCATAATAAACACTATTCATTGTTACGCTAATCCCATTGCTCACCGCCTGCTGATTTAACTCTGTTACAAGCTTACTTGCCGACAGATTTTGACCAATTGTATCATGAAAATGCGAATAAATTTTCCCGATAATCGGAACTTCCGCCAAGACACGGCTCATTTGTGGAAACACAAATCCAGAGCCTAATACACCTATACAGATTGAAGCGGCAGTTAACAAAGCGATTCTTCTTTTCTTATATGCTCTTTTAACAGGTTTTTCCGCCTTCGCTCTAGTAATCCCTTTTTGTATAGTCAAATTTAATTCTTTTTTTGGAACATCAATTTTATTTACCTCGTCATTAAACCACTGCTTATCCAATTCTCTTCACTCCCCCCTAATAAATTTTTTAGCGCTTTTCTTGCCCGGTGCAAATATGTCTTTACTGTTCCCTCTGGTATATTCATTTGCCAAGCAATTTTATTGATTGAAAGATCATGATAATAATATAAAATGATTACTGTTTGATAATTTTCATCCAATTTTTGAATTGCTTCTTGTAAGTCGATATTTTGTTCAATTTGATGTAATTTATTTGGCATCTCGCCATATGTATCCGCTTCTCTTCCGTCCTCTATCTTCTTCACTTTTTTCTTTTCACTTAATAGCTGATAGGCATTGTGTATAAGAATACGTGTCAACCATGTCAAAAAATAGTTCGGTTTCTTTAATTGCTCTATGGATAAATACGCTTTATAAACTGTTTCTTGTACAATATCTAGTGCATCTTCTTTATTCTGTACATATAGATAAGCAGTCCGATACAATTGATCTTGATATAAACTAATAAGCTGTTCGAAAGCTGCATCGTCACCTTTTCTTGCCTTTTTGACTAATTTTATTTCATCCATCGTATCCCCTCCTTTCATTTATTAGATAGATAGAAGGGCAGTTTGGTTTCAAAAATTTATTTTTGTTCCATACAAAAGAGCACATCCAATCGAATGTGCTCTTTTTACACTTAATTATTTATCGTTTTCTTCTTTTTCCCTATCAAACCATAATAATTCATCATCATCAACATCACCATTATAGTTGATCAGAATTTCTTCTCCTGCTTTTATATCCTTGTAAGCAAAGAATTTAAAGGTGTGATTCTCAAAAACGATCTCATACGTCGCATTCGGCGTATAAGAATGATTAAATAACATACCGTAACCTAAAAGAATTGCCGTATGATTCACTCCATACTCAAATGCGTAATCAGCAAGTAATGTTTTCTCTATAAACTCATGCTGTTCATTCGGATAAGAGATAACGGGTGCTTCGTGTAGAAGTTCGCCCTTTTTTATATCACGCTTTGCGAATACTCCTCTATTAAATTCTCCATCGCTAAGTGCGGAAGTCTTGATTTCAATCATATTCTTCACCTATACATTTCTTTCTCTAAAGTATTTTGTCCCGCATTAACGGGCAGTAAGACCCCCACTAATGGAAGTTTCACTTTATCTCCTTAAGCTTGGCAGATAATGAGAAGAAAAGCAATTGGTTTTATTTTTCCTTTTTATATAAATGGGAGCTAATATTCCATTAATCCCTAGATCATATATAATTAAATGATAAAAAGTGACTAAAGCCACTTTTTATTTCCATTCATTATCCCGATCTTCTACCTTCTCAGATAAACGCTTTTTTTGTATTATAGCGTGATCTATATACTCCTCTGAGAATTCCGTAGCATATCTCTTATGATAAGATACTCCTCGTAACTGGTCATCTTCATGTAGAACCAATCTCTTCATATAGATATGAAAAAGTATTTCTACTACACCAATAAGAAGGGCCGACCAAAATGAAGCTGCTGTAATGCCACGAGGCACATTAACATTTGTAAGAAAATAAGTTAATACCCAAATTCCTAAAAAACTTAATCCAAAGTCAACAATTGTAGCAACCGTATTTCCATACTTAGGCAAAATAAACAAGTCTCCAATTAGATAGGCTACTCCTGTAATTACTAACGAAATAAACAAAACCCTAGGAATAGAAACACCTTGAAAAATACTTAATATCATGAGTAACACAGCACTAATTGCAGTATATTTGATTAATAAAGCAACAATATGTTTCATTCGTGCTCCTCCATTTTCCAGCTTTCATTTAGAAATAAAATTTTCATTTTTATACCTTATATTAGATTGTGTTCGTACTGTAAAAACATACAGGAAATTATAAACAAAAAAAATGTTGGCGGAAGGTCACTCACTATTCCACCAACATTTTTTCATTTATCTCATACTATGTCATGCAATAAAGTGAAACTTTAATCAGTGGGGGTTTTCTCCATCCTCCACTGATTATTAGCCCTCACCAATCGGGCTTTTACGGACAGTTCATCTCCCACCTAACTTCTTTGCTTTCACTGAATTTTGAAGTGGGAGTGTTACTGTCCGTTAATGCGGGATAAAGAATCTCACTTCTAAGTCCCTTCCGTACCATAGTCCTCAATAGTTAACTTTACGCTATATTTGATGGGAACCTTACTAAATGTTTTATCCCAATCTTTTTCGACCTTTTTCCATACTTTTGGATACTCAATTTTTAATCTGTTACCGAAGCCAGCGACATCGGCCTGATATTCCTTTTGAATCTTTTTTAATGTCCGCTTCACCAATCGATTCACTTCTTGTTCCGCAGATTTTTCTACACTTCTTAGAAATTTATTTTCAAAAGGTTCTCCTGAAGCGACCCAGTTTTCAGATAGCCGTCCCTCTGATTGGATGTTCACATCAAAAGAGATGTTATTTCCTTTAACGTGGGGTTGAATTTTACTTTTCATAGATTTCACTTCATACAGAATGGGCTTCCCTGTCTTTTCATCAAAACTCTTCACCAAACCGCTTTTCCCTTTCCCAGTTATCCATGTTAAGCCTTCTAACTCATTTTCATTCAAAAAACCGCGCAGCTTTTTTGTCTTTCCTTTGATTACGGCAGCCCCCGCAAATTTCACTTCTCCATTTATCGAAATCACATTTGGCAAAAGAAAACTAGCCCCTGATTGGATCTTTCCTGGTAATTTAGCAAGCGGCACGGGAGGTAAAATCCGTGATGATCTATATTGATTATCCCCAATTCCAATCAAAAGGAACGCTGGAATTTCTCCTGCTTCCCTCGATTTCAATGTCTCACTAGCTCGCCCCTTACTAATTAACACGAGGCAACTTGGTCTCATCTCATTATCACGGATGTAAATATCCAGTAACTGCTTCAAACTATACATTCGTGCAAGACTTTCACTAACAACAATCACTTTCGTGTGATGGAAGATTATAGGGCGCTGCCTTCTTAATGCGACTTCACGAATCGATTGGTGAAGAGAATCTCCGGTTTCAGAAATATTCGTGTAGGCTTTTTGCTGTCCCCCTCCACCCTTTCCTTTATCTGATAATTCTGGTTTAACAAACTGATAGGTCGATGTTATAAGATTCCTTTTTCGATAACCTCCTCCATGTTCTTCTATCTCTTTCTCAACTTTCGTCTCCTTCCCTTTATCAAATGCCAGCCCTACCGCGAACCCCTGCTCTTCAATTTCACGACTGCTCCAACACCCTGTAAGAGCCAACAGCAAAAGAACTGATGATAAAGCCAAAAGAAGTCGTACATTATTCACACTTCGGTTCATTCTTTCTCTTCCTCCATCTTGAAATTACAAGGAGAAGCAGTGGTAGGATACCAAATAATATCATCGCCGCATTACCAATCACATCCCCCAATTTAAATAGATCATTAATGTTTTTCGGAATTTGAGAAACGATATAAATAACCGGGAGTAACCCATACAAAAAGGAATGAATATTTTTATTAAAGAGCTGTGCCAGTCCCAAAGCAGCAGCATAATAGCAAATTGTATAAGTTGCGAAGATTTGCATAATCCATATCACAAGTAATAAAGACTCAAATCGCTCAAATATCAAACCAGGGAGTTCAAAACTTCGCATAAGATCGATCGTAGGCCATGTTCTCATTAATACCCCATCGACAGAAAATGTTCCTATAACCATCACAACTGTAATGACATAAAAAATTAAGGGAATAGCAGTTCCAATTAGAACGACTTTTACAGCTTGGCGTGGTTGTTTCATAAATGCCAAAAGTAGCAACATGATTTCGGCACCTGAATATGCAAGCGTTGTTGTTTTTAAGCCTTTTAGTACTGGGATAATCCCTAACCCTAATACAGGACGAAGATTGTCTATCTCAAATATTCCAATGCTCATAAAGGAAGTGAACAAGAAAATAAAGACTGTAATTGGAAATATAATTTCAAATAAACGTGCTATTGAGTTTATTCCACCTAGGTTTAAATAGAGACTCACCCACATAAATGGCATGATAATAGCCCATCCAGGTGTTCCTTCCAGTAAAAAGAAACTTGTTATTCCTTCCAGCGTTTTGACTTCAAATGAAGAAAGCATAAAAAAGTAACCTACAATAAATAGACTAAGTATCGCTCCTACCCATTTCCCTACAATTTCTTGATTATATTGATAAAATGTTTTTCCAGGAAATTGTTGACTTAATTTGACCATGATTATCCCTGCAACCATCGCAATTAATCCGCCTAAAATAACGGTTATCCAAACATCTGGTGTGTTTACTTTCTCAGCAGCTGTTCTGGGCAAGGTGAGAATTCCTACTGCGAGTATATAATTGATAAGAATAACAGCCGCTTGCGAAGTCGGAATTCGATCTTTAGAGTTGGTAATCATCCCTCTTCACTTCCTTTTCGTATCGAATCTTTCATATTCATCATTTTTGGGCGACGTTTCATCATCTGAAGTGGCATGCGAATCATGAAATCTTTCCAATCGCTTAAATGATAAACAACAGCTGGACTGGCATATGGTACGCCGAAACTCTTCAATCTCGCTATATGACTGCATAGAACGAGAAAAAACAGAATGACTCCGTATAGTCCAAATATGGCAGCGCAAAACATAGCTACAAAGCGAAGGATCCGTAGTGGAATTGCTGTACTATAATGAGGGAGCGCAAAGGAAGAAATAGCAGTGGCCGCTACTACAATTACCATAATTGGACTAATAATTCCCGCTTCTACGGCAGCCTGTCCAATGATTAATCCACCGACAATTCCCATCGCTGAACCAATCGGCTTAGGCAGGCGTAACCCTGCTTCCCGCAAAATTTCGATGGCTATTTCCATAAATAATGCTTCTATAATTGCAGGAAACGGAACTCCTTCCCGTCCCCCAAGAATTGAAATAGCCAACTTGGTCGGAATTAATCCAGGATGAAATGAGATAAAGGAAATGTACAAAGCAGGTGCAAAAAGAGAAATAATAGCTGCTCCAAAACGCAATAAACGGATAAACGTGCCTGGAATCCAACGTTCATAATAATCTTCGGGCGATTGCATCAGCATGCTAAATGTAACTGGAACAATCAGGGCAAAAGGTGTTCCATCCAATAAAATCGCAACACGCCCTTCCATCAACGCTGCGATGACGCGATCAGGGCGCTCCGTACTCTGTGCTTGTGGAAACGGGCTGAGGTAATTATCTTCGATGAGCTGCTCCACATATCCTGATTCTGGCACATTATCAATATTGATTTTCTGAATTCTTTTCTTAACCTCTTCTACCAATTCCGAATCAGCAATCTCTTTCATATAGGCAATAACCAACTCTTTTTTTGCCCGCTCTCCTACATGAAATTTTGTTAATGACAATCCCTCGTTTTCGCCATGTAGCCGTAAAAGAGCGGTATTATCAGACAAAACTTCTGTGAAACCTACCCGCGGACCTCTAACTGATCCCTCTGATATCGGCTCTTCAACATTGCGTGTTTTTCCTTTTTTTGTACCAAGAATTAATACACCTGCTAATCCATCAACTAAAAGTGCCGTTGAACCTATCAACACTTTTGCCATCAACTCTTTTATAGAATAGACTTCTTCTACCTCACTAATAGAAAGGACGTGATTCTTAATAAACTCTTTTGAAATGGTACCTTCCACATAAGATGGTGCACTCTTATATTCTTCATAAAAATTAAACATCAATGACTTCAAAATATGCATATTAATGAGATCCTTATCCGACAGTCCTTCCACAAAAACAAGCGCCGCTCGAATATTTGTCCCCCCTATGTTAAACTCTCGAAAGTGGGCATCCGAGTTATAACTAACTTCTTTTTTTACAAGCTCTAGATTCAAGGTAAAATCGCCTGTAAAATAATCTGTTACGTTTTGAAAAGGCTTATCCTGATATGTATCGGTTTGTTGCCTCATCTTTGATTCCTTCTCTTTCATCCTCATCACTCTTTCTCTAATGTACGGATCCAACTAAAAACTCTTGAGGTCACATAAGGAACGAAAAATACTATAAAAGTTTGCACAAACACTTTCCAATCTGGAAGATAAGAAACAAGCATTTTCCACATTTTAATCACCCAATATCCGCAGTTGACACTGCGATTTCTCACCCTAATTGGAATTTCTTAAGCATTATTATGTCTGATGTACGGAAATTTAATCCATTCAAAGCTTTATCATTACTTTCTTGTTGATATTAGCCTTCTACTATCAAAAACTTATAATTGGATGTATGATTAGACAAAAAAGCCCATCTTTTTATAAAGATTGGGACTTCTTTGTTTATTACTAACGATGAAGCATACCCTTGGACAATCAAAAAAGAAGCATAACCCTAAGTTATGCTTCCTTTTATATATTTAAAACGGTACATCAATTGAATTAATTAAGTTTCCCTTTTTTGAACATCGAAATGATAGCCACAAACAATATTGCAATAATACCACTAAAAACAAATAAATAACTTAATGGAATTAAGAAGAAAGGCTCCACCAAAGTACCATCTGGTTCCACTCTTGAGCCAATCATACTATAGATAACTAAGCATAAAGTGAAACTTTAATCAGTGGGGGTTTTCTCCATTCCCCACTGATTATTAGCCCTCACCAATCGGGCTTTTACGTACAGTTCATCTCCCACCTAACTTCTTTGCTTTCGCTGAATTTTGAGGTGGGAGTGTTACTGTCCGTTAATGCGGGATAAATATTTATTTTTCATCATACATTAAAACTTATGATTTCATTTCTAAATATTGATGCTGGAAAATACACATTCTGATTGCATTATGGTAGTTACCATCAACAAAAAATTCATCTTGTAACTCGCCTTCAATCGTAAAACCGACTTTTTTGTAAATATGCGTAGCTTTTTCATTTTCTTTATCCACTACTAAATAAAGTTTGTGCATATTTAAAACTGAAAAGGCGTAATTCATCGCTAAACGGGTTGCGCACGCTGCATAACCATACCCTTGATACTTTGGATCAATGATAATTTGAAATTCTGTTCTTCGATGAATGTAATCAATCTCCACTAATTCAACTAATCCAATCATATTATTATCTTTTTCTACTATAAATCGACGTTCACTTTGATCATGAATGTGCTTATCATATAGATCCTGCAACTCCACAAAAGCTTCATAAGGTTCTTCAAACCAATAAGACATAATATGTGCATTGTTGTTAAGTTCATGAACAAATTTCAAATCTTCTCGTTCTAATGGGCGCAGTTTAGGTTCTTGACTCATTTTTTCAATCTCCATTCTTCATTTCATTTCTCAACAGTTTTCACTTCAAAACGCTCCCTTACAACTCTCTACTCACATTCTAATCCTTCAAGTAACTTGAAGGTCAAGGAGGAAGTAAACATACATTTTGTCTCTTTTCATCACTAGAATGAAAAAAGTAGTGCGAACCAATACCTTGGTCTGCACTACTTTTTAGTATGCTTTATGTAATTCATGCAAAAGTGGTTTCATATACGATATAGCTTTGCATCAAAATCATATTTAATGTTTCTTCAAATCCCTCATATTAGATATATATAAAGCAATCACTAAAATGAGAATAGATCCTGCATATAATAATGTTTCAAATGGCTCTTCATGAGAAACAATAATTAATCGAATTAGAGCTGTAATTCCTATGTAAATAAAATAACGTAATGGAAAATGATAATTCGATTTAAAATATTTAATAATCAATGCAATAAATTCAAAGTATAAAAAGTAAACAATAATACTTTCAACTAATTTATAGGATGTGTATTTCTTTGCGGAAAATATGTATTGTATAAATGTAATTGTTTCATTAATTAAAAAGATAGATAGAACAATGGATAATATGATTAAAGCTGTATTTAATATCCATTGTAAAACACTGGCAATAAAGTCATCGACATTAAATGATCGCATTTTCTAGCACTCCTCTACGTATATGTCATGCTCATATATTATAGCAAAATTATCCTGCTATATAAATTGCAGAAGTGTTAAATCGTAGTTTCTTCCTCGTATAAGCAAGTCTTATCGTATGAATTAATTTTATTTAATATTCATAAATTATCAATTGATAATCATCACTCCTAAAATAAGTACATAATCCTGTAAAGCATACTTATATGCACATTGAGAAATACCATTGAAATTAAATTCACATACCTTGCATTACAAGTTAATTTTATGTTACCTTTATTACAACACTTGCATTGCAAGGTATCCTCACAATTATATACCTTGTATTACAATATATATATAAAGATATACGAACAGGAGAGCTAAAATGGCTGACTCAACGCAAATGCTAAAAGGAATTTTGAATGGTTGTATTTTAGCCATTATTCAAGAAGGTGAAATATACGGTTACGAATTAACAGAGAAATTACATAGCTATGGTTTTCACTCTTTTAGTGAGGGCACGATCTATCCATTACTATTACGTATGCAAAAAGAAGGATTGGTTACGAGCGTATTAAGGGAATCAACTGCTGGCCCTAAGCGGAAGTACTATCAGCTATCAGAATTAGGGGAGAAAGAATTAAACAACTTCAAAGAGCGCTGGACTGATTTAAAGCTATCTGTTGAAAAAGTGATTAATAAAGGGGGCGAATAGAATGTTATCAACAAAGTCTGAACAATTTTTAATTGAACTCAGAATGTACTTACTGCAACGCGGAAAAAAAGATGAAGATATAAATGCAATAGTAGACGAACTAGAAGTTCATTTAACAGAAGCTGAACAAAGAGGTCAGAATGTTGATCATATTATTGGAAAAAGTCGTAAACAGCACATGAAGAATATTGGGAAAGAACTACCTGTAGACAAGGAAGGATTGCTCGTCATCATTCCTGCAGCGATTTTAGTTATCGTTGCTTCTATGTGCTTTGCTCCAGCAGTAAGAGGGCAGTTCAAGATTTCACAAAACATATTGTTATTTGGATCATTACCTTTATTCTTGGCCCTTGCTATATTTGCATTTACGCTATTTAAAGGACTTCCAAAAGTATACCCATCTAGAAAAAATACAATTTTTCTTTTAATAATAGCTCATCTTATTACCATCGGCGGATGGGTTGGTTTTTATTTTTGGTTAGATGGACGACTTGATACAGATTACTTTGTAGCGACTACTATGCAAAACTATATCATCGCTAGTATATGTGTCCTTATTTTTATTCTTTTTGCATCATATACAAAATCATGGTTAATAATTGGGGCAGCATTCACGATGGGCATTGGTCCACTTTTAGAGCACGTTATTCCACCTGAAATTAATAAAGATCCCATGTATATTACACTAACGATTATCATTAGTATCGTCATAGGTATTTTGCTAGTAATCTATTTCTACAAGAAGGCGAAAACCACTTCCAATACTTAGGAAGTGGTTTTCTTCCTATTCCACTGATTATTCCTCCTCACTAATCGGGCTTTTATGGGCAATTGATCTCTCACCTAACTTCTTTGCTGATAATTGTTTCTTTACATATACACTTTCTAACTGCTTAATTTTATTTGGGAGATTTGCAATATGAATAACTTTTTAGGAAGCTCTTAATTATGAACTGAAGTCTTAACAATTGTACGCGTTGTACTAATCACAAGGTTCAAAGGAGTATCCCCTTGTATAATCTACTTTATCCTACTATATTGTTCCCCTTAAATATTATCCACCCTCTTAAAAACAACACCATATTGCCTTTTCAAAAGCACTAGCTGCAAGCAGTAAGAGTTAATCTAAATAAACTAGATGTTTTTAACATCTAGTTTATTTTAGTTAGATAATAATACAAGTCTTTATCACTTATAACATACAGATTGAATACAAAAGACCAATACTCCCATAAAATTCAAGCGAGAGATACATTTTAAAAAGATACATTTCAATATTCTGCTTTCAATCCTAAACATTTACGTTATACTAAAATAATATATAAATATACGAAGGAGAAAGCATTATGGATATAAAAGAAAAACAAACAATGATGGAGAGTATCCCTCAACAAGGTTTTTTTGGTCACCCTAAAGGTTTATTCACTTTATTTTTCACCGAGTTTTGGGAAAGATTTTCTTATTATGGAATGAGAGCTATTTTACTTTACTATATGTATTATTCCATCGCAAAAGGTGGATTAGGACTTGATCAAGCTACTGCCACTTCAATCATGGCAATTTACGGCTCTCTATTATACATGTCCAGTGTTATCGGCGGCTGGGTCTCTGATCGTTTACTCGGTTCAAGCAAAACGGTCTTTTGGGGTGGAGTTTTAATTATGATTGGCCACCTTATTCTAACATTGCCGGGTAGTATCATTACTTTATTTATTTCCATGGTATTTTTAATACTTGGGACAGGATTATTAAAACCAAATATCTCTAACATTGTTGGAAATTTATATCATGAATCAGACACACGCCGAGACTCTGGTTTCAGTATTTTCTATATGGGCATTAATTTGGGTGCTCTTGTAGCTCCTTTAGTTGTCGGTACATTAGGACAACAATATAACTTCCATCTTGGTTTCGGAGTCGCAGCAATTGGTATGGTAATAGGTTTAATACTATTTGTTTTCACGAGAAAAAAGACTCTTGGAGTAGCTGGCACTCAAGTGCCAAACCCTTTAACAGATATTGAAAGAAAAAAAACTATTAAACACTTTAGCATCAGTATCATTGTAATCATACTTTTATGTGCTATTACAATACCAACGGGTATATTAACGATTAATCGTTTTACTTTTTTAATTAGTATCTTAGGAATTATTATTCCTACTTGTTACTTTATTTATATGTATCGTAGTCCAAAAACTACCAAAGTGGAACGTTCTCGCCTTCTTGCTTATATACCTTTATTTATTTCAGCTGCAATATTTTGGGCGATACAAGAACAAGGTGCAATTATTTTAGCAACATATGCAGATCAACGAACTCAGTTACAATTCGCTGGATTTAAAATACAACCTACATGGTTCCAATCATTAAGTCCTATATTTATAGTAATACTAGCACCAATATTCGCGTGGATTTGGGTAAAACTGAATACAAAACAACCTTCCACTCCTAAAAAATTCGCGATTGGATTACTTTTTGCTGGATTGTCATTTTTAATCATGATGATCCCTGCCTTTATTAACGGTACAGAATCTCTAGCAAGCCCTATATGGCTAGTTCTTAGCTTTTTGTTAATCGTAATTGGGGAAGTTTGTTTATCGCCTGCTGGATTATCAATAACAACAAAATTAGCTCCAGCTGCTTTTTCAGCGCAAACAATCAGTTTATGGTTTCTATCTACCGCATCCGCACAAGCCATAAATGCACAAGTTGTAAAACTGTATAATCCTGCAACAGAAATCATTTACTTTGGAGTAATTGGAGCTATATCCATTATAGTAAGTATCACTTTATTTATGCTATCAACAAAAATTCAAAGCTTCATGAAAGGACTTCAGTAAAGAGTCACACGAATCGTTCAACGATATCAGTTATTTCAATTCAATATCTATTTCATAAAAAATAAAGAAGCTGGTACTATACCAACTTCTTTATTTTTTATGAATAGAATTATTTTTTATGCCATTGTCACTTTTTGATTCTTTTACATAAAAACATTACATACTCAACAATCGTATTCTCTATCCACTTCATTTCTCAGAACAATCACTTTGCCGCAAACAAAAAGAACCATAAGCTTGCCGTTCCGGCAAACTTATGGTTCATATTACAAAATGTCACTTTACCTATAAGTTGGCCGCAGTTGGAAGCATAAGTTGGCCAGAAAACACTTATTTTTGCAGATAATTATCTAATTATTCAACAGAATGGGAAGCATAAATTGGCCGTAAGTTAATTATTAACCCATAAGCTGACCGTGAATTTCACAAAACAGCAAATAAAAGCACCTATTAGTAACATAGGATATTCAAAATTACTAGCTTATTCATTAGAATCTTTATATGATAAACACATTAACTCTAACAAAGGGGTCTTTGTATAATAACTTAACGATAGGAGAGCTTGTAACGGTAGCCTTCGTGACTCTCGTAGAATAGTTCTTAAATAAACGGGGTGTATACCTGTTATTAAGCAAAATTCTTTTTTATTCCCTTGAAAAAAATTTCTAAGGTTTCCCTCAACAATAGAACACACTAGTTCCCTTGTAGGTGGAATAACATATGGTGCTATTTTTAATAGTTCTCCTACACTTCTATTAATCCATTCATCCCGTTCAATTAAATTATGTTCTTCTTGAAGAAATTTATATTGTTTCTGCCCTAACCAATTACCACACTTATAACAATATCCTGGACGATCTATCTTGGCAGATTGCGACTTTTCACATTTAGGATTAGGACATAAATATTCCAATTTTCTTTTGTGTCTTAAACATACATTTATACTATTCAAATACCACATTAAAGGCTCATATATTTCTTTGTTAGCTTCATTCCATTCATCAAAACATTCTGGACACCACTTCTTATCAAAAGAAAACATCCTATTATGTATGACTTCTTTCCAAGTTAACATCGTCATATACTTAAAACCTTTTTGTAATGTTAATAATTCTAGTGATTCAGCAATCATTGTAGCCGTCTTCCCATTACTGTAAAATGAGGAACTACACCAAAGAGGCACTGATACAAATTGCTTAGGGTACAAAGGCCGCTTACAAGGGTGTAATGCTATAATATGAGCAGCAAGCGTTGTTAGCTTAACACTATGTGCTAACGCTAATCTTCCAAGATAGCTCATTAAGCATTCCACCATAGGAGTTCCAACATTCATAGGCTCTAGGGAATATAAATAACTAGATGAGTACTGTCTTGATATATACATATCTTTATCCCTCTAGATATTCTTGTTTTCCCACTGGATCTCGCTTCGGCTTACGCCTTCCTACGCCACTTTTTTGAGTTGCATCTTTTTTAGCGCTTTTTTCTTTTTCCCTGGCCTTTAACCCTATCTTATATAGTAAATCTAGCCTATCTTGTTCATTCTCTTCAAATAAATCCTCCCCTTGCTCAATTTCCTCAATCAACATCTTCAAAGCATTAATAGGCATTGCATATGTATATAGCATTTCTTTAGTTATAGTTTTCTTTCCATTATAGATAGCATCTCCTAAACAACGTGTGAGCCAGTCCTTGAGTATCCCTATACACCCTAAAGTACGTTCATAAATAAAATCTGCATGTTCAAGTAAATTCGGTTCTTCTTCTAAAGGCAATTTTTTCTGTAGCATATGGATTACCGAAAGGAAGGTACGGTAATCCTCCAAATTACTCGCTCTATATCTTGGGAATTGTATACTTATTGTTCTCCGACTAAGCTGTGCACTTAGATTAAAAAATTCTTTGAGCTCGTAAGTTCCAATTAATATATGTGGAACTTTCGTATTATTAGCTAGCGATTTTATTGTATCTAGTTGGTTTTGCAAACTTTTGGCACCGGATACCTTAAGCAAATGCTGTGCTTCATCAACTATACAGGCCACAGGATTTCTAAATCTAAAAGCATTTTCAAGGGACCTTCTCAAAGCATACCAAGGAGATTTACTGTTATAATCCTTCTTCATAATTACACTTCTATTTTCTAAACAAATCTTATGATCTATCAGTGGTTCCTGTAATTCCTCTAAAGTTCGATAATAATAATCTTTCCAGTGAAACTTTCCAGAGTCGAAACCCACAATTTCGGTTCTAACTATAGGTATTCTACCTTTATCATTTTCTAACTCTTCTCGCATCCCTTGGATGAAGTAATCTTCTAGCACTTGTGCTAGGGTGGTTTTTCCCACCCCGCTTGGCCCAAGTACTAAAACAATAAAAGTTCCCGCTGGATTATGAATGTAAGAAATAAGTTGTTCTTTCACTTGTTTGATGATAGGATGCTCGATTACGATATCCTCAAATTTTTTCAACTTACTTTCTTTATCAGAGAGATCAAAATCATTAAGCTTCCTTTTAAGTTCGTCCATCTAATATCAGCCTTCCTTTTGATAGATCTCAAACTCTTGAAATTCCATGTTTTTTATCAATTCTTTAGTATTAGGTGCAGTAGATATGGTTAACTCCAAGTCCACTTCACGTTGATTACCCCTAGATGCTAATGTATTTTTTAGACTCCCGGCCATTAATTTTTCTTTTTCCTCTATCTCATTAATAAATTCAGCAATTTTTTTAGCTGTAACAGTATAACCCTTTGCATGATTTTGCTTTCTTTTCTTAATCTCTTCCATAGCCAGTTTTAGCTCTCGCTCTGTTTTCCCTTTTAGCACATGGTAATACTCTGATGTACAAGTTATCCACTTTTTATTTACATAAGCATACGCCATACCTATATCAAATGGATCATATCTCACAGGTACACCCTGGTTTTCCAATACTGGACTATTAAATGCGGGATTCCAGTAATTTATATAATTGACTTTCACACCCGTACGGGAATTTACTTTAGCGACTCCATTCCTTGTGGATGGCAAAGTCGTGACTATAAAATTTTCATCATACGCAATGAACTCCAGTTTTCTTTCTCCTGTTCTATATATCCCCTCATTAAATGCTTCATCAGGAGTCTGTCCTTCCAAAGCTGGATGTACATTATCGCTATATACCGCTGATACCCATTCTTCTAACGCTTCATATAGGGCTTCTAAGCTCCACACGGCATGATTCACAGGATTCACTTTTTTAGTGACTTGGCGAACATTTTTTGTAATTTTAGTGTTCCCTTGCAAGTTATGAATAAAATTAGAGTTTGAAGTTCCAAATAATCTCTCAATTACATTACCAAATCTAGATTTGGCTGGTGGCCTTACTTTTTTATTAATTTCATAAATAGCTGTAAATGTATCAAAGTAAATACTATGGAACTCTTTCCCTCCATCTACCACAATAGATTGCGGTAATCGATGATACTTACGTACACATTCTCTTAGAGTCATCATAACCGACCTGTAACTGGCCGATTCGAATGAAATGTGATATGACAGAATAGTTCTGGAGTAGGCGTCTACTAAGAATGTCAGCCATGGCCTCCCTAATACTTTACCTGTTTTAGAGCACACAAGCTGCACGTCTAGCTGAGTATGATCTATATGAGTTATCTCAAATGGCCTATCTCCGTGTCGTGGAACACTATGATCCAGGTTCCAATAAAATGATTCATGTTTGTATGCCGCTCGATCTCCTTGCCTCTTTTTAACTTGTTCATAGCGATTTCTATTCTGAACTGTTGCACAAAAAGTCTTATAACTAGGTACTAGGATGTTTTTACTCTCACAGAGATTAACTAATTGTCCGTATACTATAATCTTATTTTTTTGTTTAAGGTTTTCATACTCATTTTCAATTACCTCTTCCATTAAGGATGTGGTTTCTGACGGAAGCCTTTGATCTCTATTCCCCTTCTGCTGGTGCTTTGGGAGTAAACCTATATATCCACTCCCATATAATTGCTCTCCCTCTTTATAATCTTTTATCCACCGCCTAAGAGTCCGTTCAGAAGCTTCGTTACTAGATATTTTCTCCCCATTTAGCTTTCGCTTGACTAAATCCATTCTGTTATTAGCTATTGCTAGCTCTTCTGGTCCTGCTTCTAATAAAATATCCAGATAGGAAGCATACTTTCGACTTCCGCTCTTCTCATCTTCGGGAACTACCTTGCCATTATTAAGTAATTCAACAAAATACAGTTTTGGTAATTCTAAAAAACCATTTTCATCTGAATAAAGATAAACAGATTTGAAACCCATATTTACAACTATCCATGTAACTCCATCCCACATAACCGTTGAGTTAATATTTACAGTAAGGGCTGTTACTGGATAAGTGTTTTCAGGTTTCGTTGAACGGATACTTTCAAAAGCTGCACTATGCTGCTCACTTAAAAAGACAGGGACATCACTGGATTTAGCAATGATGTATTGCTCTAAATCTATATATAATTCATTTGTAGCTACCAAAGTATATACATCATCAGCATCTGTTGTTTTTAGGGAGACAAGCAATTCGGCTAGCTTCATTCCTAAGTCGGAAGAAAGAATATTCGTTATTTCTCTTTTCTTTTCGTCAGATACTTTATAGTTTTCATTCTTCAAATAAGCTTCTAGAAATATAAGGTTCCTGTATAAGTTTAAATTCACTTCAGCCGATGTTCTCACACAAAAGTTCAAGCCGATTTGGTTGGCTGCTACTTCAGCTGGCGGACATCGCCAATGCCCCTCCTCATCCTTAAAATACCTAACTGGATCTTTTTGTGATAGTTTGATTAGTTGTTCTTCTGTTTTCCATTCCTCAATCTGCACACCATCTCTTCTTAATACTAAAAAATCCGGAGTATAAAAAAACGATATTCTACGCCCATTCTCACGAGTATAATCTAACTTTAAAGTAATAGGTTGGTCATAATATTCGAGTACATCGTCATCATACTCTGCTAAATAAATAGCAGCTAACTCCACGGTGTGACTTTCAAATTGAATTGACATCCCCATTTTTTTACTAGGGTATCTTCCAGCTACATTATATTTTGAGCTTCTCACGCTTCGAGATGGAGGCGATGTTCTAATTTTTTGGATAGTTTCAATCGTTTCTTTAGTGAAGTCCATCAGTGTACACCAACTTTGAAATTCCTGTTCACTTAACATAAGTTACCTCCTATCCTGAGCAAGTTTTATCTTCTATCAATTCCTTAAAATAATCCCTTAGCTTCTTGTCCTTTAGTAAACCTGGCTTATTTGTCATTTCTTCAATTCTTCGTCTACTTGGGTATACACCTTGTTGCATAAGATTTTCAACGTGTTGATAAATTACCAGACAATTACTAACGTAAACTTGATTTGTCTTTTCTTTAATAGCGTCTGCATTCTTTGTTGAAATGACTTTACACAAATTCGGGAAGTACTTGTAAAGCGTTCTTTTGGAGTATCCTAACTGTTTAGCTAGCTCATTCATTGATACGTTGGAGTCTGAGTGGTGAGCATATTTTTGGAGTATAGATAAAGCTGTATCATAATCAAATTTTATTTCTCTTTTTTTAGTATCTTTCGAATATATCCCTGCATTGAAAGCAATTTGCTCTTTATTTATACTTATATCTTCGATATAAAAACTAACTGGCGACATATCAAATAAGTAACATATTTCCAATACTCTGGACAATGGGGGTAAAGCCTTTCCATTACACCAATCCCACAGGGTTGTCTTTGCCAAATTTAGTTTCCATGCAAACTCCTGCATGTTTCCCTCTGTATAAATATCAACAAGATGATTTAAGTTTCTAATGACTTGATGCTTACTCGCTGAAATTTTAATTTGTTCTTTATGCTTTATAATTTGTTCTGCCAATAAAGTGATTTTGTAATCAAAATCATTTTCATCTAAGCGTCTATTAAAATTTGCTTCTGCACCAAGCCAAGTACTGCAATAAGGGCAGTATCCATTTTGGCTTTTCCTATGTAAAACCGGAATCTTTTTATGGCATAAAAAACACTCAGCTTCTAGCTTACACCTATGCCTTGAACATGTATTAACCATTTCAAGGCTCCACAACAGGAGATTATAAATGGCATCCCCAGTATTAAGTTGTTCTTCATAGCATACTGCACACCATGAAAGATGATTTTTTAATAAATAACGCAATGGCACTACTTCTTTTATAGATACCAACGTCAATATACCTAATTGCTCTACCTTTGTAAGTTTTTCTAAAGCATCTACCATATCTAGTGCGTTGCTTCCAAAACCATTCATTGTCTTTGCACCATCATAAAATCTATTTCCACCTCTAGCTGTACTATAGATAAGAAATTCTTTATTCAATATTGGGGCAATAATGTAAGAGATTAGTGATGAGGGATAAACTTGATGTGCTTCTGATAGCCTAATCAAGTAACTTGTTAAAGATTCAATATAAGGCTCCTCTATGCCAATGGGTTTTAAACTATACAACTGGCACCTTTGCGAATAGGTATTTCTCACTTTTAACACCGCACTTTTTTAATATCCTATTACAAATATGGACACTTATCTCTTTATGTAAACTAGTACAGTGATATGATTAGATATATCGAATGAAAAAATAAAGAAGACTATTACAGTTAACTCTCTTAAAGCTGGTTTAAACCTGGAAACTGATTTTTATTTAATAAGATTAATCAATTACATGATGTTGGTTTTAAAAAAAGTTTGATTAAGAAGAGGCTACAAACGTTGATTTTATATATAGAAGAAAGCCACACATTTTGAACAAAGATTGATAAAAATGTGTGGGCTTGATTTTGAAATAAACTTTGGCTTTATAAAAAAGATTGATTAAAACTATTTCTTTTTAAAATGTTTTTCTACCAATTAACTCCTTCGTCAAATCAAGTAAATTATCATAATGAAGCAATAATAAAGTAATGCTCATTTCTATTAATAAAATTTAATGTTTCTTGCTCAGTTGGATTTTTATCTAATAAGTCTTTAAATTCATTGTGCATAAATTTAATTTTGTCATGGCTTTGTAGTTCTACCATGTCCAAATAATTATTCGGGAATAAATGTATATTATGTCTAGCTGCCTTAGGGTACTCATGAAATTTATTAACACTAATCTCACTGAGTATTCCTGAAGTTAATGGATAAATTTTTTCTGACTCTTTTACTTTTTCATACTCTAGTTGATCACTCTCACTTAAAAAGCAATAATCTTGTCCTTTATAAAGTTTCATAACATCCCCCTTTTACATAATTACTTCATTGACTTTCTTTAAATAAAAGTCAACTCATTTGGAACAAAACAATCAAAATGAGTCCTTTTTTCATTCACATGAGGGTATCTAAATAAACATTTGTTGCATAAATCCTTTTTTCTGTTCTTGTAAAGAATCTAATTTTTGTTCCTCTATTTGAATCTTTTCATCTAACTTAGATAAAAAGTCAACAATTTTTCGTTGCTCAGCATATGAAGGTAAATCAAATTTCAATGTAGAAAAATCTTTGTAGCTAATAGATTTTCCATCTCTAATTCCATAAGTAGCTGTTTTTAATTGATTAATAAATGTTTCTGTTTTAAAGAGATATTTAAAATAGTTGTTACAAACATCATCATTTTTTTTACGGAAAATTGTATAGGCTGGGCTTACTAAGCCTTTTAGATGCGATAATTCAATCCCACCTTGGAACGATCTTAAACTTATAACAAAGTCATCTATATCAACAATCTTATACGAGTTTAAATTAGTAGTAGAATATTGCATATCCTTGTTTAATAAATCCCTTAAGACCATTCCTTGATCTTGAGTAGCTGATAATACGGGTAATTTCTCTTCTGGATTCTTATTTGAAATAGCTTCAAATAATTCAGCTGCTTTAACCTTTTTTCTCCATTTAGGATACTCCCCGCCATTATCATCCTTAAACCGAACCGCTTGCTTAAAAAGCTTCTGCATATAACCCTTTTTCTGTTCTTTCAGCAAGTTGATGTTTTCTTGTTTGAGTTGGATCTTTTTATTTAGTTCACGAAAAAAATCAGCAATTTTATTTTGTTCTTCTAATGTAGGCATAAACATTTTATATTCTAGCAATTCTGCAACAGTAATATTTGACTGATTTGCGTTACCTCTTTGAATACTATCAATATGATTCATATATCTTTTTTGCTTCGTATTTTGATATACAAAATAACTATTTATTTTATTCTTTGTAGTTAGTTTGATTAGGTTTTGGTTGAGAAATTCTTTCTTCAAATCATTATAGTATATCGTTCTTCCTACAGCAGAATTTATTAACTCCGGTTTCGAACCGACTGTTGTCACGATAATCCCCTCCGGTTGTAACTGATATTTTTTAAATTCCTCTGCTCGTGATTTGTCGATATAAATTTTATCATTTGTTTCATTTATACTTTCTTTTAATAAATCTGATACCCTGATAATTCTATATCCATCACATTTATAATCCGATGATTTAAAAGCAAATCCCTTGATATAGGTAACTAAGTTAGATAATTCTTCATATTTCCACTCATCTTCAAATCCTTTAAACCTCAACTTTGGTACATTCACCTTCTACACCCCCAATTCTTTGAAATATTGTTCCAACTCTTGATCAACCTTTGCAATTTCTTCATCAATTTCTTTTAATCGTTTTGCGACAACATCTAAATCAACCGCTTCTTCTTCTTCAAATGTATCGACATAGCGAGGAATGTTTAAGTTATAATCGTTTTCCTTGACTTCTTCTAGTGCTGCTGCGTATGAATATTTATCAATTGTTTCACGACTTAAATATGTTGAAACAATTTTTTCAACGTTTTCATCTGTTAACCTGTTTTGATTTTTTCCTTTTTCAAACTCATTGGACGCATCAATAAATACAACATTATCATCATGCTTACGACATTTTTTGAATACTAAAATACACGTTGGAATACTTGTACCATAGAAAATGTTTGCTGGGAGGCCAATTACTGCATCTAAATAATTCTTTTCTTCAATTAAATATTTACGAATCGCACCTTCTGCTGCACCGCGGAATAGCACACCATGTGGAAGAACAACCGCAAATGTCCCATTATCATCTAATTGATGAATAAAGTGTTGAACGAATGCAAAGTCCGCTTTTGATTTTGGTGCAAGTTTGCTATACGCACTGAAACGTTCATCATCTTTAAATTTATCATCGGCACTCCATTTTGCACTGTATGGAGGATTGGCAACAATTGCTTCAAATCGTTCATCTATATGCTGTGGTTCTTCTAATGTATCAGCATTTTTAATATCGAAACGTTGATATGGAATATCGTGCAGTAACATGTTCATTCGTGCTAAATTGTATGTTGTTGATACTTTTTCTTGACCATAATATTTATATACTTTGGCTTCTTTACCTACACGTAATAATAATGATCCTGAACCGCATGTACCGTCATAGACACTGCGAATTTCTGATTTCCCAACTGTCACGATTTTCGCTAAAATTTTTGATACTTGTTGTGGTGTATAGAATTCCCCGGCTTTTTTACCTGCGTTTGCAGCAAATTGTGAGATCATGTATTCATACGCATCACCGAGTACATCAATTTCAACATCATCTTGTAAAAATGGAATTTCAGCAATGTTCATGATAACTTTTGCAATTAATTTTGAACGTGCTTCAACTGTGCGTCCAAGTTTTGAGGATGTTAGATCCATATCATCGAATAAGTTTTGGAAATCTTCTTGGCTATCTGTTCCTAGTGTTGAGGCTTCAATTGCTTTGACACCATTTTGCAGTAACTCAATGTCAAAGTTCCCTTTTGCACCTTTTTCAATCTCAACGACTAAATTTGAGAATAAATATTGTGGTTCAATCACATAGCCTAGTTCACCTACAAGATATTCCGCCAAGTCTTCTTTGTATTCTTCATTTTCCCATGCTTCTGCAAATGAAATGTTATCTTCTTCTAATAATTCCTCTGCACGATGCCCTACTTTTTCTGACAAATAGCGATAAAAAATTAATCCTAAAATATAATCTTTAAATTCATACGCATCCATTTGTCCTCGTAAATCATTTGCCATCGCCCATAGCTTTCTATGTAGCTCAGCTTGTTGTTGACGTTGTTTTTCACTTGTTGTCATTTCTTTTCCTCCTGTGTACTTCTATCTGTAATATTCACCAATCGTTGATGCATGACTTGTTGTTCTAACTGCATTTTTTCTTTTAACAATTGTTCTTTTTTCTTTTTTAAGATTGTAATCTTCCCCATTTGCTTTTGCTCTCTATAGGGCGGTAGTAATACTTCAATATCTTTTATATGTGAGAGCTTCAATGATGAGATGACACTACCTTCTGAAAAAAGTGCAATTTGCTTTTGAATAGTCGGATGTTCATTCAAGTACCATTCCATAAAATATAAGTCGACCGGTTCAGTAAACACAATTTTCACAAAGTTGTTCGTTAATAGCAATCCACCATATTTTTCTGGTAAAAATGCAACTTTCTGCGATAACGTATGCATAACTAAGCTGTTGGAATCTGTGAACAACTCTTTTAACAGCTTATCCCTACGAACATAGACTTCTGTATTTTTGTCTTGCGACATACGATAACTTAACCCTAATGTTTCATTAAATTCTTTCAGAGTAAGCAAATGTACCGTCTCACTGTCCTCATTTAGTTTAGATGTTTGAATGCGATTAATGAATGTTCCTTGAATGACATTTGCACAATCTCCTAATTTCAACTACTCCCCTCCTATTCATTATTTTTTCTATGACTTAAATATAAATGATATTTTTAAAAATATCAATAAAAAATATAATTTATTTATGATATTTTTAAAAATATCATAAATAAAGAGAGGGAGTACCCCTCTCTTTTATGAACTATAACTATATTTTTCTGTATGCTCTTGAATAAATGACGCAACTGCTTTGATAGACTTCTTTCGTTTTAAAAATGATCCTGGCAATTCATCCATAATTATGCTTTGCTCAATTAAGTTGGAGTACTCATATGTAGCCAATTGTTCCTTTAATACTTCATCATCTAAACCAATTTCTTTTGCAAAGTCATTAATCTCTTTTTCACTCATTTCTGCTTCATAATGTGCATATGCGTCTAAAACCGATTCTTCTGAACTTAAATACGGAGCAACTTTATCTAAAAACCCTTTAATGAGTTCCACTTTTAGACGTAATTTCGGATCTGATGCATGATCTAGTTCTTGTTTAATTAAACGAATTTCATTGTTTCTTTCTTTTTCATCATCCATTGTTAAGTTTGCGATTAAATTCATAATATAACTTACATTAATGCGATCCGTATGCATTAGCTCTAACTCAAAATCAATATCTTGTAAAATCGATTCTTTTTCGACTTCACGTTTTGTTTTATCAACAATTTTAAAATATTTACTTTTGAAATCCTCATATGTTTGCTCTGAAATTTGTAACTCATCTTCATCGAATTCAAAATCAGAGAATGATTGTAGACGTTGCAGTAGCTTCGTCACATTTTTAAAGGCAATAATAAATTCTCGTTGATCTTCTTCTTTTTCAAGTTTGTCCACATCTTCTGGTGTTGCAACTACGCCTAATAATTTATTACGTGCATCAAGGAAAGCGGCTAAATATTCGTCATAGCTTTTCATTAAAACATCATCTACAGAGTCTGTTTTAGAGAATAACTTAATCGTTTCATCTGTCGCATCTTTTAAGTTGCGATAACAAACAATATTGCCATATGGTTTTGTTGCTTTTTCTACACGATTTGTACGACTGTAGGCTTGAAGTAAATTATGATATTTTAGATTTTTATCGATATACAATGTATTGAGTGGCTTACTATCAAAACCTGTTAAGAACATGTTTACGACAATCAAAATGTCAATTTGTGCATTTTTTATTTTTTTCGATACATCTGAGAAATAGCGGTCCCATGTATCTGTTGAATAATCGGTTCCATACATTGCATTATAATCATCAATTATACGATCTAATGCTTCACGTGAGTGCTCTTCTGTACCATCACTTTCTTCATTTGCGCCAAATGAATATATGGCTGCTATTTTTAGATTATGATTTTTCTGTTTGAAAATATCATAATACTTAATGAGCATAGGGATAGAATCTACTGCAAATAGACCACAATAGCCCTTACTTTTCGAACGGCGCACATGATTATCTAAAATGTGGTCTGCTATCATTTCTAAACGTGTTGGATGATGCCATACTTCATCTGTATCAATTCCTTGTACTTTTGTTTGGTCTTCTTCATTAATATTGGCATTAAATGTGCGAATATATTCCACAGAAAAGCCTAGTACATTACCATCACGGATTGCATCTTTAATTAAATAGTAATGCAAGCATTTTTCAAATAAATCAGCTGTAGTACGACCATCTTGGCTTTTGTTTTCCTCAAAACGCGGCGTACCTGTAAACCCAAAGTATTGTGCATTTTGGAAATGATGGTCAATTTCCTTTCGCATATCACCAAATTGACTTCGATGACATTCATCAATAATAAACACAACATGTTCCTGTTTATACGGTTCCATCACATCTGCATAGCGTGGATTTTTAATCGCATTGTTCATTTTCTGAATTGTTGTCACAATGAAGTTTTTCATTGGGTTTTTAATTTGTTCAATCAGTTTATCTGTTTTATCTGTACGGTCAACAGAGCCTTTTTCAAATTTATTAAACTCTGAAATCGTTTGGCTATCTAAATCTTGACGATCTACTAAGAAGAACACTTTTTTTATACTTTCTTCATTTGCCAAGATCTGACCCGCTTTAAAAGAAGTTAATGTTTTTCCTGAACCTGTTGTATGCCAAATAAATCCGTTATTGTTTGTTTCCGTTGCACGTTTCACAAGTTCCTCAACCGCATATACTTGATAAGGGCGCATAACCATTAATGCTTTATCTGTATCATTAATAACCATATAACGGCTAATCATTTTTGCTAAATGACAAGGCTGTAAGAACGCTTTTGCGAAGTCCTGCAAATTCGTAATAATATTGTTCTTTTCATCTGACCAGAAAAATGTAAATCCAAACTGAATTGCATGATCTGAATTTGAAAAATATTTCGTATCAACACCATTACTTACGACAAAAATTTGTAAGAAATGGTATAACCCTTGGAATGAGTGTCTACGATAACGCTGAATTTGATTAAATGCTTCTTTAAAATCTAGTCCTCTACGCTTAAGTTCAATCTGAACGAGTGGTAACCCATTGATTAAAATCGTCACATCGTAGCGATTCTCATATTTTCCTACAACTGTTGTCTGTGTTGTTACTTGGAACAAATTTTTACACCAGTCTTTTGTATTTAAGAGCTCGACATATAACTCTGATCCGTCTTCACGTTCAATTAGTAATTTATCACGTAAGATTTTTGCAGAATCATAAATACTTTTGCCTTCGATTACTGTTAAAATTCTTCTAAATTCTTTATCTGTAAGAGACTGTCCTGCTAATTTATGTTTATTGAATTCATTTAATTGGTTTCTAAAGTTTGCTAGTAGTGCATCATAGTCAGGAATCTTTACCGCTGTATAACCTTGATTTACTAATTGACTATGTAGATTTTTCTCCAACTGTGCTTCTGATTGGTATGCCATTTAAACTCCTCCATAATTCACATATCCACTTTTATATATTCAAAATATCTTTACCTATCTATTAATCATACCATCAAAAAGAATCCCTGTATTAATATTCCATATAGTAAATTTCTAAATTTTTCTATGGAGGACTATATAAAGAGTCTTTCGTGTACTTACAATAACATTGTGATGAAAAATCTAGATGTAGCTGTAGCTCTAAAATAAATTTTGATTAAAAGTGCCTCGTAAACCCCCTATTGTATGCTAAATAAGAAGAAGCTATTTTGAAAAAAGATTGATCAAAATGGATTCTTCTTCAGCCGATTTAAGTTTGCCATAAGAGGAAGCATAAGTTGGCCGTAAACTAAAAGAAGCATAAGTTGGCCAAAACGGCCATCTTATGCTTCTTGTTACACAAAAATAAAAAAACCACCAAATATGTATTGGTGGAGACGGTGGGAGTCGAACCCACGTCCAAAGATATTGGCACTTAAGCTTCTACGAGTGTAGTCGATATATTGGCATTTCGCAAACTCTTCGGCCTATCGACAGGCTTCCAAGTTGCTAGTCTGATTGTTCTCTTCCTTCGTCCTCAGACGGCGAACTCCGGCGTAGTCCACTTAGTTTGAGTCCCTTACCCTACCACATGGACGATGGAGGGAGGAACCGCTAAGCTGTATTAAGCAGCTAAAGCGAAGTTGTTTTGTTGTTTGCCAGTTATTGGCTTTGACGTTTTAACGAGGCCGATCCCCTCGACTCGCAACTTAAGCTCAAACTACCCCTGTCGAATCCGTAACGTCCCCATATAAGAATGGAGCATACGAAGTATATTCGTGATAGCTACTTAATGAGCTGTTTTTCAATGTTCAACTGACCTTACAAAAATTATTATATCATACGTTCAACATTTTACAAATGTAAATTTTTGTATTACATCTTTTGACGATCACGGAATGCACGTGCGATTTCGCGTTTCGCTTCCTTCTCTTTTAAATCATGACGCTTATCATATTGTTTCTTCCCTCGTGCTACACCAAGTGCCATTTTCGCAAAGCCATTTTTTAAATAGATTTTAACTGGAACAAGCGTATAACCTGTTTCTTTTGAATAGCCAATTAGCTTGTCGATTTCTTTCTTATGAAGAAGTAATTTTCTTGTACGAAGCGGCTCGTGATTGAAACGATTCCCTTGCTCATATGGACTAATATGCATATTATACACCCAAACTTCACCATTATGTATACGTGCGAAAGCATCTTTTAAGTTTACGCGTCCGGCGCGAATAGACTTAATTTCCGTTCCTTGAAGGACAAGCCCTGCTTCGTATGTTTCGTCGATGAAATAATCATGAAATACTTTTTTATTTTGTGCAATAACCTTACCACTACCTTTTGGCATTTTATGTCCCTCCTCTATTTGTACCATTTTAACAAAAATTACGAAAAAGTGGAAGTGCTCGCTCAGAATGTTCGGCTCTGATCGGCTAAGGTTCTTTCGCATAGAGGATGCTTTTTATCTTCTTTTACAGAAGGTTCTTAAACACGAAGAGCTTGCCGCCTTAACTAGATACCACCAGAAAAGAAGTGGCTTCGCTCAGTATATAAGCAAAGCCCTCCTTCTTACTTACGCTTTTTCTTTTTCTTCTTAAATCCTGGGACATTTTCAAAGAATGGCTTTTTCTTTTTACCGTTACCATCTTTTTTTCCTGGACGACCAGAGGATTCTTTCCCTTGACCACCACGTTCGTATTTTCTTCCACTACCACGTTCATTGTCACGTGCACCGCCGCGCTCATTATTACGTTCGCCGCGACCACTGCGTCTCTTTCTACCACCTTTTGGCTGTTCAATCACAACTGGACGATCTTTGAATTTACGTCTTGGGCTACCTTTCATACCAACGATTTCAAAATCAATTGCGCGTTCATCTTTGTTTACATTAATAACGCGAATTGTAATTTCATCACCGATGCGGAAGACGTTACCTGTACGTTCACCAATCATCGCAAAGTGCTGTTCATCATAACGATAGTAATCATCCGTTAAATAGCTAACGTGAACAAGACCTTCAATTGTATTCGGAAGCTCTACGAATAAACCGAAGTTTGTTACAGAACTAATCATACCGTCGTACTCTTCACCGATCTTATCAAGCATATATTCTGCTTTTTTCAGTTCGTCTGTTTCGCGTTCTGCCTCAACAGCGCGGCGTTCCATGTTAGAAGAATGCTCTGCAATCTCCGGTAACTTTTCACGCCATTTTGCTTGTGTTTCGTTATCAATTTTACCGTTAATAATATATTCACGAATTAATCGGTGAACAATCGTATCTGGATAACGACGAATTGGTGATGTGAAATGTGTATAGAATTCTGTTGATAAACCGAAGTGACCTAAGCTATCTGCATCGTAACGAGCTTGTTTCATCGAACGAAGCATAACTGTTGAAATCACGACTTCCTCAGGCTGCCCTTGTACCATTTCAAGAATTTGTTGCAGCGCGCGAGGATGTATTTCATTCGCACGTCCTTTTACCGCATAGCCAAAGTTTGTTACAAATTCGAAGAAACGCTCTAATTTATCTTCTTTCGGATCTTCATGGACACGGTACATAAACGGTACGTTCATCCAATGGAAATGCTCTGCTACCGTTTCATTGGCAACAAGCATGAACTCTTCAATTAGCTTTTCTGATACCGAACGATCACGCATTACAACATCTGTCGGTTTACCTTCTTCATCTACTAGTACTTTTGCTTCTTTAAAGTCAAAGTCAATCGCACCACGTCTCATACGTTTTTCACGTAAGATTTGCGCTAACTGACCCATCTCTTTAAACATCGGTACTAATGGCTCATAACGTTTAATTAACTCTTCGTCTTCATCTTCTAAAATACTTCTTACATCAGCGTATGTCATACGCTCTGTCGTTTTAATGACACTTTGGAAAATCTCATGGCTCACAACATCACCAAGATTGTTAATTTCCATTTCACAAGATAGTGTAAGGCGATCCACTTTCGGATTCAAGGAACAGATTCCGTTTGATAAACGATGTGGAATCATCGGAATTACACGGTCAACAAGATACACACTCGTTGCTCTCTCTGCTGCTTCAACATCAATTGGAGATCCTTCATGGACATAATGACTTACATCCGCAATATGAACACCAAGTTTATAATTACCATTCTCAAGCCTTGTTACTGTTACCGCATCATCTAAGTCTTTTGCATCTGCACCATCAATTGTCACAATCATTTGATCACGAAGATCTCGGCGGTCTTTTAAATCTTCTTCTGAAATCGTTTCTGGTACACTGTTCGCGTGTTCCATTACATCTTCCGGGAATGCTAATGGCAAATGATGTTTATGAATAACAGATAAGATATCTACCCCTGGGTCATTTTTATGACCTAGAATTTGAATAACTTCCCCCTCCGCACTTAAACGATCTTGCGGATAGCTTGTAATTTTCACAACAACTTTATGCCCTTCTACCGCACCCATAGATGCACTTTTCGGAATAAAAATGTCACTTGTCCAACGTTTATTATCAGGAAGTACAAATCCAAAATTTTTTGATTCTGTATATGTACCAACTAGTTCCTTCGTACCACGTTCTACAATACGAATGATCGTACCTTCTTGGCGTGATCCGCTAGATTGTGAATTAATACGAGCTAACACTGTATCGCCATGAAGTGCACCATTTAATTCTGTGGGCGGGATAAAAATATCATCGTCACCTGTCTTCTTCTCTTCCGGCACGACAAATGCAAAACCACGTGCATGTCCAATTAACTTACCGCGCACTAAATTCATCTTTTCTGGAAGGCCATAGCGATTGCTACGTGTACGAACAACAAGTCCTTTCTCTTCCATCATAACAAGTGCCTTTACAAAATCTTTAAAGCCAGCGGAATCTACAATTCCAAAAGCAGCTTCTAATTCTTGTATCGTTAGCGGCTTATACGCTTCTTCTTTCATAAATAACAATAATTTATCAATATGTTCTTGAATAATGTCTTCCAAGCACAAATACCTCCTTTAAATCCTCATATTATTTAGTGTATCCGAAACATTGACTCTATATAAAGTGAAACTTCTATAAACACTCGTTTTTCACCATTTATTCTGCTGCGTAATCCTCATCTCAAAAGTTTATTTCTATATAAACCCATTTTGATTTACAGGAACCTACGTTGCGTCTATAAAAGAAGACCTCCACTCATTCTCTCCTTCTGTTCTCACACAGCATGGGGCGAAAAAAGGAACTGACCACTTCTATCCATCGATGGACCCTCTCTTCCACCCTAAAAAGAATGGTTTTAATACCTCATGAAAAAAAGAGGCAACTAGATCTTACCAATCTAGTTGCTCCAAGAAGTTATATACATCCTCGTGTAGCTCATCACGTTGTTTATCAAGCGTAATAACATGCGTAGAATCTTCATACCACTTAATTTCTTTTAACGTGGACTCTACACCATTATAGATAATGTTTGCACTGTCTGTATTAATCATTTCATCATGGCGTGCTTGTACAACAAATGTTGGAGCATAAATCATATCAACATTATTGCGTACGTCACGAATTAAACCTTGTAATGCTTTTAATGTATTCATTGGTGTCTTTTTAAATTCCATCATTTCTTCTGCAATTTGCTCTGGTGATTTCTGCTCACGTTTTTTATATTCACGCGCGTATGCCAATATACCTTGGTACATAATTTCTTCGCTCTTAATGTACATTGGCGCACACATTGGTACAACACCTAAAATCGGTAATGTATAAGCAAGTTTTAACGAGAATACACCGCCCAGTGATAGTCCAACAGCCGCAATCTTCTCATATCCTTGATCCTTCAAATGTTGATACGCAGCCATAGCATCTTTCCACCAGTCTTCAGGACCTGTACGAACAAGTTGTTCTGGCGGTACACCATGACCTTTATAAATTGGGGCGTGGCAAGTATAGCCTTTTTTCTCTAAAAAACGCCCGAGCATACGTACATCAGCTGAATTTCCCGTGAATCCATGTAGTAATAAAACAGCACGGTCTCCACCTTCAAATGTAAATGGTTTCGGAGATGCTAATTTCATCATCTTCTTCTCCTCTTTCTCTTCTATAATCTAGTCGTATTGTTTCTATCCCTAGTTTACCATAGTTCCATTTCCATAATCTAATTAGAAACTTTTTGCGAATAATGAAATACAAATGAGACAAAAAAAGAAGAACCATTAGCGCGAATCCGCTAACGCTTCTTCTTTTTTCATATCTGTCAAAAAGCAAGACCTTTACTTATATGCTTAAGTACGTAACTCCAATTGTTAGTGCAAAGAATAGTACAGCTAAAACAACTGTAATACGGTTTAATACCGCTTCAATTCCGCGTGCTTTTTGCTTACCAAATAATTGCTCTGCACCGCCTGAAATAGCACCTGAAAGGCCTGAACTATTACTAGACTGCATAAGCACCATAACAATCATTAAAATCGATACAATAATAAGTAAAACTGATAATAACGTATGCACCTGGCGTACCTCCTACAAAGATTCAGTTAATTTAACTGTAGCACAAATCCAACAGAAAAGCGAGAGCTGTTCCTATTGCTCTCGCTTTCATCTATTACATAAACATGGTTGCAAATAGCGGTCCAAGCAGACAAGTTAAAATAGCCGTCAATGTCATTGTTACCGATCCAATAACACCTTCATGTTCATTGTTTTTCATCGCTCTCATCACACCCATAATATGTGATGCACATCCAAAACCAATCCCTTTACCAACAGAGTTTGTAACGCGGCTCCATTTCAATAAAAGCGGACCTGTAATTGTTCCTGTAATCCCTGCAACAACAACGAATGCTGCTGTTAAAGATGGAACGCCGCCAACCTGCTCAGATACACTCATTGCAACTGGCATTGTTACGGATTTTGGTAAAGAAGATAAAATTAAGCTTTTATCTGTTCCCATAAGCGTTGCAATCACTAAGTCACTTGCAATCGCAACTGTTGTTCCGACTAATACACCACCCGCAATCGGTACAATATATTTTTGCAACACATGACGCTGTTTATATAATGGAATAGCAAATGCTACCACCCCTGGACCAAGCAGTTTTGAAATCCAGCCGCCACCACTCTGCATGTATTGTTGATATGGTATATCCAGCACAAGTAATAAGACAATCATTAATGCTGTTGCTACAAGCATTGGAATGGTGAATGGTGTTGGCAATACTTTATAAATCTTTTTAGATAATTGATATAATAACAATGTAAGAATAACCCAACCAATTCCGATTAATATTTGGCTCATCGCGATTCTTTTTCCTTTCTATTCGCAAGATATTGTCCTGTATGTCCTGCGACAATAATAATTAAAAATGTACTCGCTACAATTGTAATGAAAAGAGAAATTCCTTTACTCATAAAAAAAGCACCGTAATTCATTAAGCCAATCGTTGGCGGAATCAATAAAAACGGCATAATAGCAACGAGTGTTTCTGCTCCTAAATCAAACCATTTCACAGGAAGAACCTTCATGCTAAGTAAAATAAGCAACAAAAATAAGCCAATCAAACTACCTGGAATTGGAATATTCAACATTTCTTGCACCCATGTTCCAATCATGTAAAACACGTAAAGAGCTACAACTTGGACAATAATCTTAGTAAACTTCATGTTCATCATCCCTCATGTTTATACGATCTTCTGTTTTCTATTCTTATCATAGTATAAATTGTAAAAAGCTGCAATTTATCAACTTGACAACAAAAATGACATATGTTATACGCTTACACCCTTGGTATGACTGGGTTTCCGAGCGGAATTTACGTCAAAAACATTGACCTAAAATGAAAAGTTTATATTTTCTGATTTTTAGGATTTACTATTTTAAAAAAGAAATATCCTCATATGGATTTCTTTAAATATATGAATCAAGTTCACAATATCCCTAAAAGTTTGTCCTAAAAAACATAAAAAGAACACTAATACGTTACCTAGTGTCCTTTTTATATAATGCCTGATATACTACATCACAAAATTCTTTACTCCCATGTACTATGAAATTTATCTTCGTTGCAAATTCAATTGTTAGCATCCAATCTTTATTTCTTCCAATAAGCCCCGTATAACTTGTGCCACCTTCAACTGCTCTGTTTTCTGTTAATAGGTAATACAATGGGAATAGCGCATAGTTCTTTTCTGCTCTCTTTAAGCTATATGATCCAATACTCTCTACTACCCTTGCAATATTATCATGAACATTAACGTTAAAATAGTAACACCCTTCATTTAGTCCTGTTTTTCTACACCCTTCTAATATAGCTGCGTTTAGCTCTTCTGGAGAAAAAGTGGTGGGTTCGGAATTATGAACAATTGAACATACTATTGTATGATGTTTGGCTAAATTGACTGAATATAAAATGGTGTTTACATCAAAGTAGCAGTCTTCCAGAAAATCAATTGGAAAGATGTATTTTTCTAACCATTCTGTAATTTCATTAGATTCTTCATTATCTATCGCTGTAGTCAGTTTAACCATTCTCATTACCCCATTTCCTCTCTTGATTAAACATTTTCTATTTATATCACAGGTTCATTATATTAAATTGTTTTATTGATGTTAACTCACATGCATTACAAACATATAAAAAAACCTCCTATCATAAATAGGAGGTTTTTTATCACTTAATTTAAACAATTAAAAACTACATTTAAATTATTTTTTTAAGTTATAGAAAGATTTTAAACCATCGTAAACAGCGATTTCGCCTAGTTCGTCTTCGATGCGTAATAATTGGTTGTACTTAGCAATACGGTCAGTACGGCTCATAGAACCAGTTTTGATTTGGCCAGCATTCGTTGCAACTGCGATGTCAGCGATTGTAGCATCTTCAGTTTCACCAGAACGGTGAGATACAACTGCTGTGTAACCAGCTCGTTTAGCCATTTCGATTGCTTCGAAAGTCTCAGTTAAAGTACCGATTTGGTTAACTTTAATTAAGATTGAGTTAGAGATACCTTTTTCGATACCTTCAGCAAGTTTTTGAGTGTTCGTTACGAATAAATCGTCACCAACTAATTGAACTTTTTTGCCAAGACGGTCAGTTAATAATTTGTGGCCATCCCAGTCGTTTTCGTCTAAACCATCTTCGATAGAGATGATTGGGAAGTCGTTGCAAAGACCTTCGTAGAAATCAACCATTTCTGCAGAAGTCATGCTGCGGCCTTCGCCTGTAAGATCGTATTTACCAGTTTCTTTGTTGTAGAACTCAGAAGAAGCAACGTCCATTCCTAAGAATACGTTCTCGCCAGCTTTGTAACCAGCTTTTTCGATAGCTTCGATGATTACTTCTAATGCTTCACGGTTAGAACCAAGGTTTGGAGCGAATCCACCTTCGTCACCTACTGCAGTGTTAAGACCTTTGTCATGTAATACAGCTTTTAATGCATGGAATACTTCAGCACCCATACGGATTGATTCTTTGAATGTTGGAGCACCAACTGGTAAGATCATGAACTCTTGGAAGTCAACGTTGTTATCAGCGTGAGAACCACCGTTGATGATGTTCATCATTGGAGTTGGTAATTGTTTTGCATTGAATCCACCAAGGTAACGGTATAATGGAAGACCTACAAAGTCAGCTGCTGCGTGAGCTACTGCCATAGATACACCAAGGATAGCGTTAGCGCCTAATTTACCTTTGTTTGGAGTGCCATCTAATTCGATCATAGCGTTGTCGATACCAGCTTGATCAGTTACGTCGAAACCAACGATTTCTGGAGCGATAATTTCGTTAACGTTGTTTACTGCGTTAACAACACCTTTACCAAGGTAACGAGATTTGTCACCGTCACGTAATTCTACTGCTTCGTGCTCACCAGTAGATGCACCACTTGGTACGATAGCGCGTCCGAATGCGCCACTTTCTGTGTAAACTTCTACTTCTACAGTTGGGTTACCACGAGAGTCTAGGACTTCGCGAGCATAAACATCAATAATTGTTGACATAATATTTTCTCTCCTTTTATATGTGCAATTTAATTATTTAATAATTGTTTTACCTGTCATTTCTTTCGGTTGTTCAACATTTAGAAGTGTAAGCATTGTTGGAGCGATATCTCCTAAGATGCCATCTTCACGTAATTCAACATCATTTTTCGTAACGATGAAAGGAACCGGGTTCGTTGTATGAGCTGTCATTGGCCCACCGTCAGGAGTTAACTCTTGATCAGCATTACCATGGTCAGCAGTAATAAGTGCTACACCATCTTTTGCAAGAATCGCTTCTACAACTTTTCCTAAACATTCGTCAGTTGCTTCTACTGCTTTAATTGTTGGTTCCATCATCCCAGAATGGCCAACCATATCACAGTTTGCAAAGTTAAGAATGATAACATCATGTTTATCATTTTCGATTTCATTTACTAAAGCGTCGGTTACTTCGTAAATGCTCATTTCAGGTTTCAAGTCATAAGTTGCAACCTTAGGTGAGTTAATTAAGATACGCTCTTCTCCTGGGAATTCAGCCTCACGACCACCGCTAAAGAAGAATGTAACGTGCGGATACTTTTCAGTTTCCGCGATGCGAAGTTGTTTTAATCCCGCTTGCGCAACAACTTCACCTAATGTGTTATCAAGGTTCATTGGCTTGAATGCCACGTAACCATCTACTGTTTCACTAAAGTGTGTCATACAAACGAATTCTGGAATGTGAGGTACTTTTTCACCACGATCGAACTCACGGAAGTCTTCATTTGTAAATACACGTGCAATTTGAATTGCGCGGTCTGGACGGAAGTTATAGAAGATAACTGCATCATCATCATTGATTGTTGCAACTGGCGTTTCATCTTCATTAACAATTACAGATGGCAATACGAATTCATCATAGATACCATTTGCATAAGAGTCCTCTACGCATTCATGTGCTGATTTATAAGTAGGTCCTTCGCCATTCACCATAGCACGGTAACATTTTTCAACGCGATCCCAACGCTTGTCACGGTCCATGGAGTAATAACGACCAGAGATTGTTGCGAATTGACCTACTCCTGTTTCTTTAATTACTTCATTTGTTGCATCGATATAACCTTTTGCTGTTTGTGGTCCAACATCGCGGCCATCTAAGAATGCATGGATGTATACTTTCTCCACGCCTTCTTTTGCTGCTAAGCGAAGAAGAGCAAACATATGGTTCATGTGACTGTGCACACCACCATCAGAAAGTAAACCGAATAAATGAAGAGCTGTACCTTTTTCTTTTACGCTTTTAATTGCATTTTGGAATGTTTCGTTCTTATCGAACTCACCTTCACGAATTGCAACGTTCACACGTGTTAAGCTTTGATATACTACGCGGCCAGCACCGATATTTAAGTGACCAACCTCAGAGTTACCCATTTGACCTTCTGGAAGACCCACTGCCTCGCCACATGCTGTAAGCGTTGTGTGAGGGAACTTGTTCCAGTAACCATCAAAATTAGGTTTCTTAGCTTGTGCTACAGCATTCCCGTAAGTTTCTTCACGTAGTCCGAAACCGTCAAGAATGATTAAAGCTGTTGGCTTTCTCATTTTACCGCCCCCAGAAGACCTAAGAAGGAAGCAGGCTCTAAGCTAGCACCGCCAACTAAAGCGCCGTCGATGTCAGATTGTGCCATGTATTCTTTAATGTTTTCTGGTTTTACGCTACCGCCGTATTGAATACGAACAGCTTCTGCAGCTGCTGGAGAAACAGCTTCTGCAACAACTTTACGGATGTGCGCACATACTTCGTTTGCATCTGCAGAAGAAGAAGATTTGCCTGTACCGATCGCCCAAATTGGCTCATATGCGATAACAGTAGCTTTCACTTGCTCTTCTGTTAAACCTGCAAGTGCTTTTGTCACTTGACCTGCTACTAGATCAAATGTTTTTCCGCTTTCGCGCTCTTCTAAAGTTTCACCACAGCAAACGATTGGTGTTAAACCATGTTCAAATGCTGCAAGAGTCTTTTTGTTTACTGCTTCGTCTGTTTCAGCAAACATTTCACGACGCTCAGAGTGGCCAAGTACTACGTAGCTCACTTTTAAGTCGCTAAGTGCTACTGGGCTAATTTCGCCAGTGAATGCACCATTTTTTTCGAAGTGCATGTTTTGTGCACCTACTTTTAAGTCCGTTCCTTCAGTTGCCGCTACTAAGCGCTCTAAGAAAAGAGCTGGAGAGCAAACTACTGCATCAACAGCTGAAGCTGCTGGGATTTGACCTTTTACTTCCTCTACGAAGCTAACTGCTTCAGATAAAGTTTTATTCATTTTCCAGTTACCTGCGATAATTGGTTTACGCATGCTTTGCACCGTCCTTTTTCTTTGGCTGCTACTTATTTGTCGTTAAGACAAACTACACCTGGAAGTTCTTTACCTTCCATAAATTCTAATGACGCACCGCCGCCAGTAGAAATGTGGCTCATTTTGTCAGCCATACCGAATTTTTCAACAGCTGCTGCAGAGTCACCACCGCCGATAACAGAGTATGTACCTTCTGCATCTGCTAATGCTTGTCCTACTGCTTTTGTACCTTCTGCAAATGGAGTCATTTCAAATACACCCATTGGTCCGTTCCATACAACAAGCTTAGAGTTTTTAATTACATCAGCATAAATTTCACTTGTTTTCGGTCCGATATCCACGCCTTCCCAAGTTTCAGGAATTGCATCGATACCTACAACTTTTGTTGTTGCAGTTTCAGAGAACTCTTCTGTAATTACAACATCAACTGGCATATAGAAGTTTACGCCCTTTTCTTTTGCAAGTTCCATAAACTCTTTTGCTAAGTCAATTTTGTCATTTTCACATAGAGATTGTCCGATTTCATGTCCTAATGCTTTTACGAATGTGTAAGCAAGGCCACCACCGATAATTAGGTTATCTACTTTGTCTAATAGATGACGAATTACACCGATTTTATCTTTTACTTTCGCACCACCGATGATTGCTGTAAATGGGCGTTCTGGGTTAGAAAGTGCTTTACCTAATACTTCTAACTCTTTTTCCATTAGGAAACCAGATACTGCTGGTAGGTAGTCTGCAATACCTGCAGTAGAAGCATGAGCACGGTGAGCTGCACCGAATGCATCGTTAACGAAAAGATCAGCAAGAGCTGCAAATTCTTTCGCAAGTTCTGCATCGTTCTTTTCTTCGCCCGCATAGAAACGTACGTTTTCAAGAACTAATACGTCGCCTTCGTTCATTGCTGCAACCATTTCTTGTACAGCTGGTCCGAATGCTTCGTCCGCTTTTTTCACATCTTTACCAAGAAGCTCACCTAAACGTGCAGCTACTGGAGTAAGACGCATTTCTTCTACTACTTGGCCTTTTGGACGACCTAAGTGACTTGCTAAAATAACTTTCGCACCTTGCTCTACTAAATATTGAATTGTAGGAAGAGCTGCACGAATACGAGTCTCGTCTGTAACTTTGCCATCTTTCATAGGTACGTTGAAGTCAACGCGGCAAAATACTCGTTTACCTTTTAAATCTACGTCACGAATTGATTTTTTGTTCATTGGATTTCCCTCCGACTAGTTAGGATTGACAAAACCCATTCAAAAGCTTATCACATTTGCTTCTAAAACGAAAGAAGAGAGAGAGGGAACAAACCCTCTCCCTCGTTTTGTCATTGATAACTTATAAACTTAAGAATTAAAGACCTTTAGAAGTCATGTATGCAGCTAAGTCTACTACACGGTTAGAGTAACCAGTTTCGTTATCGTACCAAGAAAGTACTTTAACCATGTTACCTTCCATTACCATTGTAGATAATGCATCGATTGTAGAAGAGTTTGTGCATCCGTTATAGTCGATAGATACTAATGGCTCTTCGCTGTATCCAAGGATACCTTTTAATTCGCCTTCAGCAGCTGCTTTGAATGCTGCATTGATTTCTTCCACTGTTACTTCTTTGTCAAGTTCAACAACTAAGTCAACAAGAGAAACGTTAGCAGTTGGAACACGTACTGCGCCACCGTTTAATTTACCTTTAAGTTCTGGTAATACTAATGCTACAGCTTTAGCTGCACCAGTAGATGTTGGGATCATGTTTTCAGCTGCTGCACGAGCACGACGTAAATCTTTGTGTGGTAAGTCTAAGATTTGTTGGTCGTTAGTGTAAGAGTGAATTGTTGTCATCATTCCGCGTTTTACGCCGAATTTTTCGTTTAATACTTTAGCGAATGGAGCTAAGCAGTTTGTAGTACAAGAAGCGTTAGATACTACGTTGTGGCTAGCTGCATCGTATTGTTCGTGGTTAACACCCATAACAACAGTGATATCTTCGTCAGAAGCTGGTGCAGAGATGATAACTTTTTTAACTGATCCACCTAAGTGTTTTTCAGCGTCTGCTTTTTTAGTGAAACGTCCAGTAGATTCTACTACGATTTCTACTCCGTAGTCGCTCCATGGTAATTGAGCTGGGTCACGCTCAGCGATAACTTTAATTTCTTTACCGTTAACAACGATGCTGCTTTCGTTAGCAGATACTTCTGCATTTAAAGTTCCGTGAACTGTGTCATATTTTAAAAGGTGAGCTAAAGTTTTAGCGTCTGTTAAGTCGTTGATTGCTACTACTTCTACCTCTGGGTTGTTAAGAGCTGCGCGGAATACGTTACGTCCGATACGTCCAAATCCATTAATACCAATTTTAGTCATTTAAATTTCCTCCTTGGGGGATTATATTAAAGGGTAATACCCTTTGTTAATTGTTTCGCTGCACCTTCATCTGTAATTAGAATCGAAGTGTGCCCTTGTTTAATTACAGCCTGTATTGCTTTTGCTTTTGAAGATCCTCCAGCGACCGCAACAACGTGAGATACGTGTTGTAAATCTTTCAGTTGCATACCTACTGTTTGTACTTTATGAACGACATTACCTTGTTCATTGAAATAATAACCGAAAGCCTCGCCGACTGCTTCACTTGCTTTAATTTTCATCCAATCTGCTTCTGAAGTATTTCTGCGCCGTGCCATTGTTAACGCATCACCAATTCCATGAATGACGATATTGGAAGATCGAATCAACTCAAGAACTTCTTTCACGGAAGGCTCTGTCACAATAGACGCATATGCTTCGCTACTTACATGGTCTGGAACATACAATAAGCGATAATTACTCATCGTATTTTGCGCCATCTTCGCACAAATGGTATTGGCCTCTAATTCGACACCTTCTCCAATTCCACCACGCGCTGGGACAAATAGCATATGTAAATCTTTGCAATCTAGTTGCATCATGTCCGCAGCAGCAGCTAGCGTTGTTCCTCCAGCCACAGCAACGATATTATTCGCTGTCAGACGGTCTTTTATACAAGTCACACAAGCACGGCCCATCTCCAGTTTGACCCAAGGTGATTCATCACTATCACCAGGGACAACGAAAACTTCATCCAAGTCTAATGTTTCCTTAAGTTGTTTTTCTAAAACCTTTAACCCGGAAATTTCTTTCATAAAGTCTTCCAAAGCAAGAACCACAGTTGTTCCTTCTTCTGTTAAAGTCATTCCAGAAGAGGCGACGTGAACTAAGTTTTGTTCTTTCAAAACTTGTACTTCACTTCGCAATACTCGTTCTGTCATACCAAGACTTGCAGATAAATTTCTTCTGCCAATCGGCTGCATGAGACGAATGTGCTGAAGAATTTGCATTCTCGTTTGCATAACAGGTAGCAGATCAGGTAATAATTTTTTTGTATTTTGAATCCATGAGCGCATATCTTTTCTCCTCACTGCATCGGTTCATTTTCCCTCGTGGTCACTTTGTGTCCCGTAGTGACATTTTATGTCCCACTAGGTTTAAAAAAATAATCCCTGCTACGTTTATTATTGTAACAGGAGATAGAAACTTATTCAACTCTTAACTGCATTCTTTATATAGTTTATTATGACATCTTTGTGAATGACACCGCATTCCGCCTGTTTTCCGTCAATTTCCACAACAGGAATCATAATTTGATACTTTTCTAAAAGCTCATCATCCTCATATATATCTATTTCCTCGATTTCAAAAGAATATTCATGTTGCACTTCTTTCAACAGCTGTTTTGCCTTCTCACAAAGGCCACAATCCGTTTTCGTATATAAAACAACCTTCATCTTCTTCACCTATCCAATTGTTTTTCGAAGAGAAGAAGCAGGAATATTCATTTGCTCTCGATATTTCGCAACCGTTCTTCTTGAAATAACGATTTCATGCTCTTCTTCTAACAATTTTGAAATTTTTTGATCTGAAAGTGGTTTTTTCTTGTTTTCTTGCTCTACAAGCGCTTGCATCAATTGTTTAACACGCTTTGTAGAAACAGCCTCATCTTCTGTTGTAACCACTGCGTTACTAAAAAATGACTTCATTTCAAACAATCCGTGCGGCGTTTGTACATATTTATTACGGGTAGCACGGCTAATTGTAGATTCATGTACACTTAGTTCTTCAGCTACTTCTTTTAAGGAAAGTGGTTTTAAGTACTCTGGCCCCTGCCAAAAGAAATCACGTTGTTTCTTCATAATGATTCCCATCACTTGCAAAAGCGTTTGTTTCCGTTGCTTTAAACTGCGCATAATCCACTGCACATGCTGGTACTTCTCAGATACATAAGAAGCAACCTCACTTTCACTATTATGAAGAAGTGCACTATACTCTGAATGAATTTCAATCCTTGGCATGTTACGTTCATTCATTTGTAAAACGAGACGATCGCTGTCTTTTTTAACAGCCATATCAGGAACAATATAAAGCGGTTTTTCAGAGCTAAACGCAAGCCCTGGTTTTGGCTGAAGCGATGTAATACAATCAACAGCTGATTGTAATTCTTCATTATTACATTTCATAACATGGATAAGTTTCCGCCAATCTTTCTTAACAAAATACACGAAATGTTCATCCACAATCATTTCTGCCAGCTCATCTCGTTTTTGTAAGCGCTTCAATTGAAGTGATAGACACTCCTGAATATTACGCGCTCCCACCCCTGCTGGCTCTAATGACTGGACAAGCTCCATAGAACAGTCCACTACATCAATATGTGCTGCAAGTAGTTCTGCTAATTCTTCATTGGTTTCTTGTAAATAACCATTCTCATCCATGTTCATAATGATGAAAGAAGCTGCTTTTCGCTGCTCTTCATCTATTTTATAATACTGTATTTGATCTAATAAGTGTTGCTGAATCGTTGTCGAATCCACACTGTAAATTTCCATTTGATTATTAACTTGTTTGCTTGTACTTTTACTTTTGCTTGAGCTCTTTTTCTTCTCCCTCTCAAAGCCGCCTAACTCAATAAGGGGATTCTCTAACGATTGCTCATACAAAAACTCCGATAATTCCTGCACATTATATTGGAGCATTGTAATCGCTTGTCTTAACTCTTGTGTCATGGCCAAACGTAAGCTTTGTTCTTGTAAAAGACTTGCCTTCAATCTAATCTCCCCCTTGTTTCTATTGTACAATAAGTTTCCTAAAAGGAGAATCCTGCGCAGATACCCATTCCAAATATTATTAATTTATATGTATTAATGAAATTTACATCTTACAACTGAAAAATGGATAATATTGAAAGAAAACAATAAAAAATATATATAAATACAAGTTGAAGAACTGACATAAAACCTTTATTTTTTGAGCGGAAGAGAGGATCCGCTCAAAAAATAAGCGGTCAGTGCCTAGCCCCGTGCCAAGTGAAAACAAAGAGAGAGACCAAATGCAGGTCACCTTTTGTTCTTCATAACGGCGACTGATACGCTTGAAAATCAAAATGAATATATAACAATCATTTTTTATAACCACATACTAATAGTAAATCTTATGAACAGATATAACAAGAAGGAAATAAAAAAGTCCTAACCTACAAATGTAAGTTAAGACTTTTTGACGCGCCCAGAGGGATTCGAACCCCCGGCAGACGTGGTACCGGAAACCACCGCTCTATCCGACTGAGCTATGGGCGCATAAACGATATATTGGTAATTATATCTTCTTATGTCAATGTACGCAACTACTATCATATAAAAAAACTCCTCACCATTTCCTCAAAAACAAAGCTATATCTATATCCATTTTGATATTTCAACATATAAGCCGCAGCTATGAAAACAAAAGATAACCTCCACTCACTTGCTCCCTTTGTTTTCACTCGGCATGAGGCTAAAAAGTCCCTAATCGCTTCTATGCATGGCCGGATCCTCTCTTCCTCCTAAAAAGAATGATTTTATGTAGGTTTTTCTATTTGTATTTATATATACCTAAATTTGGTAATTATATTTTTACCCCTATTCACAAATCATAACCTTTGAATTCATATTCTATAAGGAGGCTTCATTCAATGACTGTAATTACAAAATTAAAGCAAACTGTTTCTGGGTTAAAAAGTGCACAAGCAAGTTTAGAGGGGTTCGCTCTTGATACAGATAACCAACAAGCAAAGCAACTTTTCCAAACGGCTGCACAACAGACGCAATCAATCATTGATTCTTTAAACCCACGTGTCGACGAAGTTCAACAAGAAGAGCCTCAATACGGTCAACAATAAGTGAAAGTACTGTTTTATCTTACGGTACTCACTGTTTGAGAAACAGAAAAAGGATGATTCCATATCATCCTTTTTCATTCAAATTACATAAAGCAATAGAAATGGAATGATTGTGATGCGAAAACTTAGCACAATTACCGTGCTATTCATACTCTTACTAGGTGTAACAACAGGATGTACCAGCCCTTTAGATAAAGAGGTAAAACAAGAAACCGATAAAAAAACGAAGAAAAAAGAAGAACCAAAGTTAACGAAGGTAAGTATGGAAGAATCTTTTAATCAATCTATATCACATGACGCGAAAAAAAGGGTTCTTGCCATGGAAGAAATACTGGAAGCTAGAGCCGCTAACTCCAACACAGATCTTTACGTAGCTGTTAAGCCGGAGCATCATGAACGTTTTCAGTTAAAATCATTAAAAACAAAAATCAAAAAACAATTGAAAGACGAAAATCCAACTTTCGATATTTATGTAAGTACTGATCGAAAAATTTTTATGTTATTAGATAAAATGGAAAACAAAATTAAGAAAAAAGAAGCAGACAAAGCATACATTAAAAAACAATTCAAAACAATTCACGCAGAAATGAACTCCGATACTTAATTGTACGTTCTCTAAAGGAAAAGGAAGGATTCACATGCCAAGTAAAGATAAAGACCTCACACCAGTACAACAAGAATATAAAAAGTTTGAACAACAACGCGAACCAAAGAGACCCGTTTTAAAAAATTGCATAAAAGCTTTCTTTGTAGGTGGGTTCATTTGCTTCATCGGGCAACTTATCTCTACCTTCTACATCACATACTTTGATTTTTCAGAACGTTCAGCAGGAAACCCAACAGTAGCAACACTGATTTTTATTTCTATGCTGCTTACGGGATTTGGCGTATATGACCGTCTCGCACAATTTGGAGGTGCCGGTACCGCTGTACCTGTTACCGGATTTGGAAATTCCGTTATATCCGCTTGTATTGAACATAAGACGGAAGGCTTTGTCCTTGGAGTAGGTGGCAACATGTTTAAATTAGCAGGATCTGTTATTTTATTTGGTGTATTCGCTGCTTTTGTTATCGGTCTTATTAAAACCATTCTCATCCAATTGGGAGGGCTGTAAATGTTACAAGGACACCGAACATGGGTATTTGAAAATAAGCCGGTTATCATCTCAACAGGAGTTATCGGTGGACCATTCGAAGCAAAAGGAAAAATTCCCGAAGACTTTGATGCCCTTCATGAAGATTTATGGCTTGGGCAAGATTCTTATGAAAAAGCACATAAAGTGTTATTTGAAGAAGCTTGCAGTCGCGCCACCGAAAAAGCAAAGCTTCGAAAAGAAGATATTCAATTCATTTTAGCAGGTGATCTTATCAACCAAATTACTCCCTCTAGCTTTGCTTGCCGCACACTCGGTGCTCCCTATATTGGATTATTTGGCGCTTGTTCTACTTCTATGGAAGGGCTTGCCCTCGGTGCAAGTATCGTAAATGCAAAAGGAGCAAAATATTTATTAACTGGTGCATCAAGCCACAATACTGCTGTTGAAAAGCAATTCCGTTACCCTACTGAATACGGTGGACAAAAGCCCCCTACTGCCCAGTGGACTGTCACAGGAGCTGGCGCTGCTCTTTTGAGTGATCAAGGAGAAGGTCCACGTGTTACATCAGCAACGATTGGACGAGTTATTGATATGGGTTTAACAGATCCATTTAACATGGGAGGCGCAATGGCTCCTGCTGCCGTCGATACAATTGAAGCTCATTTACGCGAAAGACAAATTGATGCATCCTACTATGACTTAATCGTAACAGGCGATCTTGGCCATGTCGGACGTGAAATAGCCTATGATTTATTGCATAAGCACGGAACGAACGTAACAAGCGAACAATTTCAAGATTGCGGATTACTTATTTATAGGGAAGGTCAGCCCGTAATAGCAGGAGCGAGTGGTCCTGGTTGTTCAGCAACCGTCGTATACGGACATTTATTGAACAGAATGAAAAAAGGAGAATTCAATCGCATACTTGTCGTAGCTACTGGTGCTTTACTATCCCCTCTTACCTTCCAGCAAGACGAGTCTATTCCGTGTATCGCTCATGCCGTATCAATTGAATTTGGAGGTGTACAACAATGATCTTTTTCTGGGCTTTTGTCATCGGTGGACTCATCTGCGTAATAGGACAACTTATGTTTGACGTCGGTAAACTTACGCCTGCTCACACAATGTCAACACTCGTTGTTGCTGGTGCAATACTAGATGGATTCGGTTTATACGAGCCTTTAATTGATTTCGCAGGGGCTGGCGCAACAGTTCCCATTACAAGTTTCGGAAATGCCCTTGTTCACGGAGCTATGGCTGAAGCAGCTAAACATGGCATTGTCGGGGTTATAACTGGGATGTTTAAAGTAACAAGCGCTGGTATATCTGCTGCTATTATCTTCGGATTTATCGGGGCATTATTATTTAAACCAAAAGGATAAGAGGTGTTCTCATGACTGTTATCGCTAGTGTAAAAACGTGTCTCGCTAGTTTAAAAAGTGCACAAGCAAGTTTAAGTACACTTTCACAAAATGCCGCTGAAGAAGAAGCAAAACGAGTCTTCCATGAATGCATGATGGAAATGGACAGTGTAATCGCTGACCTTAACAATAGAATTTCAGTATTAGAACGAGAAGAACCACAATATAAAGGATTTTAGCTAAACAGGAGGGAATAAACTATGCCTCATGTACCAGATTGGCTGCTTGTCATTATACGCTCCTTCGCTATTTTAGTTATTTTATTTTCAATGACAAAATTGCTTGGGAAAAGGCAAATTTCACAGCTTTCATTTTTTGAATACGTTGCAGGTTTGACAATCGGTAACATCGCTGCTGAAGTTACAACGGGACTAGAGCGGAACTTTTGGCATGGTGTTTCTAGTATGCTTATTTTTTCTCTCGTTCCATTTTTCGCAGGTATGGTTGCTTTAAAAAACAAGCGCCTCAGAAATTTCATTGAAGGAAAGGCGACTATCTTTATAAAAGATGGAAAAGTCCTTGAAGATAATTTAAAAAAAGAAAATTATACTATTGATGAATTATTGGAGCTTCTTAGAAAGAAAAATGCATTTAACATAGCTGATGTTGAGTTTGCTGTATTGGAATCGGGCGGGGAACTAAATGTCTTGTTAAAAAGAGACAAACAGCCCCTTACCCCAAAAGATATTGGTTTACAAGTAGCACCTGCAAAAGAAACACAGACGGTAATTATGGATGGGAATGTACTAGATGAACCACTTTCAGCCAGTGGTCATAATCGTGCTTGGCTTCACGCTGAGTTAGAAAAACTTGGCGTGGTGATAGAAAATGTCTTTATCGGACAAGTCGATTCTTACGGACAACTTACTGTCGATATATATGATGATAAACTTCAAATGCCATCCCCTCAAGATAAACCATTATTGTTAGCCTCTTTAAAGAAATGTCAGGCTGACCTGGAATTATTTTCATTAGAAACAAAATCGAAAGCAGCAAGTCAAATGTATAGCAAAAACGCAAAACAAATCGAACATATTTTAAATAGAGTGACCTATCTTCTAAAAGAATAATAAACAAAAGAACGCTTCTACAGAAAAGGCGTTCTTTTTATTTGCCTCTCCCTTCGCCTTCCAAATACGTTTAAATTTATATAATTCGGTTATGATGTTGAAGATACATAAGCAGGGAATTTAAAAAACATAGCGAATAAATCATGGTAAAACTACATATTTTTTTGATTTAAAGTGGTTTTGTTTGACCTTTATTGACCATAATTGTATTATAAAACTAAGAAAGCTTTTAAAGGAGGAAATAACAGATGAATTTAATTCCTACAGTAATTGAACAAACAAATCGTGGAGAACGCGCTTACGATATTTACTCTCGCCTATTAAAAGACCGCATCATTATGCTTGGTAGTGCAATTGATGACAACGTAGCAAACTCAATCGTTTCCCAGCTTTTATTCTTGGAATCCCAAGACCCAGAAAAAGATATTCACATATATATCAACAGTCCTGGCGGTTCTATCACAGCAGGTATGGCAATTTACGATACAATGCAGTTTATTAAACCACAAGTATCAACAATTTGTATCGGTATGGCAGCATCTATGGGTGCTTTCCTACTTGCAGCGGGTGAAAAAGGAAAACGTTTCGCTCTTCCAAACAGTGAAGTAATGATTCACCAACCACTTGGCGGCGCACAAGGTCAAGCGACTGAAATCGAAATCGCTGCAAAACGTATCCTATTCTTACGTGAAAAATTAAACCAAATTCTTGCTGATCGCACAGGTCAACCATTAGAAGTTCTACAACGCGACACAGACCGCGACAACTTCATGACAGCAGAAAGAGCACTAGAATACGGCTTAATCGATAAAATCTTTACAAATCGTTAATATACTTAAAAGCGGAAGCGGCTCATTTAGAAAGGTCGCTTCACAAAAAAGCTATCGCATATGCGATAGCTTTTTTCTTATGGAATAGCGAAAGTGTTTTGAAACAAAACGCTAATAGAAGCTTTAATCAGTACCACTGGTTAAAATTCCACTTTCTCTCCCACCTAATTCTCCCTCTGAATCTTGAGATAGGAGCTCATTCTACGAAAGAACAAGTTAAGAGCAGTATGTTTCCAAAAGTAGAAAGGAATTCAATATTATGTGTAGTCTCCTTAATATTGATTTTTATCTAGTTTAATATACCCTATCCAGTTACTCGATATATTCTCTAAAAGCCAACTTATTTTCAACTATAATCTGCTTATTTCCAATTGACGTCATAAATCCTAACTCTTCAAATTTACTTAATTTACGACTAATTGTTTCTCTTGTCATTCCTATATAGTTTGCCATTTCTTCTCGTGTCAATGGTAAGTTTATAAGTATTCCTTTATCAGTATCTTTACCATACGTTTCACAAAATTCTAGAATTATATAGGCGATTCTAACTTCCGGATCATTTGTTGCCAGATTGTGTGCTAAATTCTCCGTATGTGCTAACCGTTGTGTAACGGTTTTTAACAATTTTAATGCAATACCTGGATTCCGCTCCATAATACTATCCATATCAGCTTTTGTTAACATACAAATTTTTGTATCTTCTATAGCATATGCACTGAAATTACTCTTCTCATCGCAATTAAATATATTCAATTCACAAAAACATTCACCACTTGTTAAAATATGCAAGATTTGCTCTTTTCCTTGAAGAGTTAATTTGGATAACTTTACTTGCCCCTGATTAATAATAAATAATGTATCTGACTTCTCTCCTTCATGAATTAATGGTTGCCCCTTTTTAAATTGCTTATGTTTTGTCATTGAAGCTATTTTTAAAATTTCTTCATCAGATAGGGACTGAAAAATAAGGACCTTTCTTGGACAAGGCTTCACTGTATTTTTACGATAACATTTTTCTTTCACATTACCTCACCTAACTTTAAATATATTATATAAAGTGAAACTTTAATCAGTAAGAATTTTCTTATCCCTTGCCTAATTTCTCTACTTTTGCTGAATTTTAATCGTATCTACATTATTATATCTTTTCTTAAAGTACCCACGTGTGACCCCAATCACATAAAAAACTCTTTCCTTATAAAAAATAACGAGAGATTAAATAATCTTCTCGTTACTTTTTTTGCTATTCTTCTACTGGCGCAAAATGTTCAGTATCTTCTCCACATACTGGACACACCCAATCTTCTGGTAAATCTTCAAAACTTGTTCCTGGTTCTATATCTTCATCTGGATCTCCAATTTCTGGATCATAAATATAACCACATGGTAAACAAATATATTTTTTCATTATAATGCCCTCTTTCTATTACCATATTAAGATTGTAGTTTCTCTTTTACCTTGCTCATTATTTCACTTATATTCGTATTTTTCATATCGATCTCTTCCAATGATACTTGTTCTTCAATAGCGGATTTGTAAGGGATAGATGCAACTACTCCTTCTAATGAGATAACACCTACTATTTTATTATCTTTAATAAACAACCTTGTATACTTCTCTTTGCCATCCTCTTCAACAATCGTTGTATCACATTGTTTTTCATCAATACATCCAATTGAGAATAAAGATATATCAAACGCATTAAAGATTGTAACTGGAATTGCTTTCTTGTAAGTAGCAGAAATAGAAACCATGTTACTACCTGCAATTTTCCCTTGATCTATTGCTCGTCCCCATAGACCGTCAATTTCACCATTTACCTCCGCTACATCCCCAGCAGCATATACAGATTCCACATTCGTTTCCATCATCTCATTGACAACAATACCTCTATTTACGTGGATAGGAGTATGATTCACTAGTGAAATGTTAGGAGTGACTCCAATTGAATATACAACACTATCACAAGCAATTCGTTGATCACCATTTACTTTAATTCCAGTTACTTCTTCTCCTCCGAGAATAGAATCAATAGTTGTATTTAAATATACCTTTACTCCTGCACTTTCAATTTTTTGTTTTAATAAAAGAGACGTTTTCTCATCTAATTGTCTTCCCATTAATTTATCTGCAACTTCCACAATGGCTACTTTTTTACCCGCGTTCACGATAGACCAAGCTGTTTCTAATCCTTGTACGCCTCCCCCAATGTTTACAACACTCTTTTTACCTTCTAAACATGTTTTAAAATCACCCGCGTCATGCATGTCTCTAATCGTAAAGACATTTTTTTTATTTATTCCATCTATTCGTAGCTTCTTATTATTTGCACCTGTACAGATTAACAGTTTGTAATAAGCAATTTTTTCATTATTCGCTGTAACAATATGTTGCTGCTCCGTATCAATTTTTACTACCTTTGTATTTGTAAAAATTGATATATTATTTTTTTGATACCACTTCTCTTTTTTGATTAAAACTTTTTCGCTATGCAAATCTGTGTATAACTCTTTTGATAGTTTAATTCTGTTATATGGTAAAGATGATTCTTCACCAAAAATGAATATATTTGAATCTTTATCATGGTCTCTAACTATTTTTGCAGCATTTACAGCAGCTACTCCGCTTCCGATAATAACAAAATTCTTTTCCATGTCTTCACCTACGTTTTTCTATTAAATAGAGCTTAATAATAAATCTGTAACAAATGTTGTTGCATGTTTGATTTGTTGTGTTTTTTCTTCACTCTTTGGAGAAAATCTTATGCGAATAGGGAATTCAACATGAGTCATACCTGTAGATTTAATAACATTTGATGTACTTTGGACTTTCATGTTTGTTTCATTTAGGTAATCTTGTACTACCTCAATTGCTTCACCACTCCAACCATATGATCCGAATGCAGCTGCAATTTTCCCTTCTAAGTTCATTTCCTTCATTTCTATTAAAATTTCTTCTAAGTTTCCAATCATATCTGCGTATTTAGTTGAAGATCCGATGAAGACTGCATCTGCTTCTTGAATACTTTCTAGAATCTGAGCTTTATCCGATTTATCAGCATTAAATACTGTTACTTTAATATTATCTGCCTCGAATGTTTCTTTAATGATATTCGCGATTTTTTTCGTGTTGTTTTTAATGGTTGCATATACAATTGTTACTCTTTTACCTTGTGTTGTATCTTTACTCATTTCTACATATAAATCGATATATTTTTGAACATCTTGGCGTAAAATGTACCCATGAGACGGAGCAATCATTTGAACATCTAAGTCTTTCAATGCTTCCATTAACGTTCTAACATATCTTCTATGTGGATGAATGATCGCATTATAGTAGCCTATGAAATCTTCCGTAATATCTTCATTCACTTCATCGTTAAAGAATTCATAATTCGCTACATGTGTACTGAAAATATCACATGGGAATAAAATTTTATCCTCGATACAATACGTGATCATTGTTTCTTCTGTATGAAGATATGGGGTTTCTTTAAATTTCAACGTTTTTCCACCAATATCTAATGTATCTCCATCTTTGACGACTAAGAAATTTCTGTGATGCAATTTGTACATTTCCTGCAACTCAGGTACTGCAATTTCTGTGCATACAATTGTAGCCTTTGTAGCCTTTGAGGCTAATGCTGCCAAGCCACCTGAATGATCTGGCTCTGTATGATTTACTACGATATATTGAATTTCTTGTGGATCAATTAATTTACTTAAACATTCTACAAATTCTCTTCCAAACTCTAGATCAACTGTATCAATCACTGTTGGTTTTTCAGTTTTTAAAAGATACGCATTATAAGTTGTTCCTTTTGCTAAAATCAAACGATGAAACGGTACTTCCCTATCATCAATCTTTCCAACCCAATATATATCTTCTGTTAGCTTAATTTCTCTATTCATATTTTTCATTCCTCCTGATTGTTATCTGTTAACAACAAATGTATTATAAAAATTTCCCTAAGATAAAAAGATGACTGGAATCACATTTTGCGAAAACAAATAAAAAAAGTACTTTAGTAAATGAAAATCTTTTTCTTTACTAAAGTACTTTTTCACATATTTATTTTGTAGCTACAAGAACTAATGCAGACCCATTAGGTAAATACGCCTCTTTTTTAAAATTACCGAAAGTTTCTACAGCCCGAAAACCACATTCTTTTAACATAGACAGGAGTTGTTTTTTCGTAATAGGATATAACGGAATACTATTTGACAATTCTTTATCATCCACATTCAATGTTGCAGTAAATAATACTTTTTCTCCTTCTAGCGTATAATTACGCTTAAAGGAGAAATGTTTCTTCTCTAGTACTGGAAATTTGAAATTATTTTCATCTAATACTTTTTCATAATTTACAATTTGAATCATTAGTTTTCCGTTTGCTTTTAATTTTTCATAAGATCCACAGATAAAATTAAAGATTTCTTTCGTATTATCTAAATGAGCAAGTGTATTTCCAATACAATAAATACCATCAAATACTCCAGGCACATTTTCAATTTGTTGCATCCCAAATGTATTTACACTAAATATCCCTTCGTAAACTGCAGCTTTCTCCCGAATTTTTGCAGCCAGCGCTTCCTCTGGTTCCATCACAGTAACGGCAAACCCCTTTTCAATTAGTGCTTGGGCTACATTACCCGTTCCTGCGCCTACATCCAGTATAGAGCTACCTTTTTGTAAATAAGAGACTATAAAATTTATTTGTTTCTCATTTGCAGGAAAAATTTCATCATAATATGGTGTTAACATTTGATAGAAAGTCATTATTTATACAGCCCTTTCAGTATCTAGCATTCAAATCACAATCAATTACTACCCGCAAATAGCAGGATAATATATATGAAATGTAAAAAAGTTATTTGAATCAGTTCCCTTATCAAAATATTACTGAACCATCACCAACTTATTTTAATAATTATGAGAAATTATTACAGTAAGGCTTTGGCTAACAGCATTGCTGTAATAAAAAAGTAAATCGAATTTACAATCTCTAAAATACCCAATTTTAAAATCGAAATATTTCTACCATAAAATATTATGGATCGTACTAAGCTTGGTATAAAGATAATGCTAAACCACGGTGATACAATTAAAGTAATAATCATGAGTAAAGAATGGTAACCCCACGAAACCAAACGATACATTGGATTCTTTTTCTCACGAATCATTGATTTTACATAAAACGTACTTCCCATAAAATATAAAAATGATATCACTGCAATTACACATGCTTTCTCATCAACTGTTTTCATTGTGAAATAATAACTAATTATTCCACCTATACAAAACAAAATAATAGCAAATATATCATTTAACAAAGCTCGTTCGTTTTTTTGATGTGAATAATAAATATTTATGAAAAAGCATGGAAGCATAACAATGGAGAACAATAAAATACGCCATTCATATATAAGAGCAACAATCGCGAACACACAGGCCACACTAGAATAAAGAAAGAAATAATATAGGTAATACTTCTTCCTTGGTTGCTTTACATACATTAGTAAAGGATACGTAGCTAAGTATACGAATAACCATGCAAAAAAAAGCGGAATATGGTACCACGTCCCTTTACCAATTAAAACGCCCAAAATAAATGGAATAAGTAACATTCCCCATGCTCCATGCTGCTTTGGAATAATTAACTTCATTCTTTCGACACTCTCCCCCAAAGTTTTGATCAATAATGTCATACGTGCTACATACAAAAATATTTCAAATGTTTTTATAATGCTTTGCTACTGAATCAAACAAAAGGATCGAGATCAATATTTATATAAAATAGATTCCCTATATCCTCTTTCATTAAAGATAAGCCATGTTCAAAAAGGATACTGTGAGTAAAATCACTGCATTATTTTTTCTTTGCAATTTTAAATTTATATAAAAATCACTAATGATAAAATTCACTCATTATAAGTGATTTATATCACCACATGAACGCTAAATTATCGATATTCTTAACCCAGATCAAACATTTAAACTTTATGGAGGTATTCATATGAAACATATTTTTACCGAAGATTCCGTTATTGGTGATATTGTTACACAATTTCCAAAAGCAAGTGACCTTTTCAAATCATATAGAATAGATTTTTGCTGTGGTGGTAATAGACCCATTATCGATGCTATTAATGAAAGAAGTTTATCCTCAGAAGAAATTTTAACAAAGTTAAATACGCTCTATCATGAAACAAAACAATTAAACGAATCTGAAATTGATTGGAAAACAGCTTCGTATAGTGAATTAATCGATTATATTGTGAATAAACATCATCGCTATTTGAATGAAGAATTACCGTTGTTAAGCCCCTACGTAACAAAAGTATTACGCGTTCATGGAGCAGGACAACCACATTTAGCTCAAATTCATAAGCTATTCCATGAATTAAAAACAGAATTAGAGCAACATTTAATTAAAGAAGAAACAGAAGATTTCTCTTTGATTTTAGCATTTGAACAAAATCCAACTGATGAAAATTATATGAAATTACGCAAAGTAGTAGATGAATTAGAAAATGAACACAACCACGCTGGTGATATTATTAAAGAACTTCGTAAAGTTACAAATGACTTTACTCCTCCAGTAGGCGCTTGTGGCACTTATCGTCTTGTCTATCAACGACTTGAAGCCCTTGAATCTGATTTATTCGAGCATATACATTTAGAAAATAACGTTTTATTTCCACGTGCAATTGCACAAGCTTAAATAAGAATAAAACAGGATAATTGAAAAGAGGAATAACGACCTCTTTTCAATTAATCCCGTTTTATCCCGCATTAACAGGCCGACATCTGCATTCATGAAAAGCGTATACCTCCATCTTCCTCTCTTATTTTTCACAAATCTTACAAGTTCCAATTTTGTTTTTGAAATTCATCTCACCTTCACCAAAAGTATGATTTTTATCACTGCTTCATTTTTCTATTTAGGATACATTAATAACAAAAGCACTATCTTTTGGATGATGTTAGGAGTGATGAATACATGTCAGAAATAATAAAAAAACACTTACAGGGCGTTTCCCTCTTTAAAGAACTTTCAGAAGAAGAAATTCAACCCATTGTGGAAATTTCACGAATGCGAATGTATAAAGCAAAATCATTTGTATTTATGCAGGGTGATACACTTGACCGAGTATTTTTTATTCACTCTGGCAAAGTGAAAATTCAAAAAACAGATACATCTGGCAAAGAACAAATTGTTTCTATACTTCAAGATGGAGAAATGTTTCCTCACTCTGGCTTCTTTCGAAAAGGTTCATTTCCTGCTCATGCTGAAATTCTTGAAGATGCCCAATTAATTGTCATTCCTATCGTTGATTTTGAGATGATTTTAATTAAGTACCCTGAATTATGTATTAAATTATTTAGAGTTCTTGGAGAGAAAATCGTAGATCTTCAAAATAGATTAGAAGAACAAATTCTTCATGACACATATGCGAGAATTATTATGCTACTGCTACGCCTATGTAAGTCAAATGGTGTACAGATAGATGAAAAATATAAAATAACAACCCATTTTACGAACCGAGAGCTCGCCAACATGATTGGAACATCAAGAGAAACTATGAGCCGAACCATTACTTACTTAAGAAAAAATGAACTAATTGCTACGGATGGAGATGGTCATTTCCTTATCGATCTAAACAAATTGGAAAATGAAATTATATAATCTGATCCCAAGCTGTCCTAAATCAATATTCTATTCGAAGTCATCACCCTTTCATTAGTGATACTCCCATCAGTGGAGGCTCTCCATCCTCCACTGATGGCGATCCTTCATGACAGCTTTTTACAAGACTGTGCACTCTGCTCTAACTTCCTTTTCCCCTTTAAATCTTAATATTGCAATGTTACTAATTGAGAATAGTAAGATAAAAGCAAAAGTGACAAACTTGTTAAAAAGAAAGAATGTGTGATTTGACTCACAATTCTATCCCTACCTTTATGTTACATTGTAATTGAAAATTACTATCATTTGTTTTCGAGGTGAGAATAATGACAAAGTTAATTGATTTTCATCAAACTGTTTATGATTTAACTACCCAATACCCTGAGATCATCCCTCTTTTAAAAGATCTTGGCTTTGAAAATATAACGAAACCTAATATGCTTCAAACAGCCGGCCGTATAATGACAATTCTAAACGGATGCCGAATGAAAGGAATTTCACTTGATACAGTAAAGGAAAGTTTTAAAAATAATGGATTTCACATTAACGAGTAAAGGAGAATTCTTATGAGCGAAATCATTAATAACAGGGAACAAGAAAGTATAAATAACTCTGAACGACAAACAGTCTTAAAGACTATTATTAAAGATCTTCATAACGGAAAAAATATTGAAGATGTAACAGCTCAGTTTCAAGAAGCGATCGGAAATATTACCGTAGCAGAAATTTCAAAGCTCGAACAGGCACTTATGGAAGAAGAAGGAATTCCAGTTGAAGAAGTCCAACGCTTATGCTCCGTTCATACAGCTGTTTTTAAAGGATCCATTGAAGAAATTCATCAATCTAATAAACAAGAAGAGCAACCAGGCCATCCCATTCATACATTTAAAATGGAAAACAAAGAAATCGATCTACTTGTGAATTTCAAACTTCAACTTCACTATGAACGTTTTGAAAAAGAAGATAGCGAAGAAAATATTTATAAACTAATAGAAGACTTAAATTTATTAATCGATCTTGATAAACATTATAGCCGGAAAGAAAATCTACTTTTCCCTTATCTAGAGAAATACGGCATTTATGGACCAACTCAAGTTATGTGGGGCGTTGATGACAGAATTCGTGCTGCTATTAAAGAAGCAAAACAAAAATTAGTAAATTATAATCAAGATAAAAAGTCAGTCTTAGACAGCGTTTCCTTCGTCATCCATGACGTAACTGAAATGATTTTTAAAGAAGAAAATATTTTATTTCCGATGGCCCTTCAAACTCTTACAGAAGATGAATGGCTAAAAATCGCTCATGAAAGTGATGAAATTGGCTACTGCTTAACAAGTCCTACAAGTACATGGAAACCAGAAAGAAATATGATCAAAGAAGAAGCCCTATCCGAAGGCCTGATTCGTTTTGAAACAGGTATATTATCTTTAAAACAGTTAGAACTAATGTTAAATCACTTACCTGTTGATATTACATTCATTGATGAAAATGATGTTGTGCGTTACTTCTCTCATGGAAAAGAACGAATCTTTGCTCGTACGAAAGCTGTCATTGGTCGAACAGTGCAAAACTGTCATCCACCAAAAAGCGTTCATGTCGTTGAAAAGCTCTTAGAAGATTTCAAATCTGGAAAAAAAGATTGCGAAGATTTTTGGATTCAATTTCAAGATAAATATGTATATATTCGTTACTTCGCAGTGCGAAATGCAGATGGAAAATATATAGGAACTGTCGAATTCACACAAAACATTCAACCAATTCGTGAGCTCCAAGGAGAAAAACGGATTCTTTCATAATTTATATGAGAATGATAAAGTAAACTCATTGACGATTCAACACAACATATCGACCATTCACAGTAAAAAAGCTATCGCTACATGCGATAGCTTTTACTGTTTATTTTGCACATAAGCAGCCAACGCTTCTAAAGCAGCTTCTGCATCTGACCCTTCTGTTATAATCGTTACGTTACTGCCAGATCCAATCGCTAAGCTCATAATTCCCATTATGCTCTTCGCATTGACTGTTTTACCATCTTTCTCAATGAAAATATCAGCATGAAAACGATTCGCCTCTTGTACAAACAACGCAGCCGGACGTGCTTGCAAACCGTTTTTTAATGCAACCTCAACCTGTTTTTGAACCATAGCTCCATTTCTCCCCTTTACCGTTATTTTTTTGCTACCGGTTCCCCCGCGCGTAATTTCTCTGCAATTTCATCGATTTTACGCAAGCGATGATTGATACCTGATTTACTGATTTTCCCCCCAGATACCATCTCGCCTAATTCTTTCAATGTTACATCTTGATAATTAATACGTAATTGTGCAATCTCGCGCAGTTTATCTGGCAAGACATCCAGTCCCACCGTCTCATCAATGTAACGAATATTTTCGATTTGCCTTAAAGCAGCACCAATTGTTTTATTTAAATTAGCTGTTTCGCAATTCACTAAACGATTGACCGAATTACGCATATCGCGAACAATACGAATATCTTCAAATCTTAACAACGCATTATGTGCACCAATAATGTTTAAGAACTCCGTAATTTTCTCCGCTTCTTTTAAATACGTAATATACCCTTTACGCCTTTCCAACGTCTTACTATTTAAATCAAATCCGTTCATCAGTTCACATATAGAATCATTATGTTCCTTGTATAGCGAAAAGACCTCTAAATGATAAGATGATGTTTCTGGGTTATTTACTGAACCACCTGCTAAAAATGCACCTCTTAAATACGATCGTTTACAGCATTTCTTTTCAATCAATTCCTGTGAGATATTGCGAATAAATGAAAAGTCTTCTCTTACAATATGCAAATCTGCTAATATTTCACGTGATTTTTCAACAAGCCGAACGATATATACATTATTTTTCTTAAGTCGCATCTTTTTACGAACAAGTAATTCTACCGTTACGTCATATCCTTTTTTCAGCAATGTGTAAATTCTTCTGGCAATTGCTGCATTTTCTGTTTGAATATCAATCGAAAGACGACGGTTTGAAAAAGAAAGTGATCCGTTCATTCGAAGCAATGCTGATAACTCCGCTTTCTCACAGCACTCCTTCATCTCAAGCTTTGTCAGCTCTTTCTTTGTTTCTGATGCAAATGACACAGCCCCACCTCCTTATACGATATTTGGGAACAACAATTTTGTCCTATATGAATGAGTAGCGTTATCTCATAAAGAGATAACGCATGCTTATAACAACGAATATAAAATAGAAGCTAGTTTTAATGTATCATGTCTTACAACTTGATCATCATACTTTGCTAATTCATCTTGAATTAAACGAATCTTACTTTCAGCAAAACGATCTTCATCAACCACAACAGGTTCAGACAGCTCTTTTGCATACAGTTTACGTAATTCAGCAGGAATATCATGATTATTTACAATCGCTGTATCGATGAAAGGCTCTCCAAGATGATCATGCAAAGCTTGCACATGATCAAATGCTGTATACCCCATCGTTTCACCGGCTTGTGTCATGACATTACATACATATACCTTTTTCGCCTTTGCAGTAAGAACAGCGTCCCCGATTTTTTTCACGATTAAATTTGGTAAGATACTTGTATACAAACTACCAGGACCAAAAACAAGCAAATCAGCCCGCTGAATCTCCATCAATGTCTCAGACAGTGGTTCTACATCACCCGGTGTTAAAAACACGCGATTAATCTTTTTCCCAAAATACGGAATTTTCGATTCACCTGTTACAATTTGCCCATCTTCCAGTTCTGCATGAAGCACAACACTTTGGTTGGCCGCTGGTAAAACACGCCCTCTTACATTTAACACTTTACTCGTTTCTGTAATGGCATGGAAAAAGTCTCCTGTAATCGACGTCATCCCTGCTAGCAATAAATTACCTAATGCATGACCCGTTAAACCTTCTCCGGATGTAAAACGATGTTGAAATAAAGCTTCCACAAGCGGTTCTACATCTGATAACGCAACAAGTACGTTACGAATGTCGCCTGGTGGTGGAATTTCTAACTCATCACGCAATCTACCTGAACTGCCACCATCATCAGCTACTGTAACAACCGCTGTAATATCAACAGGATATTTCTTCAATCCTCTTAATAAAACAGATAGTCCAGTTCCTCCTCCCATGATGACAATTTTAGGTTTTCTCTCTTTTTTCATCCCCTAATGGCCCTTTCTCTTCTCCACATCACGATGAGATACATGAACGATATATTCTGGTTTCAAATGTTTTCCAAGGTATTCTGCAAGCGTAACAGAACGATGTTGCCCACCTGTACATCCAATTGCAATTACAAGTTGACTCTTACCTTCTCTTTTATAATGAGGAAGCATGAAAGTAATGAGATCCGTCAGCTTTTCTAAAAATTTATGTGTTTCATTAAATTTGAGCACATATGACGAAACTTCTTCATCCAGTCCTGTTAAAGGCTTCATCTGTGGAATATAATATGGATTTGGTAAAAAACGAACATCAAATACTAAATCAGCATCAATCGGAATACCGTACTTAAATCCAAATGACATCACATTTACACGAAACGCTTGCTCATTTTCTGTTGAAAACAGATGAACAATTTTCTCGCGCAATTCTTTCGGTTTTAACTCAGACGTATCGAGTACAATATTAGCTCTTGCCTTCATGTCTGTTAATAAATCACGCTCTGCCTCAATCCCTTTTAACGGCAAACCAGTCGGCGCAAGCGGATGCGAACGTCTCGTTTCTTTGTAACGCGTTACAAGCGTGCTATCTTTCGCATCTAAAAATAAAATATGAGGAATGATCCAAGTGCGTTCTGATAAATCATCAAGCGCTCCCCATAAATGTTCAAAAAATTCGCGGCCACGTAAATCAATACCAAGTGCCACTTTATTCATTTTCCCTTTCGAGTCTGCCATAAGTTCAACAAACTTCGGCAATAACATCGGTGGTAAGTTATCTACACAAAAATATCCTAAATCTTCAAAACTTTGTAAGGCTACTGTTTTTCCTGCACCGGACATTCCTGTAATAATTACCATTTTAATATCATTATTCGCTGTCATTGTATCCCCTCCTTGACGGTTTAGCTCGGATCCAATCGATATGAAAGTAATTCAAAATCTGGTGTATATACAAACGTACCGTAGATTATTCCATTTCCTTTAATTAAATAATCAATAATGTGATAATCTCCTGGTGCCATTGCTAACTCATCAATTTTATCAAATGTATGCCAGCCAATGATGCCTTCTTCGCTTTCCAATTTGTTTTCTCCTGCAAAATCTGTCGCTAAAAAGGAGAACATCATCCATTCAGAAACAACTTTATCACCTTCTTGAATGACAAAAGTGAAGACCCCCTTTAACGCTGGGTTCTTTAAATAAATACCTGTTTCTTCACGATATTCGCGAACAACGGAATCTCTTACTGTTTCACCGCGTTCCATTTTCCCGCCCGGTGCAACCCACCAGTTCCGACGAGGTTTTTGTAATAGGAGAACTTCATTATCTTTGATTAACACACAGTTTGTTACTCTTTGCATGTTTCTTCACCTCAGCTACTTATGATGAATTTCTTCATCACATACTCATTTCATTATACTATCAAAAACACTTTGTCACAATGAAGGAGCTCCCGGCCTAAAGAAACAAAAAAACGATGGAAATTAATTCCCATCGCTGTTGGATTACAAAATAGAATCCCTCACAATTGGCATATCTTATACGCAATATACAAAGATCAAGTCAAATCTTTTAACTCATTATTTGGTAAGGAGACGTAAATCCTTATTGATCATCCACAATAATATACGCTGTTCTGATTGGCCCATGTACACCTACGACGAGATTCATTTCAATATCTGCACTATTTGACGGACCAGAAACGAAATTCACACAAGCTGGCAATTTGTCTCCCGCTTTATTTTGATGGTGAATGATTTTTGTAGCCTGGGTTAACCTTGGCACAATCGTACTTTTAGGAACAATTGCAATATATGACTCAGGAAGAAGACTAACGTGTCTTCCTTTTAATCCATCATTAAATAGAACAACGGTTCCTGATTCAGCAAGAGCGATATCACTGAACGTAATGCCAAGGTCAGCAACTTTCGCAAATTCTATGTTCTCTTCTTTATGATCTAAGCCCCACTTACGAAAATGCATTGTACCTTCATTGCTTAAAAATTGACTGAGACCATATTCCTCAAACCGTTCATCATTAGAATACACAGCAGATTGAATATTCCATTCTGTGAGAAAAGATTGTAATGTTTCAACAAGCCTGGCCTTTGTTGTTCGCTTAACTTGTGTATGGATTACCTCGCATTGCTCTATTAATTTCAATACAAGTTCATCTTGTGTTAATCCGTCAAAAACAGTCCACTGCGGAGAAAAAGACCAGTTCGGTTTTTTTACTGCTTCCGGACGTTTTCTGCCAAGCTTTTCTGATAATTGGAATAAAAATCCCTCACGATTTTGGATGGCCATTATCGTTCTCCTTTTCACGTTTTTTAAACCAATCTCTAAACGGTTGTTTTTCTGGAACTGGAAAATCTCTCGCATCCGTCCAAGCTTTTAACGGACCGATTCCACGCTCGATCTTGTCCCCTTTTGTAAGAGGCTTTAATGCATACGGAGCGGTCTTTGCAGCAAGAGAAAATAATCTGGAGCTATTCACCGCTTTTTCAAAACCTTTCATAGCAACGTTCCAAGCCACAGGTGATTGTTTCGCTTCTTCTACAATGTGGCGGCGATGTTTAATTAATAAATCGTGTAACGGTATTTTCACTGGACACGCTTCTGTACAAGCTCCACAAAGGCTAGATGCATAAGGTAAATCTTTATATTCATCATATCCTCCTAAAAGTGGTGTCAACACAGCTCCAATCGGTCCTGGATAAATGGAGCCATACGCATGTCCACCGATATGCCGATATATGGGACATACATTAATACATGCCGCACAGCGAATGCACTGAAGGATACTTTGAAATTCTGTTCCTAAAATATTAGAACGACCATTATCAACAATGACTAAATGAAATTCCTCAGGTCCGTCTGTCCCACCGGGCTCGGTTAATCCTGTAATATAACTGGTTAACTTTTGTCCTACAGAACTTCGGCATAGAAGTGTTACTAATACATCAAGCTCTTCCCATGTTGGAACAATACGTTCCATTCCCATAACTGTAATTAACGTTTTCGGAAGCGTCGTGGTAAGTCTTGCATTTCCTTCGTTTGCCACGATAGAAATAGACCCAGACTCTGCAACAGCAAAGTTACATCCTGTCACCCCTACATCCGCTGTAAAAAAATCATCACGCAAATAATCCCTTACAAACCTCGCCATTTCCGTAGGATCAGATGTTCCAGTATAATCTAACTTTGTTTTAAATATTTCACAAATGTGTTCTTTATCCTTATGAAGACACGGAACAACAATATGTGATGGAGGATCGTGGTCGTTCACTTGCAGAATAAATTCGGCAAGGTCCGTTTCTAACACTTCTCCTTCAGCCTCTTCAATCGCTTCATTTAAACTAATCTCTTCCGTTACCATAGATTTTGATTTCACAATTTTTTTCGCGTTTTTCTTTTTTACAATCCCTTTTACATATTCCCTTGCGTCTTCTGCAGTCTTTGCAAAATAAACAAAACCACCATTTTTCTCAATATTTTCACTCAGTTGATACAAATAATAATCAAGGTTTTCTAATGTATGCTTTCGAATTTCTTCCCCTAAAGCTCGCCATTCCTCCCAATTCCCAAGACTCTCAGTAGCTTTTAATTTCTTGCCTCTAAGACCATCTTGCGCTTTCCTGACAGCCTGTCTCATGAATTGATCCCCTATACCTGTTTCAGCACGCTTATGAAAAGGATCATTCCCAATTTTCATTCCCATCTTTATATCCCCCCTCTTATTTTCGATCTTCATTTAATACTTGAGCAATATGCTTTACATCAATTGGATAACCATTGCGTGTTAAACGTCCTTTTATATTCATTAAGCAGCTACAATCCATCCCGATTAACAGTTCTGCACCGGTTTCCATAATATGCTTTACTTTTTCATCGACCATTTGCTCAGAGATTTCTGGCATTTTCACTGAGAATGTGCCCCCAAATCCACAGCAATCATAATTATGCGGTAACGAAACAACTTCCAGTCCCTTTACACATTTTAATAATTTTTGCGGCGGTTCCTTAATCCCCATTAATCGGCTCATATGGCAAGATGTATGAACCGTTGCTTTTTTATGAAGCTCCGCACCTAAGTCTTCTTTCCCTAATACTTCAACAAGAAACTGTGTGAATTCATACGTTTTATTTGCAAGTTCAGTAGCTTTTTTCTTCCACTCTGCTTCACTTTCAGAAAATAAACTAGAAAACTCGTGAACCATCATAGCGCAAGATCCTGATGGCGCTACAACATATTCCGAATTAGCAAAAGCTTTAATCATATGTTTTGCAGCTGTTTTTGTTTCTTTATGATAACCGCTATTATAAGCAGGCTGTCCGCAGCAGGTTTGGTCTTTAGGAAAATCAACTTCACACCCTAAATCTTCAAGAATTTCCACAACATCTTTTCCTACTTCTGGATAAAAAACATCTGCAACACAAGTGATAAATATTGACACTTTCATATTTGACACCCCCAAATAAAGTAAAGTAGCCCGTCATGAATTGTACTTTTACAGGTGTTTTACTTTCCTACCAAATGTTAAGAGGCAAGATAAAGCAGAAAAGTAAGCTCAAGTAACTTTTTCACCAAAACGATCGCTTTCGTATATTCTTGGTAAAAAATACAAATACAAATAACAAAAAAAGTGATTGAGAGCCATCTCTCAATCACTTTTTCTTACTAAAATACGATACAATCGCAAACCCTAAAATAAACGTAATAATAGAACTTACAATCGACATACCACCGGCTGGAATCCCAGGAAACACTACTGCAATCGATCCGATGACAAGCCCAATAATTGCAGCGAATGTTGCACTTTTAAAATGTGCTAATAAGTAGCTAATCCCTTTACTACTCACCACAAATCCAACCATAACACCTGCACCAATGACTGCAATTAGCGGTAGGTTTAATGCTGTTAATGCATTAATCGCTGTTGGATATACACCAATGATTAATAAAATAAATGATCCGCTAATCCCTGGAAGTAGCATAGCCATACTCGCCATCCATCCTGCCAAAAATAGCCCAATTGTATTTAAAATTGTTAACGTAGTAATTGGATCTGCCGCTTTATCTGGCTTAAAGAATGCTGTTACAGCTACAAGAGCCGCTGCAACGATTAGTATAACAATATGTCCTGCTTTAAATGTTTCCTTTGCATTCGCTTCCTTCATTAACATTGGTAAAATACTTAAAATTAAACCAAGGAAGAAAAACTGTGTTGGCTCATAATGATATTCCAGCAAATACTTAATCACATGACTTAATGTTAAAAGTGCCACCGCCACACCAGCAGCAAGCGGAATTAAAAAGCCTAAATGTTTTTTCCATTCACGACTAAAGAATCCGCTAATTGCCGCAAGCAACCTTTCATAAATCCCTAGTACAACAGCAATTGTCCCGCCGCTCACACCAGGAATTAAATCACTAACTCCCATACAAAAACCGCGATATATATTACGCCATTCCATACTGAATAAACTCCTCATTTCCCATAATCATTTTTTTCGTAAATTCTAGTATAACAATAACCATTTGTGTGCTCCATGAGAAATTTGACAAATATTTTACATTCCAAACGAAAAATAAAGAAAGCTACCTTCTATATGAAGTGACCCCTGTCAAGTAGACTGTATTCAAAAAGCACAACTAAGTAACCTGAGTTCTATATTTATATGGACTCAGGTTATTTAATTTCTGTTGAAATCTTTGGTGATTATAAAAGTGTATATA
>NZ_JAPHWH010000110.1:0-255 GCF_026241455.1 Bacillus sp. DHT2
CTGATAGAGTTTTTAGTGACTTAACGGCTTTTAATCCACCACCACCTAATAGAGTTTCTAGTGACTTAACGGCTTTTAATCCGCCGCCACCTGACAGAGTTTCTAACAACTTAACGGCTTTTAATCCTCCACCACCTGATAGAGTTTTTAGTGACTTAACGGCTTTTAATCCACCACCACCTAATAGAGTTTCTAGTGACTTAACGGCTTTTAATCCGCCGCCACCTGACAGAGTTTCTAACAACTTAACGGCTT
>NZ_JAPHWH010000111.1:0-255 GCF_026241455.1 Bacillus sp. DHT2
GGTTCGAATCCCGTACGGGTCACCACTTTTGGAGGATTAGCTCAGCTGGGAGAGCACCTGCCTTACAAGCAGGGGGTCGGCGGTTCGATCCCGTCATCCTCCACCATATATAACATATGAATAGTATTGTCGCGGGGTGGAGCAGTTCGGTAGCTCGTCGGGCTCATAACCCGAAGGTCGCAGGTTCAAATCCTGTCCCCGCAACCAAATGGTCCCGTGGTGTAGTGGTTAACATGCCTGCCTGTCACGCAGGAG
>NZ_JAPHWH010000112.1:0-255 GCF_026241455.1 Bacillus sp. DHT2
ATGGTGAATAGCGATAAAACTTTGCCATAAATAATAAATGTTCTTTTAAATCTTCTGGTGACCGAAAATAACCTTCTATGCTCTTTTCCATCTTTTTTGTTAGTGCCACTACCTTTTGTTTTTTCTCCTCAAATGAAACAGGGGAACGCTTTTTACTCATTCATTTCCGCTCCCTTTGAAGAAGCTTCAATCAATTCATCCATCGTTTCTTCATTCCAGGTTTCTAAATCTGTTGGAACACATATTTTATGAGTT
>NZ_JAPHWH010000113.1:0-255 GCF_026241455.1 Bacillus sp. DHT2
TTTCCACTTAATTCTTTCTCCATCGAAGCTGTAACATGTTTAGCTGTATGAGGAAGTGGTTGTAATTTTTGTTCTAATGACTCAATTGGTGCATAACCTTCCTGTTTCATTTCTTTATATAACTCTATTTCTTTTTCACTAAACGTTAACTCTTTTGGATCCTCAGCTTTATCTACAAAATCCACTTCTCTTTGTACCCATTTATCATATATGGCTATTTTGACTAGATCATTTAAATCAATCTGTGCATCCTTT
>NZ_JAPHWH010000114.1:0-255 GCF_026241455.1 Bacillus sp. DHT2
ATAGGATAAAATCCGAATCCGAAATCACCAAATTCACCTAGCTGTCCGATTTCAGAAGCTAATGTAGAATGATACTGAGACATTATCGAAATTAGATGTTCTATTTCTTCTAATTCACCAGTCGACCAACGTCCCAGCACTTCATCATAAATGGTCAGGTCTTCAGGGATTAAGTCGCATCGTAGTTCAGCTTCCTTAAACTTATTTATCACGGCTAGATGCAATTTTTCATTCGTTCCCATGATGGTTTTATTT
>NZ_JAPHWH010000115.1:0-254 GCF_026241455.1 Bacillus sp. DHT2
AATCGCTGAACCTTTCGTATACGTCGTTGTCACTACATCCCCTGGGTTCAAGCAAAGATTTGTTGCCGTTCCTATTACAGTCACAACATCAATACAAGTTGGCCCTGTTGCTCCACTATATGTCTTTATTCGGAACAGCTTGCATAGTACCTGACGTGTTGGCACTTGGAGCGGTATTCGTGCTCATACTTGTTCCAATCGCTGAACCTTTCGTATACGTCGTTGTCACTACATCCCCTGGGTTCAAGCAAAGA
>NZ_JAPHWH010000116.1:0-254 GCF_026241455.1 Bacillus sp. DHT2
TAGTAGCCGACAGCTACTAAAATAATATCTTTCTTGAATTGTTTTCCTTTAAAATATCTCATGTCTGATTCTCCTAGATCCTGTTTTCTAGAGTGTAGCTTCATGTAGAAAACTTTGCAACAGAACCGATTTGATTCTAATTTGATATACAGGAAAAAAATGCTGAAAAAACTTCAGCATATTCTTTTTTTAAAAGTAGATGATAATAGCATAAATATTTACCTGAAAGGAGCGATAATCACGTGAAGAAAAGA
>NZ_JAPHWH010000117.1:0-253 GCF_026241455.1 Bacillus sp. DHT2
ATGCGGTGCAAAATGTTATCCGGTATTAGCCCCGGTTTCCCGGAGTTATCCCAGTCTTATGGGCAGGTTACCCACGTGTTACTCACCCGTCCGCCGCTAACTTCATAAGAGCAAGCTCTTAATCCATTCGCTCGACTTGCATGTATTAGGCACGCCGCCAGCGTTCATCCTGAGCCAGGATCAAACTCTCCAATAAAGTTAGTTTGTCTAGCATCTAAAATAAAAATTGACGTTTCACGTTGTTTGTTTCGTT
>NZ_JAPHWH010000118.1:0-252 GCF_026241455.1 Bacillus sp. DHT2
GGCTGAAATTGGTCAAATTGAACGCTTTACCGATGAAACACGAATCGCCAAATACGCAGGTCTATTCTGGAAGAAATATCAGTCTGGTCGCTTTACTGCAGAAAACACGTCATTAACACGATCAGGGGGTTCTGTTGCGAAGTTTGAAAAAAGCATAAACAGGTTGGTAAATGAGGAACAATGTTTAGGAAGTAGCTAGTAATTGTTGAAGTTCATTGTACGTTGAAAAGGCGGAGTCTCTTTGAAGACTTC
>NZ_JAPHWH010000119.1:0-249 GCF_026241455.1 Bacillus sp. DHT2
TCAGAAATGGAAAAACAGTGTTTACTACAAGTGAAAATATGGAACATTAAATATACGTTTGATGTGTTAGAAAGAATGGAAAAACAGAAAAAAAAGACTGGACAAAAAATTGAAAAGGCAGAAGAAGAAGGCGGTATTGAAAATAAAGTAATGGCACAGCTCGATAGCATTGGAGAGATAGTAAAAAAGTTGCAAGAGATTCATTCTGTAATTAAAAAAAATCTGAAAAAAGTTAAAATCAATCAATGG
>NZ_JAPHWH010000011.1:0-209565 GCF_026241455.1 Bacillus sp. DHT2
CATGTGATGTCAGAGGGCTTCGCCATGTCGCTTTCACTTCATGGTGCCTCTCAGGCTACGGGAGTGGAGTCTATTCTCCCGATTGGACTTTCACCAACTAGATAATGTGTCCTTATCTGGACACGCCAACTTGCCAACGAAGAGAATAGAATTGATAAATTTTATGCGCCGTCATGTCAGTTTCATTTATCTTTGTAATAAACAAGTTGATACCACTCGCGTATTTAGGCATTCGTCGTTTTTCTTTTTTATGCCGTTCTAATCGTTTTGTATGTTCAGATTCTGTTAATTTATAGATGATTAGACGCGTTGGTTGTTTTTGTTAAAAATTATACATAGTCTTAACTTGATGGCTATGTCCTATTGGACGCTTTTTATTTCATAACCATTTAACTTTCCAATACCAAATAAATCAATTTCTGTATCAATTAATTTCGGGATAAATTTCACTATTTTTGTCCTACCTTGAAGAACTTCACCTTCAGTAGTAATAAATTCAAATACTGGTTGCTCATTTTTCTTCATTATTTCAATAAAAATTGTATCTTTATCAGTAGTTCCACGTATAATGACTTCCCAGTCTAAATAGTCATCAATCCTTACATAAGCTATTCGAAAATCTATTTCTTCTTTTCTCTCTCCTAAATAAGTGATTTTTCCAACTTCAAACTGTGCCATTTTACTACCTCCCTTTTATTACATCTTCGACAGGAAAGAAGAAAAACCTACACTATAAAACATCTTTTATTCTTTTAAATTACCAAAAATTGAGCTATAGAAAATAATTCTCCCTAAAGTCCTTGTCCGACCTTAAAAGAGAATGAAATATTTCCTTCCATTCATATGAATCTTCATACTAATTTCTCGATAGCTAAAGTTTCAAACTCAATCCTCTATCATTTGTGTGATTCCAATTGCTGAAACTGCTGTACCGATTGCTTGTATCCAAATACCAATTAGTCCAACGAATCTCTCATCTTCTTTTTCTCTATCATTTTTCTCAATCATTTGGTTTTCCTTGGATATGTTGTGTATGCCTTGAAATGCTTGCAATCCAGCTCCTAGCGTTTGTAGTGAATTACCCACTACAATCAACCATGGAATTTCAGGCTCCTCATTCAGTGCCACCTCTACCCCTACAAATGCACCAATAGACTGTAGACTATTTCCTGTGATAATGAGATAATCATTCTCTTCCATTTCTTTTTGTATATTAAAAAACGTTCCTATTACATTTGAAACATTCCCTAAAGCTAATAATTCAATCCCTGTTTTCTCCAAAGATTTATTTCTTTGTTTCATTTGTTCCTCTTTACTCAGTGCAGTTTCTTCTACTTTCATCCCTTGTTTTTCAAAGGAATCTTTTAACGCTATCAATTGCAGTATATATCCAAGAGCTTGTAATGATCCACCTACAATTACAAGTGGTTCTTCAACATTTTCTTCTCCTATAAACCCTCTTGTAGTTCCAATGGCAGCTATCGTATTTCCACCTACTTGAAACCATGCTCCCGTAACCGTTAAATTTCTTGGATTCATATTATTCATCCACCTATATTAGAATCATCTTATTTATCATGGATTCACGGACATCAATACCCACTTGTAAAATAATAACATTTATGTCTTCCCTACATTTTCCCATTATATTTTCATACATTTCATTTTGTGCATGAAATGACTTCTCCAAGCTTTTTCACCTATGTATATATTCCAAATTAAAAAGAGCACTCGACAGTGCTCTTTCGTGATAAGGAGTTTTCAATGAGTATGAAAAAAGCGATTTACGCTTGTCCCATACTTCAATATATGCTTGCCTAGTTCAAAAGGTGTGCAATTTATAAATCTTTTTTCAATTTACTAAATTCTTCATCCAATTGCCATGTGTGGTGTTTCATCAAAATCATGATAAATGATTTTTTCTAGACTTTGACCAATAGGAACAAACCATTTTCTCTGCTGTATTAAATTGGTAATTCAACTCACATATGCAGTTGCATCTTTACTCTCACCATTCATTTGCATAGTAAACGTTACTTTAGAATCCATAATTCCCTCCTCTATTTTTGTTCGTTGTGTTCGTTTGTTTTGTTAGCCCTTAAATTGAATTACAACTACATTCTTTCTATTAAATAACTACTATCAATAAAGAATTCAGAAAATCCATAAACAAAAAGGAGTGCTTTGAAGAAAAGCACTCTTTCAAAAAAATTTACCACTCTCGACGCTCATCGCGATCACAATCACGATCATGTTTACGTCTACGACGACAATCATCGCAATCACAGTCGCGTCTACAACGACGGTCATCACAATCTCTATGTCTGCATCTACAGAACATTAAGTTATCCCAAAATCTACCGCAATCTCGAAAGCGATTAAAATGACAATTACATCTCATAGATATGATTACCTCCTCTTCACAATAGGATTCATCATATTCTATGATTAAAAACAAAAAACAGCTTGTTTATTAGTCTATATTCTGTATTTTAGAGTAATAATATTCATATCTAATCTTCAAGTTTTAAAGTCAGTTACACTACAATCTATTAATGGAGATAAAATACAATCTATGGCCCAAAATTACATGCCTCTTGGTCGACCCCCTCACCCCTTATCTTTCCTTAACAACAAATAAGACGCTAAACCGATCACGGCAGCACCTAGGATAATTGATCTTATTTTAATCATTTTCGAAACCTTTTTAACTTGTTCCTCGCTTTCTATTAAAAGGATTATTTTGTTTAAATTGAGCTTAATTTCCCCTTAATTTTAAATAACATTTTTTAACACAAAAAGAATTCACTGTATAATTTAATTAACTAAATTTTAGGAGTGTTGAACATGCCAGATACATTGAGACTCATTATTTTTATTCTTGCAGGAATTAGTGCATTTTTCGTTTTGATAAAAGAATTTAAAAAGCCACAGAAAAACGCATTTCTAATATCCTTTGAATTTTTAATTCTTATAGGAGTCACATGGCTAATAACAAAGATTTTGGTGTGACTTCCCTAATAAACATTTCCGTTTGAATAAAATTCAATATTCTGTCAATACTGTAGATACAATAATCTTTCTCCAGTCCCCCCCATTGGAGCCGAGCAGTTAGCTTTTGCTAGCTGCTCTTTTATTTTTATTAACTTGTCACTATTTGATAGGGTAAGCATATATTATGGATATAAGACATGCTTACTCATATGCCCTCATATTGAAAGAGGGCATTTTTATTACATACAAAATAGCGTTTTTGTTGATTTTTTTCACATTTAACTGAGACAAGCATACATTATTTTATGTAGACCCTTTCTCATAAAAAATCTACCTTTCTGAGAGCACATTCATATGTGTTCTCTCTTTTTATTTGCTATTAAATAACACTTTTATTTTGTTTAATTTCCATCTCTCTTCCCATCCAGCATAATATTTTAAATCTATCCTATACTATTGTTACAACGGCATTTATTACTAAAAGATTTTTCAATACATTTTATTCATAATCAGTGCAATACTAAAAAACACTTTAGTAATTTTCAACAATTATGTCGCTTGTATACCTACATGTAATAGGGAGGGATGTAAAATGGAGAAAGCGAATGAAAATATATCTACATCAAGCCATCAAGCAAAAGAGGACGAAATTGCTACAGAGGCAGGTGTACTCCTAAAATTAAAAACACTTCAACCAGCAAGTGAAGAATCTGTATTAGCTCCAACTAATCAACTTCCATCTAGTGTTATGAAACCTCTTGAAGATAAATAAAGATTTTTATAAAAAGAGTTCAGTCGCAAATATCGGCTGTCCTTTTTATTTTTCTTAAAAATCCTTAAAACCACTTTCTTCCTTATGAAGGGCCCGGCCGAGATAATTGTAAAATAACGCCTGTATATGAAATCCGTACACATTTTTGACACATCCACTATCACAATCCCCTAAAAATTCGTGATAATATTAATTTGTTGAATATGCCAAATTTCGACATTGCACGACAACAATATCTCCCTTATCGAATCCCTGTCCCCCAGGGATTTTTCCTTTTATTCATTACTTTTTGTTTCATTAAATTTTCAGCCTGAAGAAAATTTAAATTTGGTATTACTTAGTTCCTGTTGATCCGAATCCGTTTTTACCTCTTTGGCTTCCCGATAGCCCGTCCACTTCCACAAAATGTGCTGTTTCCACTGGGGTTATAACGCCTTGAGCAATGCGCGTTCCTCTTTCAATAACATGAGCCTGCATATTCACTCCCAATACTCGTTCATCGTTATCAACAATGACACCAACTTCTCCCCTAAAACCACTATCAACCGTACCTAATATCACTCGTAGCTTCGTGTCACGCCTCATACCGCTACGTGGTCGTACTTGTAATTCGTATCCTGGTGGAATCTCAAAAGCTAATCCTGTTGGCACAACCTTCGTTTCTCCTCGCCAGATAAAAGAGTAAGGTAAGAGTTATTCTTTGCCATTTTAAGAGAGGGTCTGCTATTCGTGGCAGATCCTCTTTTGTTAAGCTGAAACTTAATTAAAAAGCGTTTTGTTAAATTATTTATGAATAAGTGTCCATCGAACAGCAATGTTTCCTGTTATTATTTGCTATAAACCATATACAGTTTCATGCGGAATTCCTGAAAAAAGCATTCCATCCTGTGTAATATACATCGGGTAATAATATTGTGATGAATAGTGAGGTTGTATACTTTGGTGCATTTGTTGTGCTTGTAACGCTTGTTGCTGTGCTTGCATAGCCTGGTGAACAGCTTGAATTGTACTTTGCGCAGGACCCTGCCCTCCTAAAGGACGCATTCGCATTTCATTGTAAAAATAATTGGGAAACATTCGTTTCCCCCCCCTCCTCGTAAATACTCTCACCTTCCATCTTTCATACTATGCATATTGATTTAAAGTTGATAATTTGTGAAACTTCTCATCTTGTCACTCCCTAATCTCTTTCTATTCAAATAACGCTTTTATTCATTTCATTTTAATTAACTATTATTTGAAAAATCGGAAACATTTACTCGATGTTTTTTCTGAATACTCATGATATTATTTAGTTGCTGGTGTTCACCATCCCGAGAACTCAGCAACTGCATCCATGAACTCTACTCTCTATATGATGAGAGTAGAGTTTTTATTTATAGGATGATCTCTGTATATTTGTATGGAATTCAAATTTGATACTTGAATTCATTTAATAAAGAGCTGTAATCATCCTCACGATCTCGCTGTTGTTTCTGCTAGAAGTTCTTTCTGCAGCTGTTCAACTTCTTTCGATAACTCACGATTCTGTTCCATTACTTCATATGCTCCACTTCTTACATCATTTAAATCCTGAACCGTTCCGCTTAGAAGATGGGTTGCTAAGGGAACTTTCAGAGCTCCTACACGCTTTCTAGGTATGTTTTTTGCTTCTCGTCTTCTAGAAATGTAGTAGTACAAATTCCCTTCCGCAACACCAAACTGTTCAGCGATTTTCCCCCAAGTCCACTTTTTTCATCAGCTGCACGTAACTTCTCAGCCTTTGTACAGATTTGATCCCAGTTTCTCTCTTCAGCCATATTCTCCGTTCTCTCTTCGATTAGGCTATCGCCTAGCTTTTTAAGGTTTCTCCCAATTTGACAGTTTTCCACACCTCATTAAAGATATGCTCCATTTCCCTTGTCTGATGAATATCTATTTATTTCTTCATTTGGACATAACAGATTACATTTTTCACATAAATTCATATTTCTTAGCCCACACTATCCTTAAGCCGTCCGAACTAGCGGCTTCACTCTTCTTGTAATGAGAACGCAATTTATTGCAATTCGCTAACTCATTCAACCCACCGGCAGGCAACTAAAAGCGTTGTCTGCCCTTTTTTCGTATAAACTTTTTTAATTCACACAAACTACCCATAAGTGAGTTGCTGTATTACTGTTTTTTGAGAAAACATAATTTTCAACGTAAGCAGATAGCATAAAGAGCTATCTGCTTTTCGTATAATCTTTTTCATTTCACATATACTATCAACGAACCTATTTACCAATACGAGTCATTTTGGTGTTTTGAATTTCTCCTAAATTACCCTTCTTGGGATAAGCATTTTTTGCTTATCCCATTTTGTTGTATATATATTTAAATTTACGTTAACACTATTTACGAGCGTGTTTTCTGATTATTCTTGGTTTTCATCCAGGGTAATCTTTCTCCTAATGAGGACGGCAGGTACGACTGCTTGTCCTTATTTTTTTACTCATACCATTACTTGGAAGTGTTCGTTTGGTTTGCAGTTCTGTTAGCAAACTTGTTAGCACTTTTTTATATTTCTTCTACTAAAAACCTCCATTGTATTTCTTCTATTACTCATCACTCTCACTGCCATTATGACGCAAATCATCAATTAAATTATGGGATTTTAAAAATTCCATAATTTAATTGATGATTTGTAGTATTTTATCTGAACTCCCTAATAACTAAAAACATTATTACCTATGTTTATGGCTACGTAATAAATTCTTTTTTCGTTTTGGAGATACTTCAAAATCTTAACTTGATGGTGGTGTGGCGCTGCCCCAAGAAGGGACTCGCTTTTCGTGATCCCCTTCCACTGTGCTTAATAAGCTCAAAGTCGAGCATATCTTTTTAGAAGTCCAATTTATCCAATAAAAAAAGCAATCATTAAAGAGTACTTTTAAACGCATTATCAATAAAATGATATCTAAAATAAATAATTACTTTAATGAATAAGTACAAGAATTACCATTATTCACAAGGCGTAACCTATCATTATCTCTTATCATTTTAACAGTAGTTTTTTCTTCTTCACTGCTTTCTGTTGTTTTTCCATTAACCTTAAGATCAGTAAGTTTTACTTGGAATTCATCCTCAAATATTCTTGTATATTGTAACTCCGCAGTTTTCTTATCTCCCTCTTTAGTGAGTCCTTTCCATACCATCTTATCTTTCCCTGAAAACACGATTGTAGGTGGACATTTTGTATTAGTCTTGTCTATCAATTCCCAGGTACCATTAAACCTATACTCATTTTTACTAGATTCATTATTATTTCCACATGCACTTAAGATTAAAATATAACCAACTGATATAGCAATTAGTTTCTTTTTCATAATACGCCTCCAAATATAAATTTGTACCAATTATGAAAATAACTATTCACTTAAGAATATATTATTATATTTACTCTTCCGTTTATCTATTTATTCCCCTATATAGTTTGTCCATAATGGACAACGTCCTATAAGAAACTTTATTTATTTTTAACGAAACTAACAGAAATATGATCAAAAATTAGTTTCCAAACCCATTACTTAAAAACAAAGTACTATAACAAACATTAGATACTGTTTATTGAACATCCTTAACATACGAAATTGTTCACTGTTTATTCAAACTACAGTGAGCAAAAAAAACGAACCTAAACAATCTTATTCTTCAAAACTTTAGGACAATTCATTTTCGAAAAGGTACAGTACCACATTTTAAAACAAAAAATAGTTATATATTGGAATTCCCATCATATATCTGTCTTATGCTCTATCTAGAAGGGACTGTTGAAAAATGGGGAATAATCACTTTCATAATGTGTTTGCTGTGAAACAAGAACATTTTGGACAGGTTCTTAAATTAAAGAAATTCTTTGAAGAATTGGATATGGATTTTAATGATTTCACTGATCCTCGCACTCTAGTCAACGTGCTAGAATCAAATCGTGATATAAACTTTTTGAAGTCGTCACAGGAAGCAATCATCGGAGGAGAAGCACTTCAAATTTCAGAATTGATCGAGAAAATTAGTAATCTGATTATTAAAGATATATTAGCATTTCCTACTTATCGTTGGGGAGAAAGTATAAACCAAGATATTGTGAGTCAGGTGACCGATTCTATTACTAACATGTTTATTAATTTAAATAAGCAAGATGCTGAACCATGGATCTTCTGGTATAACACTGGGAGTGTTTTTCCAAGATATACTTATAATATTTTAATCGCTATAGATACTCAGGACAAAGATTATCTTACAGACGTTTTAGCCATTAGTTTTGATGTTTTGGTTGTAAAAAAAACTAAACAGGAAGTTTGTTCTTTCACAGTTAATGATAGTGCACAATGCCTTATAATGATGAAACATATGCTTGTTGGGATTAAATTTGAAGATGTTTATCCCTCGTAACCCCCGCCCCTCTACTTATAAGTAGAGGGACGGTTATTTTTTGCTACACTCTTATATACTTTGAATCACATAGACCTTCACATATATATCATATTTTGCTGCTAACTGTTCCAATTTCTTTTCCCTATATTTTGTAACTGTAAAGAAATGAATAATTGGCACTTTTCCATTATATTTTTGCTTATAAATTCGCGTGAACTCTTCATACTTTTTTAGCTTTTCTTCATTAATCTTCATTTTTTGTGAACGATCTACTTCAACTGCATGAAGTATCCCTTCTTCATCACTGTATTTTACATCTGGAATAATCTTCTTTTTCTCTCCATTCTTTCTATAACGTATTTCCGTTTTCAACTTGCCAATCGTCTGGGCAGAACAAATGTAACCAAGCTTCATTTCGTAGCAATGCATGTGCCATTTTTCCTCTTGAAACAACAGCACCTTCACCAAACAACGAATGACCTTCTTTATTGAGATAATATACATACTCCTTCCCGTGTATCGCCTTACTGACATATGGTTTCAATTCACCCATTATCCTATTTGCATTCCGTATACCACCCATATCATGTACGCACATCAAATGTCTTCTTGTTGCAAATTGCAGCTTTCTAATCGTCGCAAGTATCGTCATCTGACGGTTGATTTTCATATGACTCTGGATGTTCATGTTTCTCCACCTCATATTCTTTTAGATGTTCCCACATGACTTTGTCATCAATATATGGCACTTGTAGTTCTGTAAAATCCCCCTTCATATATATCGCTCTACCTGGCACGGATGGTAAATTCTCTACGCCGGACTGATCAACGCTATACGCGTTGATAAACGGAAACCGAGTTTTGCATTGGCCATCTGTTTTACTACTCTTGGCAACGTATCTCCAGTTGGATATTGCGTACAAAAGACAATACGAAATCCTAGCGCTCTACCAACACGAGCTATATGACTGAGCATATATTGACACTGCTCTAACATTTGATTCTGTCCTTTTGGTAATCCTTTTGAAGGAGCGAGTACTGCCCCTTCATCTACTATGATGAAATAACAATCTCTTTCTTTCGTATGGACAATGTTTTTGATTCCGCGTTCTTTCATGTACTTTCCACGTTCATTCATTTTCTCCATTATCTTTAGTAACATTGCATGTGCTTGTTCTGGTGTTTCTGCTATTTGCTCGACTTGCTTCAGTTTCTTGTACTCGCTAAATTCGAGCCCTTCTTCTTTCAAATCAATAAGATAAAAATGTGCATGGTTTGGATTCGCCAATGATATGGACACAAATAGATTTTTCAAGAACACTGTCTTACCCATACGAATTAGACCACCTACTGCCATATGTGGTGTTTCATCGAAATCATGATATATAATCCGTTCTAAGCTCTGACCAACTGGAACACACCATTTTCCTTTCGTCACTAATTCTGTGGACCATGGCCAATTTGTTGGTATTTCCCTCCGGAATACACGGATGTCTAACTTGTAATTATCGTAATCGATTCGTACTGGTTTATTTAATCCTTCAGAAACAACGTCCTCTACTTTTTGAATAATTTTACTCGGCATCCCAACAGGCAATGTATACACATAATTCGTACTACGATCATCATCAATTTGCTTTTGAAACTTTGGGTAATGAAGCTTATCTTCTCTTTTAATTGCAATTCCAGATACCTAAAAAAAGACTTGTATTTTCCTTTTATCATCATTTTTTCCTTTGAACTTATTACCGAATAATGCCACTGTTAAACCTACAGCTGGAGCAAGTAATAATTCAATCATTTTCCCACTCCCCATATACCCTTTATAAGGGTATATATCCCTTATTTTTGGAAGACTGATGTACATGTTTTATGTCAATATCATGTAAGTGTCCTACAATTCCAGGTTGATCTTCCCTTATAGAAATGTGAAAAGAACATAACGTAGAAGATACAAGAACGAGCCTGTGAGCGTTGTGTACATGGTCATACGTGGAAGCCAATGTGGAACACTCTGCCCCATCTTTTCTGCAGCTTTCATTGTAATTACAGACAAACCTGTTGCAGTGCAAAATCATTTTTTATACAAACCTTTCGTCCTTTAGCACAAGGGATTATTTACTTATGTGAAGAATTAATCCGTCAGAATGATGCCTTTCCAAGTCAATTTCAATCACAGGTAGCTTCAACGGATGTAATCGAACAAGAAATATTAGAACAAATTCAAGAAATTGATCGAATGAAAGCAAGTATGGAAGCCGTTATTCAAGCTATGCCAATCCCGGGTATGGACGCTATGGCGAATCTCTTTACTGTCATGAAACACAAACTGCAAGAAAAGCTAGATCATCTACATGAATTCAATCAGACCTCTAGCAATAACTATAGTACAGCAATTCAATTAGCTGCTAGCATCGCGACGGGTCTTGCCGAAGTGCAAAGTGGAAAAGGCTTTAGTCTCACAAGTGGTACGTTTAGTACACAAGAATTGAATATGGAGTGGACGACTTCTATCCAAGCGATTACAGAAGATAGGAAGCGTCAGTCTGAGGAAGAGAGTACAATAGACAAATCGTTACTTGATAGATTTAAAGATGCTGTCGAAAACAAAATAGAAGCGATGGATCAGTTGTCCGAAAATTTTTTTCATCAGATAGAAAATACTCCTTTGCTCGGGCAATATTATAACTACAAAAAAGGACAAAATGAAGCTGTATTAGATGAACTTAAAGGAATATTAAATACAGTCTTACACCCAATAGATAGTTTTGAAAGCGCTGTGTATGCCCTTTCTCATATCGACGAAACATTTGCTGCTGTAGAACAAGCTATTTCTGATTCATGGAATCAAGATGTTGTAAATGGAGATTGGAATAGCAGAGCTAAATGGGCTGGAAATGTAGAAATGCAAGTTAAATTAGCACTTGCCGAATTATTGGTAGGAACAAAAGGTGTAGATAAAATTTCAAAATTCGGTAAATTTTCAAGGTTAAGTGAAACCTCAACACTTAGTGAAAGTGTAAACTTTATACAAGGTATTAAAAACGTAATAAATTTCGATAAGCTTAAGCAAAGCGTTGACATGCTGAATAATATTCTAATGCCAAAAAATCAATTTGCTCTTGCTAATACCAATGGACTTGATCTAAGTTTTTTTAATGAAGCTAAGGATATGGGTAATGATGCTTATGGAGGTTATTACAAACGCAAAGAAGAACGAGGGGTAGAGTATCAAAATAATATAACAAATCCAATGACAAGGGCTGAGTTACCTAATAAAGGACATTTCAGATTTATTCCAGGGAAGGAAGTTAAGTTTAATAGGCAGCTTAATGGGTACGTTGATAAATTTGGTAATGTATGGACGAAAGGCCCTTATCATGGGGATCCTAAAAAGAATTTTGAGTTCGAATGGAATGTACAACTCTCCGAAAAAGGATTGAAGGAATGGGGAAAATATACGAAGAATGGAAAAAAATATATTAACGTTGCTCCAGATGGCACAATTTCACACTAACATATTAGGAGGAGTATTATGTTCCAACTTAGTTTATTTGTAGCATGTCAGAATAAGAACGAAGCATTGACAATATTGCATGAATTATTTAAAAAAATAGACACCATGATTACTTCACATGATGTAAGCTCAAATGAACCTTACTGGAAATTTGATGGTTGGTTTAAGATTGTGTGTAATATAGAAACGTCAAAAAGCATTCTTGATATTAAGGAAGCAGAAAAAATACTTGAAAAGATATCAAATAAGTGGTTGTGGGATAAGGGGAAAATTTCTGTTAGCTCTACTATCAATACTGAAGGTACAGTGTTTTTTAATGACAAAGTACGATTTTTCACTTGTTGGTTTGAAGACTTTGAATAATTTTTTGATAACCTTGATTGACTAAATGCCTTTCAAGCTTTCTAGGTAAATAAACATAACTATCTTGATAAAATGATTAAACAAGCAGTAAAAAATATATTATACAAAAGAGCATCCTTTAAGTGGATGCTCTTTTGCAACTCTTACTTCACATATACATAGGCTTCATTTGCAGTTACATAGTATGTTTTTCCTTTGCTGTTATGCACTTTGTATTGTGATGATCCGTTAATATTTACCTTAGCATCGATCGTGAATCCTAATCCTGCATCTAAAGAACCAGCAACATCTTTATCCTGCCATGATGGGGAATCATAGAAACGTAGGTTGTCCACTTTAGAAACAAGACGTTTTCCTGCAATCGGATTAACTGGCTCTTTTTTTTCAAACTTGATGTAAGAAGGGTTATTATATACCCACTGATTTCCACCAAGATTTAACCATCCGTCTTTTTCGCCCCATACTTTATAAGATTCTGGTTTATTTAACTGACGAATAACAGAGTAACTTGCATCTGGTCCTTTGCGAAGATTTACATTGTAACCTTCAATATATGCAATACCTTCCACATTCGCTACTGGTTCGCCTGGTTTAGATGGTTGTTCCGGAACAGAAACATCACTGTTATTATATGCACGTTTCACATCAGCACGAAATTGTGCTTCTAATACACCGTGACTACGTAAGTAATCAAGTGGATCCTCATGATCTGTGCCGCCAAGATACTTCGTTACATCATAGTGAGTCCACAATCCTTTTTCTACAGATAATCCGCGGTCACGTAAAATTTTAGCTAGTAGCTTCACGTATTTGTCATATGAACGTTTAAATTTATCATAATCTGTAGTTTCGCAAAGCTCTACATGTACAAAACGTTTATTCGCGCCAGGTCCTCCACCGTAAGCAATATATTTTGTATCACCAATTTGGATCGTTTCATTCCAATCGACTGCATAATGTACGAATGCATTTCGCCATGTACGAGTTTCATATTTTTGAATGTTAATAGCTGGCGCTTCTGGAGTTGCTGTACTATGTGCCACAACGCCCTCATAAGCCCCTACACCGTTTCTGTATGGAATCTTAGGTTAAATCTTCAATGATAAGCGTTCTATCAGCAAAAGCCCCTCTAGCAAAGCTTAACAGGAGCAATAGAATCATAAATACAGAAGAAACTAGTTTGATTGATTTTTTCATTTATTATCAACATCCTTTTTCATAATTTTGGAGTGATCGTATAGTCCACTAGCTGACAAACCAATGATGAGTCCTTGGAATACGTTCATTTTTATGTCAAAAGGCAAAAATAAAACGCCTAGCAAAGTGCCAAGCGCTAAATTAAGCAATGAGATATATTTAGTTTGTAACCCGAGCATTTTCGTCACTTGTGCTAATGCTACAACGACTGCAATTATTACACTGACTTCAACCAACTTATACACATCCTTTCATTAATAGACCGAGCAATCCGGCGACTATTGCACCAATGATGATGCGGAGAATCCATGTAGTATTGGCACTAATCTTTTCGAGCTGATTATTTATATTTACAATGTCCTTTTCGTTGACTGTCGTACGTGTTTCTAAATTACGAATATCGCGTTGCATGTCTTTTTGATCTGATTTAATTTGTTGGATCTCTTGTTTCAAATCGATAATCTTTTGCATCGTTTCACTCCTTTACAAAATAAAAAAGACCAGCTATTGCTGCTCTGTTGTTGTTGTTGACGCTTCTGTTTGGCTGCCTTTATCGATTAAACTTTGAACTAAAGCTTCCAAAGATGCTATTCGATTATTCATTGTTGCTATCTCTGCGTCTTTTTCTTCTAATTGTCCTTTTAATACCGCTATATCTTGATCATGTTTTTCCTCTAGTTCTTGAACTGCTCTCATCGTTAACGATGCCATGGAATATAAGTGAGTACCTGTTTTATCTTTATCAACAAAGACTTCATCTGATTCATCAACAATAAGACCGTAATATTGTTTGATGTCTTTCGTTGTTAAAGGAGGATCATTAGGATCTTTGTTCTCCCTCATTTCATAAAGTAAATTCACATCACCCTTATAATTAAACTCCCTCACCTTAACATTTCTAACTTTCTCTAAAGCTGAAAAAGGTACATCACGAATATTTGATTTGTATTCTCGTAAACTTGGAGCTATTATATGAGCTTGCACTCCTCCCCATCCATCACCAACAATATTCGGAGTTGAAAACTGAACAACTCCTGTATATCCCGTAACTCTACTGTTTCGCATTATTACGTTCGGCATTACTAAATCAGTATCCGAACCATTATCAGATATTGTTAATGATGAACTGTATGAACTAGTTTTACCGCGTCTGAAATGCCATTTTCCATTTCCAGAGTAGAAAACTTGGAAATCGTTAGCATGTAATACACTGATTCCACTTCTTTGCATTTCCAAAAAAACTGATTTATATGTAACTCCATTTATTACCTCATCTACTAGTCCGATATTTGTACTAGCATCAAATAATCCTGATCTCATTTGACTCCCTTGCAAAGCACCTAGAACACCGCTAAGAGTATTGTCTCCTCCTAAGATAATAGTCGGTTGTACATCTCCATCCGATCGTCTATGATAACCGACATACAGACGAACGACACCACTTTCTATGAAACGTATAAATTGATTACGCCAAATTGCAATTTTCCCTATGCTTTCGCTAGCTTCGTCTAATAAATATACTTCCATTCGTCCGATTTCGTACGATGTCATTTGAAAATCTAAGTCAACTTCTACCCTGAAATTTTGGATAGGAACTGAAAGCGAACGTTTCAATGCAGGACCATGCCATCCAGTTCCTGTACCATAATCATCTGCCTGAAGTGGTCCCGTTTCACCTTCATTCGAAAACGAACCAGCGACCTTCCCGTAATCTACGTAATTTGCTGTTGTCCATCCTATTGGAGTCATAGGTAAATCTGCAATTAATTCTTCTCTAATAAAAGGCTTTTCCTCCACAGTTGCTGGATAACCAACTCGAAAGAACTGTCCATCATCAGTATCAAGATCAAAGAATGTGCTTTCTCGTGCTGCTGTTAGGGCAATCGTCGGAATTGCTTCTACTGTACCTTTATTTTCTACGTCTGCTTTAAAAGTAGAATTTTGATTAATCATTGTGTATTTCTTTTTATCTTTTGATAGTTTATAAGGCATTGGACAAATGAACTTGATTACACCTTGATCAAGAGTAACAAATTCATCTGGATCAAAACCTTGATCCACAACAGCCATATAAATTCCATCCGGTTCTGCATCAAAAATAAGCTCAACCGGCTGTTCTGTGATAAGCCAATCAGCGATTTCTTCTTTTAACTTTTCTAAAACAGATCCATCTGGAACAATACTTCCTACTGGAATAGGAAGTACGCGAATATCGGTTTCGGTACTTAATAATCTAGCGCCTGGATAATTAGGAACTTGCAATAAATTTCTCTTTAATGGCGCCCATGCTGGTCTTTTCCATCCTTTTCCTATTTAAATGGAATTTTTACGTTGATTATTAAATGTAAAAGAACTCATTTTGACACCTCTTTTCTTTATAAAACAAAAGAAACCCTATCCCTTAAAGGCTGAGTTTCTTTCTGTTACAAATTTATAATGAACAGAATTCCCTGGTGTTGTCCTTAACAATCCTTGTTCGTACCATAAATCATAAGATATTTTATCTTCTTTACTTCTTTGTTCAAGTAAATCCTCAGGAAGCCAATACATTTGTTTAACATAAATATGAGGATCATCTGATACCATAAAAATAACCTTCGCTGCTGTTAAATCGGTAGTTGAAGATAAATCACAACCGCCAATTCCATACGAAGGTTTTAATTGAGCTATATCAAAAATATTAGGATTATTTAATTGTTCAAAAGTTAGCCACGCTTCCGTTGATGTTTCTCTTATATTAAAATCTTTTGTTAGCAAGTTTTTAACTAACAGAGGATTAGCTTTGGCCTTTTCAACTTTACTTTTTAGTTGGTCCTCGTTTTTGATAGTTCCCAATCCTGGATTTGCTTTTTTCCAATACTTTGGATCAATCCATTCTTCCCTTTTATCAAGCTCATAAATAATCGGGAGAACTCTTTCGTCTTTGTAACCTGCTGGATCATCATAACCGTTTATAATATGTTCGGCTTCTTCATATTTAATATCAAAGATTCCTTCTCTGACAGTTCCGGCAGTTGTTGTAATAATAGAAATTGGTTACTCACGTGCCGTCATACCATCGACAATAACATCATAAAGATTTTTATCTTCAATTGCATGTAGTTCATCTATTAACGAACAATGCACGTTAAGTCCATCAAGTGTATTTGAATCACTTGAAAGAGGTTTGAAAGAACCATCGTTAAAATCTGAAATCATTTCAGCTACTAACGTTCGAATTCTTTTTGAAAGGACTGGTGATTTTTTCACCATTCTCATCAAACATTACATCTTCTCTAATTAATACAGACTTACCAAACGTCTTTGTATTATGACAAGGTAAGCATAAGTATTTTAAGTTATCATGATTCGATGTTATACCTGGATTGTTTATATTCTCTGGTGTGATCTCAACTATATGGTCAACGATGTATCCAGGTTCTTCTTTACAATGTTCACACATACCATCCAATGTTGATAATATATATGACGCTCTACACTTCTTCCACGCCAATGACTTATAAAAGCGTTTTGCGTATTTCTTCGCCATTCACCCACCTCGCGGTAATTCCTAAAGTATATATTGTAATTCTTAATATCAAAATGTACAATTATTCGAGTCTTTACTTATTTGTATTTAGATAGATCACTCATTTATTGAAAAGGAGACCATCCTCTAGTGGGTTCTTTTTTCTAACATATAATTTACAATCTTGGAGATGGAGTGTCTCCTCCGTTAAAAGCAGGAGATCCTCCAGTGTCTCCATCTGCATAACTTGGGGACCAACCTGTACCATACTCTGAATTAGCTGGAGATCCACCAGTATCTCCTTTATTATTAGCTGGTGCTCCACCACCATCTCCTACCGAAGCCGCCTGAACGATACCTCCACCATTTCCATCAGCAACACCAAAGATTCCAAAACCTAAAACAGATAAACCAACGACTGCTGTACCAATTTTTCTTTTCAAATTTTTCTCTCCCTTACGTATAAAGTTAATTGAAATGAATGAATTACAGCTCTCACCCATTATAAAAATCCGACTCACTCCAACATTACACATATATACTTCTATGTATTTTTTTGTAAATACTTCTTACATTTAGAAAGAAAATGTTCTTTGTAGTAAAATTTAGCATAATTGTGTCGAACTACATTTATCCAATTCACTCAAAATAATCTTATTTCAAATGCCTTGTCACAATCTGAGCTTCTTTGCCTAGCCATATTCACCACCTCGTGGTAATTCCCTTATATTTTATTTTAAATCCATTTATTTTAATGTTATAATTATATAAAATTCATAACTTTTAGAATTGAGGTGACCATTATGAAAAGTTTTGGTACGTTAGCATGCTCCGCTTTCTTCTCAGCAATGCTGATATTGTATAATGTCCAATCCTTTTATAATAAATTCACAACAGGAAATACATATTACTGGGTAAATGTTGTTCTGGTTGTGATATTCCTTATATCTTTTACCATCGACATAAAGGATATCATCAAGAAAAACTACAAAACTTCAGAATCAAACTAAGGAGCCTGGATTGGTTCCTTTTCCTTTATAGAATAAAAAAGCATCCTATTTAGATGCTTCTGTGTTTAGATTTCCTTATATAATACCCATTACCATAACGCTACCTACCACAATACATATTAAGCCTACCAATATTAAAAACTCCGGTAAATCAAAGTGATCGAAAATCATACCTAAAATTAATCCTACAGGGAATGCTAGAACTTCTCTCCAACTTATACCTCTAACTTTCCTTATTTCATATAATGTTGTAATATAGATAATAAAAATTCCTAATACAATCAAGCATAAACCTAACATTCATATACCCTCTTTTTTACTATGATATTACCATGAAAGGATATACCATATCAGCATTACTTCTTTATAAAATAAAAAAGCAGCGGATTCGCCACTTCAAATAATATACTTTAAATCAACATCTATATCATAATAAATTAATAAAAATGTAAGTAAAGGTAAATAGAGAAGAATGTAAGCCACATCTTTAATACCGCCTTAGTTTCATTGTGATTCGCCTCTTCAATATGAGTCACCCGATTTTCCTTTATCTACATTTATATGAAATAAACCCCTATACCAAGTAAATTATACTACTTATTTTGAATTGACGTTCTATATTTTCTAAATCGCTTTAAAACTACATTATTCCTTATCTTTCCTTAACAACAAACAAGACGCCACCATGATCTGGGTAGCATCTAACGAAGTAACTATAGAATTAATCATTAATAAGTATATCTGGACCTTGTCTCAACATATATGTGAAACCCGAAACAAATACGATGCAAAATATAATAACAGAAGGCCACATATTAAAATGAAATCCTTTATCCATAACTAAATAATAGATGTTTTGGATCAAGAAATTAGCACCTACGATAATCCCCCCTAATATTGAACTGACCGCAAGGCTGATTAAATAAAATTTGAATTTCTGAAACATTTTCCCTCTACCCCTTTTCTAAAATCAACTTTATTTAGGTTGTTTTAGAAAATTATACCATCTATTTTTTTATATTCTTAAATCTATAATATATTTAAGGTTATTTTAAGAGAGAGACGATTATCTATCCAAATGTCCATTTTGTTTAATAAAAAAGAGCACCCGTTTCCGCGAGCACTCTTCAAGGGATTGCGAGAGTCTTCATTAACACAAGATATAGCGGCTAAAGTTAATGAGGTACAAGCAGTATATGCTTGTCCACTTTAATACGTGAAAAAGAGCAAAAGCTTCCTTGTTTACCAACCCCAGACTTGCATTCAGTATAGAGCGGGGTAAATTAATTCTCCTAATTCAAAACTTCTAGGAACACCTAGGTATCGATAAAAAAACAAAAGTGAATATCCTTCATTTCTTTTTAGTCAAATTTTGATTCATCCTATTGTTTGGACGGCTATCTTTTAGTAGGTTATACGAAACTCCATACGGTACATGAAGTTTTATATAACCTACTTATTATTAAGTTCGGTCTATATATAGATGGCTGTTGTACGACGAAATAACAGATTTTCTATTTCTCACCATAAGGACGATATTTACTTCTTATATATTTACAGATAAAACAATCTCCAAATAAAAAAGCATCTTATGTAGATGCTCTTTATACTTACACACTATTTATCTCTTTTCTTATCTAGGTTTATTTTCTTTGCTGGACTTATTTCATAATCCCTACGTCCTGTATCCTTCTCAAAATAAACATAATCAGCGTGAATAGCTTTATGTATTAATTCTAAAATAACCGTAACTACTCCAATTTTCAGCATAGGACCAATAGATGAAGAAAAATCAATTAGTAAAAAGGGTAGCCCTAAAGCAAAAGTTACATCCAGAAAAAATGTCAAGAAAGCTACAGTTGAATAAATGCCACTTTTTCACTAATAAAACGAATACTCCCTCAGCATAATTTACTGATAACAAAACTTAATCTTATAATTCAACTATAAAGTCCAAATCTATCAGCATGTATGGAGTTAGTATAGTCATATGGACACAACTTAGTTAAGTCCTTACAATGGGTTTCAAGGAGGAAGTGTCCGTATGACAAACAAGAAATTTAATGAAGAGTTTAAAAAAATGGTGGTTGAATTATATCGTTCAGGACAATCTGTAAAACAATTAAGCAGCGAGTATGGCGTATCAGAAGTAACCGTTTATAAATGGATTAAAATATATTCTCCTATCACATCAGTTGATGAAGATGAAATGACACTAGAAGATCTAAAACGAATGAAAAAAGAAATGCTTCGTCTAAAAGAAGCGAATGAAATTTTAAAAAAGACTATGGCCATATTCGCGAGAAAATAAAAGATACAGAATTACACCCATCTATTGATTGTCAAAAAGAAACGCACTCTGTTCATATGATGTGCCAAACTCTTGGGATAGCGAGAAGTTCTTACTACCAATCTCAGCATAAAACAGAGTCAAAGCGTAGTCGTGAAAATAAAAAATTAACCAAAAAAATCATACAAATTCATCAAGACAGTGAAGGTCGTTACGGTGCACCTAAGATTCATCAAATACTATTGGAACAAGGATTGCAAGTAAGCATAAAGCGTGTGCAACGGCTCATGAGAAAAGAAGATATTCGTTCCATTCTCTTAAAGAAATACAAACCACATTCTTCAAAATCAACCGTAGAGAAACGGACAAATTTATTAGAACAAGACTTTTCTACAACTACAATAAATGAAAAATGGGTAGCTGATATTACCTACATTCACACCCCAAAAGGCGTTTGGTGTTATCTTGCATCTGTCATGGATTTGTATTCTAAGAAAATTATAGGGTATTTATTTTCACGAAATATGACAACGAATCTTGTAGTAAAAGCGTTAGAAAAAGCTTACTATAAACAAAAACCACTAGAATGTCTCATTCTACATACTGACTTAGGGACACAATATACAAGTCAGGAATTTCAAAGCTTACTCGCGAATTATAAAATAAAGCCCTCTTTCAGTAAGAAAGGTTGCCCGTATGATAACGATTGTATCGAGTCATTTCATGCCGTTTTAAAGAAAGAAGAAGTATATCGCACAAAACATGTTACATTTGAACAAGCAAACTTAGCACTATTTTAATACATCGAGGGATGGTATAACCGCAAGAGGATTCATAGTAGCATTGGTTATAAAACTCCCCAAGCAATAGAAGATCTAGCTAAAAAAGTAGCTTAGATTTAACTTTTTGGCGTCCAAAATATTGACTCAAATCCAGAATTTCATGAACCCAAAACCTCTATAGGAAAACGATTAATCGTACTTCCTGAAATCACATTACACGCTCTGAAAGAACATCATGAACGAATAAAAGTAGAAAAAGAACGTTACGGAAGTGAATATAACGATTATGATATAGTCTGCCCTACCTTTAATGGTAATCCTTGCAATTTCAGAAGTTTGACACAGCTCTGGAAAAAGCTTATAAAGAAAAGTGAGGTTCCTGATATTCGGTTCCAAGATCTAAGGCATACTCATGCAACTTTAATGTTGAAACAAGGTATTCATCCGAAGATTGTAAGTGAACGTTTAGGACATAAAAGAGTAGGCATCACATTAGACACCTACTCACATGTCGTACCAGGACTTCAAGAAACTGCGGTGGACCAATTTGCAAACGAATTGTTCGGAAATAAAACCGTTCGTTAGAAATTCGTTAGAAGTTTCGATTTTTTAATGAAATTACCACCTAAAAAAATACAAAATAAAACAATTGTAAAGGGAGCGAAAAACATGAAAGAAATCAAGTCTGAAAAGGAATTCAAGGACATTATCGCAAGCGAGGAGCCAGTAGTAGTTAAGTTCTTCACTACATGGTGCCCAGATTGTGTACGGATGGATAACTTTATCGGAGATGTAATGGAAGAGTTCCAGAAATTCGAATGGTATTCTATTAATAAAGATGAGTTCCCAAGTATTGCAGAAGAGTATCAAGTAATGGGAATTCCTAGCTTATTAGTGTATCAAAATGGTGAAAAACTTGGTCATTTACATAGTGCGAACGCAAAAACAGAAGAGCAAGTTACTGAGTTTTTAGAAGCATACTAAAATAGAAGAAGTGGCTCTGAGATATATTCTTTCAGAGGCACTTTTTTAGTCTTTTTTAATGATTTTCTTTCGTAATTACTTAGTCATTTCTTCAGAAGTGTAATAGGCTATTTCCTCCTGACCAATATACATTAGGATACTTCTTTCTCCTTCATCTCCAAGATACATCTCCATTTTTATATGTAATTAACAAATCATATAGCAGATTACTAATCCCCTTTAATTTTTGTTCATCTTCATTCAATATTCATAAAATAAGCTTCATTTAAACCGCCAAATCCTTTCGAAATAGCTATCGATAGCATAGAAATATCTTGCTTCCTCATTGGACGACTTACCCCCTGTGATACTAAGGATCGTAAAAAACAGGATAATATTTTGCGCATCTCCCCCCTTCCTTATATCGTAAAGGAAATCCGATGAAATTTTTACCTTTTCTCACTTTGTACTTTGCAACATATTTTTCCTTTGCGAAACTTTGTTATCCCCTACTTAAAAAACTATAAAGCGTCAACAATGTTTGTATAGACCCACACGAGTTTCGTTTGATACTCTATTAATAGAAAGAATTTCCTAACAGAAAGGTGAGTGATCATTATGAATTCACTTTCTAATAAAGAAGCTGATAAAGGAGCTATTGTCAGCATTATCGCCTACATATTTTTATCATCACTGAAAATCGTAATTAGCTATATTGCCCTTTCCAGTGCATTACGGGCGGATGGTTTAAATAACTTAACAGATATTGGTGCTTCTTTAGCTGTATTAATTGGTCTTAAAATTTCTCGTAAACCCCGTGATCCGGATCATCCATACGGACATTCACGTGCAGAACAAATCGCTTCACTTGTTGCCTCCTTTATTATGGCGACGGTCAGCTTAGAAGTAATCGTAAGTGCAATTCAATCGTTTTTCAATCCGCAAAAAACCGCACCAAATGTACTTGCAGCATGGGTTGCCTTATTTTGTGCTGTCGTCATGTACGTCGTGTACAAATATAATAATAAAATTGCGCAGCGAACAAAAAGTAAAGCATTAGAAGCCGCTGCAAAAGATAATTTATCAGATGCTCTCGTGAGTATAGGTACAGTTGTCGGCATTGTAGCATCACAGTTCCACATGCCTATCCTCGATCCAATTGCGGCGTTAATCGTTGGCTTTATTATTTGCAAAACTGCGTGGGACATCTTTATAGAAGCTTCTCATATGTTAACTGACGGCATTGATCCGGATAAAATGGAGGAATATTCACAAGCTGTCAGACTCGTTTCTGGTGTTGAACATATTGTTGATATTCGCGCACGTATGTATGGAAACCAAACGTATGTGGATATTACGATTGAAGTAGATGCCCGTATGGACGTGAGTAAAAGCCATCATATTACCGATAAAATTGAAGAAATGTTAGAACGAAAATTTGGAATTTTACACACTCATATTCATGTTGAACCTATGCAAAAAGAACCTATGATGACATAGGTTCTTTTTTGATGAATGCTTGATGAAACATAATACATAAAATAAGCCAACTTCCACCCGCTGCCCAGCCCGCTAATATATCGGATGGATAATGGACACCGAGATATACACGGCTAACAGAAATAGAAAATATAACAAAACATGTAATAAAAATAAGCAACAACTTTTTATGCAGTGTAATGCGATGTTCTGTGATTGTTACATAGGCGATAAACCCTAAAAATGCTGTAGCATTCATCGTATGGCCGCTCGGAAAACTATACCCTGTAGCTGTAACAAGCTGCGTGACATCCGGTCTTGGGCGCTCGTACCATAATTTTAAGAGGCTGTTAAGATAGCGAGATCCATAATAATTAACGATTAAAAATAACGCACTTAACAACTTTTTTCGAATGAGAAAGTACATTACAACTATGATTAATACTGGAAAATATATTTTTTTTGAACCAATATAAGACATCCAGATAAAATAAGCTGTCAAATAATCGTTCCGAAAACCTTGAATAAATTTGGAAATAACATCATCAAATCTCTCAACACAAGCGGTATGATACGAAAGTGATAATCCGACAAAACAAATGAGTAACGTACTTAACAAGTATACATGTCGATATCGTTTCACATACATAACCTCACTATATAAAAATAAGAAATGGAGCGGTTGTTTTAGTTTTCCTCCCCATTTCTTTTTTATGCATCATTTATTAAGAAATATAACTGTTAATTTTTTGCTGCATCGTTGGAATGTCTTCACGTGTTACAGTAAAGCGAACAACTCTTTCATCTAAGTCTAAAGCTTCTGAAAATAAACCTGCTAATCCACGGGCTTTTCTGTCAACTTCCATAATAATGTCCAAACGATCATAAGCACGTGGTAAAATTAATAATTCCAATTCATCCAATTTGCCATAATACTGTCCGGAAACTGGAATGAACTCAAACTCTTGCGCAAATGGAATATTGGCACGTAAATGACGTGGTAATTCTTCACACTCCGCTTGACGAAGCCTAAATCCTAATTGTTTTACGCTATCTAAAACACTGTTTAACAACACATTCGGTAGCACCTGAATGTAATCACGATCACTCGGATCAATACTGCGCTTAATATCAAGACCTGTATGAATCCAAACCGTTTTCATTCCAAATGTAAGTGGCGCTTCAATTGGCATTGAGAATGAAAATGGAATTTCTACTTTTTCATTTGGAGATATCGTAATAGGTTCGGTTAAACGTGCTCGTTCTAGATCGAATGTAGCACTTACTTTTTTATCATCTACTTCTCGTATATACGATGTCGATAGTGTTAAATAAATGCTTTCAATTTGTTGATTGACTGATCCACCCGTAATATGAACCACACCTACAATTTCTTCTCCTACTAAATATTCATCTTTCTCAAGAACTGTATCCACTTTTGCATTTCCTATTCCAACGCTTGCTAAAAACTTTTGAAACATGTATCCCCCATCCTTTCTAATGCATGGCGTACATCTTCTCTAACTTCTTGTATATTTTCGTAATAAGGAGGCTTCATCCGTAGCATTCGCATAATAATTTCACAGTTTTCTTTCATTAGCTGTAACTCTTCATACCATGGCCTTTCTTCTTTTGCAGTAGATTCATAGCCAGAGTATAATAAAAATAATGTAAAGTGGCCTAGCGCATAAAAATCACTACGATAGTGAATTTCTCGCATATAGGCTTGTTCTCCTTCATAGGTAGATGCTCGTTCATCGATTTCTTCTATAAATCTAGCTAATCCAAAATCGATAATACTAATCTGCTCCTCTTTTATTAAAATGTTAGGAATTCGTAAGTCTCGGTGAATAATACCTTTACTATGAAAATAAGAAACTGGCTCAAGTACTTTATATAAAATCTGAAAAACCTCACGCTCTTCATATACATGTCCATCTTTGAAAATGAAGTCTTCAAAATTCTTACCTGGCATGTACTCCATTACAAAAAACGGCTGTTTTTTCCATATAAAGCCGTCATATAAGCGCGGTATTGCCGGATGATCTAACTGCTCTAAAATCGCTTGCTCCTGTGCGAATGACCTTCTACCTGACATATATTTTTGCTTACTTTGTCTTAACTGTTTCAAAACTCTTTTTTCTTTCGTTTGCAAATCATAAACGATATATGTAAAGCCATAGCTGCCCATTCCAATTACTGATTCAATTTTATAGCGCTGCGAGACAATTGTATCCATACGCAGCGGTCTATCAAACCAGGCGAGTATATCACGCCATTTCATCAACTACTTGAAAAAAAGCTGCGGCTTTTACGCTTTCTTTTATAATGCTGATGTCCATAGCCATGAGAATTTCTCCTCTTGTTATAATCACTACTTGAATACGAACGACCTCTATGACGATAATCACTACTTGAATACGAACGATATCTATTCTTCTTTCCTAGTAAAGAATCAATAATTTTTTTGAACATCCCTTCACCTCTTGCTTAAAATTTTCTTTTTATTATATCAATAATTACGCTTTATGTTTGTGACAAGTTTGTAAAGAAAGAATTTTGAAGTGTAAAAAACGACGAGTAGATCCCGTCGTTACTTTCACCCTTCATCCTCATCAAACACTTCATCAATCATACATTTTTCTAGTAAATATTCAAATGTAATATCAGCGAGATCTTCAATCTCTTCTCGCTTTGGTACATACCCTCTCTCAATTAGTTGCTCATAAAAAAACTCCGCAATTTCTTCCGTATCAATTACGACTTCAATTTCCTTCATGAGCATCACCCCTTTATTTCTGTTTTATGAAAAAATTTCAAAATTATGTATACGAGATTAGAAAAATAGATTTTCTTTTCCAAATCATACTTGTCTGTCATATCCTTTCATCTTGCAGCATACGATGTAGTACAAGCTATTTGAAGGGGGAAATACGAATGGAATATCAATATGAAATAGAGCAAAGAAAAGAAGAGTTCATGCATGAAGATAAATGGGCAGACTCTATCATTAAAGGGCTTATTATTTTTTTAACTATTGTAGGTATACCGTACACAATATATATTTTTGTTCAATTTCTTCTTGCTTTCTAACTATTTTTTCTCTGTTAATTTAACTAAATAATTATGGACGACATCCATAACAATTTTATATTCTTCATCTTGAAATGTTTCGTATAATAATTGATAGTCGTTATAAATATCTAATAATCCATCAATAATTTCTTGTCTGCTTGTTTTAATACTCACCTTTTTTGAGTTGTTTATTGACTTCAATTTTCCTAAATCTAATTTATTCATCCCGGCTTTATCTTGTTTCATTTTTTTCAAGATTGCATTAGCAGTTTGTGCATTCGCAAGCAAAGTTAAATCTGATTCATCAGCCTCTAACCACTCACCATCTGTAATTCTCGATAATTCATATATTGTATCTTCCCAGGCATCATTTTTATACCGCCACACCTCTGTGCGAAACCCAACGATACGAAAAACATCTTTATCATATCCCGTAACTTGCACAAGATCACCGAACGTAAAATGATAGCGTAATTCAATCCATTCTGTTTCACCTTTTTTCATTTCTTGTTCCGTAACATGTTGAAGTGTTTGTTCCACGTAATATCCATCATGATTATTAACTTCATATACATAAACGCCATCTAATATTTTCATATTTGTTGTTTTTCTAAATTTATTCGCTTTTTATCCTCAAAGAATGCTTGAAATGTTTCATTGTCTTTGAGCTTCTCATACATCTCTAACAATAACTTCATTTGTTCAAGCTCTCTCTTTGAATATTCGGAATATTTAGTTGAATTCACACATTATCACCCCTTAATTTAATTTTATAACAAAAAGAAAAACTCGTACACATTGGTATGTACGAGTTAGCTTGCTTTTTTATCTTCGTTTTTATCGTTTTTCTTCTTAATTTTATTCGTCAACTCAATAAGTCCTTTAGCAGCTTTCTCAGCATTGAAGGTTCCAATCTCTTCGTAGTTAAAATCCATGAAGATCACCTCAACATATCGTATTCAAGGATTTCTAATTGGTACGTTGTCTCTCTCCTTGTAATACGCTTTTATCTGCTTCATAAAAAACGTAAATTAGAAATTGAAAATAAAAAATGACTTAATCAACTTTTAAAAAAATGATTAAGTCATTTAAAACCATTAATTCGGTACTTGAAATTTATATATGTATTTATTGTTATCATAAATCAATTATGCAGAGAAAATATAAAGAAAAAAGCCTAACTAATCCATAAAAATTAGCCAAGCTTTAATTTGCATAATAAAATTGATATTTTATTATTTACCTAGAAATACTTATTTGATCAATAATGTCAGGGTTAAAAACAGTTCTATCTTTCGTATAAAAATAATAATTTTTGTAATAATTATCTTTTGTAAAATTCCACTCAATAAAATGTTTATGATTATCCAAAAGAAAATTTAAAACAATTGATTTTGCATTATCAACATTATTAGACCTCAAATCAGACTTAACGCCATTTATATAATCTATCATTTCTTTTTTTAATCTCTTATTCAGTTTAGGGTACGATAAAAAAATATATACCCACCATCCATGTTCATCTTGAAAGAACTCCTTCCAGTTTATTTTTTCTATTTTTTGCTTAATAATCTTATTAACACTTTTAACAATTTTTGTTGAATCTACAAATTCAGATTCAGCAAATATACATAAAGCAGCCAGGTTTACAGGGCTTTCTTCTTTAATAAAAATATCCGTAATCTTTTCAATTAACTTATATGGAAGATTTATTTGATAAGTCGCAAAAAACAAGAGTAAATCAATCCAGTCATTAGAGAACTTCGTAAATATATCTTCCTCAAATCTTTCAATACTTCTTTCAATTAATTCTTTTATGTCTAATTGCTGTTTATCAATTAAAAGAGAAAGTATCCGTATTATTTTTTGAGTGGAAGCATAATTGATGTTTGTTGAATAAACAAAAAAAACACAAGTGATAAAATCATTTAATCTCATGTTTATTAATAATTCCTCATTTTTTTTCGCTTCAATTTTACTTAAGATTGTGCTTAATATGTAGGAACAAACAAGAGATTTTTCATTAGATACATTAATTGTTGAAAGCACTCTACTTCTAAAATCAATGTATTTTACTTTTCTATATCTTTTTTTGGACACTGTTAATTCCAAGCTTGCTGCTGCTTCAAGCAATCCTTGAGTATATTCTTCGTTTAATTCTAACCTAGATAACAAAGAAGTTATGTTACTATTCAATTTTTCAACTTTATTATTAAATATTCTTTCTATCATCTCAATAACAGATAACACTTCAATCTTCCATGCGTTAAGGATTTCTCCTTTACCAAATTTAGCAACCTTAGAGTCATTAATCTTTAGCTGGTATTCATTTAATTTATTTGAAATTACTTCTTTTATAATGTTTTGTGTGCCTTCATCTTTAGAACATATAAAATAATCATCCACAAGTCTAAAAATATTATAGTCTGTTCTAAAAGTGAGATTCCTGTCTGCCAAAGTTTCAATAACCTGTTGATCAATGTGTATAAATAAAAATTCTGCTAATAATCTACATATTTCTGGCCCAACTATAATACCATTTGTTTTAGAGCCATTGATATTCTGTAAGAAAGTATCAATATTGTTATATACAGAAGCCGCCTCTTTTAATCCCTTAGAATCATACGTTTTATTAGTTATTAACCATTTATAAGAATGCGTATATATACTAGGAAAACAATGTTGTATATCAATTGTCAATAACAAATTAAACTTGTCTCTAGCATAAATAAATCTATTACTATTCAAAAGTTCTGTAATATTTTTGAATGGATAATGTTTGAAATAAGTTCCACTTGATTCAAGAGCAATAAGAAGTTGATTTTTGGAAACTAGGTCAGAATAGTAAACTGTTTGATTTTTATCTTTTTTATAAGATAAACTATTTACTCTACTAGCCTTTCTCGTAGAAAAATCTTTTTTATTATGGATAATATTTAAAATATCACTTTCAAATAAATGGATGAAAGCTAACGATTCCAACAAACCTAACGGATTTATTAAAGAAATTTCTCGAAATCCATCTCCTTTTTTTGATATAGTGAACTTTAATGGTGAAGAATGCCATTTACTATTAAAGCTACCTTCAACCTTTATCTTATTAAACAATTTCTTCAGTGTTTTTTTCTCTCTCTGTAAATATTCATAGAAATGTCTATGAGTATAATGATTTCCTTTTTCATAAGGAAGTAAATCAGTCAATAAATAATCACTTTTTTGCCTGTTAAATTTATTCCCAGTCATAATTGACACCCCATACTATTACATGCTAAATTATTAATACACAATATCAAGAATTAGCACTCGATAATTCTTAAAATAAAAGTGGTGGGGCAAAGCCTCACCACTTTTACCTTATATTCCTTAATAATATATCTGCAAGCTCATTATAACCACAATTTTCTATATTATTTTTATATACAATCCCCACTTTTTCTTTTAAATTACTGTGATTTAATCCTAACTTTGGATGCAATAATAAGGCTTGGTTATTAAAAAAACAAGAGATGAATTTTTTATTTTTTAATTGATTTTTAATTTTTGCAGGCAGTAGTATTCCATTTCGCCCGAAACTTTCTTCAATACTTTTACAAAAGAATTTTTCTGTTGCGTTTGTAATTTTCTCATAATTATCATTATCCTTCATAAATCTTTTCAATTCCTTATAACTATCGCTAATCCCTCTAACCTGCCACCTGTATTTATTGCTGTTCTTCCTAGTGCCGTAATATACAATCCTTTTAAATACTAATTCTAATTTAAAACTTAACATTTCTATATCATTATTATCATCATATTCCAAAACAATTTTATCTATTTGCTTTTTATACTTCTTAAGCTTCTTCTCTGCAATTCCAAACTTAAATTGTTTCTTGGCTGACTGACCTTTTTCAAACACATAACCCAAATAATTAATTTTATAATTAACATCATCAGACTGATAGTATTCTGTCTTATCAAGATTAATAGTAATTTTATTTCCAAAGCACTTTTTCATTAAATTTAATACTGTTTTCTCTATTTTGTCCTCGGCTACTTTTTCATCCAATATTAAAATACAATCATCAACATAACGTGCGTAATATAAAAAACCTTCTTTGAACGCCTTTTTCATTTCAAGATCAAAATTATTTCCATTTAACTCCACTAGAGAATTATGTAATCCAATACCTGGAATAAGTTTTTCATTTTCTTTTGTATAATTTTTCAAAAACGTAAATTCACTAGTTTTTAAATTTACTGAATCACAAATATATTCAAAGCTTTTCTTGGAACTAATACTATAAAAAAAATCTTTAAAGTCAAATTTATATATTGTATACGCGTAGTACTTATGGAGAATGGGCATTAAGTTCATTAATTCTGTCATAATATAAGATCTATTAGGAAATTTAATATTGCAATACATATTTAATAATAGCTTATAATAGTCCAAAATTATTTGCTCTTCTTCTATAATATGAAACTTATTAATAATAATCCTATCCCCAGAATTCATAGTTTCATAGGGGGATATTTTCACATGTTCTTTTAAAATATCTAAAATTTCTTTCTCTTCTTTTTTATAACATTCTGCTAATTCAGCTATTATTTTTTTCTCATCAATCTAATCTCCTTAGGAAATTATTGCTAATCCTAAGTTCATTTTAGCAATAATTTGCACATTAATCTATTCCATTTTTCGTTTATTGCTATATTAAATATAAATACAAAGTAATAAAAATAAAAATGAAAAAGTTACTACGTTTCATTCAACATAGGATATTTGTAACTTCTCTCCCTCTTGAACAACATGACAACGCTTGTCTATCATCGTGATGAGCTTTATCTTGTTTCAACGGAGTTTGGGAATTTTCTTTAATGCTGAAGACTTAACTTTAACTAAATAATAATGAAGGTATAAGCTTTCATAAAAAAGAAATAATATCGGTGAGGCTATTAAAATTGAACTAAGAGGGAGAAAATGAATATGTCTGATAAGAAGCAAAATGATTCAAAAGAAGAATTAGCCCTTCCAGAAATCCCAAGTCTAGATGAGCCGAGCAATCGAGAGGAATTTGGCGAAGGTGTTACAGTTCATATAAGACCTTATCCAGGTATGGTAGGCGGAGATAAAGTCACACTTGAATGGCGTGACACTCAATCGTTGGGAGAAGACGAAAAGAAGGATAAAGAATAAAAAATAATTCAAAGGGCTATTCGTATAGAATAAGCCTTTTGAATTTCAACGGGGTTTGGGAGTTTTGGGACCTGCTGTGTGAGTGACACCTCCCTCGTTATTACCATTATTTTGATCGTTTTTGTCAATAAAGTAGGCGATACTGATTTGGACCGAACGTGTACGAATCAAACTGAGAATCTTACTTCAATACCCCATCCATATTGAATTGTCTAAAGAAGTAGTATGACATTGGTTTAACATTGTGCTCTTCTAACATACAATTCACTCGAAACACAAAGTCTTCCCTACTGATCTTTAATTCATTAGACTCAAGTACTTCAATATAGTGTTGTGTATACACTCTTGCTACGCATCTACGGAAGTTATAATCACCGATCTCTTCTCTAATCTCTTGCAAGAATCGTATCTTCTTATTCATCTCAAGTGTATGCATTATTGATACTCCTTTCTTATGTTATATATTAAGAAGTAAAGAGACTAAGAGTGTACAGCTCTCAGCCTCATATACTTATTCGATATATCTGCTATATTCTGTATACTGTTATCTGCCTTATACAGATTAAGCAGTAACTATATTTAGCGCTCCACTGCCTTGCAGACTAATACTGTATGTGACTAAATCGTCATAAGGCATTTCTAATCTGAAGTCAGTAATCGTACAGCTGCCTTCATACTTAGTGCCTGATGGTAATTGAAGATAAACTACTACATTAGTAGAGTCGATAAAAGCTTGTTCTAGCAATCCATAAGCTTCATCTGATTCAACAAACGCTCCATCAGCATCTACTGACCATTCTTTAAAACCTTGTAAAGACTCTTTCCAGAATCCAGCTGTATCTTTTGATGTCGCATCAATAGATTCAGCAGATCTATTCAAAGTTGCATTTCGTTGTCCAGCTAATAGCTTTCCAGTAGTTGCATCTTTGATATACAGCTTACAGTTCATACCAGTGATTTTTGCCATTGTCTATATCATCCTTTTCAGTTGTTTTAGAAATAGAAAAGAATCCAAAATCAAAAGATTCAGACTTCTTATATTGCGAAATATTTCACACAAAAGATTAAGCAGTTACCTTACCACGAACAATTGCTTGTGCATTTACAACAGTTCCATCAAGATACATATCTCCAACGATCAATACAGTACCAGCTAATGCTTGAGTAGTATCACCAGAAATACGTTGGATAGATTGTTCTCCACGAAGACCGATTGCATATGCTTCACTCATGTTACCGAAGAATACTGGATGCTCATCAACAGCACTGCCGGCTTCCATAGCATCAGAAACTCGAACTGGTGCACCAAGTAATGTATAAGTTACTTTACCGTTTACGATACCGTTTTGTAGGTAGTATTGCTCGTTAGCATCTTTCAACTTAGCAACTTTGTTGAAGAAAGGACGAGACATAATAAACTCTGAACCATCTAAGAAATCTGGGTGAAGTGAATTGTACATATCAACAAGAGTATCCATTGAAATTGCAGTATCAATACCTGCTCCTAAATCAACTTCAACAATACCTGCTGCATGTTTGATAGAACCAGAGAAGTTGTCTGCATCAGCTCCGCCACCGTTTACAAGGATCGCTTTCTCAACTTCTTTAGCTAAACCACGAGCTAAACGATCAGCAACATAAGCTTCAGTATCGATTGCCATCTCATTAATTAGTTGCTTAGTTAAACGAGTTGCAGCACCTACACGCTTTTGCTTAAGAGTTACGTGATTCAATCCTAAAGATTGTTCTTCTAAGTTTGAGCCTTCTCCAACGAATGTTGCTACTGCATTAGTAGTTTCATAAGGAACTTTTAAAGAACCGTTGTTCATTGGGAATTTACGAGCTTGTGCAAACACAGGAGATGTTTCTTGCATTTTCTTAATAACCAGTTCAGCAACATTCTCAGGAATTACTGAAGTACCATTTGCAGTTGTTTGTAGATCACGAGTTTCGCCATCTTTTAAGAAATCAGCAAATTCAGTGCTTGTACGTTTTTCGATTTTTTTCATATTATCCATTCCTCTTTCTTCTTCTAAATTTTGTTGTTCCAATTCTGGAACGTCTAAATCTTCAATTAAATTGATTCTACGAGCAGAAATTACTGACTGAAGATAAGCGGGTTCTTTCACTGCTGATACTTCAAATAGTTCCAACTCATGAACTGTTCGGATGTTAATTCCGTTTTCTCTTTTCCAAGAATCCTTGATAGCTCTGAATCCAAATGACATTGATTGAATCAATCCATCGGAAATCAAAGTAAAGTAATCTTGACCGTAGCTTGTTGGAGAAATTTTTGCAGACATAAAAAGACCTTGCTCATCTTCTCGTAGTTCCAATGAACCGTTTCGAGTAGAAGCAAGGACTAATTTTTGATCGTGTTCAGCTAAGAATTCGATCTCTCTTGTTCGTTTTTCAATTGCTCTCTTGAAGGCTCCCGGTTCAATTTTTTCTTTGAACCTTTTAGCTGTTCCAAGAAGTTGACTTAAGCTACCGGGCTTATTTACATAACCTTCAACAACCAGTTCACCATTAGATTTCAATAGCTCGTGGTTCGTCGTTCTTAGTTCCATCTTCATTCGATGATTTTCCTCCTTCTTTACTTTGCTCGCCTAGATTTAAATACTCTAGACTGCCATCTTCATATTTCATGACATGTCCAATTGAAAGTAAATGATAGTCTTTTTCTACTTTTGGTAGATCTAGTTTGTGAGCTGCTTGATTGAAGGAAAAAATACCAGACTTCAAACCTTCTGACACAGCTTTAATCTTCTCAGCCTCAGTTGAACGAAGAATTTCTGAAGTATCGAATCTAAAGTAGCAACCTGAGTCTTTTTCGGATTGAGTCAACAATTTTTTATCGAATGCTGATTCAATTGAAGTAAGAATTGGAGCCAAAGTTCCTTGTAAGAACTGGATCGAATTCGCTTCGTTACTTGCATACTTGTTAGCAGCACTGTTCAACATGCTTTCAGGAATACTGAAAACTCTAGCAATCTCAGAAACTAGATGTTTATTACTTTCATTCAACATTAGTTCTTGAGGATTCATTGAAAGTTTTTCAAAGCTCATTCCTTCTTCAAGAATTACTGTTCGACCAGCATTTTTAGTTCCAGAATATAAGCTTTGCCATGCGCTTCTTAATCGATTGATCGCCGGTTCAGTTAATCGAGAGGTTGCTTTCAAAATACCTACTGGTGTAGCTGAGTTTTGCATCAAGGCATTTTGATAATTCAATTGTTCTAAAGCAACAGAAAACATTTGACCTGAATCAACTAGTAATCCGTTCGTACCAGAATCAATTACGATTACTTCATCCGCTTCTAGAGTCACAGTCTTGATTGGGCCGTTATACACGTACTCTGTCTTGGCGATTGTAATTCCATCTTCAGTAAATTCTTCTTCTTGGATATCTCTAGTCTTGAGATGATGAAGTTTACCAAGCTCATCTTTGTACAGATATGCTGTTCCATAAAGTAAGTAATCAGCAACAATCTTCTTCTTTAGAACCTGAGCAGTATCATTGTTGTTTGCTTCACAGTTCAAAGTATGAATTCGTTTGTCTGATAGTTTTTCAATAGAATTATCGGTTTCATCTTCTTCATAAAGATAGATTGGTAACTGTGCAATTGAGTTACTGATTAATTCGACTGCTGACTTTACAGTTGGAATTTTCAAAGCATCTTGTTCTTTGATAACCGGAATAGGCCGACTCACAAAAACAGAAGCTGCTGTAAAAGTATCTTCATTTGAAGGTTTACCGAACCAAAACTTTGCCATCGTATCTTCCTTTCTATGATTTGATTTCAAAATCAATTAAGTACAAAAATAAAAAAGACGTACCTGAAGGTACGCCTTAGTTCCAAGCAACACTAAGCTTGGATTTAGAGGAACTCAGTCAGTTCCGATGGTGGTGTGCAGCTTGCTCAAGGCTGCCTAATGAATCTCTTTACGACCCAATCTAATTTAAATTTTCAAAGAAGAGGAAGAACTCAATGGAAAAAGAAAATTTTTAGATCGGATCGTAAAAAGATACATTAAAAAGGATGCAGTAAGAGCATTAATAACAACCGGAAAGTATACAACATATTTATTAACTTCGTTTTTATTAGCTGATTCTTTCTTTCTAAGGACTTTAACTAATTTCTTTTCTTCAAGTTGCTCGATAGCTGTAACAACCGTTTTATTACTTCCAATTCCTAAGTCTTGTTGAATTGTCTTAATGGAAGGAAATGCGCAATTTTTTGTTGTGTTGTATCTATGACATAAATAGCTGTAAACCATATAAGCTGTTGCTTTTCCTTTAAGTAATTCAAAAACACCATTTGATACTTGAGTAAAATCTGCTTTCAATTTGTCATATCTTTCGAACCTAACATTTGTTTTCATTTGTAGTTCCTCCATTTGAGTATTCTCCCTCGTAAAATATTTGTATCTGCCTTTTGTAAAACGTAAATCAACTGATCAGACTTTTTATTAAATTGATTGTTACCACTACGAACAATCCAACGAATAACTTAAATTCAATTTCTAATGTTTTAAGAGCAAACTTTTCCATTCAGGTTCCTCCTTTGAACAAAATTAAAAAGAGCAGCTTTCGCCACTCTTAGTACAGTTCATCAAAACTATTAATATCGATTTTCTCAATGTTTTGTTCTTTCAACCAATCTTTAACAAGTTGATTTACTACTGCTGAACGATTAATATGCTTGTCTTTGCAGTAGTCAATAAACTCTTGAAGTACTTCTCTTTCAAATGTAAACGAACGAATATTATCTTGTTTCATATTAATTCTCCTCATGTCATTTATGATATATAAAGGTAAAAAAATAAGAACCCTCGAAGAGCTCTCTTTATAATTAATATATATAAGTTAGTATTTTGTAACGAAACTAAACAAACTTTTTTTACCTCTCTATAAATAAATATAATTCCAATCCACTTTCTGGACACTTTTGACAAACTTTTTTTGAACGCTTCAGATTTGAATTCTCTGAAGGGTATTTCAAACACAATTTTTAAAATAAAATGAGAATTTTATTTCTTATTTTTTTAAAGCGCAGGTTAATTAAAGAAATATTTGTTTATTTTATGAAAAATTTATTATATGTAAGGGCTCTCCTAAAAAGCAGAAAACATATTACAGGATATTTCGCTATTTATTGGGGAAAATAAAGCCAAATAAACTAGAAAGGAGAAAGTCGAATGACCAGAGTTTGGCAGGAGCATGATCTGGATACTATTTTTAGGAGAGCTCATCGATTTGTTGACGGAAACGAACCTGATGCCATAGGAGCTTTTCCAGTTCTAAAATTTAAGACAGATAATACTTTTGACCTTATTTTTGTTAGAGACACAGCCGGAACGATAATTACGTATTCTGATATACACCAAAACGATTTTGCAATGATTTTTCTTCATCAACGTATTGGGGAATCAGAAATCATCCATCACGGCAAAAAGTTTGTTACAGCCTTTCCAATTCATGAGTTCGAAGGTTCAGAGGCTGCCGTTATGTTGCTACGTCCTGAGGCCGTAGAAGTAAAACGTGTTCCAAAAGGAGCTATAGATATTCCACTTCCACATGCTATTAATCATTGGGGATTGTTAGTACAAGCATTGGTTAGCATAGATACATATGTTGATAAAAACCAATACGAAGGAGGATTTATAGATTGTAACTATTATGATGGTTATCATCGACTTTTCCTATTTAAAAAAGAGTATTTTTTCCGAAAACCTATCCCTGAATGGAGACTTAACCATTTAACTAATTTTCAATACAATTTTTCTAACTCCGTTCATCAAGCACCCGTAAGAAGAGCCCATAATCGTGTTTGTTCTATTATAGATTTAAATACATGTAATGTTATTACAGAAGGAGATAAACTAAAACTAATGGATAGGTATTTAAATGGGATAATGTATCACAATGAAGTGCCTGGAAATCCTGATTTTCTTGCTGAAGCGGGGATTCATGGCAATTATATTAACTTTGCAATTGATCATTTAAATACTGATAATCATGATGAGCTTACAAGGACAGTATTTCACGAAATGATGCATGTAATTGGGTATTGTCATCCTAACGACACTTCGGATCCAACATATAATGACTCTCCTCCTGTAAGAGTAGAGAACTGTGTTCCGACTACCACTGAATCTTTTGGACCTTTTAAAGTTAAATGTGGAATTAACATACTTCACCCTGGTACTGACCCCGATCCATGTAATTAATAAACAGAATTTCTCGAATTTTAATTACATTTTTTCATTTCAAGAGGATTTGTATCTTATATTCGAAGAATTTCTTAAAGGAAATTAAAGACATCTTAAGAATAGAATCACTTTTTATTAAGGTTAATCTAATAGGTATTTTGTTAAAGTTACAAAAGGGCCTCCAGCCCCAGGCCCTTTTGTATTGCTTAATAAAATATTGATTTTATTATTCTTTTAAAAAAAATAGCTCTGTTAAATTAAAATGTTGATTTTTGAACTAAAAAAGAGGCTATCTAATTAGACAACCTTGAGGAACTCTTATTCAACTAAAGCTAGGTTTCGTTGCAGTTGCTAAATCTTCTTTTAGTTCTTCAACGGCTCGGGATAGCAATATTATTAAACTATTCAAATACTCGATCCTCTCTTTCGGTGAGTCTACTTCTCTTTCTAATTGATCTTGAATTGAATCAAGTTTTCTTGATGCTTCTTGATATTTTTTATTCTTTTGACGATTTAAAGCTGCATAGCCTAATACTGCACCTGCTGCTACAGGTACGGCTGCCACAAAAATACCCTCTAGTGCACCTCCACCTACCAAACGACCTAAAGATGTAAGTCCCGTCATAATTCCTGGGCCACTTACCCCGACTTCGCCTCGATAATATATTGCGGTAAAAGAAATTCCTCCGCCGACAACTGAACCAAGTGCTGCTCCCAGAACTCCACGTATCGAACTATTGATTATTAATCGATTTTTATCCTTTAATGCTAGCTCTGCTTCTTTAATCACCTTCTCAACTGATTTTAAAGAATCTAGCGATTTAAAATTTTGTACCTTTTTAGTCATTTGATCTACCATCCCCTAGAATTATTAATCAATTATATCATTCTTTGTTCAACTATTCTGCCGTTTAGAAAAATAAGAAAATCAACAATCTACTTTAACAGAGCCTAAAAAATAAAAGACCGAGCATTAGGCTCGATCGTCAATCCAGTATTTATCAAATTCGGTACCGCCTAAAGATTTGATTTTCCTTAATACCGCTAAGTACGCATATATTGGCTGACCACCAATATGAATAGGGCAATCGTCTTTTGGTCGTTGTATTACTCTTGTATCATTTCGCTTCATTGCTTCGTAGAAGGCTTGCTTTTTATCGGCTGCATTTCGAACATCTGTATTAATAAATGAACGTAATTGATATAATACACTTAGGTCTACTTCATAGTTGTAGTCTCTCTCACGAATAATTCTGTCTGCTCGTTCAAAGTCTGCTTTTGTAATATTTCTTGCGTTGAATCTTTCTTTTTGAATATCTGTCATAATAATTACCTCCAATTTTTTGTTTTTACGATACCTTTATATCAGAACGTATGTTCTTGTAAAGCGAATTTCGAAAAAAATTTTAAAAAGTTTAATTTCATTTGTTTTCATGCCAGCCTTTATAACCAACCTTAGCAGACTAAAATAACTATATTTACCAAGTTTTAGGCTTCAGATTGACTTCTAAAGAGTTAGTACTTAGCAACTATTAACTAGGTACTTAAAGTTCAATCTGAGTTAACGTATGGCTTCTGAATGCTATTTTAATTGTTCAATAAAAAAAGAGAGCCTTAGCTCCCCTTTCGCTTTATAACCATTCAATTTTCACTGTAGCTTTTTCTCTTGGCCTTGTAGTATCATGATTCGCTATTGTGTTTGATGAGAAATGTATCTTCTTGATAAATGTCTTGAGGAATGTGTTGCATGCTTCAGGCTCAAGTTCATCTAACTTATCCAGCATTTTAATTGTATGCTCTAGTCTTTGCTGTTCTTCATCAGTGTTCGATAAGTTTTCTAATTGAATATCGATTAAATCCATTTGCTGTTGAATAGATTTAATTTGAGCTTCATTTTCATCACGCATTTCATAAAATTCAGTTTTACTTATTTCGCCATCCATACGCATTTCCTTGAGATTGCGCCCTCGCCTATTGAACTTCTCCAGTTGTCTTACTAATGAAATACGTTGAGTTCCTAATTTTTCCTCTTCATCTGTTGTATCTAATGATTTCAACTTCTTTAATGCTAGTTCAAAATCTGGTCTTCTGTCTTTTACTTTCTGTATAATGAATTGTTCTACTGGAAGATACTTATGACCACGATCTTGACATACATTATTATCAATTTTGTAAGAACAAGATTTGATAAAGTCTACTCCATTTCCATCGCATTGGATGTATCTTTTTCTTCTACAACAATTACAGTAAATTAAGTTCTGAAGCCTTCTCTTAGCCTTTAACTTGTTAAAGAAGTTTCCATTCGTGTTTTCTTCCAATATCTTCTGAACTTCTAACCATTGATGCTTAGGAATAATTGCTTCATGTGCTTTCTCAACAAATACTTCATCAACAACTCTTCCATTTACTTTCCTACATGCTTGAACAACTCCATAATAAACGACGTTCCTTCTGACTTGACTAATATGTGCTGATGTGAGAATTTTACCATTTCTGCTTCTCCACCCTAAAGTATCTAACTGTTTTGCAATTTCGTTAGCACTGACTCGTTCTAATGTCTTTTGAAAGATAAAACGAATGATTTTAGCTTCATCTTCAACTATCTCTAATCTCTTCTCTTCGTTCTTCTTATATCCTAAAGGAACTCGATTTGACATCGTCCATTTCCCTTGTTCTGCTGCTGCTAATCGTCCTCTTCCCAAACGTTTACGAATTTGTTTATATTCAAAGTTTGCCATCATTGCTTGGAATGAGAAAAGCATCTCATTGCTTTCCTGTGACAAATCAATTGCACCTTGAGGAGTCAAAATTTTGATGTCATGAATAATGAGCATCTTTTTAATTTCTTCAGCATGAGCGTTGTCACGAGAAATTCTGTCAATATCCATTACAAGGAGAGCATCATAATCATCTAACCTACTTAATAGCAAATTCAATTGAGGTCTGTCGGTATTGACTCCACTTGAAATTTCTTGATACATGTCGTAAGTTAACTTCTGCTGTTTTGCAAGTTTCGTTAGAGCATTTCTATGACTAGATAAGATTTCATCTATGTCTAGTTGTTCTTCGTTTCTGGATAAGCGTAAATAAATTGCAGCTAACCCCATGTTCTTCACCTCTTAGATTATGTACTAGGAATGATAACACATTATAATTCGAATAAAAATAGAAAATTAACATTTGTAATTTTGCCAACAGTTCCATATAGCGTAATCACGACTATATCTCCTACATTATATTTAGGTTGTTTTTTTCTTGCCATTTATATCTCTCCTTTTTAAAGTCGTGATTTTGATACCAGTATATGCAAACGGCAGAAAAACGCTTATCACATCAGCTTATATTCAAAAAATTTTTCAATAAAAAAATACATCACTTTTTATAGAGTGATGTACACCAATACAGATATATTTGTATATGTTTAATCGTTATCTTTCTTGTATGTATAGCTCCCACGCCTCATCAAAAATAGACATACTGCCTAGTAATCCACTTAATTCTAAATATGAACTAATTTCATCGTAATCTTCTGATTGCTTCGGAAAACTTAAATCATCGTACATAGCTTCAGCTAAATCTGATATTTCATTTCTGATTAAAGACGCACGATACTTCATCATATAGTGATAAAATGACTTTTTCAAAAATATTCCCTACCTTTCTAACTTGGATACATTATACAAGGGTAAAAAGAAAAAAACCAGCATAATCGCTGGTTAAAAGTCGAAATAATTTCTTTTTAGGAGACGTGGACGTTCCATTAATTCTTCATATGTCAATTGTTTTGGTAAATCTTTTGTATAAATTAAAAACAACTGATCTTCTATTTCTTTTACAACATGATCAGCCTGATAGTCCATTCCACATGATGAACACGAAATACATGGTGTCTTTTGAATTTCAATGGCTTTTGTACCATCTGGCAATTCCCAATATACAGTATTCAGACTTTCTCTTGCTTCTGTACTGTCACACCACATACAATTCATACTGCGTCACCCTCAGCTTTTTTGCCATCTTCTAATTTCGACATTTGGGCTTGATACTTTTTATCTTTTAACTGATCACGCTTATCTCGTTTATCTTTTAAAGAAGAATGTGTTTCATTTGTTTCATAATCTTTCCGACGATTCATACGTTGTAAATCATCCGGAACAAGATTAAATTTCTTATCACTCATCAATCCTGCTACACCAATATCCGAACGTTTCTCTTCATATGTTGGATAAATCTCTTTAAAGTAACCTTCCGCTCTTCCTGGTACATAGTTTTCTGGTTCTGGATATGTTGTAATAACACCTTCAAAGTTACGAAGAACAACTTTATCTGCGCTTTGTGAAATTAAATAATTTGGCTGAAGAGCAATTTTCCCGCCGCCTCCTGGTGCATCTACAACGAACGTTGGGACCGCATAACCAGACGTATGTCCACGTAACCCTTCAATAATTTCTAATCCTTTTGAAACCGGAGCGCGGAAATGACCGATACCTTCTGATAAATCACATTGATAAATGTAATACGGACGAACACGAATTTTTACTAAATCGTGCATCAGTTTTTTCATAATCGGAACGCTATCATTAATACCTGCTAAAATAACCGCTTGGTTTCCAATTGGAACACCTGCATTTGCAAGCATTTCACATGCTAGTTTTGATTCTTCTGTAATTTCAATAGAAGTGTTAAAGTGTGTATTTAACCATACTGGGTGATATTTTTTAATAATATTACATAGATTTTCTGTAATACGTTGCGGGAATACAACTGGCGCTCTCGTTCCGATACGAATAATTTCCACATGCGGAATTGCGCGTAAATTTTTTAATACGTATTCTAAGATTTTATCATTAATAAGAAGACCATCCCCACCAGAAATTAAAACATCTCGTACTTGTGGCGTTTCACGAATATAAGCAATTGCATCATCTAATTGTTTTTTCGGAACACCCATTCCAATTTGTCCACTAAAACGACGACGTGTACAGTAACGACAGTACATAGAACATTGATTTGTTACTAAAAATAACACGCGGTCTGGATAACGATGTGTTAAACCTGGAACTGGTGAATCCTCATCTTCATGAAGCGGATCTTCTAAATCATACTTTGTTTTATATAATTCTTCCGAAATTGGTACAGATTGCATCCGAATCGGACAGCGTGGATCATCAGGATTCATAAGAGAAGCATAGTACGGTGTAATATTTAACGGAATCGTTTTTGTTGAAATTTTAACACCTTCTTCTTCTTCTGGTGTCAAATTAATCACTTTCTTTAAATCATCTAACGTTTTGATCGTATTCGTTAATTGCCAAACCCAATCATTCCATTGCTCTTCTGTAACATCTTTCCATAATTCGATATCTTTCCAGTGACGATTTGGTTTGTATACATCATGTAACATTGCTATTCCCCCTTTTTTTACGCTCGCCATTTATATAAGCAATAATTATGCCAACTCCACATTTTCAAGAAGTGATGACGAAAGATACCCTATTATATATGAGAAAAAATATTTTTCTTATTTTAAATGGCGCTCTACTCAATACAATATTCGTTACTTTCTGTATATGTAAACGCTCTTTTTTTGGTGCAAACACACAAAAACCGCCGATTATTCGGCGGTTTTGTCATACTTATTTAATTTATACTGCAATGTTTGTCTTGGAATACCTAATAATTTAGCAGCTTGCAAAATATTCCCGTCCGTTTCCATTAGCGCTTGATTAATTAATTCTTTCTCTGTTTGGTGAAGTGCCTCACGTAATGGAAGAATAGATTTCTTCTGTTTCTTTGAATCTACTTCTTTTCGAAATGTTCGTGGTAAACAACTAACTGTTAATGAACCTCCTTCTGCAATAATTACAGCGTGTTCAATCGTGTGTTTTAACTCTCTTACATTTCCAGGCCAATGATATGCTAGCAACCTTTCTTTCGTCCCATTATCAATATGGAGCACCTGTTTTTTATATTCTTTGTTATAGTCTCTTAAAAAGTAGGATGCTAACAATAATACATCTTCTTTTCGTTCACGAAGCGGTGGAATATATAGAGAAAATACATTTAAACGATAATATAAATCGGTACGAATTTTATTTTCACGTAAACATACTTCTGGAGGTTGATTCATCGCCGTAATCACGCGAACATCTACTTTTCTCGTCTTACTATCACCGATGCGACGAATTACTCCATCTTCTAATGCACGTAGCATTTTCGCCTGCAGATCAAGGGGCATCGAATTTAATTCATCTAAAAATAATGTCCCTCCATCTGCAAGTTCAAATAGCCCCGCACGTTCAATAGCTCCAGTATAACTCCCTTTAGTTGTCCCAAATAATAGACTTTCTAGTAAGGACTCTGGAAGAGCTGCACAATTCTGGGCAATAAACGGTTTGTTTTTACGGTTGGAAGCCTCATGAATCGCTTGTACAAATAGTTCCTTTCCTGTTCCTGTTTCCCCGTATATTAAAACGTTTGCATTTGTTGGAGCTACCTTTTGCGCCAAATCTTTTGTTTGTTTAAAGCGGGAATCATTCGTCACAATTGTATTAAAAGCAACGTGTTTTTTTGTTATCTTCTTCCTAGAGGATCGTTTCATTTTCGATTGTAAATCAACAATTGTATCCGTTAATTTTTGAATCGTCGAGTAATCTTTTGCGATTTCAACAGCACCTGCAATTTCACCTTCTATAAAAATAGGTAATGTGGTATTTACAGTACAAACATCTTCACCATTTAAATTTTGATAACGCTGCACTTGATGTAAAATCGGCTTTTTTGTATTTAAAACTTTCATAAGTGTACTCGTTTCCCTTGATAGAGATGGGAATGCTTCTAATAAATGCTTACCCAATACATTCTCAATCTTTGATCCGTCATGTTTTGCAGCAACAGTATTATAAAAAATTGTAATACCATTCTCATCCACAGCATGAATCGCTTCATCAATACTGCCCAAAATCGCTTCAATGACTTCTTGTGTCGAAACTGCCAGCAATGTCATTCCCCCCTCTTGCTAAAAATTCAGCAATTTATATGCCGAATTTCCGGCACCCCTGTGCGCGATTATAAGCATTACGATTCCGTTCTACTTTTCTATTTATTTCATATCATTACTTTCCCGCCAACAAGTAATAAAGTGCAACTCTAATCAGCGGGGGGCTTCATCCCCCACTGATTATTAGCCCACAGCAATCCGGTATTCTAAACTTTCAAGTAAAGATTTTACTACCCATTCATGCGGGATAAATCTTTTACCCATACATTCATATCTTCTAATTTATCAAAAATATAACAATTATTTGCTAGCCTTCCTGTGTATGTATATCCTAGCTGATGAAAAGCTGCATTCATACCAAACGAAAGTGAACGTGCGATTGTGTAAGAACAAAAGATTGCTCTCTCTTGTAGTTCTTCTTCTAACTTAATGAGTAAACTTTTCATAAATCCATGCTTTCGATATTCAGGTAAAGTTGCACAATTCGTTAATTCTGCGTTACCTTCTTTCACATTCATTTCTGCTGAAGCAGTACTAATAATACGCTCCTCTGATTCATACACATAATAAATCGTATCTTCTTTCATCGTCTGAACAATATAGTCTGCTTCATTTAACGGTGTCGGATAAATTTCAAACACTTTTCCAAATACACTTGCCAATTCTTCTGCGTCTGCCTCTGTCGCTTTTCGTAGTACAAATTTTTCTGGAACTTGTTTCTCCTTTACTTCCTTTTCTCTCACACCATCTATAATGCGGTCCTCATCAATCCACTGGATACTATTTCGTCTTTCATCATCACGATATTTTACGAAAAAGTATGCATCATGTCCTTGAAAATAATGTGGAATCGTCGCTTCTAATAAAAAGCCAAAAGAGAGCCACGCCGAAACATGCTCTCCCTTTCCTTTTATAATGCATTTGGTGAAAGAATGCTTCTCTGCTAACTCTTCTATTTTTCGCATAAGACTTTCTACATTTCCTGTATAATGATCTACCCGAATACGTTTATTAAAATAATCTAGCACTCCTTCTACAGTATAGTAGTTTGTCTGTTCTCTGAATGATTCATAATAGTTCATTTTTTCACCTCACACCAGTCTAGTAATGTACATGCAATAACTTTTGCTGCGACAATCATTTTATCCACTTCAATGTATTCATTTGGATAGTGGGCTACCTTTGTCTCTCCTGGTCCGAATATAATGGTTGGGATTTCTGCGATTTGTGTAAATAAACCACCATCTGTGCCCCATGGTGATGCTTCTATAATTGGACTTCTTCCTTCAATTTGAGCAAAATTATCTTGAAGCGTTGTAATGAGCGCATGCTCCTCATCTAATTCACCTGGGACCCACCTTGCCCCAAACCATTCTACCTCTACTGGATATTCTTCGAACCATGGATCTACATTCTTTAATTGCCCTATCCAATTTTCAAATTCTTCTTTTACCGCCTCCATAGTCTCATTCGGCGCAACTCCACATCTTCCTTCTAAAATCAACGAATCTGGTACGGAGCTTGGCCAGCTACCACCTTCAATTTTCCCAACATTGATTGGAACAGGGATTGGAATTTCTTTATATAACGGGTCTGTAATCCGTTCATTTCTTTTCTGTTCTAATTGTCTCAAATGTTCAACAACAAACACGCTCTTTTCAATTGCACTTACTCCTTCATAACGAGTCCCGCCATGTGCTGCTTTTCCTTTCACATGCAAGCGAAACCACATCGAACCTTGTTGTTTCGGGAAAAACTTCATATTTGTTGGTTCTGGAATGATAACCCCATCTGCCTTATACCCTCGTAAAATTGCTGCTAAAGTACCTGCTCCACCGCTCTCCTCTTCTATTACACTTTGAAAATAAATATCTCCTTTTAATTCAATACCCAGTTCTACAATCGCTTCGATTGCCAGCATAAGCGCCACATTGCCGCCCTTCATATCGGTTGTTCCACGACCATATATGCGATTCCCTACTTTTTCACCACTATATGGATGGTGTTCCCACTGATTCACATCACCTTCTGGTACAACATCGATATGTCCATTTAAAATCATTGATTTTCCATCGCCGCTTCCTTTTAACGTCGCAACAATATTTGGGCTATCTGAAAAATTCGTTCTTGGAGATACAAAATAAGGATGATCTTTCATTTTTGTAAAAGAAGGCTCCCAAATATCGAGATCTAAACCTAATTCACGTAGTTTTTCAATGACAATTGCTTGCGCGCCGCTCTCATCTCCAGATACACTTTTTTCTTGAATTAATCGTTTTAAGAGCTTTACACTTTCTCCTTCATGACTTTCAATATAATCACACACTTGTTTTTTTAATTGCTCCATATTTGTTAGCTCCTCTCATTCAATCACAAGTAAATTAAAACTCACATGAAAAGATGCCTCCGTATTTCGTTTTACATCCTCTACTGTATAAGGGCTCATTAACTCTTGGAGTATTAAACCTTCAGAAGTAACTTCCATTACAGCCATATCTGTAATAATTAAATCCACGCACCTTTTCGACGTTAATGGAAGCGTACATTCTGAAACAATTTTTGCATTTCCATACTTATCAACGTGATTCATCACAACAACGACCCGCTTTGCTTTTTGCGCTAAATCCATCGCTCCGCCAATACCAGGAACACGTTTCCCGGGAACAATCCAATTTGCTAAATCACCTTTTTCACTTACTTGTAGTGAACCAAGTATTGTTACATCAAGCAACCCTTTTCGAATCATTCCAAATGCCGTACAACTGTCAAAATAACTTGCTCCTGTAATGAGTGACGTCGGCAATCCAGCCGCATTACACAAGTTTTCATCTTCGCTTCCTTTACTTGGCGTCGGGCCCATTCCAACGATTCCATTTTCCGCCTGGAACATAACATGTATATCTTCAGGCAAATGGTTAGGTACAAGAGAAGGGATACCAATCCCTAAATTTACAATCATTCCATTTTGAATTTCTTTCGCAGCACGCCTTGCTATCTTATCTCGTACTTCTACTCCCATACCCATTTCCAATTCACTCCTTCCGACGGCACAATATAATTTACAAAAACACCTGGAACAACAATTTCCTCAGGATCTAAACTTCCAAGCGGTACGATTTCTTCTGCCTCAACAATTGTAATATCTCCAGCCATCGCAACGTGTGGATTCATATTGCGAGCACTTTTATCAAACACAAGATTGCCAAACGGATCCGCCTTCTTCGCATATACAATCGATACCTCTGCAGTTAAAGCCGTTTCCACTAAATATGTTTTTCCGTTCATTTCGACTGTTCGTTTTCCTTCCTCTACAATCGTATCCACACCAACATCGACAAGAATTCCGCCTAATCCCATTCCACCTGCACGAATTCGCTCTGCTAGCGTTCCCTGAGGCGAAAACTCAATCCGTAATCGTCCTTCATTTAACTGTCTTCCTGCATTTGGATTTGAACCAATATGAGAAGTAATTAATGATTTCACTCGCTCATTTGTTACAAGGCGGCCAATTCCTACATCTGGAAATCCCGTATCATTTCCGATTAAATGTAAATTTGTAATTCCTTTTTGTGCAATAGCCTGTATTAATGATGGAGGGGATCCAATTCCGCCAAACCCTCCAAACATTAACGTCATATCATCATGAAACAATGACATAATCTCTTCAATTTCTTTTAATTTACCAAATGTATTTGTAATGGTTGTCATACGATACTGTGCCCTCCTTTTTGCATCATCTCTTCCACACTTTTCGCAAAAATCTCAAGTAACTCATCTAACTCAGAATATGTAGTTGTCATCGGCGGTGCAACAAGCAGCGCACTATCCTCTTTTCCTGCTTGCCCTGAAACAGCTTGATATAAAAGAAGTCCGTTTTTCGCCGCGACTGAAATGAGCTCAGACGCTTTTGTAAACGATTGCAATTCTACTCCGATCAGGAGTCCTTTTCCGCGCACATCGGCAATAATTGTCGATTGCTGCTGAACTTTCTGCAATCCTTTTATTAAATATTCTCCTTTTTCAGCTGTTTTTTCAGGTAAGTTATGTTTCTCCATATATTCAATAACCGCTAAAGCTGTCGCGGCTGATAACGGGTTAGCACTTAGCGTATGCCCACTCATAACTGATCGCGACCCTCGTAAAATCGGTTCCATCACACGGTCACTCACAACCGTCGCGGCCATCGGTGTATAACCAGCACCTAGACCCTTTCCTAACGTCATGATGTCTGGCTCCACGCCCCAATGTTCCATCGCAAACCATGCACCTGTACGCCCAAGGCCTGTCATCACCTCATCAGCAATAAATAAAATATCATAATGGCTGCAAATATCTTTAATTACTTTATAATATTCTTTCGGTGGTACAACCGCACCGCCTGCCGCCCCAATAATCGGTTCAGCTATAAAAGCTGCAATATGTTCTGCACCAATTCGTTCAATTGCTCGTTCTAATTCCGTTGCACAAGAAAGCTGACACGTTGGATATACTTTCTGCACCGGACAACGGAAACAATACGGCGCTGGAACAGTTGGATAATCTTCTAAAATAGATACAAATCGCTGGCGACGAAGTGGATGCCCTGACATTGATAAAGCTCCCATCGTAATACCGTGATAACTCATCCAACGTGATAAAATTTTATGTTTCCCTTGAATACCGCGCTCTTGAAAATGTTGAATCGCAATTTTCATAGCCGTTTCATTCGCTTCTGTACCACTATTCACAAAGAAACTCCAGTTCAAATCTCCTACACTTAAATCACTTAACTTCTTTGCTAACTTCTCAGCTGGCTCACTCGTAAACTGTGAGCGGTACACAAAAGCAATCTCCTCTGCCTGCTTTTTAATCACTTCCGCAATCTCCGTTACGCCATGTCCGATACCTGCCGTAATCGCTCCTGACGAACCATCAAAATATTTATTACCATTTTGATCATACAAATACACACCTTTTCCATGTGAAATCATTGGATACGGCTGACCAACAAGTGGCTTAATTAAGTAATCGCGCATAGCGCTCCCCCATTTCTCCAATTTGTATATATATATGAAGAAAATTGACGTTTCTTTCATAAAAAAGAACCCTCTGCAAACGCAGTGAATTTATCAAAAAACTATTATAAAATATACAAATGAGTGCTAAAAATCAAAATAAAAATAAACATTCAGAAATATAATAAAAGACCAAATCCTTTACCCCTCTTAAAAAAATCCTCCCCCCCTATAAAAAATAAGCCTAAAAAACATACTACCTAATTATTTTTTCACCATACCATCAGCTTCGCTCAATTGCTGGCATTGTGTAAACTTCGACGAAACTCCCGTCAATTTCCTTCCTATTTATTTTGTTTATCTGTCATATTTTTCAACAAATTTAGACAAATCCTTCAAAAAGAAACCTCCTATGATTACTCAATCATAGGAGGTTTCTTTCATATAATTTATTTTTTAAATTTTCGACATCTACTTATTCCTATTAAAAAACATGCTTTTATTGCATTTTACAAAATATTTTTTACTGAGAAAAAACAAATGTGCTAATCCTCTGTACGAGGTTTCTCCTCTTACATAGCACCTTAATCTATCTAACTCTCCCAGCGATTCAACCCTAAATAACAAGCTCCATACACACCAGCATCATTGGTAATCGAGATGCTTCTTTATATTGGCGAATAAGTGCAGAAGTCGATGCATATCATTCGTAACATCCTTTTCCACCGTAACTACATTCTTTTCCATGATATATTGATTATATAAATAATAAATTAAATCATGATATCATGTTGTCATTACCAGTTGTTATGAAGTATACCATTACAACTTTTTCTTTCGTAATACATTTTCTGAATTTTTTATAAAATTTTCCGAACATTTTTATTCATAGCTTAACAATATAATTCTATTTATTGCGAAATAAAAACCATGAATGGAATTGCCTGCAAGAGAAAGATTATTTTTATCAAATTGATTCTTCCCGTAAAAATCTGATCGATGAAGGTTAATTACTAATAAAATTCTCCCTACCTTAAAGTCCGTACAAATGAGAAAGATAGGTGCGCGGGATAATTGCCCACAAAAAAATCAATTGGTCTGGCTAAATGAAAGTTTCACTTTATCTCAGAAAAAGAAAAGGAGTGTTCCTATGATTCAACAATTAAAAACATATTACGGTAAAGATATAACGGTTAATGAAACAGTATTGTCTGGGGAGTATAGCTGGTTTTTAGTTGAAGGAAACAAAGTAGGGATTCGCAAATCTCGCTTACACCAAAGGGAACGTCAATTACTTTCATCAATCTTAACGCCCATTCATACTGATACATTTTATGAAACAGAAAAAGAAAAATCTTGGTATGAAGCGTTATATCAAAATAAGGATATTCCTATCGTATCTGTTCGTTTTTTACATTTTTTCACAAATCACTCTATAGTAGAAAGAGAAGAATTTCAAGATGCTTTACAGTCCCTGTTTTCTTTCGCCACTACAACGATATGGGAGACTTCTCAAGCCGGCGTTCTCATCTTAGAAGAAGATATATCGAAATCTATATTACAAACAGCCCTTGATACATTAGAAACAGATTTTTTTATATCTCTATCCTTTTTTATTGGCAGACACTATACCGAAACAAATGGAATTTCTCGTTTGTATCAATGGGAACGAGCATTATTTTCTTTTCTTTCTCCCTATTTATCAAAAAAGATTATACACATTGAACACCTACTCCCTTACCAATTAATGATCTCATTACCAAAAGAAGAAAGAGAAAAATATACAAATCAATTGTTAGCACACATTTCAAATGACAAAGAACTAATCGATAGTGTTAAAGTATTCTTCCAATGTAATTTAAATGTATCACTTGCAGCGAAACATTTATATTTGCATCGTAATACCTTGCAGTATCGAATTGATAGATTCATTGAAAAAACAGGAATTAATATCAAAACATTTGAAGGCGCTGTAGCAGTTTACATGGCATTCCTTTCTTTAGATATCTCGTAAACTTGCATAAAGACCTCTCATTTTTTTGTGCAATCTGCCAATTTACCTACCTGCAAAAAAATCTTATAATTCAATTAATTCAAAGAATAAGGAGTGAGTAATTGTGGCAGAACTCGTATTAGATCATATTTTTAAAGTTTATGATAATAAAACGACTGCTGTTTCTGATTTTAATTTACATATTGAAGATAAAGAGTTTATCGTATTTGTCGGTCCTTCTGGATGTGGAAAATCAACAACTCTACGTATGATTGCGGGTCTAGAAGACATTTCTGATGGTTCATTTTATATTGATGGAGAACGTATGAATGATGTCGCTCCAAAAGATCGCGACATTGCGATGGTATTTCAAAATTATGCACTATACCCACATATGTCTGTTTATGATAATATGGCGTTTGGCTTGAAACTACGCAAACTTCCAAAAGATGAAATTAACCGCCGCGTAACAGAGGCTGCGAAAATCTTAGGACTTGAAGATTACTTAAAACGAAAACCAAAGGCATTATCAGGTGGACAACGCCAACGTGTTGCGCTAGGAAGAGCTATCGTTCGTGACGCAAAAGTATTTTTAATGGACGAGCCTCTATCCAATTTAGACGCAAAATTGCGCGTAAGTATGCGCTCTGAAATCTCTAAGCTTCATCGCCGTTTAAACACGACCACTATATATGTGACACATGATCAAACAGAAGCAATGACAATGGCATCACGCCTTGTTGTTATGAAAGATGGTGTCATCCAGCAAGTTGGTACGCCAAAAGAAGTATACGATGCTCCTGAAAACATTTTTGTTGGCGGATTCATTGGTTCTCCAGCTATGAATTTCTTTACCGGAACATTACAAGATAACTATTTTCATATAGAAAATATTCGTTTCAAAGTACCAGATGGCCAACTAAAAGCATTAAAGAAAAAAGGATATAATGGAAAAGAAATCATACTCGGTATTCGTCCTGAAGACATTCATGATGAACTAATTGTTCTTCAATCTTCTCCTAAATCAACTGTCGAAATTACAGTTGAGGTCGCTGAATTATTAGGTGCTGAAACGATGATTCATGGAAAACTTGCGAGTCAAAACTTTGTTGCACGAATCAACGCTCGTTCAGAAATTAAAGCTACCGATAAACTTCCGTTAGCTTTTAGTTTAACTAAAGCGCACTTTTTCGATATTGATACAGAACAACGTATACGTAATGAATAGACATACTTGATTAAGGTATAAACCATTTTTCTTCCTGATCTTTCTGTACTATTTACCTAAGAAAGGTCAGGAAGCTTCTTTTTGATATTTTATTTTTTTACAAGTATTATATTTAATCCTTTTCGTTTTTTATTGCTACCACCTGACGCTCCTCTTATTTTTCATTTTCATTAACATTTTTTGGCTATTCGCGAGCAGTAAGGCCCCACCCCAACATGCAACAAAAGCAAAGAAATTAGGTGGGAGATGAAGCCCCACCGCTGATTGAAATTTCACTTTATGAAAATCTAATTTTTCTAATCCTCTATAGATACAACCTTATGTAACCTTACACATGCTTCCATTCAATGTAATTTCAAATTTTCAAGTACATATTTAACAATTAATTTCACAGTTTCTGGATAACCTTTACCATCATTAGTTTATCCCACTGCAACTTCTTCATTTGTTCTTTTGTGTTAAAATATCGCAAGACCTCATGTTCCAACTGATATTTTAAATACGAGTTTACATTAAAATAAAAAAGAAAGAACCGATTAACTATATTAACCAGTTCAGCATGACGCTCTTTATCAGTTATTAACGAACCCAACATGCCCCGATGATAATTAGTAAAATAAACAATACAACGATCAACGCAAATCCAGAACCTGTACCGCACCCTCCGCCGCCATAACCATATCCGCAATAACTACTAGGATATCCGTAACCCCACATGATTTGCTCCACTCCCTCCGCTACTTAAAAATTAAATTCCCTTAATAAATTATGTAGGACAACTCCCACTTTGTATGTGCGTTTGCCTATAAATTAAAAACTCCATAACTCCGCTAACGATTTTATAGTTTGCACCAGATCGAGCAACTTGTATATGTATAAAATTTGTGGCATTAAATACAGTGAAACTTTAATCAGTGGGGGTTTTCTTCATCCCCCACTGATTATTAGCCCTCACCAATCGGGCTTTTACGGGCAGTTGATCCCCTACCCCTACCTACCTTGTTTCTCCCTGAATCTTGAGGTGGGGGTCTTACTGCTCGTTAATGCGGGATAAACTATCTATTATCCTATTTATATTTTGAAGCATTTTTTGCATAAGCCCTTTTCCGAGATGCATATAGTTATAGTGATGACAAAGGAGGAATTTTACATGGCTCAATCTGAAATTGAAAAATATGGACAAGAAGCAGCCCTGTATGAACAACTTGCCCGTTACTATCAATATACAAATCCCAAAAAATATATGGAATTATATATGAAATATCATAGTGCGATTACCAAACTTGTACATGTGTATGAAAAACGCGGCTCTCAAGAAGCTACATTGCCATCCTATATGAGAATATTCCACGCATCCCCTCATACACCAGCTATTGATTTTTTAGTTAACGGACAGAAGGTAGTAAAAAACATTTCTTTTAAACAACACAGTCCTTATTTGTCCTTAACTCAAGGGCAGTACCGGGTTGATATCGTTCCAGTCGGTAATGAAACACCTATTTTTTCAGCACTTGTTCCCATGATGGGTAACCACTCTTATACACTGGCAGCAATTAGTACCGATACACATCTACAGTTGCAACCAATGCTTGATAATACTCCTTTGCAATCTGGTCAAGCAAAAATAAGATTTTTACATTTTTCCTCTGATACCCCTGCTGTTCATGTATCCATAAAAGGTGGCGACTATTTATTCGAAAATGTCTTATTTAAACAAGTAACAGATTATTTACAGGTAAGCCCTGGAACAGCTGATATTGAAATTTCTCTTGCCGATACAAAAAAGATACTTGTAACCATCCCTGATGTAAAAGTAGAACCAAATACAATTTACACATTTGCATTAGTAGGCTATTCTAATCAATCCCCAAAATTAGAAGCCGTGGTTCTTACAAATTAAAAAATCTACACCATCCTCTTGGTGTAGACTTTTTTCTCTTTATTTTTGAAATGAAATATGAAATTCTGTCCATTCTGAATCAGAGCGACACGTAATCGATCCATTATGCTTTTCAACAATTTGTTTACATACAAACAAACCGATGCCAGTTCCTAATTTCTTAGTCGTGACAAATGGTTCAAAAATCGTTTCAATACTTTCTGCCGGAATCATCGGTCCATTATTTTTAATAACAATATGAATCCTTTCTTCCTCTTCACATGTATCGATAATAATTTTACGATCTTCTTTAATCACTTCGAGAGCATCGATTGAGTTCATTAAAATATTTAGAAAAACTTGTCTTACTTCACTACGGTATCCTACAAATGAGATAGGATACGGTAAAATCTTTTCAATTGAAACATTTGCATTAACTAGACTTGGATATAAGAAATGAATAATATCATGAAACAAATCATTTAGCCAAAATCGTTCAGACTCATTCCACATTTCTTTTTTTGAAACAAGTAAAAATTGCGAAATACGAAAGTTTAATTGGTCCAATTCATGTGAAATAATATCTAAATATGATAAATTCGGATGATCTAATTTCAATAATTTCACAAACCCCATAATGGAGGTTAATGGATTTCGAAACTCGTGAACAAAACTAGCCGACATTTGTCCTAAAATCGTCAATCTTTCTTTATGTGTTTCATTTATATATTGCTGTTTTTCTTCTAAATTTCTCGATATAATTTCCGAATATTTTAAAACCGTATAATAAATTAATTTGTCAAAACAAGTATGTATTTTTGTCATAATTGGTTTTAATTCACGAGCTTTAACATCTAATTCGCACATTGCTTCAAATAGTTCATTTCTTCCTACATTCGCGTTATAGACAAAATCTCCAATATTAACGTCCGCCCCTGCTCGCTCAATTGCAATTTTTTCACATAACGGCTGTAGATGAGCTACATCCTTATTTTCCATAATAAGTTCAATGATTAACTCTAATAAATTCTCTCCATTCTGAGCTACTTCTTGCTTAAATGGATCTTTTTCGGAAATTATCATTTTGTTTTTCCAGTTCTCTACGAATTGGTGCCTGTTGTTTTTCAAGTGCGAACAAAATACTTCTTTAATATCCTTATCGATTGGAAAAACCCCCATTCCCTCCATTTCCATGCGACGAATACCCTATATATTTTGAATATTAACACAAAAAACGAGTTTCGTTAAGAGATTGTTGTCACATTTTGTTAATTTCTGTTGATAAAGTTAATTTAAATATGGTATTTGAAATGTCTTTTTTTGCATCCTTTTCATTTCTTGCGTACAATAAGATATGAAAGGTGTGAAAAATATGGTAAATAAAAATGTGGAAGATTATCTCCAAGAAGGCATTCATGGCCAAAAGCAAAACAAACCAGAAGAACGCAATATGTACTTAGGCACATTGCGTGAGCGTGTGGAAATCGCTTTAACAATCGGTCAAGTGATGCAAAGCAATGTTTACACAGAAGTAGCTAATAGCATGCGCACTTCTCAATCATTACAACTATATGTAAACGGCAGCATCTCTTACCCACATTTATCAAAATACATTAAATTAGCAAACGAAAAAAATGTACCTTTTACAATCGTCCAAAATAAAGGTACACAAACACCAATTGGTTTAGTTCTTGCGCATAACACAGCGGTAGATAAAGAACGAGTTTATGTTGAAGATACGATTTTTAAACAAGAGATGAAATAATACACGATGATGTGACACTTCCATTACCAATCGGTCTTTTACGGGCAGTTATCCCCCACTTCTCTTCCTTGTTCCTCTCTGAATCTTGAGATGGGGGTCTTACTGCACGCAAATAGCGAGATAAATAAAAGGTACACTTACTTAGATAATAAGTGTACCTTTTATTTGTATTTATTTTTTTATAAAGATTAGTTTCATCTCTGTCATTTCTTCAATCGCATATTTAATTCCTTCACGACCTGTACCACTTTCTTTGACACCGCATATGGCATGTGATCTACTCGAAAAGTTGAAATGTCTTTAATCATGAAACTGCCCATATAAATCCATTTTGATTTTTTGACATATAAGCCGCGGCTATGAATAACAAAATGGGGGGGCTGCATTTGTTTTCACTCGACATGGAGCAGAAAAAGGGTCTGACCGCCGGATGCTCTCTCCCACCTAAAAATTAGGTTTTATGTCAGTCTTTTAATTTGTATTTATCTAATTCTAGTTCATCCATTCCATGCATTGCTTTCGCTAAATGTCTGACTTATTTTATTGTAACATTGTCCCATTACATAAAAAAATATTTTCCCTACTAAAAAAACTCTGCTAAATGCAGAGTTTACGAGCTTACTTGTTCTTGTAATGTTATTGGTTTTTCAGTTTCTGAAATTAAAATGGGAGCTGCTCGCTTTGTCACTTCTATTTGCTTGATATAGTGGCCATCCAATTCCTTAACGCAAAAATTATAATCTTCAATTTCAACAATATCACCTTCTGTAATTTCTAGGTGCTTTGTTAAAATCCATCCACCAATTGTATCAATATCATCATCATCAATAGATAAACCTAACAATACATTTACTTCGCTAACAAATACTTTTCCTTCTAAAATTGTCTTTGTTTCACTTATATGTTGGATTTCTGGTTTTTCATCTATATCAAATTCATCTTGAATATCGCCAACAATTTCTTCTAATATATCTTCAACTGTTACAAGACCTGCTGTTCCACCATATTCATCAATTAATATAGCGATATGTGTACGCTCTCGTTGCATTTTTAAAAACAAATCATGAATTGCAATCGATTCAATGACAAGTATAATGGGACGAATATACTGCTGCACCGTTTCTTTGCTAAAGGCACCATGTTTCACAAAATCTGTGAAAATATCTTTAAAGTTTACAAAACCGATAACATGATCCTTATCCCCATCAACAACTGGGTATCTTGTATATTTCTCATTGGACATTTTCTGCAATGCTTCTTTAACAGAAGTATCTTTATCTAAAATGTTCATCTCTGTCCGTGGGACCATAATTTCTTTTGCAATACGATCGTCAAATTCAAAGATTTTATTTACATATTTAAATTCAGATTGATTAATTTCACCGTTTTTATAACTTTCTGACACTAACAACCGTAATTCTTCTTCCGAATGAACTTCCTCGTGCTCTTTCGCAGTTTGTAAACCAAACATTCTTGTTACATATCGAGCAGATCCATTTAAAAGCCATATAAACGGAAAAGTAATTCGATAAAAGAAAATAAGCGGTTTAGCAACGAGTAAACTCACTTGTTCTGCCTTTTGAATCGCCAATGTTTTTGGTGATAATTCTCCCACAACAACATGGAAAAAAGTAATGAACATAAACACTAGAATCACAGCCAAAATATCAGCAACCTGGGGAGGCACCTCCCATCTTGCGAAAAGCGAATCAAACATGTGCTTTATTGCTGGCTTTCCTAACCATCCGAGTCCAAGAGCTGTAACTGTAATTCCTAATTGACAAGCTGATAAATACTCGTCTAAGTTTGTAATGACTGTTTTCACAGGAATTGCACGTTTATTTCCCTCTGCAATTAAAAAATCGATGCGTGAACTTCTTACTTTCACAATTGCAAACTCGGCCGCAACGAAAAATGCAGTTAAGGCAATTAAAACAATCACCATACTTATACTATATATGTCCAAATACGTTTCCTTACTTACGCTGTAAGCAAGGAAGCCACCTCCTAATTAATTTATTCAAGCGAAAAAGACTTTTCTTATCATCTTACAAGTTTCTACATTCGCCATCACCTTTTTATACATTATATGCATACATAAAGAGGATATTTATATTTATGATAATCTAAATATCTTCTTTCAGTCAAACTAGAATAATTGAAAAAAAACAGACATTTTTCTCTCTTTTTAGAAGAATCTATATGCTCAAAAACTAATTCTCGTGAAAAAACACTTTCTTTGCCGATTCCTCACTTCTTTTGTCACCCATGCAGGGAAGAAGCTTAATACCTCGAAATAATTCAACAGGATATATATAGGAGGGATTTACCTTGGAATATAAAACACCCATTATTGCGAAAAAGTTAGGTGTTAGCCCAAAGGCAGTGGTTCGAATTGCACAACAATTGAATCTCAATATAGAAAAAAACAAGTACGGTCATTTCATTTTCACTCAAGACAACTTAGATAAAATGTTAGAATATCATCGTTCTCATATAGAACAAACCTTATCTCCCGCTATAATTTCACAAGTAGAACCATCAACTGATTTTGAACAATTTGTTACACAATTAAATACAATTACACACCGTTTAAATCGTATAGAGGAAAAAATGCAAGATAAAGCAGATGATGTCGTCAATTACCAATTGCTACAACATCGCAGAGAAATGGAAGAAATGATGGATAGAATTCAAAAATTAGAAGCTGCTCTTGAGAAAAAAGAACCAATTTACATCACACCTGATATCACGCCAACATATGAACGAGAAGAAAAACCGAAACGTCGTAAAATGATTTTAAGTATATTCGGATTTTAGTTCTTTTCCAATCGTTTGTTCGCGCATGATAATTGACTCCCCCCTAGTCAATTATCATGCGCTTTTTTATTTATATAAAAAGGATGTCTCATTACAAGACATCCTTTTTGTTACGATAACATCATATTCATATCTTCTGCTGCAGTTGTAATAAGTTTTAAACCAAATGTTTCTTGTAATACATCAAGCACACCAGGTGAAATAAATTCAGGGGCCTTTGGACCGATACGAATATCTTGAATCCCAAGACTAAATAGCCCAAGTAAAATGGCAACCGCTTTTTGTTCAAACCAAGATAGGACAATACTAACTGGCAATTCGTTCACTTCACATTGAAAAGCATCTGCTAAAGCTGCCGCTATTTTTATTGTAGAAATTGAATTATTACATTGCCCTAAGTCAATGTAACGTGGAATCTCCGTACCGGGTACAACACCATAATTCACATCATTAAAGCGGAATTTCCCACAAGAAGTTGTTAAAATAACCGTTTCTTGCGGAAGTGACGTTGCTAATTCACGATAGTATTCTCCGCCTTTTCCTGGGGCATCACAACCTGCGATGACAAAGAAGCGCTTAATTTTCCCTCCCTTTACTGCCTCAATGATTTCTGGAGCTAATGATAATACTGTATTATGATGAAACCCTGTTACTAACTGTTCATCCGACTCCATATGTACTTCGGGAAGTTCTAGCGCTTTTTTAATCAATGGTGCAAAATCATCATTTTCAATTTTCCGTACACCCTCCAGGCCGGCAATATCATATGAAAAGAAGCGATCAAAGTATGATCCTTTAATTGGCATAACACAGTTCGTTGTAGCCAATATCGCACCGGTAAATTTTTCAAAAAGACGTCGTTGATCATACCATGCCTTACCAATGTTTCCTTTTAAATGTTTATATTTTTTCAGTTGTGGATATCCGTGTGCTGGTAGCATTTCAGAATGCGTATAAATATTAATTTCTTTTCCTTCTGTTTGCTTTAATAATTCCTCTAATGCAAATAAATTATGACCAGTAACAACAATTGCCTTACCTTCTACATGATTTTGTGTAATTTGAACAGGCTCTGGAACACCGAAATGATTCGTATGTGCCTCATCTAACAACTCCATCACCCGTAAAGCTGATTTCCCAACTTTCATAGCCATATCAATATGTTCTTGTTCATTAAAGTTAGAATTTGTTAATGTCATATATAACGCTTCTTGAGTTGTAGCATCTACAAATGGATCTGTATACCCTAGCTGCGCAGCATGGGTACGATAAGCAGCAATTCCTTTTAACCCAAACACAATCGTATCTTGTAAACTTGCAATTGTTTCATTCTTACCGCAAACACCCATTACTTTACATCCGCCTGTTGGCGTTTGTTCACATTGATAGCAAAACATATCATCCCACCCTTTCCCAATCATTCATTACAAACTAAGCTTAATATACATTGAGAAAAAGGGATGTGATATCAATCACAATAATTTATAAAAATTTGTGACACTTCATCTTGTTAACATAATATTTTTACTGTTCTCTTTGATTAATGCCTGCGCATGAGCATTTCCTTGAATAATATCCCGAAATTCTTTTAAGGAATACAAATGTGTTAATCCTTTCCGAGCATGAATTCGAACAGGTACCCCTTGCAATGTATCATGAAAATAAAACGGATCATCAATTGGTTCAATTGGAAAACCAATTGTAAGTAAATACATATACATTCTTTTTGTAATAACAGCAATATACCACTCAGCTTTCATTTCTAAAGCATGAATAAATAAAATAGCTGTTAACCTTTTGAAATGTCCTCTCCCGCGCGATGTTTTCGCAATACTTAACTTTCCTATTTCATAAACATTCTTTAAACCTTTCATTAACTCATTTTCAGAAAACGGATAGAAAAACTCAGAATTAGATTGTTCAGGTGTCGTATATCGAATACACTCTACTGTACCAATAGAATGTCCTTCTTCTATTAATAAAAATCGTGATGGATTTAAATTACGCTCTACAAACATTAAATCTCTCTCTTCACAAAAATCTCCCCACAGTTGCTCGAACCAAAAATGTTCTTCCTTTGTTTGAACACGCTGGAACATATTTCCCCGCCTCTCCCATCGCCGCTCTATATTTTGATAACGCTTTCACCATCTATCATATAAGAACAAATCTCCGCATGCAACTAAAAGGTATTTAATACATTATACATTCTATAAAAATTAACCAGTTCCTATTCATTTTTTTATACTTATATAAAGTGACACTTCCATTGTATATAATTGGAAATTACCTTTATTGTTTTATCACCTCTATGGGTATTTAATTCTACAATACCATAAATTCACAATTATACTCCCTTCAACAATTCAATTTACTTACACAAAAAGAAACCTTTTCCGTAAAGAAAGGTTTCTTTTCATGTTACAATATTTTTTAACCATTTCTCGAAAATCTGTACAAGACCATGCTTTCCAGCTAACTTTTCTTCTCCCTGCTTTGTTTTATATGGATATAATTGCAAAAAGACTCCGCAACCTGCTTCTATTTTCTTCCCGTGCATATGACTGCCTGGGTATACACAAATCACTTCATGAATCGCCCTTCGGTGAAAAATACGTTTTCCATCTTGTTCTTCTACATATTTAATGGACCAATATTTGTACATTTGCTCTGTTGCTTTTGTATTTCCAACAGGCTGAAAAATATTAAACATAGGACTATATTTCACCTCAACAATAATAGACGACTGGTACTCATAACGTTCCCCTTGCTTCACATAACAATCTAAACGAATGTCTGGCTTTTTCGTATCTTCTCCATTATAGAAATGACTTCCTTTACTAAGTGCAATGAGTGGGTGCGTTTCAATAAGATCATTAAACACTACATGGATTTGAATATTTTCACGATTTAAAACAATTGTCGTACCATCCTGTAAACCATCTAAGTAAAAATAAGTTTGAATTTGTTCGCGTAATGAAATTTCACCTTTAAATTCTAACTGTTGCAATATAGAAATAATGATAAAAAATGCATAATACTCATACACTAAAAACGTTGGTTTATACACAAATAATAAAGCTGGAGATTGTTGATTATAACGTGGTAGAAACTCTAAATGATACAATAGTTGCCGATGAGTAACAGGTAAAGCATGCATAGTTATATTTGTCTTTTCAGAAATCCCTCTCCAGAATGGAGAATTTAACAAATTTTGAAAGTACAGTATAGCTTGGTGGACAATATGATTTAAAATTTTATACTCTTGTATTTTCATAGATGCTTTCCGCAAGTCTGCCTCTTTTAACAAATGAATATTTCGATATTTTTGCTTCTCCCTATCTGTTACAGACCCGTTTCTTTCAATGGTTTGCATAATTGTTTTTACTGCTTGTTGTTCCTCTTTTTTTGTATGTGTTGCTCTTTCTAATATTTCGATTGTCTTTTGTAAGAAAGCCTGCGCTTCAAGTAAATATTGATAAAATTGTTTCGTTGTAAATTTTAGAAAAGCATTCTCCAAACTATCTGTTTGTTCTATAAATCTGCGATTATAATACTTAGCGTGGGGCTTTTTCTCGTTCATTATCACACTTTTCATCGTCGCTTTTCGTTCCCGTATTTCCCACTCATATCTATCGATATATCTTGTGTTCTCTTCAACTTTTTTATAAAGCTGCTTTATTTTTTTCATTTTTTGTGGCAGCATTCGAAGTAGCATTAAATAGGAAGAATCTTCAATATCAATTAGCGTTGAGAATGTCTTTTTATAATAACCACGATCTAGCATAATTTCATTCAAAATTGATTTTACATAATTTTGAATCGTTTCAAATTGATCATCAAAAAAATTTTTAGGAACAATTTGAAACGCTCCATAGTATATCTCTTCTTCCACTTTCACCTCGAAATGATACAAACCACAACGCCAAGGATAAAAAAAATCAGTTTTTCCATGTTCATATAATAATACTTTTTCTCTTTTTTCATGCAATTCATATTGCCATTCTTTCTTATCTTTTTGCCCTTCATACACTTTATTCCATATAAAAGTAACACGGATTGGCTTTTCACAATGTAAAGTCAAACGTAATGCTTTTAATTCTTGCACTTTATAAACACAATGTGCCATTGTTGTAGTGTGTTTACAAAGACGATTCAAAAATATAAAATCTCCTTTTCCTTCTGTTCCAATAATTAATTTTAATACGAACGGGAGCTTATCTTTTGTATCTACAATTTCCGTCTCGTGCTGCTCCTCATTTCGCATACCCATACAACTCCAATTCACGCCGTTTTTGTCTAATATAAGCTAGAGAATGTTCGAATGCGGAGACACAATTCGCAAGTGGAGATTGTAATAATGATACTAGCGATAGCCCTTTCTTTTCATCCTCACGAAGAAGTGGACCAATTGTCATTTCCGTACCACGTAATTTTGTTAAAATACGCTGTTTTACTTGTAAATCAAAACCCTCTTCTCGGCTAATCATATAAGATTGATTATCTTTTGGAGGGATATTTTGCAAATAAGTCGCAATCGCAGCAGCGCATCGAAAAGAAACGCCTTTCGATGCGTCATGTGATGATAATACGCCGTGTAATTTATCTAATAGTTCTAATTCTTCTTCAAAAAGTACATCAATTATCTCTTTATTTCGTAACCAATTCATACGAAACTCTCCTGTTGTTACTTGTAGGGGCGGGATTTGTATCCCTTTATTTTGCTGCATATTGATTTCACAAAATGGAATCTTTTGAAGTGTAATAAGATTTGTTCGATCCAATAAGCGATCAGATAATTCTTTCGTTGTTTCATCAAAATTTACAGTCCCGATAAAAATAATATTTTCACCAATTTCAATTTTAGGTGGAATTATATTTTCTATTTCATTTCCTTCCTCATATAAAGAAAGAATACGATTTTTCTTTTCTAATTGAAGAATAGATAAAAATGGTGTAAACCAATGTTCAATATGTGACATATTCATTTCATCAAATACAATCATATAAAGCTGATTCGGATTTTCATATGCTTTTAATAATGTCCGAATTAACTTCGTTTCACTTTCGATATATGTTCCATTTGGATGAAGATAACCTATTATATCGTGTGGTTCTTGATAAGATGGAGAAATTGGAATCCATAACAATTCTTCTCCATACGTTAACCCTAACGCTTCTGCATATACTTGCACAAAACGAGATTTCCCGATTCCTGGGATACCAGCAAGAATCGTTAACATATTTGTTTTTACACTAATATGAAAGTTAAAAATATCCGTTGCATCTAAATACAAACCTTTATTATTGATTAAGTTCTGTACATACTGTATAAATGTAGATTCACGCTCATTCCATTCTTGGTCTTCTTTTTGCCCTTTTATGTCTACTACTTCCACCCGTTTTCCCTCTTCTTCGATTTGCTTTAGAAGTTGATCATACATATTTTCTCTTACAAAATACAAATGATCATCCGCTTTCATTTCTATATACTTGGTCCAATTATCAATTTCGATATATTTGCATTCCTTTTTTTGTTCGCAATATGCAATTGAACTAATGGATGATTTTAATGATAAATTCCCATATAATCTACCTTCATACCATAACAATTGTGGTACTTCGAAATCGTGTGGGAATTTAGGAATAAGAAAAGATAAGTACCCATTACCTAGCTTTCGCTCTAAAGATTCTCTCTTTTTATAGCCTACTAATCTTGGCGAAGGAATAATCTTATATGCATCCGCGATTTCCCGTTGTTCTGTACATATTAATTCAACATACAAGTTCCCTCTTTCATAATAAAGGCGAAACAATACCAATTGTTTTTCTAACTTTTTTTTCTTTAAATCCGCAAATATTCTCTCATTTTTTTTGTTAGTATATAGTCCTTCAAACAAATATACTTCACCTTCAAATTGCGATTTCAAAATAGAAGGAATTTGTGAAAGACATTGTACAGAAAAAGTATTCTTTTTTTCCTCCTCACCTTCAACGAACTTTCCAAGAAATCTCATGTGATACATCCGCTTTATAAAACTTGGATGGAGAGCTTTATGTAGCTTCAATATACTCACCTTCTTTTTTTCATACTGTTCTTATTATATGAACTGTAAAAGAAAACTAGAAACAAAAAAACCTGACCTACACCGTCAGGTTACAAAAGTAAAACTTATATTAGTGAGAAGGGAAAGCTTTTTTCTCTTGCATAATCGCATTGTGAGCAATTTTCATTTTAGCAAGTACGTATCGTAGTTTATCCTCGGCATTTTCATCTTTATTATGTTGCAGGCTTGCTAAAGTCTCCACAGAACCAGCTAAATTCTCAATCGCTCCACGTAGTTCGGGATGATGATTAAAAAATGATTCTTGTACTAATACTTTTCGTAAATCACTTGCCAATTCCATAATTCTTAAGAGTTGTTCTTTTTCTTCCATTCTCATCCCTCCTAAACATCTTATATATTAGATATTCTGTAAATAAAATAAAATTCCTTGTATGCAAAGAAAAAAGTCCTCCAGGAGGACTTTTTTACATTTTTATATTACCTGTTACAAGCATATAAAGCGATATTACTGCTGCAACCACGATTACAACCATGACATATCTCTCCATGCCAGAAAAACAGCGATTTCCTTTTTCTTTTCGAGCAAACATATAAACAACAAGTCCAATACCATATACGATTGAGACAAGTAATAAGTTTTTTAAGCCTGCTGCATAAATCAACCATACGGAATACAATGAGGCAATTAAAGCAAGCATTCCATTTTTTAGCCTCGCACGTTTCAGTTCCTTCGTTACAACTAATTTCAACTGATAAAGTGCTGATAATAAGTACGGAAGTAAAATAGATGTAGACGCGATAAAATACATCATTTGATACGTTGATTCCGAAAACAAAACGATAATAAACAATGTTTGTGCGACACCATTTGAAATCCATAATGCAATATGTGGTGTCTGCTTTTTATTTGTCTTCGTAAAGGCTTTCGGAAATACGCCATCTTTCCCTGCTACGTGAGAAATTTCAGAAACGAGTAAGAACCATCCAATTAATGTCCCAACAAGTGAAGCAACCAATCCGATATTAATGGCAAATGCTCCCCATGGTCCAACAACATGCTCTAATACATGGCCCATTGACGGCGTTTCTAACAGAGAAAGCTCTTGTCTTGTCATTGCCCCCATAGAAAGGACTGAGATTAAAATATAGATGGACATAACTAAAATTAATCCAACAACCGTTGCTTTTCCAACATCACGGCTGTTTTTTGCTCTTCCAGATAATACGACTGCTCCTTCCACACCGATAAATACCCAAAGTGTAACAAGCATCGTATTTTTCACTTGACCAAGGACAGAAGAAATAGAAACGGTTCCCTCACCCCAAAAATCATGTGTAAATGTATCCCAGCGAAACGCTGTAACCATAACTGCAATAAATAATAAAATCGGAACTAGTTTTCCAATTGTTGCAACAAAGTTCATAATAGACGCTTCACGAATTCCAATTAAAATAAGGAAGTGCAGCGTCCATAATAAAAGAGATGCACCAACGATGGAGGCAACGTTGTTTCCTCCTTTAAAAATAGGGAAAAAATATCCAAGTGTACTAAACAATAACATAATCGTAGCTACGTTTCCTAAAATCCCTGCAAGCCAATATCCCCATGCACTGTTAAAACCAACATATTCACCAAATCCTGTGCGTGCGTAACTATAAATTCCGCCTTCAAGCTCTGGTTTTTGTCTTGCTAACGTTTGGTATACAAGTGCAAGTGGAATCATTCCCATTGCTGTAATACACCATCCAATTATCGTTGCGCCACTATTTGCGCCTACTGCTAAATCATGCGGTAAACTAAAAACACCACCGCCAACCATTGTTCCTACTACTAATGCGATTAATGGAAAAAATCCTAATTTCTTTTCTATCGGTACCACCCCATCTGTCATTCTAGGTGTTATGTTCATCCGTTCAACTATTAAAGTCACCTTTTTCTCTAATAGATGTTTCTATTATATTTTTTCAGGAAAACATTACTTATTCTAAAAGAAAATGAGCAAAAAGGGAATACTTTTTTAAAAAAATGTATAAGTATGCACAAAAAAACCGTTCATTTTATTATGAACGGTCGATTTCCAGTCATTAAATTGTATATTTTTTGCAAATATTAATGAATCAATCCCTCTTTTTCTAAAAATTGTTTCGCTACTCTTTCTGCACTTTTACCATTCACATTTACTTCATAATTCATTTTTCTCATATCTTCATCTGATATTTTCCCAGCAAGTTTATTTAATGTCTGTTCAAGTTCAGGATATTTATCAAGCGTTTCTTTTCTTAATAAAGGAGCTCCTTGGTAAGGTGGGAATAACCCTTTATCATCTTCTAGTACTTGGAGGCCATATTGTTCAAGTTCGCTGTCAGTAGAATAGGCATCAATAACAGTAACCTCCCCCGACTCAATTGCACCATATCGTAACTTCGGCTCCATTGTTGTTACGTTTGCAATCTGGAAATTATACAATTTTTGCATCCCTTTATAGCCGTCTTCCCGATCTGCAAACTCTAACGTAAATCCAGCCTTAACATTTGCTGCAACATTTCGTAAATCTGAGATTGTTTTCACATTATACTGCTCTGCAACTTTTCTTGGCATTGCAAGTGCATATGTATTGTTATATTCCATCGGCTTTAGCATCACCATATGATATTTCTTTTCCATCCCTAGACGTGCTTGTTCATATACTTCTTTACGATTTGTACTTTTTGGGTCTTCTTTTACAAAAGTAGATAAAGCAGTCCCTGAAAATTCAGGATACATATCAATTTCCCCTGATTTTAAAGCTTCAAAAACAAATGCTGTTTTCCCAAGTCCTGGTTTCAATTCTACATCTAAATCAGTATCTTGCTCGATCAGCTGCTTATACATTTGAATTAAAATTTCTGGTTCAGCTCCCAGCTTTCCAGCAATCACAATATCTTTCTTTTGCGTATTCCATAGAAATGGTGCAGCTATAACAACTACAATGATACATATTGCCGATATAATTCGCTTAGGAGAGCGTCCAGTGCTTTCAAACATCCGAAGTACTCCGTCAAAGAATAAAGCTAACAATGCGGCTGGTACAGCCCCTAATACGATAAGAGCATGGTCATTTCGATCTATACCGAGTAAAATAAGTTTTCCAAGCCCTCCAGCTCCTATTAAAGCAGCTAACGTAGCTGTTCCGACAATCAATACCATTGCCGTACGAATTCCAGCCATTATAATTGGCAATGCAAGAGGAAGTTCTACTCTCCATAATCTTCTAAAGCTATTCATTCCCATCGCTCTGGCTGCTTCAATAAGCGATGCATCTAACTTACGGATTCCCGTATATGTATTTCGTAAAATTGGCAATAACGCATACACAACTAGCGCGATAATTGCTGGCACCTTTCCAATACCAACAAGCGGAATTAAAAGCCCTAGTAAAGCCAATGAGGGAATTGTTTGCATAACAGCAGATGTGCCTATAATAAACTCAGCAATTCGCTCTCTTCTCGTTAACAAAATACCGAGTGGAACTGCAATCATCACCGCAAAGAATAAAGAAATAAGTGAAATTTGTAAGTGCTCAATCAGCGCACTAAGTAATTCTAATTTTCGTTCCTGAAACGTTTGTAATAATGCAGACACGGTTTACCCCCTCTCCTTCATTTGTCCAGCCAAATATGCCACAATATGACGGCTCGTTAATGTCCCCACGTATTGCCCCTCTCTTTCAATCGGGATTGCCTCTTCTGCTTCCAAACGAATCAACGCCTCTTGTAGTGAAGCATGCAGAGATAGAGGTAAAACATCATTGTCTACTTTTCTATCACTCGCAAGTGGCAACACATCTTCAATGCTCTTCCCTTCATACCAAGGGCGAACACGATTTCCAATAAATTCTTCTACAAAATCATTTACTGGGTTATGTATGATTCCTTCCGGTGTATCTAATTGAACGATTTTTCCTTTTCTCATCACGCAAATACGATCACCAAGTGTTAACGCTTCTTGCATATCATGTGTCACGAACACGATTGTTTTTTGAATTTTTTTCTGTAATTCTACAATATCCTTTTGCAACTGTTCTCGGCTTAATGGATCTAGCGCGCTAAATGGTTCATCCATGAGAACGATTTTCGGGTTAGCAGCCAGTGCTCTTACCACTCCCACACGTTGCTTCTGTCCACCAGATAATTCATCAGGCATACGATTTCGATATACATCTGGATCTAATCCAACCATATCAAGTAACTCATCCACACGCTCTTGAACTTTTTCTTTACTCCATTTTCTCATTTCAGGTACAATCGCAATATTTTCAGCAATTGTCATATGAGGAAACAATGCAATTTGTTGCAGAACGTACCCGATATCCCAACGCAATTCATGAATATTGTAATCTTGGATGTCTTTTCCATCGATAGAGATGGAACCTTCTGTCGTTTCAATTAAACGATTAATCATTTTCATCGTTGTTGTTTTTCCGCAACCACTCGGACCGATAAGGACAAAAAACTCTCCTTTTTTAATTTCTAAATGTAATGAATCTACTGCTTTTGTACCATCTTCATATGCTTTTGACACATGATTAAATCGAATCACAAATACAACTCCCTTATTATTGTTTCTTTCATTCTGATAGAATCTTTCCTTCTTTTCAAATGATACGCTTTTTATTCACGAAAAAAGAGCCCTTACTTGAGCTCTAATGATCGAATAATACTGTTTTAATAATTGCTGCATATTCACGTATATATGCTTTCTTCTCTGAACGCCTTGGTGTTGGTGCCGCGAGTGACTCCATCTGCATTCCTAAACGCTTAGCAATAATTTTTGTTCGATATAGATGATATGTATTACTCACAACTACCGCGTGCATTACATGATATAAATCCATGCTAAACTTTAGATTTTCATAAGTACTTGTCGAACGATCCTCAATGAAAATACGATTCTCTTCAATTCCATGCTTTATTAAATAATTTCGCATGCTATGTGCTTCAGGAATGTCCTCATCTTCACCTTGTCCTCCAGATACAATTACTTTTGTTTCCGGATGAGAATTTAAATACATTAAGGCTACATCCAGTCGATTTTGAAGAGATAAAGAAGGTTTATCCCCAAATAATTTTGCACCTAAAATTAATACATATGGAGCGTTATCACTTAACTTTTCACAAGCAACTTTTTTCATTCGATATGTCATATACATTATGCATAATGGTGGAAATAATAAAATAACAAGTAGTATCCATTTGTTCATATATAAGCTTACACTCCCTTTCTTTATATTATATAGAAAAAGAAAGGGAGACAGAAGTATTTTTTAGTGACTACGTTGTCCTGCGTTTTGAGCATTACGCCCTTTTTTAGAAGATGTATGACACTGAGTTTGATTTCCTTTATGTTTCGCTGATCCTAACGCTTTCGTTTTTCCCATTTTGTTTCACATCCTCTTTTTATATGGTTCCTTTATAGATTTTGTATTTTCTCTCTCGTCATACAATGGATTTATTGGAAGTTTCTCCTTATTTCAAGAGTATTTTTTATTTTTGGGATATCAAGATAAAGTGAAACTTTAATCAGTGGGGTTTTCTTTCCCACACTGATTATTAACCCTCACCAATCGGACTTTTACGGGCAGTTGATCTCCCACCTAACATCCTTGTTTCTCTCTGCATCTTGAGGTGAGGATATTCCTTCCCGTTTATTCGGGATAAAAGGTTACATTTAGTGTATTCATTACATGCTTATAATTTAATATATATTAAATACAATAAGAATATTGTAATATAGTGAAAAGGAGATGATTTTATGTTGAAAATAGGACAAAACAAAGTACGTTTAATTTCAGGAATTAGCTTATTAATATTGGTTATGACTAATTCTTTTATAAAAAGTGATTCTTGGGTCATTTGTATAGATGTCATTTTAGTCTTGGTTAACTTATTTCTATTTATTATTTCTAGAGATATAACAAAAGCCGATTTACTTAGAAAAAAAGGTAAGTTAAATGAAATGAAATAATTTTGTGTTATTTTTAAGGATGAAAAGAGAAAGTAAATTTTTATTCAAAAGTTTTTATTTCTTTTAAGAATACATGAGATTCTGTAACTTTGATTCAAACTATGTATTATAATGAAATATGCGATAAAACCTATATCTAAAAAGGGGGCGATTCTATTATGTATAAACTCAAAACAACAGAAACCAACAATAGTGTAATCGAGTTTATTGAAAATGTTGACAGCCTAAAAAAACGAGAAGACGCATATCAGTTATTAGATATCTTTACTGAAACAACAGGTTATCCAGCAAAGATGTGGGGACCAAGCATAATTGGATTTGGTACATACCACTATAAATATGCATCTGGTCATGAAGGAGATGCACCATTAGTAGGCTTTTCCCCTCGTAAAGCCAAGATTAGTTTATAATTTGCGACGGGTGACCCTAAGCGAGAAGAATTATTAAAAGACTTTGGAAAACATACATCTGGAAAAGCGTGTATATACATTAATAAAGTAGCAGATATTGATCTTAATGTTCTAAAAGCATTAATTAAACAATCTGTCGGTTTTTTACAAGAAACGTATCCAGATCGTTAATATGTGTATAGCAATTAAACGAATGAAGCAACAGGTGTTTTGAATACAAGTCAAAAAAATACCGCTTAAATAGAAAGTGGCAAATTTAACTTATTAGGAATATCAGCTTTAAAATGCGGAGTATGTTGTATAGAAAAAGAATATCCTTCTTGAACAAACGATAGTTCATTCTTACTAAACTGACAAGGTACATCATTTTGTCTTAGATGATTCTGAACCTTTTGTATGAAGTGTAGACTTGGTGTTCCAAATGAAACATGTATCTTTGGAGGCAAAGCTTTCATTGCAATTGGAATCCAAGTTCTCCCCTTCCAACTTGCAACAATATGGGCTGTGCCACCAATCATAAAGTTGAAAATTCCACCATCTTCAAATGTTTTCATGCATAAATTAGATTTTAGCCATTCTCTAAATATAGGTACATTTTCAACTGGGCAACCTATTTCTCTCATATAAAGAATGTTTAAAGGTGTATGTGGAACTAGAACACCTTCATCAATATATTTATGTGCAATAATCTCTAGAAGATTTCCATCCCCATCGCGAAAATATAAATTTAATCGATTATCCTCTTCATCAATGTCATGACCGTCTTCCCATTTTACAATAAGCAAACCAGATTCCTGAATCCGTTTTGCTGCTTCATAAAATTTTGAAAATGGTACTTGAAAAGCAAAATGAGCAGGTGAAATTGGCTCATATGCTTCTTCAAAAGATAAAGTTACATGTGGCGCTAATCGAAAACTTATCTGTTTATCCGTTTTTAATAAAATTGGGATCCCGAGGCGTTCTCCATATACTTGTTCTACGCCTTGAATAGATACTGTCTGTAATCTCAGCTCTGAAAAATGTGTAATCATCCTTATTCACCACCTTAATTTCCATACATAAAATCAATTTTATTAAAAATTCTTCTATTTATATCACTATTCTGTGGACCTTATTGATTGAAATCGTTTTCACAAAGGTGCTAGAGGCAATGAATAATAGAACATTGCCCTCTAAAAAATTATCACTCCACCCCTAATTGCTTTTTCACTTCTTTATACACGCTCATATATGCTTTTAACTCTTTGAAAAGATCATGAATTAATGGTTTTGCATCTTCACTAAGTTCACCATCTTGTACGTATAAACCGTCTAGTACAACTTGTTTTGGAATCGCATTTGCATATACGCCTCGCGCGACAATCCGCATGCTATTAAGCGCGTTTATACCGCCTTTTCCGCCGCCTGCAACCGCCAATAAAGCAACTGGTTTATGGACAAATTCACTGCTACTTAAGAAATCTAATGCATTTTTGAGCGCACCACTCATCGCATTATGATATTCAGGTGTGCAAAGGACAACACCATCAGCTTCTTTCACTATTGTTTTTAATTTAGTTACCGCTTCTAGTTCACGTTGTGATTCTTCACCGTTATATAAAGGCAATTGTTCTGTTGCTAAATCATATAACTCTCCTTCAAATTGTTCTGCAATATATTTTGCAATGACACGTGTTCTACCAAATTTACGTGGTGTTCCGTTAATTACAACTAATTTCATGTTTATTTCTCCCCTTTGTTTTAAGTTCTACCTCTATACTATCAGAAAATTCTACACAAAAAACAGTAAAAAGAGGGAAAAGCTTTGAGAAAATAGTATGAGAAATACAAAAAGAACTCATACTTTCGTATGAGTTCCTGATATATCAATTAGTCATTCTTTACAACAGCGTGTCCGCCGAACTGATTTCGAAGTGCTGAAACAACTATAGTCGCTTCTGAACTACTAGTAACTTCAGCTAATTCCGTAATTGATTTATGTACAACATCTTGCGGATGTTTAATAATATGTTCAGCAATACTTCGAAGCTTCAGTGATAAACCATTTAATGAAGCCCGAATCTTTCCTATTCCACTTTTTGTACCAGACATGATGTATCTTCCCCTTCCATAGTAGCTCTATCGTACCTAATTATCGAAAGAAGAAAAATCTTTATTGGATATTGTTATGTATTTTATATGCTTTTGTATATTTTGCAGTGACATCTTTATACCGTAATAATCCTGTTCTTATATTGACTTCTACCTCTTCATCAATATATGTAGTACGGAATGTTATCGTTTCATTTTGCATGCGACTAGGCAAAATTTTAAACTTATATAATACTCCGTAACGTTTTGGAATCGTAACATAGAATTGGTTATTTGAACTTGTAATCTGAAGCGCTTCATTGTTTTCTGTTATGTATTCTCCTACACATTCGGATAGATTTAAACAATTTTGTTCATACGAGCGTATAGCTACTGGCACCTCAACATCTTCCTATACAACACCATTTTTTACAGCATACAAAGCCGCTTGCGTCCGATCATCTACTTCTAATTTAGCAAGTACATTTGAAACATGTGTTTTAACTGTCTGTTCTGTAATATGAAGCTCTGCTGCAATTTCTTTATTACTTCTTCCTTTCGCAATTTCACGCAGTACTTCTTTTTCCCTTTTTGTCAGCATAGAAAAACTATCTTTTTTTTCCTCTTTCACTGCCGGTCGTCCTAACAAAGCAGGCGTTACTTTCGGATGGAAATTTGCATTGCCTTGATGTACAGCAATAATAGAAGCAACAAGTTGATCTGGCTGTACTTCTTTTAGTTGATAACCATCCGCACCAGCTTCCATCGCTGGAAGAACGTAATCTTGCTCTGAAAAACTGCTTAACATAAGGATTTTAATTGTCGCATCATATTGCTTCAATCTTTTTGTCGCTTCAATTCCATCCATTTTCGGCATTGATAAATCCATTAATACTACATCTGGCCTTTCTTTTCGAACAAACGCTAACGCCTCTTCCCCATTCTCTGCTTCTCCTATAATTTCAAATTCCTCTTTCGTTTTTAAGAAGAATACAAGTCCCCTTCGCACAATATGATGATCCTCTACAAGTAATAATTTAATTTTCAATGTGTTTCTCCCTTTCAAACCGGTAATTGAATCTCAATCTTTGTCCCCTGTCCCGGTTTCGTTCTTATTCGAAATGTTCCTTTCATCAATTCAATTCGTTCTTTCATACTTTTTAAACCAAGTGCTGAATCTCTCACTGTTTCTCTAATAAACCCAATGCCGTCATCTTCAATTTGAAAGTTCAACTTATTATTTTCTGTTTTCAAGCTAACAGATACTCTCTCACATGAAGCATGTTTTTTACAATTATGTAAGGCTTCCTGACTCACACGCCACAGTACTTCTTCTATTTCATCACCAATTGAAATAACTCCATCAATTCGAATTGCTACTTGAATACCTAATAGCCTTCCGTAATTCTGTACTGCTTCTGCAAGCCCTTTTTCTAATCCTTCTGGCCGTAATTGCCAAATTAATAATGTCATCTCTTGCAGCGCTTCTTGCGATAATTCCCCTATGTAACGGAGCATCTCTTGTAATTCTTTGTCCTTTGCCATATCAAGAGTCCCTCTAGCAGTTAACATAATAGAAAATAGCAATTGTTTCACCGAATCGTGTAAATCACGTGCGAGTCGATTTCTCTCCGCTACAATTACATATTTGCGCTCTTTCTCAACTAGCCTAATTCGTTGTATCGTTGTTCCAATTTGGAATGCAATCGCCTCTAATAACGCTAGTTCTTCTTCTGAAAAATGTGTTTTATGAGGTGAAGCAACATTTAATAAACCGAACTTCTCGCTGCCAGCACGAAGAGGAATCGTCGCATGGTGTGTAATCTCTTCGGTCTCTCCCCAATTATATTCAATAGCATCTTCAATTCGTTTACACTCAATGATATTTGTTGCCTTTTCTAAACGTCCATTTACGAATCGATTCACGCACCAACAATCTCCTTCACACATCGGCTTCTTTTCCCGCCATGTGAGTGCTGGTGGCAAATTCCTATCAACAAGCATACGATGCGTTCCTTTTTCATCAATAAAAAAAATCCAACCTGTTTGTAAATTCATAACTTGCAATAATGTATGTAATACTTTTTCCAACATTTCCTGTAAATCAGTTGCCTCATTTAACAACTCTGCAATTTCTTTTAACGCCTCTAACCGGCACATTTGCTTTTCATCATAATTCATGTTCATCACCAACTACCATTATAACATTAAGAAATTTCTAAATACTATAAATTAAAAAAGAAGCTGAATGTATCAGCTTCTTTACTCTATATCAATAACTTTTCGATTTGTTGTATTTGTTTACTAATCTTGTAGTTCCGAACGACCAAGAGCCGTCTAAGTATTGTTCCATTCCTTTTATTCCGCATTTTTGTTTCTCTTCACTGCACTTCAGCATATAAACAAGACTTAAAGTGTCCAATTGCAAACTCATGTCCTTGTTCATTAAAAGAAGCCACTGCTTTTTCATGTACAACGATGTGAAATCCTTTATTATAGGCATCCACTGCTGTATGTAGAACACAAATATCCGTACATACACCAACAAGGTGGACTTCTTGTATTCCTCTTTCTCTTAGTTTCATTTCTAAGTCCGTTCCAGCAAAAGCACTATAACGTGTTTTGTCCATATAGTATACATTCTCATTGTCTTGATATTTTTCATACACCTTTTGTAACTCTCCGTATAAATCTCTTCCTTTTGTTCCCGCTATATTATGTGGTGGAAATAATTGTGTCTCAGGATGATAGGAATCATTCTTTTCATGTTTATCAATGGCAAACACAACATAATCTCCGTTTTCAATATACTGCTTCGTAATCGCTACAAGATGCTGTTCAATATCTTGTCCCGGCTTTCCACACGTTAAAGCACCATCTTCTGCTACAAAATCATATGTATAATCAATATTTATAAGAGCACGTTTCATCACTCATTCTCCTCCCTACTCGTTTCACGCTAAACAATAGAAAACGTGTTTTTACGACGCAATATATTTTATTCGACATTTTCAAACAAATCCCTACGAAACATTTATATTTAAAGTATAGGTATATATATTATCGCTTTCATTTGATTTGGATATATTGATTGCAATACATCGGTAATTTCAAAATCTGGTCCTTCTCTTCTTTCATAATTCGAGTTTGGTAGCCATGTACCATAAATATACCTTCTCGTATTTTGAACTAAATCAGTCGAACCATTTACTTTGAATTCAGCATATTTACCTTCTGGAATTTCAAAATTAACAAACCCATCGTCTAATTCTGCAGCACTCCCCTGTACTTCTTCTCCAATAATGAACGAAAAATTACCATCATCATGAAAATCACATGCGATACCATATGACATATTAGGTGCAATTTTCTCAAGAATCCTCAAATAATATTCATTACTTCCAAAGTCAAAATAAAATTTTGGAATTTCCTCAAAGTATTTTTCATTGTTTAGATTAGTTTTATATTCAAAACCGATAATATCCCTTTTGCTTAATTGTACAATATTAGGTTTATTCATAATCAAGTCTCCCTTCATCTCCTTTTTATAGTCAAAAAAATTCATTTTATCTTGTAAATGTAAAGCGATTTCTGACTTTCGATATTTAGCAGGAGTCATTCCAAAATAATTTACAAATGCTCGTGTAAATGCCTCTTGTGAGTTATATTGAAAATCAATCGCAATTTCTAATATATTCTTTCTTGTTTCCCTTAATGAAATGGCAGCTTCAGATAGCCTTCTATTTCTTATATATTCTTGTACAGAAAAACCTGTAATCGCTTGAAACAGCCTTTGAAAATGAAACGGAGAAAAACAAGATTGCGAAGAAACTTCAACAACATTAAGTCTGTCCTGTAGATTGCTTTCAATAAATTCAATAGAGTTTTGGATTTTTTCGAAATAATCCATCTTCACTCCCCCCTCTTTTAATCTATTTTATATTTTCATCAAAATATTTTTTGATAATTTGTGCTAATTCTTATTGTAACTTATTCAAATTCTTCTTAATGTGTATTTATAAAAAGATAAATTGAAACTTTAATCAGTGGAGGATTCTCCATCCTCCATTAATTATTTCCCCTCACCAATCGGGCTTTTATGGGCAGTTACTCTCCCACCTAATTTCTTTATTTTCACCGAATTTTGAGGTGGGAGTCTTACTGCCCGCAAATGGTAGAATCGGAATAAAAACCAAAAAGGTACATCACTCTTTATCGTGATGTACCTTTCCCTCTCTAACATAACAGAGTATTACCTTTTTAATGTGCAGGTTTATTTTCAAATTTAGCCTGTACAAAGTTAATAACTTTTCCCGCTGGATCATTATCTTCAAATTGAACTGCAGTTATTGTATGATACCCTGTCTCTAACGTTTTTTGCTTTAATTCTACTGTTGTCTGCGTCATGCTAGTAACATGATGTTTATCTTCAAATATATTATCTACGAATACGAATGTTTCTTTATCATTTTGAAAATCGGCAAGTTCTAATTCAACTTGCTGAATTAGAGTATCCTTCTTTACAAATACAGTTGGTATCTTCCCATCTTCAGAAGTACCATCTGGCGTGATTACTTTTACTTTCCCTTCACCAATTGGCATTGTTCCCTCTGGAAAAGGAGTCACACTCTCATCACTTGCATTTACAACTTGTTCTTCTTTTACTGGCTGGGTTTCTTCTTTTCCATTCGGGACACCACAGCCCACCAGTAACAAAGCAGACAATCCAGTGATTATGAATTTCTTCAAAATTCATCCCCCCTGTAAATTTATTCTTTATTTATTATACAGAAATAATTATCTGTTCTAAGTTCAGTTTTTTAAACTTCCGTGAACAAACATTCCGTTCATCATTACTGTACCATACTTTCTTTTTTAACATCATTAATTTTTTCAAGAAATAATTAGAAATTCCTTCTTACTCTCCATTTTAGCCCATTATCACTAAAAAATATTCTCCTCTAGAAAAATCAGAAAAAGACATTGATACATCCAATGTCTTTTTCTAATTTTTTACATAACATCCTACAAAATAAACTTTGTAATATCTTTTACTTCTTTTCGAGCAAGTTTCTTCGGTTTATCTTTTGGATACCCTAGCGAAATTACCATATTAATTTGTTTCTCAGGCTCAATCTGTAAATATTGTCGCAGTTCATTTTGAGCTAATAACACCGGCCCTGTCATCGGGCAAGTCCCAAGACCTCTTGCATATGCTGCTAACATTAAATTTTGCGCAGCTAAACAACTACTCTTAATCCCCTCTTCTTCCCATACTGAATCTGGAACGAAGCCAATTGGATCAAATATCTTTTCACGAAACTTTGACTCATATGGTGTAGCTAAACATACGATTAAAACTGGTGCATCAGAAAAAGCAGTTGCATATGGTCCAAACGAACGCGTAAGTAATTTTCCTGCTTTTTCTTCTCCTTTTTCCGTTGCTTTTTCAGCCAATTTATGTAAAGCATCCCATGTCATTTGCTCAATTTCTTTAATTTTATCCCGATTCATAATAACAATAAATTCCCACGTTTGTGAGTTCGTATCGCTTGGAGCATAACGAGCACAATCAATAATTTCCTCTATGTCACCAATAGATACTTCTTGTTCTGTAAACTTCCGAACACTGCGTCGTCCGTGAATTACTTCTTTAAATGCTTCATAATTCATATACATAAAATCCCCTTTTATAACGTTTTCAAAAATTGTCCTATGCTTATAATTATATCACGAAAAAAAGCTGGAGGAATACCAGCTTCATTTTCCTTGCGCATTCAATTTATTACTTTAAAGGTAGCGATGCTTTCTTTATAAGCTTCTTGTAACTTCCTTGTAACAGGTCCCCGTTCACCATTACCAAATGATTCGTCTCCAATTTGAATGACAGGGAGTATTTCAAGGGGTGTTGCTGTAAAGAAGCATTCATCTGCCTCGTATACTTCTTGTAATGAAAACCCTCGCTCTTCTACTTCAATATGTAGAGCTGTTGCTAATGAAATGACATGATGACGAGTAATTCCATGTAAAATAAGTTGATCCGCTGGGTGCGTAATCACTTTATTATTTTTTATAATAAAGAAATTCGAATGGCATCCTTCTGTTACAATTCCATCTCGAACTAATATCGCTTCTTGATACCCTTCTTCATTAATTTTATTCTTAATCATAATATTAGGAAGAAGATTTAAAGATTTGATATGGCAAAACTTCCAGCGAATATCCTCTTCCACTGTTACTTTTATTCCCTTTTCCATTAGAGATAGCGGTCTCGGGAATGAAACAATGTTTGCAAAACAAGTTGGCTCTAGATTTGATTCATATACATGATTTCGTGGCTGCATGCCTCTTGAAATTTGAATATACACATTCCCATCTTCTTGAAATTGATTTTTCTCAATTAATTGCTGAAGTTGTTCAATTAATTCTTCTTTTGTAAAAGGTGGAACAAGATGAATTTCCTTCATAGATTTAAAGAATCTTTCTAAGTGTAAATCTAGTAGGTGAGGTTTCCCATTATATAAACGAAACACTTCATATATACCATCACCAAATTGTAAACCTCGCTCTTCTAATGCAACCATTGGCTGTTCTTCCTTCATATTCACAATTCTTCCATTAAACAAAATCCAATCTTTATGAACACCTGTTGCCATATTACCACTCCTTTCCTAATAATTATTTTCATTTTACAACTTATTTGCACTTAATAGTGATGATTTTTCAGTTATTTAAGAATATAAAAACACATCACAATTTAATAGTGGTGTGTTTTTATAGGTTATTTACTTATTTCAGAAAGTATTTTTCAATATCATCCAACATAAGATTTGCCGCTTTAATGCCGCCTGCTGTATTCCAAATCACTTCATCTACTTCGAATACTTTATTATTTTTGGAAGCTTGTAGCTGTTTAAAGAGTGGGTCTTCTGTCCATTCTTTCGCTATCGTATTTCCTTCATTATTTTTATTAGCATCTTTATCAGATGTGAAATAGAATAAGTAGTCTCCATCCATATTTGGAATTTGCTCTTTTGTAACACCTTTTATCGCAAAATCATCCTTATCTTGAAGTGGTGGCCTCTTAAATCCGATATCTTGCAAAACAACACCAGAGAATGAATTCTTTTGATAAATACGAACATCACCTGGAACGAAACGAATGATAGAAACTTTAGATACTATTTTATCTCCTAGTTTCTCTTTTATCGCTTCAATACGCTTCTTATAATCATCCAGCGCTTTTTGACCTTCTTTTTCTTTATTTACGGCTTTTGTGTATAACGTAAAGTTTTCTTTCCAATCCCCGCGTAGTGTTTCACTATAAACAGTAGGTGCAATCTCTTTTAATTGTTCATATACTTTTTCATGACGCATCTTATTCCCAATAATTAAATCAGGCTTTAATTTCATAATCGCCTCTAAATTAACGTCACGCTCAGTTCCTACAACTTTTGTATCTTTCAATTCTTTTGCTAAATGCGGATACCATTCTTCACCAGCTCTTGGTTTTGTAGAACCAACCGGTGTAACTCCTACCGCTAAAAGTGCCTCGGCACCTTCATTTGTTAGGACAACGACTCTTTTAGGTATTCCTTTAATCGTTGTTTCCCCCATCGCATGCTTAATTACATACGACTCTTTTCCTTCTGCTGCTGTATTCGTTTCTTTCTTCTCTTCTTTGCCACATCCTGCAATCATAACCGTTAACATTACAATGCAGAGAATAAAGATATTTTTAGTTCGAGTCATATGTCCTCCTGGATGAAATTGATTATCATTAACATTTTAAAGATTAATGTATTGACTAAAAGTTGTCAATATATTTTTAAAATTTTTCTAGAATATATTCTCTCAACTATTCCAACATGGATACAATTTCATCCTACCGATAAACATGGAAAATGAACAGGCATACAAAAGTAATTGTCACTTCAATCAATGCATAACACATGTTTTGACTTGCCCTTTTCAACACGAATTGCATAGCTATTACAATGATAAGTCCAATTAGCATGTCTATAATTTTAATATATTATTTCCTCACAAAAAGCCCTCCCTCTAAGTTCTTCTGTTTGCAAGACATTCAAGGCAGGGTGTCATTCAATTCCATTGTTAATCTTTTATATTTTAATATTGATCATATTTGATATAAGATGGATCATTATATATCCACTGATTTCCTCCTAGGTTTAGCCAACTGTTTTGGTTTGCGTATACTAAATAGGATTCTGGAGAATTTAACTGACGAATCACTGAAGACGATGTTGATGGACCGCTTCTTAAATTCACATTCGTCCCTCGAATATTCGCCACTCCAATCGGACTTCCATCACTATTTCCGTATTTCACATAATCAATATACGATGGATCATTATATATCCATTGGCCTGCCCCTAAATCTAGCCAACCGTTACTTTCCTGATAAACTACATACGATTCTGGAGAATTTAACTGACGAATCACTGAGGATGATGTTGATGGGCCGCTTCTTAAATTCACGTTCTTTCCTCGAATATATGCTACACCTTTTGTTTGAGGAGCTGGACTTGGCGGTTCTGGATTTGGTGGGTTTGGATTTGCCGTTAATCCTAAGATTACAGCAATTCCTCTTGCATATGCTTGGCATAAATCTTCTATAAACTGCGGATTTTTTAATAAATTTGCATCAAATGTTGTATCAATAAAAGCTGTTTCTGTTAATAAAGCATCCATAGCTGTTTCCCTTAGTACTGCATAATTGGCCTTTTTTGCACCACGATCACGCAAACCGTATTTTGTTAAAACAGGATTAACTGCCACATGCATCTTTTGTTGCTTGGCTGCTGCAGAACTGCTATCTGATAGTCCATTATAAATATAACTTTCAAAACCTGTTCCACCGCCACTATTAATATGAAATGAGATGAAAAAATCTGCTCCGAAAGAATTAGCAATATTTGCACGTTCTGATAATGAGATAAAGACATCACTATCGCGCGTCATCTTAATATTAATTGCATAATTTGCAAGTAAAATATCTCGAACACGCTTAGCAATTTGAAGTGTTAGATTTTTTTCAACCAAACCGTTTCCAACAGCACCGGAATCGTATCCGCCATGACCTGCATCTATAACTAGCTTCATATACCATTTCCTTTCTATATTTAATAGAGCTTATATTTATGCTCGTCCTATTTTATGTACAACATAAAAATTTGGTTACAAAACAAACAAAAAAACCACCTTATGTAAGGCGATTTCCATCATCTCGATTGAGCCAATTTAAAATAAATATGTACGACTGATAATGAACATGCCGTATACAAAACAAACAAAATAGAATAGCCATTCCACTGCCACTATATATTAAGCCAAACTTCAAAAAAATGTTCAACATTGGTGGAAAGTGGATTGCATTTTGTAATACATACAAAGTAAAAAACAGAATAAAAAATACCGGAATGTATTGCCATTCATACGGTTTACGCTTTTTACGCATCATTTTCCGGATGAAAATTTGGCATAGTTCTGCTCCTATAAAACAACTCCCTATTAGTAAAAAACCAGACGTCATCGTCATACATCCACCTGCCTTATATTCATTTCTTTCCTTAGTTAACTTCTTTCCTTTTAGAAGCGTTTTATGTACATTTCACCGTTCCATATAAAGCCGAGTCCCTCTATAAAAGATTTAGCTTGTTTAGTTAGATCCCCTTGTAATACCTTGATATCTTTCATATCTCTACTCTTCATCATTTCTTCAAATGTAAAATAAGTGTTCGTTCCATATCCGTAACCTTGATAATCAAAATGAATTATTAAATTAGATAATATAGCACGCTCACCTTGAACCGTATAATCAATTACACCAATATATGTATCATCAATTTTTATACAATATTGAACTTCCTTTATATTCAAACCATTAGAAGCAAACATTTCTTCAACAACTTTTTTTGTTTCTGTATTCACTTTTTCAAACGTAATCATATTTTGTCCATCCTTTTATTATTATTGTATCAACTACAATACGTATTTATGAAAAAAACCTTAAGATCGTATGCAATCTTAAGGTTTTCTTATTTATCCCACTATTGGTGGGATAATAATCAGTGGCGGATGCCAGTTTCACTTTATACTAAGCTATACGCACGCTTTGTTTCTTCATGAAACTCATTTGTATCATATTTATGCTCAACATAAATTTGGTGCCATACCATAAATGCAAGTACTGTCCAAATTTTACGGCTATAATCGCCTTTATCTGCACAATGTGCTTCCAGTAAGTTTAATACATACTGTTTGTCGATTAAATGCTCTGTTTTGCTTTCTTTAATAATATTAACAGCCCAGTCATGCATTTCATCTTTTAACCAATGACGAATTGGTACAGGGAATCCAAGCTTTTTACGATCTAACACGTGATCTGGAACGATTCCGCGCACTGCTTCACGTAAAATTGCTTTTGTTGTTCCATTTGCGATTTTTAATTCTGTTGGAATTTTAGACGCAACGTCAAACACTTCTTTATCTAAGAATGGCACACGAAGTTCTAATGAATTTGCCATCGTCATTTTATCAGCTTTTAATAAAATGTCGCCGCGTAGCCATGTGAACATATCGATGTATTGCATTTTGCTTACATCATCATAATCTTTAATTTCATTATACAATGGCTTCGTGATATCCATATAGTTAACACTTTCATTGTAATACTTCATTAACTCAGCTTTTTCTTCTTCACGGAAGATTTTCGCATTACCATAGTAGCGTTCTTCAATTGGTGTACATCCACGTTCCAAGAAGCTTTTCCCTTTAAATCCTTCTTTTAATGCTCCACTTAATGCTTTCAAGACACTTTTTCCTGGAGTAGGAATATAAGAGAACATTTTTAACGAGTTTGGTTCACGATAAATATTATATCCGCCAAATAGCTCGTCCGCACCTTCACCAGAAAGAACTACTGTTACATGCTTACGCGCTTCTTTTGCTACAAAGTACAACGGTACAGCAGCTGGATCAGCTAAAGGATCATCCATATGCCAAATAATTTTTGGGAATTCGTTCATGAATTCTTTCGCTGTAATGAAGACACTATGGTTTGTAACGCCTAACTTTTCTGCCGTTTCTTTTGCTACATCAACTTCACTAAAGCCGCGGCGTTCGAAACCAACAGAGAATGTTAGAAGATTTGGATTCATTTCTCTTGCGATAGACGCAATGATAGATGAATCGATACCACCAGATAAGAATGAACCTACTGGTACATCACTACGCATATGAACTTTTACAGAATCATACAATACATCGCGAATCGCTTGAATGTGCTCCTCTTTTGTCGCACTTGAAGCATTGAAATATGGTTTCCAGTAGCGATGAATTTCCATCTCTTTACCGATTTCTTTTACGAAATAATGACCAGGTTCGATTTTATTAATATCAACAGTTAATGTTTCTGGTTCTGGTCCATATTGATACGTAAAGTAATGTTGCAGAGAAGTTGGATTTACCCCTTTATCTTGCATAACATGCATGATACTTTTCTTTTCAGATGCAAAGAATGTTGTATCACCTTGCTGCGCGATATATAGCGGCTTAATACCGAAGTGGTCACGTGCACCGAAAAGTTTCTTTTCTTCACGATCCCAAATCATAAATGCAAACATACCACGTAGGTAATCTACACATTTCTCTTTCATGTGTGCATACAATGCGATAATAACTTCTGTATCAGATTGCGTTGCAAATGTTGCACCTTTTTCAAGTAGCATTTCACGTAATTCTACATAGTTGTAAATTTCACCATTAAAAATAATTACATATCGATCATTTTCATAAGTTAGCGGCTGATGTCCTGCCTCTAAGTCAATGATACTTAAACGGCGGAAGCCAAATTGTACATGTTCATCACGAAAATATCCCTCGTCATCTGGACCACGGTGGAAAATAATCGTATTCATATTTTCAAATTGATGTTTTTCTGTTTCTGAAAACTCTCTAGGGTTTTCACATAAACATCCTACAAAACCACACATACTTCTTACCCTCTTTCAGTTTTCATTCTGTTTCTATACTACTATATCAACCCTATTTATACTAGCATAATCAACTCGATATGGCGATAAAAACTATAAAAAAATCACTCCATTTCACATTTTACCCAATTTTTTTGTGCAAACATGAAAAATAGGCACTCACATTTGCACACATTTGTCATATGATATTCCAAATTGATTTCTAGGAGGCAAAAACATGAGTGATGAAAAAAAAGAATCTTCGTCTCGTCCACCAATTCGTAGTTACTTAAAACAAATTGATGATTTTTTTGAACAAACGCCATTACGTGATGTAATTGCGGATATGAATCACTTTTTTCAAAAAGGAAACCGCTTATTAACATTCCCTGTCGACCTATATGAAACTGGAGAAGAACTGGTCATAAAAGCAGAACTCCCGGGCGTTCAAAAGGAACAAATCCAAATAGAAATTCAAAGTGAATACTTAAAAATCTCTGTTACTGAAGAAATCATGGAAGAAACAAAAGATGAAGTTTCACATAATTACTATCGCCGTGAGCGATCCATGTCAGGTGCTTCTCGCATGATTAAGCTTCCATATCTAATTAAGAAAAAAAGTGCAAAAGCTTCCTATCAAAACGGTATTTTAGAAATCCACGCTCAAAAACTTCCACAACAGCACGATATTTTATCCATAGATTAACCATTATATATATATTTTCCATATCCAAAAAGAAGGATGCCCAGCATCCTTCTTTTATTTCAAGAGTCGCTCCATATCACGTAAAATGTCTTCGTATGGTGTCTTACTAATTCCACTGTATTGCTTCATTACTTTTCCTTCTTGATCAACTAGGAAGAACGATGTTCCATGGATGACTTGACCATTTTCCGGTTTATCTACTAACGTTTGGAAATTATCCTTTGCAAATTTTTTCACATCTTCTAATGAGTACCCTGTTAGCAAATTCCAATTTTTCGTATCATCTGTGAACTTTTGTATAAATGCTTTCAAATTCTCTGGTTTATCCACTTCAGGATCTACACTAAACGAAACGAATTGAACATCTAATTTTTTCTCTTTCGCCATCTTTTGTAGCTTTGCCATATTAGCAGTCATTGGTGGACAAACCGTTTGACAATTGGTAAACATAAAGTCAGCCACCCATACTTTCCCTTTTAAATCTTTTGTTCCAAACTTTTTACCATCTTGATTTATGTATTGAAAAGTTTCTAAATCCCAATTTAATGGTTTACGGAGTTTTGATCCTGAGCCGCATCCTGCAAGTATAAAGAAGCAAAAAACAACTATGAGACCAATCAGCTTTTGATAACGCTTCATTTTCAAACCTCTCTTCTCTTTTCTAAATTTATGTATGACATGTTTATCATAACAAAAGTAAACACTATGAGAAAATTGTTTATCCAATTTGTTCACGAAATCGTACGAATTTAGGTATGTTACTTCCTATTTTCGAGCGAATTACTAGACAACTGTTTCATTGTTTACTAAAATTATCTCCTTCCCGTCTCTTTACACAATAATTTTCAATAAGTCACTCGCTTTGTAAAGATATCCACACTATTTTTTACAATTTTTTAATCGTTAATCAATTTCCCTCACTTTTTTCCTTTACAACATTTCGATACAATACAACTACAAAGATTTTAAATGAGGTGATGTTCATGGCAAAGCGCTATGAAAATATGGATAATGTTAGTACAAAAAAACCACTTCGTTCTTTTTTACGTTGGCGTAAAGAACGAAAACAAAACAAAAAAGATTTTTCTTATCTAGTAGAACAATCACCTGTAAAGAGTAGCCAGTTTTTACGAACGAACACTGAAAAAACAACAATTACATGGATAGGTCACTCAACATTCCTTATACAAACAAACGGGCTCAACATTTTAACAGATCCAGTATGGTCAAAAAAAATAAAGCTTGTACCGAGGCTAACGAATCCCGGCCTTACATTACAGGAATTACCTAAGATTGATATTGTCCTCATTTCACACGGTCATTATGACCATTTGGACTTTTCTACACTTCGTCTATTGAATTCAGATGTTCTATACTTAGTACCTACTGGATTAAAAAAGTTATTTACAAGAAAAAAATTTATGCGAGTAGAAGAATATAACTGGTGGGAATTCACAAAAATTAATGATGTAGCATTTCACTTCGTACCGGCGCAGCACTGGACAAGAAGATCATTGTTTGATATGAATACTTCCCACTGGGGTGGATGGGTTATCGATAATAGCACAACAGATGAAACAATTTACTTTTGTGGTGATAGTGGCTATTTCCAAGGGTTTAAAGAAATTGGCAACCGATTTTCTATTGATATCGCCTTAATGCCTATTGGTGCATATGAACCAGAATGGTTTATGAAAGTATCACATGTTTCCCCCGAGGAAGCAGTGCAAGCCTTTTTAGATGTAAAAGCAACGCATTTCATTCCAATGCATTACGGTACATTTGCACTTGCTGATGAGACACCTAGAGAAGCTATTACCCGACTTCGTAACAACTGGAATTTACGTATGTTACCTTGGGAACAACTTCACGTATTATTTCTTGGTCAAACGTATTTTCCAGAAAAAAATGCCCTCTGAGGAAAAAGAATCCATAAAGGAACACGCAAAATTATAAATCCCTTTCCCCTTTTATGCATATTATAAACTAAGGCTTTAATGAACTGCTGATTTTCTGTTCATATAAGAACCGATAAAAGGAGAAAGGAATATTATATGAGGGAGTATTTACAACGACGCTTTATGATTTCAATAAGCGCCATCATCACGATTATCATCGTCTATTACAATCAGTTATAACATCTTAATTAATAGAACTTCTTCCCCACTCCTAAATAGTCTCATTCATTTAAAATGTTGCTGTAGATGAAAAGATAAAAAGAGCTACCCTCAAGTAGCTCTTTTTCTATTCAGCAAAATATGAAAATCCGATTGCCCCTACACCAGTGTGTGTGCTAATTATAGGCGTTGTGTAAAAAATTTCCGTTTGTGTAAATCCACTAATTTTTTCAACTGCTTCTTTCATTTTTTGCGCTAACGGTAATGCTTTCGCATGTGGTACAGCTACCGCTTTTACTGTTTTACCAGCTATATCTTCCTCAAACATTTTTATCAATGTTTTCACAATTTGACCTTTGCTGCGTACCTTCGCAACAGGATTATATACACCATCATCAATACTTGCAATTGGCTTAATGTTTAATAAAGATCCGATCATAGCTGTTCCTTTTCCAATCCGACCGCCTTTTACAAGGTTTTCTAACGTATCAACAACTACAAATAGACGAGTATTTTTACGAACTTCTTCAACACGCTTTAAAATATCCTCCAAAGAACGTTCTTCCTTCGCCATTTTTGCTGCTTCAATTACTTGATACGATAAAGCATGCGTAATAAACAATGAGTCTACCACTGTAACTTTCGTATCTGTCATCGTTGCTGCAGTATTAGCTGTTGCAACTGACCCACTTAAACCATGCGTTAAGTGAATGGAAAGAACTTGGCTACCGTCCTCCCCTAAACGATCATACATTTCAACAAACGATCCGACTGCTGGCTGTGATGTTTTTGGCAATTCTTCTGATTTTTGCATTTCTTCAATAAATTCATCCGGCTGTAAATCTACACGATCTAAGTATGTTTTTCCATTTACAGAAATCGACAATGGAATAACATGAATATCATATTTTTGAATCACATCTTGTGATAAATCCACCGTTGAGTCTGTAACAATTTTAATTTTTTGCATATTTTACTTCTTCCCTTTCCAATACGCTCTCCTTGTTATTATACTAGTATTCACAATGCTTTCAACAGTTTGAAGTGATTTTCGCCAAATTTCTTTGACTTTTATGTCTAAAAAGAAAATGACAGAGCTTATTTGCTCTGTCTCTATTTTAGACTATGCATTTTTTTCAAGCGAGTTTGTTTGATATACATTTGAATAATCATTCCACTTTAAGCAACTTTGTAAATATTCGCGAAAAGAGTATGAGAATCTCGGTTGTTTTTGTTTTTGAATTTTAGCAATAAATAGTTGAAGACGTGACTGAATTAGAAATGCTAATGGGTGTTGTGCTTGTAGGACAGGGATTTCAAATATTTTGATACAATTCCCTGTTGAATGAGTGAAATAAAAACTTTTCATAATCACGATATCAATCCTCTTTTTTATTGGATTTATAACTTCAGTATAAACTTACACTAGTGAAAAGTTTGTCTAAATTTCGGAGATTCTATAATTTTTTTCTTCTTTATATTGTATACAGTTATAAGTATAGTATAACAAATAAATAAAAAAAGTACCTTTATAATGAGGCACTTTTTGATTCTGTATTCATTTCTCTTTTTATTTTCCTCTTATACACAAACTTTGATGCTGTAATACTTAATTCATAAATTACAAGAAGTGGTATCGCTACTGAAAAATCAGAAATAAAGTCTGGCGGTGTAATACAAACAGCAATTACAATTAAAATAAAATACGCATATCTTCTTACCTTTTGTAGTGCTATTGGATTAAGAACACCTATACTAGTTAAAAACATCGTAACGACAGGAAGTTCAAATATCACAGCAAATGGTACTGTCATATTCATCACAAACGAAAAATACTTATCCGTCGTAAACATTGTCTGAAACATATCATCACCAAGACTCATTAAAAATTGCAAAATAAATGGTAAAATCAGGAAATAACCGAAGCAAAGTCCTCCAATAAATAATAGAAATAATGCCGGTATATACAGAATTGTCATTTTACGCTCATGTTCATGTAGAGCTGGTTTTACAAATAACCAAATTTGTAAAGCTGCAACTGGTATTGTACATACAATTGAAAAGACAGCTGCAATCACAAAATAAATCCATAAAATATCACTTGGACCCAAAACAGTTAATTTCATATTTAAATCTTTTACGATAAAATTATATATTTCTTTCGTAAACGAAAAGCCAATGACAATAAAAATCAGAAACGTCAGCGCTGTTATAATGAGTCGCTTTCTTAACTCTCCAAGATGCTCTATGACACTCATCTCTTGATTGTCCACTCTTATCACCACATTCCCCACTCGCTATATACCATAGAAACAAAATAACCTAGTGAAATTTATTTCTTTTCTTCCGTATCATCATGCAAACCCTTTGCAGACTTTTTAAACTCTTTTAATGTTTCCCCAAAAGCTCGTCCAATTTCAGGTAACTTTTTTGGACCGAAAATAATTAAAGCGAGTACTAAAATTAATATTAAACCCGGAACCCCAATATTTGGCATATGACTTCCCCCTTAATCTCACTTAATTTTATTTTGTCAAAAAAGTTTGTAAACGTCAATGCATCCATTAGCTTTTGTCAAAAAAATTTGAAAATATAATCACTTAAACAATTTTCATTTTCTATTTCTTATGTATATGATATGGTAAAGGAAATTACACCTTACTTCATCAAACATGAAAGGAATCAAATTATGACTCAAAAAATAACACGAATGACGCAATTCGTAAAAGAGGAAATTGCCAATGCAATTACCCATGGCATCGGTGCCATTTTAAGCATTCCTGCATTAATAATACTAATTATGCATGCATCAAAGCATGGTACTGTATCTGCTATTGTTGGATTTACAGTTTACGGCGTGAGCATGTTTCTACTATATTTGTTTTCTACACTATTACATAGCATCCACCACCCGAAAGTAGAAAAATTATTTACGATTTTAGATCACTCGGCCATCTATCTCTTAATTGCCGGCACGTATACACCATTCTTACTAATTACTCTAAGAGGGCCACTCGGCTGGACATTACTTGCAATTATTTGGACGCTGGCCATCGGTGGAATTATTTTCAAAATTTTCTTTGTACGCCGTTTTATTAAAATGTCAACACTGTGCTATATCATTATGGGCTGGCTCATTATCGTCGCTATTAAACCACTTTATGAAAATTTAACCGGGCATGGATTTTCACTATTGTTAATCGGTGGGATTCTATATTCAGTAGGGGCTATATTTTTCCTTTGGGAAAAGCTGCCCTTCAACCATGCAATTTGGCACCTTTTTGTATTAGGTGGTAGTGCAATGATGTTCTTCTGCGTCTTGTTTTATGTATTGCCTGTTGCATAAAAAAGTCTCAGCTTTTCAAGCTGAGACTTTTTTTTATTACTTATGTAATTGAGCTGCAATAATATCTTTCGTATACTGTGTTAATTCTTTTATATCCATACTTGCATATTGCTCAGGTGTAATTGGTTTAGAAATGGTTACTGTTGCATGAGCAGGCTTCATGCGATTTCCATTCGTCTCAAACATCTTATATGTTCCGTCTACAGTTACTGGTAAAATAGCTACTCCGGCTTTTACAGCAAGATGAAAACTTCCCGCTTTAAACTCCCCCATTTCGCGGCCCTTACTGCGCGTTCCTTCTGGGAAAATTACGATAGAATGTCCATTCTTTAAAAGTTCAATTCCATCTTTAATAGCTTGGAGCGACTGCCGACGATTACTACGATCCATAAACACACAATTCATCAATTCCATCCAAGTTGGTACAATCGGAAATTTTTTAATTTCTGCTTTTGAAACAAATCCAATTGGTTTATTCAAGTACCCAAGTAAGACTGGAATATCCATATCACTTTGATGATTACTTACAACAAGGACCGGTTTATCTTTCGGCACATTTTCAATTCCATTTACTTGTACAGTCGACCCAGCTACACGAACCATTTTCTTACCAAACCAGTTTGTCGTTTTATACACGAGACGATCTTTTTCTTGTGGCGACATTGTCTGTGCTTTTCGTTTTATACGCCATAATCTCGGTGTAATACCAATTACAATTACAATTAAATAAAAGATTTTAAAAAACGTTTGAATCATATAGAACCCCCACTTATTCTCATTCCGTCCTTCATTATACTAGACAAACGAAGGAAAAAGAAGAAAAAATGTCCAAACGACAAGCGTTTGGACATTTTTGAGTTTTCTATATTAGAAACGTTTTGCTAATTCACGAGCATTTGCAATTGCCGCTTCTTTAATTTCTGGTGCTTTTTCAGGGTTTGCATTCATACCTTCAACCGCAAGGTAATCTACATCAGATATACCCATAAATCCTAATACTGCATTTAAGTGCTTGCGGCCAAAGTCCATTGCTGCGTATGGTCCTTCAGAGTAAACGCCACCTGTAGCTTGAATGTGAAGTGCTTTTTTCCCTTCTAGTAAACCAACTGGTCCATTTTCAGTATATTTAAAAGTTTTACCTGCGATAGATAAGTTATCTAAGTATGCTTTTACTACTGGTGGATAACTGAAGTTCCACATTGGCGTTACAAACACATAACGATCTGCATTCATAAATGTTTCTAAGTTTGTATTCATTGCTGCAATTTTTTGTTGTTGGCTTTCGCTTAACGTTTCAAAGCCTTCACCTGCTGCGAATTTACCCCAAGCTGCAAATACTTCTGCATCAATTGCTGGTACAGTTGTGTTAAATAGATCAATTGTTACCACTTCATCTTGTGGATGTTCATTTTTATATGCCTCGATGAATGATTCCCCTACTGCCATACCGAAAGATGCTTCCGCTGAATTTGGATTTGCTGTAATAAATAGTACTTTTGTCATTTTTATTCTCTCCCTTAATAATTATCTTTAATTTGAGATTTTCGATAAAAAGTAAATAACTTACCTTATGTAAGTATAATACAAAAACATTCTTTTTCTGTCAATAAAAAATAGCTACTTTTTTTTCGTAAGTAGATAATTCTCCTATCTCCATTTCATTGAATATTCACATTTCATTATTCAATCTTCACGAAAAAAGCTATCTCCTTTTTTAAGGAGATAGCTTTTTCCTAAGTATTACTTTTGAAAAACATGTTTCACTTTTTCACCAGGTACGTTACTTCCACCCCGGCCTTTTACATCTTCAATCATCATCGTAACAATCATATTCGGTGAATTTACATCAAAAGCAGCGAACCATCCAAGTTCTTTTCCATCTGCTTCCTTCGACTCTTTTAACTCAGCTGTTCCAGTTTTTCCAGCAAGAGTCATACCGTCAATCTTAGCAATTTTCCCTGTACCATCTTCATCATTAATTACTTTTGTTAACGCATTTTTTAATATATCTTGGTTCCCTTTAGAAATCACATTTTCTTTCCAAGGTTTAACTTGTTTATCATCTTTAATAAGATGTGGAGATGGTATATTCCCTTCATTTACAATCGGTGCATACGTTAATGCCAAATGAAGAGGCGTCATTAATACTTGGCCTTGTCCATACCCTGTATCAGCCATTTGAATATCATTTTTAATGCCATCTTTTGCAATTTTTGAAACCGGGAATGGATATTCAATTGGTAACTTTTCATCGAATCCAAATTTCTTTGCTTCACTCATAAATTTATCTTTCCCAATTTTTATTGCTTGTTGTGCAAAGTAAATGTTATCAGAAAACTTCATTGCTTTATCAAAATCAATTGGACTTGCATCTTTTACACGTGTTACATAATAATTTCCCCATGAAGAATCTTTTGTCCATTGTAATCCTTCAATTTTCAATTCCTCTTTTGGATCAATTGTTTTCGTTTCAAGACCAATCGCACCTGTAATTGCTTTAAATACAGAACCTGGTGCCGATGCTTGTGTAAAGCGATTTGTCATTGGCTTTTTCGGATCATTATTCCATGCTTCACGTTGTGTTTTTGATACACCCCTTACTATTACATTCGGGTTGTACGCAGGGCTACTCACAAGTGCAATTGTTTCACCAGTCTGCGGATTTATCGCTGCACTTGAACCAGCTTCTCCCTTCATTTCGTTAAAGATTTTTTCCTGAACTGTACTATCAATTGTTAACGTAACATTTTCTCCATCTTTTGCTTCAATTTTAGCTAATTCTTTTTTCTCTTTTCCTTGTGCATCCTCCATGAAGACACGGCCACCTTTTTTACCACGTAGCTTCTCTTCAAATACTTGCTCCAAACCAGCTTTTCCAACTGGGTCATCTGCCTGATATCCTTTTTTCTGTAAATCCTTTAAATCTTCTGCATTCACTTTCCCCATATATCCTGTTAAATGAGCAGCAGCCTCTCCCAATGGATATGTACGAACATTGACTTGTCGAGTCGTTACACCGTCTAAAGAAATATAATCATTTTGCGTTGCACCTTCTTGTAAAATCCCAATTGGTACAAATGAATCTGGTTTAATCCATTTTGCCGCAAGCTTTTGATCTATCTCTTCTACAGACATATCCAGCAACTTTCCAATTGTTTCCTTTGTCTGTGGTGCAGCCTCTCCTAGTTTACCTGGAATGATGCCAATTTCATTTGCTCTTCCATTCGTTGCAAGTCCTTTTCCATTACGATCATATATCTCCCCACGCTTCGCTTGAAACGTTTGCATACGTACTTTACTGTCTTTTGTCATGCCTGGAAAAATAAAATCTGGAGTCCAGTCTATTTTCCAAGATTCTTTATCTCCATCTTTCTCTTTCACAAGCTTTGCTTCGTGAGAAAAGGAAATTTCCCCACCAACTGTATCCATACTCACATTAAAAGGAACTGGCCCTTTATCTTCTTTATCCTCTTTTACTTTTCCTGTTTCTATCTTTAGATTTTTAACCTCAATGCCCGCATAAATCTTTTCATACTTCTCTGTAAAATCTTTTTTTGAAATAGATTTTTTTGCATCTTCTGACAATTGATCATACATATCTGCAAATTTTTGCTTATTCCACGCTTTTGCATATGTATCAAATGCTTGTGCTGGCTTTTCTTCTTTACCACATCCTACTAGCATGAGTGTGAAGCAAAGAAAAAGCAATCCCCATAGTTTTTTCAACCGATTCTCCTCCTTTAGTTAAGCAAAGAAATAATAAATATAAATCTGTCTTTTATGGATTTTTCCTAAGCTACTAAAACTTACAACCTCTACCATTATATCATCAAAAAAGTTCATTCATAAAGTTTTATCTTATTATCCAAATAAAAAGATTGATGTGAACATACACATCAATCTTTTTATGATTATTTTTGTTTTTCATATATGTGATAGTAATATGTGTACGGATTTTTTTCATCCGTAACACCTTTTTCCACAAAAACTTCTTTCCACTCTTTCATATTCATTTCTGGGAAGAATGTATCTCCTTCAAATGAATGGTGAATCTTTGTTATATAAAGCTTGTTCACATATGGTAAGAACAATTCGTAAATTTGCGCTCCACCAAAAATAAAAATTTCTTCTTCATTTTTACATAACTCAAATACTTCTTCTACTGACTGCGCAATTTCACAGCCTTCTACATGATAATTCATATTGCGCGTTACGATAATATTTCGTCTTCCTGGAAGTGGTCTTCCAATCGCTTCATAGTTTTTTCTCCCCATAATAAGTGGGTGACCCATTGTTGTCTTCTTAACATATTGCAATTCACTTGGTAAATGCCACGGTAATTTATTATCCTTACCGATGACTTTATTTTCATCCATTGCGACCATAAATGAAATAATCATCTTTTCATCTCCTTTTGCGTTTACACTGCGACAGGCGCTTTAATTGCAGGATGTGGATCATAACCTTCTAATGTTAAATCCTCCATTTCAAAATCAAAAACAGACTTTACATCTGGATTTAATTTTAGCGTTGGAAACGGACGTGGTTCACGCGCTAACTGCTTTTCCACTTGTTCAAAATGATTTGTGTAAATATGTGCGTCTCCAATCGTATGAACGAACTCTCCTGCTTCTAAACCACATTCGTGCGCGATTAAATGTGTTAACAATGAGTAGCTTGCAATATTAAATGGAATGCCAAGGAAAATATCACCGCTTCGTTGATATAACTGACACGAAAGCTTTCCGTCTGCTACGTAAAATTGGAATAGCGTATGACAAGGCGGAAGTGCCATACTTGGCACATCTTCAGGATTCCAAGCAGAAACAAGTAAGCGACGAGAATCTGGTGTTTTCTTAATCATTTCGATTACATCTTTTAACTGATCAATCGTCTCACCTGCTGTCGTTTTCCAAGCACGCCATTGTTTTCCATATACATCTCCTAAATAGCCATACTGGTTTGCAAAATCATCATCTTCCAGTACATTCTTTTTAAACAATTCCATTTGCTCATCATATTGTTTCTTAAACTCTTCATCCTGCTGAGAGCGAAGTCCAAAGTCCGTCATATCTGGCCCTTCATACGCATCGCTTTCTACCCAGCTTTTAAACGCCCATTCATTCCAAATATTATTGTTATTTTGTAGTAAATAACGAATATTTGTATCGCCTTTCATGAACCAAAGAAGTTCACTAGCTACTAAGCGGAATGGCACACGCTTTGTCGTTAACAAAGGGAATCCCTTGCTAAGGTCAAAACGCATTTGATATCCAAATACAGATACAGTCCCTGTTCCTGTACGATCTTCTTTTTTTGTACCATGCTCCATCACATGGCGACACAGATTTAAGTATTCATATTCAGCATGTTTCATATGTAAGAAAAACCCTCTTTCGCATCTATTTCCTATATGGAGTTTATCATACAAAAAATAATTCTGCATGCAAAATTCTCAGTAAAACTTATTGAAAAATATTTCAATATAGTAAGTATTAACAGAAATCTAGTATAGGATATCCATTTTAATGAATCTTACAAAATTCTTAATTTTTCATCTTTTAAGAGGTATTTAACTTCTAGTCAAAGAAAATATAGTGCGGAAGTATAAAATAATATTTGGAGGTTAGAAGCATGAGTAAAATCGAAATCCCTGTTGTTAGCACATTACAAACAACGATTGAAAAAATGATGAAAGATTTAAACGTGCCAGGGGCTGCTGTCGCAGTTATAAAAGATGGAGAAGTCATTGTTTCAGAAGGATTTGGCTATCGTGATTCAAAACAGAAAAAACCGGTTACGCCTCAAACACGCTTTGCAATTGGATCTGCGACCAAGGCATTTGGCACCCTATCTTTAAGCCTATTAGCACAACAAAAAAAGTTTGATTGGGATACTCCTGTTCAATCTTATATCCCTACCTTCGCTTTATCAGATATACTTGCAAGCTCCCAAATTACAGCACGTGATTTAGCTTCCCACCGCTCTGGCGTTAGTCGTCATGATGCTCTTTGGTACAACTCCTCCTTAACTCGAAAAGACATCGTTGAAAAAATAAAGCATTTATCACTTGATGCACCATTTCGCACAGCTTTCTTATATAACAACTTAATGTATGCAACAATTAGCTATATTGTAGAAAACATTACAAATCAGACATGGGAGCAATACGCCAAAGAACATATTTTAGCACCACTTCAAATGGAGCAAACAAACTTCTCTGTCACAGACTCACAAAATACGAATGACTACGCATTGCCTTACGTTGAGAAAGATGGAGAAATAAAAGAGGTACCATTCCGTAATATTGATACAGTAGGAGCTGCTGGATGCATCAATTCAACAATTGCAGATATGGCAAATTGGGTACTTTTCCATCTTAATCAAGGAAAAACAGGAGATCACGAATTACTATCTTCTGAATTATTACAACAAATGTATACGCCGCACAATACAATTCCTGATCAGCCACTTTTATCGCCCCCTGAATCACCAGTAAATAGTTATGGTCTTGGTTGGTTTATTAGTTCTTACCGTGGCTATAAAGTAATTCATCATAGCGGAGGTATCGATGGATTTTCTGCACTTGTCTCATTTATTCCAAAAGAAAATATAGGCCTTGTCATATTAACGAACGCCGGAAGCACCTTACTTCCTAGTTATCTTGCAAATCAAATCTATGACGAACTCCTCGGATTGGAAACAATTGATTGGCATAAGCGTGCTATAGAAGACACCGCTCAATTGAAAGAAATGATGAAAGAAGTAAACCAATCACTTCCAGAACAAGTAAAAGAGACCGTACCTTCTCATGCATTAGAAGACTATATTGGAACATTCGAACACCCTGCTTATGGAACACTAGAAGTGTATAAACAAAATGAAGAGTTATATTTACAGTTCACAGAACTAAAAGTTCGGTTACATCACCATCATTATGATATGTTTTATGCAACATTAGACTTATTCCAAATAGAAATGAATGTGTTGCTTGCTTATGAGATGGATATAAAAGGGGAATTCCAAACAATCCAATTACATGTACCAGTTATGTTAAGTACACAGCCTCTTACATTTACGAAGATTAAATAAAAATACAACAATCTAAACTTATAATAGAGGAAAGCTATACTTTCCTCTATTATTTATCCCGTATTAACGGGTAATAAGATCTCTCCTCACATTTCCACATTAGGCGTATAAGCCACTTCTACAACAAACCCATTCGGATCATAAAAATCCACAGTATAATATCCATCTGAGTAATGATTCGTCTCAATCGGCCCACGAATAATCTCCGCTTGTACATTTTGTAAGAAATTAGTGACCTCATCAACTACAGCTCTACTAACAGCCTGATAACAAATATGCCTCGGCCCTAACGTTCTTACAATCTTTCCCTCTACTTCCTTGAAATACATTTCAATCTTCCCTGTACTAAATGCACTCTCATTCAACTGTTTCCAGCCAATGATAGAGAACAACCTACTATAAAAACATATGGATTCCTCTAAATTTGCTACCCAAAATTCAATATGATGAATACCAGGTTCAAACTGCTGCATCCCCTTCTCTTCCTTTCTGTCATTTTAACAGTACTCCAACAGAAAAGGGTTAGAACAATTACTTGTGAGAACGACTGAAGACTGAAACTGTAGGGCAAGGTTGTGTCCAAACAGTATAAACGACGCCTGTGGAGAGTATGTAAGACTGCTTGGATTCTCAAGCAGCAACACCCTATGAAACAGGAAGCCCCTTCTTCAAACGACTCGTAAGAGTGTTAAGGAGGGGTCATTCACTGAACAGACTCAACTATATGTAAAATTTCATTTGGTGTATTTACCATATAATTTGGAGAATCTTCTTTGATCGTTTCCATCACATCATATCCCCATCCAACCCATACGACGTTTACGCCAACTTTTTTACATGCAACAATATCTCGTTGCTCATCACCAACATACAGCATATCAGCTTCTGTTAACTTTTTTTCTTTTAAAAATTTCTTGATAATTTTATCTTTCCCAAACAAATTTTTCGAACAAAAAACTTCTTGAATATTTTTTATTTGATTGTTATGTAGAAATGCTCTAATATGCTCTTCTGAATTAGAGGATATTACTGCTATTCCATAACCCTTTCTATGTAATTCATCTAGCACTTCCTTCATGCCATTAAATAAGACTAGATCTTTAATAGCTGGCTGGTATAGTTTATAAAACTCTAGCGCTAATATAGGCAATTTATAAAGTGGTACATGAAGCTGTTTACACCTTTCAGGAATAGATAATTTTCTTAAAGGTTCAATTTCTTCTTCACTTACCGTTTTATACCCATGCTTCTCAGCAAGTTGATTATAAATAGGAACAAATATATCTTGTGAATCTACTAATGTACCGTCAAAATCAAATACAACATATTTCAACATAATGAATACTCCCTTAGCCTCTTTTTTGAACAAATCCAAACATATTCTATTCGTTGTTAAGATCCGCTTCACCTTTAATTTTCACATTTATAAAAACAAAAAAGAACAAGGACATCTCCTCGTTCTTTTTATCACGACAGCCATTTCGGCGGCATATTCGTATTCCAATAAATATCTCCTAACTCATGATGCGCTGTATATCCATCATCAAAGCGATGGTAGTGGAAATTAAAATAATATCCATCTTGTGGTGGATGATCCCGCCTTACATGGAAACGTAGTAAATCATTTCCTGTTTTCGTATCATATACATGAAAAATCTTTTCGTTATTGCCGCCTGCTGGTTTCTGTGAAATTGCTAATGATTGTAAAGACTCTTCCGGTACATCTGTTGTAAGCTCTGCAATTGCTTCTTCTATTTTAGGTAGAATAATATCTTTAAATTCATCTTCAATGACAGGTCCAATTTTAGAACCAAACTTTTGCATAGATTGTTTCTCAGCTTCTTGCATTGCATAGGTCACAAAGGTCTCTGCGGTTAACCTCTCTCGATTTTCTTCATATGTATAGGACGTCTGCTCCAAATTTTGTTGCCTTGTTGTAGGCTTGTCCGCTTTTGCATTATCAAGCAAAATAGAAGGAGGCGTCACTAAACCAAATGTAAATACAGTAATTAATGCGACTAACGTCTTTCTAAACCAATTTGGCATTTTTTATTCCCTCCCCTTTCACTACTTATATTTGTATAACGGTTGTTTCTTCCATTATACAAAATGATGCTAATTTTTGCACTTTACAAATTTATTAACTTTCATATTTTTTTCATTTGAATATGTAATAGTCAGATTTCATATAATATAAGTACAACAATAGTGAGGAGGATTTTTAATGACTCTAGATGTCATGTACTCCGTCGTGAGCATTTTTGTTCTCTTATATTTTATTTACCAGTCAATTACAGACTAAAAAAGAGCCATTATGGCTCTTTTTTCTATGGTATGAATACAATCCAGCCTATTAATATTAATAGTAGGCTTCCTACGATAATAGCTGGTAATAAATAAAACTGGCCAAGTATAACTATGCCGTAAATCAAAACAGCCGGAACAAACAAGGCCATTTCCGCTCTTCCTTTTAACAATAATAACTTCCCTTGATCACAATATAATTGGAGAAACATTTTTTTAACAAATTCATTCCATTGATCCCCTGAATAACGTGCAATTGCAACACAGGCAAATACAATAATAATAAGCGCAATCCACCATGGTGTTACTTTTATCGATACTGCACTCATAAAGATAATTTTAATATAAAAACTTAAAGAAGCACCTGATCGAAAATACTCCTTAAAAAATGATTCAATAATACGCGAATCAGATTTTTTCCCTAGTATATGCTTCGAACGTGGAAACAACCATGGTTTCGAGTTATTACTTGGCTTCGTTATTTGACCACTAAAGTGCATGATTTCCGTTGTCCAGCGCATACCCTCTTCCTTTTCTTTTTCAACTTCCTTAAAAAAGAAACGTTGATAGTTCATTTTTTGTTTTATCAATATCAAACTAATTCCAATCAATACAATGATAAATAGTATTGCATATACTGGATGTTTAAAACCTAAAAACAGACCACTTCCCAAACAAATAAAACTCATAAAAAATACGATAATCTTTACAATCCATAATACCCAGCGCTTCCCTCCACACACATCTATATATCTTACCAATAGTGATAACATACACCGAAAAACGGTAAAGGACAGCCAAAATAATACGACTTGTAAAAGAGAAGCCCCCATACTCTTAACCAATATAGGTAACATAATGAGCGTTACAATGATATTTGTTATACTTATTCGAATACATGTGTATACCATGCCATATTTCATTAATTTTTTCATGTGAACTGGATGCTGAATTAAAAACAGGCTATCTGCTTGCTCAAAAAACGAACGCATTCCTCTTGAATATGTAACAAAGAAAAATACAAACAAGCCCAATAAAAAATAAGCCGGTTCTTCTGCAGATAATTCTCTTGTCCATAACGATCGATAATAAATCCCGCTAAATACAAGTACTGGAACAATAAAATATAATGCGATTGTCCAATCAGTTACAGACCGAATGGATTTCCATTTTCTTTTCAGTTCATGACGCAACCTTTTATAAAATTGTTGTTTCATCATGTTGTTCCCGCCTTACGATTGCATCAAAACAATCTAATAATGGACTCTCTGGCATTTCTGCTAGGGATTGAATTGTTTGTAGATTACCGTTTGCTATTAACGTTCCTTGTGAAATAAGTAAAAATCGTTCACAGATTCTTTCCGCTGTATCTAGCACATGGGTACACAGTAAAATCCCTACTCCCCGCTCTTTTTCTTTATATAAGAAATTTAAAAATTCTCGTGTTGCTACTGGATCTAATCCAATAAACGGTTCATCAATAATATAAAAGTCTGGTTCCGTTAAAAAAGCCAAAATCAACATTGATTTTTGTTTCATACCTTTTGAAAACTTTGATAAGTATTCATGCTGATGCTTTTCCATTCGAAATGTGTGTAATAACTCCTGTGCGCGTTCCTCCCAGCTCCCTATTTCACACCCACGTGCAGCCATTAACAATTCAATGTGCTCCCATAATGTTAAATAATCATAATACGTTGGGTGTTCTGGCACATATGCATACGGATTCTCTTTTTCACCAAACGAAATTTCACCCTCCATATTTGCAAGTAAGCCCAGCATTGATTTAATTGTCGTACTTTTCCCAGCTCCATTTGCACCAATAAGAGCAACTAGTTCACCTTTTTCAATTGAAAATGCTATATCATGGATTGTTTTTTCTCCTGCTTCATAACCCGCTGATCGAATATTGACCTGTAACAAATTACTTCCCCTCTTCCCACTTACAATAAACTCCAGGGAAATCATAACATATTTCTTCTTAAAATATCATTCTATATATCTAATATATTAAATATATTTAATATTCATATTCGTATTACTAGCAGGAAAAAACACTTTTTAACAGAATATTTAACATTTGGAGTTGTTAATTTATATTTATAGATGGAGTTGAGAGTATGAAATCTCACATTCGAAAAGCAACTGTGAACGATATAGAAGCACTTTGTTCACTAACAAAAGAATTAAAAGGTTCTGATATTTCTTATGTAGACATGCAAAACCGCTTACAATTTGTTGAAATGAGCCCATTTGACTTCTTATATGTTTACGAAGAAGATGATCATATATTTGGATTCCTTGGATTTCGTATACGTGAGAACTTAGAAGATGTGACACGATACGGGGAAGTATCCATTATTAGTGTTGACTCCACAGCAAGAAGAAAAGGAATTGGACAAATTTTAATGGAGTATGCTGAACAGTTAGCTAAAGAGCATAACTGTATTGGAACATGGCTTGTAAGTGGTACGCAAAGAACAGATGCTCATCCATTCTATAAAAAATTAGGATACGAAATAAACGGATATCGATTTGTAAAATACTTTTAATTTACTAGTTGAAGGGAACTACTATTATGACAAACATTCAAGCAATATTTATCGATCGTGATGGAACCATCGGAGGAGATACTATCATACATTATCCTGGTGAATTTACCTTATTTCCATTTACACAAGACGCCTTACGTGCATTAAAAGAACAAAATATAAAACTATTTTCCTTTACAAATCAACCTGGTATTGCTGATGGAAAAGCAAGTATAGAAGATTTTATTCAAGAACTAGAAGCTTTTGGTTTTGATGACATCTATCTTTGTCCTCACAGACATGGAGATGGATGCGAATGTCGAAAGCCAAGTACAGGTATGCTTCTGCAAGCATCAAAAAAACATGAGCTTGATTTAACAAAATGTATCGTTATTGGCGATCGCTGGACTGATATCGTTGCTGGCGCAAATGTGAATGCAACAACGATCTTAGTTCAAACGGGTGCCGGGCATGACGCATTACATACATATCGCGATAAATGGGCTCATATTGAACCGAGTTATATTGCAGAAAACTTTCAAGATGCTGTCATTTGGATTCTGAAACGAATTACAACACAAATTTAAGAAGCACCTTATTTAAAAAAAACCTAACATATTAATCAAAAGTAATATGTTAGGTTTTTTATTTTTCATATACAAATCTACAAGCAATCGCAAATAATATTGTACGTTGTATTCACAGGAACTTGCACAATAGTAATATACGTTGAATGATAGAGTTCGGTTTGTATTTTCGCCTGTATTAATATTGAATTTAGAAAGTTAATTCATAATGGAAATAACGATTATCTCTCAAATATCCATTCTCGGCATATAATCGCTGTGCTGATATGTTATCTATTTCTGTTTGCAATTTTAATCCTTTTGCACCGTTCTCTAGTGCGAAAATTCTAGCCGCTTCTAATAATTTTTTTCCAATACCTGCGCCGCGTTTACCTTCTTGTACAAATAGATCATTTAAAATCCATAATTCTTTCATCGAAACTGATGAAAAAGAAGGATATAATTGTGTGAATCCAAGGTACTCCCCATCTTCAACAGCTACAAAAATTACAGATTCTTTTCGCCCTATGCGATTACGCAAAAATACTCGTGCTTCTCCCACATTCGACTCTTGTTTATAAAAGGTACGATAATTATTAAATACTGATGCTACTCCATCTAAATCTTCAATTGTCGCTTCATATATTTTCACTTTACTTCGCTTCCTTTCCAATACTCCTTCATAAGGTCCGTTACCCATTCAGGTTGTAAAATATCTTCATTCGGTAAAAACTCTCTCATAACAGGCTTTATATCCAATATAGGTGTACCGTCAATTGCATCTAATCCTTCAACTACAATTGATTTTCCTTCTCGCCTTACAACTTTTGCAATTGTCGCCCCCAATCGATTGGGACGATTTTTCCCCCGCTGTGCAAAAATACCTATTTTCGGATATTCCTTATTATTTCGTGGATGTCTAGCCGAATATTGAATCTGTTCATCTTTCACTTTATGAAAATAAAAGATTACTTCAATATGTGAAAAATCTTCAATTCCTTGTATACTCTCTTCTGCATATGAATCCGTTAATGTAATAAGAGATTGTACATCTCCCCATTCATCATCCATTATCATTTTTCTTTCATTATGTACAAAAGCAATTGGCCGAAGTGAAAACATCCATACTCCCCCTTTTTTGTAACCACTTACATTATAAAGTATCTTCTGAATATTTTCCATCGACACAACCGGATTAGTTTACATAATAAAGTTATGTAATTATTTTTTATTCTTTTTCACCACATCCAAATAACCTCCTAAAGAGATGTTTACAGCTTCAACAGCATGTATAAAAGTTGTATCAAATAAAGGAACTTGAGAATCTTCCTGTTTTACTAATAGCCCTATTTCCGTACAACCTAATATAATTCCTTCTGCTCCATTTTGTACGAAACGATTTATTATTTCTTTATAGGAATCTCTTGATGTTTGATTAACCTTTCCTAAACATAACTCGTTATATATGATTCTATTTACTAATTCCCTATCTGTTTCATTTGGTATCATTACTCTCATACCCTTTTCTTCTATACGTGATTTGTAAAAATCTTGTTCCATTGTATATTTCGTTCCGAGTAAACCAACTGATCGAATTCCTTGTTTCTTTATTTCCATAGCTGTTGCATCCGCGATATGTAAAATAGGAATACTCACCTTATCTTTAATATTACTAATCACTTTATGCATTGTATTCGTACAAATAACAATGAAGTCTGCACCAGCTTTCTCAAGAGAATATGCAGCTTCTCCTAATACGTTCCCCGCTTTTCCCCAATCACCTTCAGATTGATATCGTTCAATCTCTTCAAAATCAACGCTATATAAAAGACATTTCGCTGAATGTAATCCTCCTAACCTCTTTTTTACTTCTTCATTAATAATGCGATAATATTCAGAAGAAGACTCCCAGCTCATTCCACCAATAAGACCTATCATTTTCATCTTACCCATTCCCCCTTATTTTCTCATTTAAAATTTATACAACATTATTATGTAATTTTAACATAACAAAAAGGACATTTGTTAAACAAACAAATGTCCTTTTTTAGTTCTTCTTATACAATTCCAGTTAAGCTATAAACACCGATCACAACAAATACAGCTATTGTTTTAATAATAGTAATTGCAAAAATATCACGATAGGATTGCTTATGTGTTAATCCAGTTACTGCCAATAATGTAATGACAGCACCGTTATGTGGTAATGTATCCATTCCTCCTGATGCCATTGAAATAATCCTATGCATCACTTCAAATGGAATATTATATTGCTCTGCCGCCGCAATGTATTTCTCCGACATCGCACTTAAAGCAATCCCCATTCCTCCTGATGCTGATCCAGTAATTCCCGCAAGGACATTTGTAGTAACTGCACCATTTACGAGAGGATTTGTGAACGTCGTAGAAATACTGTCCCGAATGACACCGAAGCCGGGTAATGCTGCTATAACTCCCCCAAAACCATATTCCGCTCCAGTATTCATAGCAGCAAGCAATGCACCACCAATACTTGCATTTAAGCCAGCTTGAAATCCCGTAAATAAGCGGTTCCAATTTAAAATTATCGTTGTAATAATTCCGATTAATAGTGCCAGTTCAACAGACCATACGCCTAGCACACCAGAAAGTTCCACTTTGCCAAATGTTTTTAATCCAATAGATGAAAAATCAAATCCCTTTGGATACCATGTTGGAATCATCACTGTAAAAACTTTATTCATTACCCCCACTAAAATAAGCGGTATAAAAGCAAGTACTTGGCGAAGTGGTGTAATTTCGGGAGTATGAATAGCTGGTGGTTTTATATTTTGTTCTGTTTCAGTTGTGGCTGCCATTTCAGAGTTCTCATTTCCACAACCATAATAACCTTCTTCACTTTCCTCTGCCTTTTTTCGTCTTCTTTCTAAATACAACATACCAACAAGAAATACAAAGACCGCCCCAATGATTCCAAGAAATGGTGCTGCATAAATGTCTGTTTTAAAAAACGTGGTTGGAATAACATTTTGAATTTGCGGTGTCCCCGGAAGCGCATCCATTGTAAACGTAATCGCTCCAAGAGCAATTGTTCCTGGTATTAATCGTTTTGGAATATTAGCCTCTCGAAATAAATTAGCTGCAAATGGATATACCGCAAAAGCAACTACAAACAAACTGACGCCACTATAGGTTAATATAGCACCCATCAGAACAATTGCTAGCATGGAACGTTTGACACCAACTAGCTGAATAATTGTTTTTGCAATAGACTCCGCAATCCCTGACATTTCTACTACCTTACCGAAAATTGCTCCGAGTAAGAATACTGGAAAATATAATTTAATAAACCCAACCATTTTTTCCATAAAAATATTAGAGAAAAAAGGTAATACGTGACTTGGCTCTGTTAATAAAACCGCAAATAGCGCGCAAATTGGGGCAAATAATATAACCGAAAAACCACGATAGGCAACAAACATCAGCATGCAAAGAGCCAATAAAATAATTACTAATTCCATCTCCTGCCCCCTTTTCATTTCCGTGGAAATATTTTAATAATATTCAGAAATCTATTGAGGTACTTATAGAATTTTCATATTGATAGTCAAAACATATACGATATAATTTTTTCACCTCATGATAAGAAGGGATGCGCGGGTTATTACTCGGACTCCCACTAGCCAATGCATCTTTCGCCATTTTTGAAAGAGCATTTTCAAATTCAACCTGATCAATTCCGTACTCCCTAAGATTAGGAATACGTAGATCCAAACAGAGTTTCTTTATTTCAAAAATAGCATGGTTAGCAAGCTCTTCATCAGATAATGAATGTAATTCCGAATTTATAATCCGCCCAATATCTGCGAGGCGTTTGACTGAGCAAATTTTTGTAAAATCTAAAACTGCTGGTAGTAACATCGCATTTGATATACCATGGGGTACATGAAATAGTGCTCCAATTGGACGTGACATTCCATGGACTAAAGTGACCGATGCGTTTGAAAAAGCAATGCCAGCTTGTAAGGATGCAATCATCATTGCTTCTCGTGCTTCTATATCTGTCCCCTTTTCATAGGCAATCCGCAAGTGTTTCATAATCGCTCCAATTGCTGCAAGTGCTAATACATCTGTAAGCGGTTGCGAAAATCTAGAAAGATATGCTTCAATTGCATGACATAGTGCGTCAATACCTGTTGCTGCAGTAATATTCGGTGGAACAGAACGTGTCAATAAGGGATCGATAATCGCGATTTGTGGCGTGAAATTTGGGTGCTTAATCATCATTTTGACATCTGTTTTTGTATTTGTAATAACAGCAACACTTGTAACTTCTGATCCTGTACCAGATGTTGTTGGAATTGCAATAAGGGGTAATGGTTGCTTTTCTATTTCCACATGATTTTGAACATAATCTTCAATCTCTCCTCCATTTGTAAACAGAACTGCTACAGCTTTTGCTGCATCAATACAACTTCCTCCACCAAGCCCAATAATAAAATCACATTTTGACTCTGCACATATCGTTAACGCTTCCAAAACGTGGATATTTGTTGGTTCCGCATTTACATTTTCATAAGTAATAACATCTATTTTTTTCGCTTTTAGTAGTTTCACACACGCATCAATATAACCAAGTTTTTTCATAATAGAATCACTGATAATGAAAGCTTTTTTCCCTAGTTTAATTGCTTGTTCTCCTAATTTATCCAGTGAATTTCTCCCGTACAAAACGTTCTTTGGCATACGAAACTCTGCGATTTCTTGCAAATAACCCACTCCTTCTTTCCCTACTAAATATTTTATAATGTGAAATTTCCATTGTATAAATTATCAAATGTAATATTCCACTTCGATTAATTATTTCCTCCCAGACTAATAAATTTATTAGTAGATTCCTGTAAACATATAAAAAGCAATTACTAAAAATACAGCGACCGTTTTCAATATTGTCACAGCAAATATATCACGATACGATTGTTTATGTGTCAATCCTGTAACAGTAAGGATTGTAATAATTGCTCCGTTATGTGGAAGTGTATCCATCCCTCCCGATGCCATTGAAACAATACGATGCATAACTTCAAGTGGAATATGATATTGTTCTGCCGCTGCAATAAATTTATCTCCCATTGCACTTAATACAATTCCCATTCCTCCCGATGCTGAACCAGTAATACCAGCAAGAATATTCGTTGTCACCGCTCCATTTACGAGTGGATTAGTAAATGTTGCAGAAATGCTATCTCGCATAATCGCAAACCCTGGAAGTGCTGCAATTACGCCACCAAAGCCGAATTCTGCTCCTGTATTCATTGTTGCAAGCAATGCTCCTCCAATACTTGTATTCAATCCTGCTTGAAATCCTGTTACAACACGCTTCCAATATAATAAAAGCGTTGTTATAATCCCAATGATGAGTGCTAATTCTACAGACCAAATACCAAGTACTGCGCTTAACTCTATCTTACCAAACGATTTCATTCCAATTGAGGAAAAATCAAAACCATTTGGATACCATTTTGGTATTGTTATTGTAAAAAACTTATTCATAACTCCTACTAAAATAAGTGGTACAAAAGCAACGACTTGCTGTACTCTTGAAATTTTAATACTTTGAAGAGAAGTATGATTCTTTTGCTCTAACTCCAGTGATGCTGCCATTTCAGAATTCCCATCTTCAAAACCAAAATATCCTTCTCCAGCTGCTTTCGCCTTCTTACGTCGACTCTCTAAATAGATCAATCCTAACGTTAAGACAAAAATAGCACCAATAATACCAAGTATAGGTGCTGCATAAATATCTGTTTTAAAAAATGTTGTCGGGATTACATTTTGAATTTGCGGTGATCCTGGGAGTGCATCCATCGTAAACGTGACAGCTCCAAGAACGATTGTTCCAGGTATTAAGCGCTTCGGAATATTCGCTTGACGAAACAATTTTGCAGCAAATGGATATATTGCAAACACAACAACATAAACACTCACACCGCTATAAGTTAAAACAGCCCCCATTAAAACGATAGCCAAAATGGTCCGTTTTTCACCCACTATTTCAATAATTGTCTTAGCTATAGAATCTGCAATTCCAGACATTTCTACTACTTTACCGAAAATAGCACCTAGTAAGAAAACTGGAAAATACAACTTAATAAAGCCTACCATTTTCTCCATAAAAATATTCGAAAAGAAAGGCAGTACAAAACTAGGTTCTGTTAAAAATACTGCAAATAGAGCAAAAATCGGTGCGAATAAAATAACAGAAAATCCTCTATAGGCAACAAACATAAGTAAACTAAGTGCTAATAAAATAATAACTAGCTCCAATTCTCTCACCTTCTTTCGACTGAAAATTCAATCTTTTTAATCCGGATTTTTCTATGTATCCCTACAAAATATCGCTTTTATAACGATTCAAATACTGACATTTCTCCCCCTTTTCTAACAAAATTTTTATAATTAAAATAGCATATTTATTACTATTCTATTACATATGAAAAATCCCTTTAAACGAAAACGATTTAACTATTACTCGTTATAAAGGGATTTGCTTTTTTGTTTTATATTTTAAAACTTCTGTCTTTTGCACAAAAGCTTCGCAACTCTTCGACATGTTTCACAATATGCGTCGCTCCTGCTTCTTTTAATTCTTCTTCACTCCCATATCCATACAATACACCGATAGAGTCAATCCCATTACAATTAGCTCCTATCATGTCATGCTTTCTATCCCCAATCATCACTACCTCTTCTCTTTGCAACTCTGGATTTGTATGCAAAATATATTCAATAATTTCATCTTTCTTTATTCGGGTTCCATCTAAATTACTACCAACAATTTCTTCAAAAAAATGAATCAAGTTAAAGTGTTCTAAAACTTGTTTTGCAAATACAGTGGGTTTTGAAGTTGCAATAAATAATCGTTTCTCTTCATCTTTTAACTTTTGTAAAATATAGGGAATCATCTCATGTACACTATTCTCAAGTAGGCCGCTTCGCTTTAGATATTCACGAAAATATGTAACAGCTTGCTCTACTTGTTTTTCGTCCATTCCGTATCTATCTGCAAACGAATGCTGAATTGGTGGACCAATAAAAAAATCTAGCTCTTTCTGATTCGGTTCATCTATTCCCATTTTTCGCAATGCATATAAAACCGAATTTATAATTCCTTCTTTCGGATCTGTTAATGTTCCATCTAAATCAAATAGAAATGTTGTATACATCCCTGCTTCATACTCTTTTGCACGATTACTATAATATGTATGCATGACACAAATCCCCCTCTAACAGAAAAATCACCATCCTTTCTATATTATCAAAATATTTATTTATTTTGAATATTTATGTTGTTTTTTCACACATTAGCTTCTTCCCAACAGTCTGAGCCACGAATATATATACTCAAAACTATGTTCTTGTTGTATTATAAGTATAATTTCATAGAAAAATGGTGACCAAAGGTGACGATAACATTAATTTTCATAATGGCTTTCACGATTATCATCCATGCAGTCGAAACGAGTTCTTATAGTATTCACTTAGCAGGTATGCGTTAAAAAAAGATTGCTGTTTCCCTATCCGTAGTTGGGTTGGTGTTGCTGGTTTCACGAACATCCAACTTACTGCAAGCTTTTTTACTTGGCGGTATCGTTGATCAGGCCAAGATAGACTCTTCTATTGATTTAGAAAGAACAATACGTCTCGTTTTATTCACAGCTTCCATCGGTACACTGCTCGCAATTATTCTATATCCTACTTTCACAAAGCTATTTGGGTATGTAATTCAAAACTTTGAAACAGGCGGTTCATTCATTCGAATGATGAAAACAAACAATATACAAAAATTGAAGTATACAAAAAAACATGTAATGAAAGAGCACATTTAATAAGGAGAGATATGTATGCATATGAAAACAGAACAAGATATTATTAAACTCATACAAAACGATACTTGGATGATGGAAATATTGCAGACAGCAAAATCATTACAACTTCCTGATTGGTGGATTTGTGCTGGGTTTGTTCGTTCTAAAATTTGGGATGTTCTCCATGGATATGAAGTAAGAACACCAACACCAGACATAGATATTATCTATTTTGACCCATTACATATTAGTGAATCCATCGAAGAAAAATTAGAAAATAAGCTTAAAAGTATAGATTCTACTATTCCATGGTCAGTGAAAAATCAAGCTCGTATGCATGTAGTCAATAACATGCCACCTTATTCATCTTCAGTCGACGCAATTTCTAAATTCCCCGAAACAGCGACTGCTCTTGGAGTTACATTAGATGACCAAGATAATATTGTATTAACCGCCCCTTGCGGAATAGAAGATGTTCTCACGTTACAGGTGAAGCCAACACCTCATTTCCTCGAAACGAAAGAGCGCACTAATATGTATAAAAAAAGATTACAAAAAAAGAACTGGCAAAGTAAATGGCCTAACATTACAATCTTCCATCCTGAAATTTAAACATGAAGAAAAAAGGTGCTTCTCATTTTTATGAAGCACCTTTTCTTAATTCACTTCAAAAAATCAATCACAGTTTCTGCAAATCGCTCTGCCGCTTCATAATGCGGTGTATGACCACACTCTTCAAAGACTATGACTTTACCATTTTGAGTATCTCTTTGAAATACTTCAATGTGTTTTTCACAAGTTACTACATCGTGTTTTCCTATGATTAGCAACATTGGATTCTCGACATCTTTTAATTTTAATAATAAAGATTGATAAATTTTCCCTTCCTCTTTCAATCTTATAAAATGAATTGCGGAACGCTTATAAAACTCTTCCCATTCTCCCTCACTATATAAACTATAATCCGTTTCATCCTCAACGTAATTATATATTTCCATTCTGTTTTCTTCTAATTCATCACTTAATTTCGAATAAGCTTCTAGCAATTCCTCTGAACTAGTATTACTCTCTGCGATAGCTATACATTCTTTTCCCTGCTGTTCTTTCCCATACTCCATTAACAAAGTTCCTGTCTTTTTTAATAACGCTCTACTAGTTAATGCAAAATCAAAAGTTGGCCCTTCAAAAATAATTTTTTGAATAGATTGTGGGTACATTTCTGCATATAACAACGCTAGAAACCCACCAAAGGAATGTCCAATAACAGACCATTTTTCAATTTGTAACATCTTCCTTAGCTCTTCGCAGTCTTCGATAAGATCTTGCAATCCAAATGGCTCTTTCTGTCCAATTTCCTCTGAACGTCCTACCCCACGTTGATCAATGGCAATGAGTCGAAAAGAATCTTGTAATCTATGTGCTTGATGATAGGAAAAATCAAAACACATCTCTCCAGGACCTCCATGAAGATACAATACAGGATGCTTCTCTAGTGATCCATGCATCTCCATATACAGCTTTTTCCCGCGTACTTTCACCATTTTACCTTGTAATAGCACCTCTTTTTCTTGTTTCATCTCTTTCTCCTCCTATTTTTTTATATTTCGACACCATATACAAATAGGAGGACCACGAATCCGTACATGTTATATATCCGTAACATAATAGTACATTTTCTCATCCTCCATTCTAAATTTTTTATAGAAAAGCTTCATCCAATGCTTTTTTTACAGCTTCTCCCCTTCCTGATACTTGAAGTTTCATATAAATAGAAGAAGCATAATTTCTTACAGTTCCTTCTGATAAAAATAACTTTGCTGCAATCTCTTTATATCGAAGTCCTTCTTTAAGACATCCTAATACGTCCATTTCACGAGGAGTCAATTCATAAGGAGGCTTTTTCGGCATTGGACTATATTCTTTAAATAAGCGAGTCGCCACGTCCTGAGATAGCATTGTCCCACCTAAATGTACTAATCGAATAGCCGCTACTAACTCTTCTGGTTGAACAGATTTAAGTACATATCCCTCTGCTCCCGCTTCAATCGCTTCTGAAACACTAGAAGTTTCTTCAAAAGTTGTGACCATAATTATTTTAGTATCTGGCCACCTATTTTTGATTTTCTTCATTGTTGTAATCCCATTCATCTTAGGCATTTGTATATCCATAAGAACAACATTTGGCTGCCTTTCTTCACATTGCTTTAAGGCTTGTGCCCCACTATTCGCAACCGATACGCGAAAACCGTATTTATCCAATAAAAATTCTAAGCTATCTGAAATGATAGGCTGATCATCTACTATTAATATATGAATCTTATCTTGGGCAAATGATTCTTCTTTATGTAAGGTCGGAATCAAACAAGTCACAATTGTTCCTGTATCCTTAGTGGAATCAATACTCAAATTTCCATGATATTCACTTAGGCGTTCTCTCATTCCCGATAAACCAAAGCCCTCCTGCATAACTTCCATGCCTATACCGTCATCTTGTATTTGAAGCATCACATAATTTTTATGATATTGTAAAAGAACTTGTATCGTTTCTGCTCCCCCATGTCTTGTTGCGTTTGTCATTGCCTCTTGTAAACACCGACAGAAAGTTCTCTTCAGTTTTTTAGCCATTGGATAATATTCTCCAACCGTACGGAAAACAACATGAACATTTGTATTACTTTTAAACTCTTCTATTAAGTTCAATATAGACACATCTAGATTTGATTCCTCTTGAGGATCCATTTCGTGAACCTGTCTTCGAATATTATCTAATGCAGATCGTGATATATCTAATATTTCTTGTAATTTTTCCTCTCCCTCCTTGGTTGCTAGATGTGGTCGTAATGTTTCCATACTCAATATAACCGAAGTAAATTTATATCCTATCGTATCATGTAATTCTCTTGCCATTCTATCCCTTTCCTCAAGCAAAGTTATTCTTTCTACTTGGGACGAATATTGTTCTAAAATTGCATTCTTATCTTTAATCAATTTCAGTTTTTTCTTAATAGCATCCATAGAATAAACAACTCTTTGTAGTAAATGACCTACGCCATATATAAAGAGAACATCAAATATACTTAGAAGCAGCTTATTTCGATCAAACCCAAAATTCAAGAAAACTCCCAATACACAGATAACTATCATTGCAGATAATGCATAGAAATTTACTTTTCCACGACAAAAAAATGCAAGCGTTAAAATTGCAGGAGATAAAAACTGAGCCAAATGATATGTATATGCAAAATAAAGCGAAAGTCCACCTACTAAGATAATTTCTGTTACTACATATAATTCACTTTGTAATTTATATAATATGACAGGTATGACATAAGACAGAAATGTACTTATAAAAACAATCTCAAGCGGAAAGTTTGGATTATCTTGATATGTCAAAGTAACAATTGCAACAATCCAAGTGATCCGAATAAGCATCATTACCAATTCCTGCCAAAGTAACTTATTTTTTATGTCATTCAACTTTCATATACCCCCTATCAAGATGAATATTATACATATCCCCTATTTTCCCATTTTCATCATAGCAAGGTTATGACACTTTGTCACTGCCTTATATTACATTCTTTTTGCTATGTTAGTAGCCGAAACATGTCACTAATATTAAGGGAGTGAACAAAATATGTGTATTTTAAAAGTACAGAACTTAACTAAGAAAATTGGAAGGCGCACACTCGTTAATCAATTATCATTTGATGCTCGAGAAGGAGAAATTCTTGGTCTTCTAGGTCCAAATGGTGCTGGAAAATCCACTACAATTAAAATGATTGTTGGCTTAATCTCCAAAACCAGTGGAACAGTCACAATTAACAAAAAAGACACAAGCAAAGACTTTAAAGAAGCTATGAAACATATTGGAGTGATTGTTGAGAATCCTGATTTATACAAATTTTTATCTGGATATGATAACCTCCTTCACTTCTCTAGAATGACACCTAATATTCCAAAAGAACGTTTAGATGTGGTTGTTTCTTTAGTTGGGTTGGAAAAAAGTATTCATAATAAAGTTTCCACTTATTCTTTAGGAATGAAACAGCGGCTTGCTCTTGCAATTGCTTTGGTACACAAACCCACCCTTCTCATTTTAGATGAACCTACAAATGGATTAGACCCTCAAGGAATTAGAGATTTAAGGTTTCATTTAAAACAACTAGCTACAGACGAAAATGTAGCAATTGTTGTTTCAAGCCATCTAATGGACGAAATGGAAATGATGTGTGATCGCATCGCTATTATAGACAAAGGAAATTTAATTGGTATACATGATATAAAAGATATTACGAAAGAACAGATACAAGCTGTACAATTTGAAGTAGACCGAACAGACTTAGCAATCCCACTCTTACAAAAATCAGTAATAGGTGAAGAAATCATAACAAATCAAAATGTCATTACGATCAAAATAAGTAAAGAACATATACCTGAAATTTGCGATACATTAGCCAAAAATGGAGTGAATGTTTATGCTGTTCAATCCATTAAAACAACTTTAGAAGACAAATTTATTGAAATGACTGGAGATGGAGTGCACAATGATTAATCTAATAAAAAATGAAAATATGAAAATTTTCAAACGAAAAAGAACTTGGATTATGGTAGGTGTTATGGTTGTATTTATTTTCATTCAATTCCTAAACGTAAAGCTTTCCAGCCAAGTTAATTATGGGGATGACTGGAAGACATCTCTTATTGAAGAAAATGCATTACTTCAAGTTGAAAAAGAATCTCTAAAACTACCTATTGAAAAAATAGAAAATGAAAAAAAACTTTTACTAAATAATTATTACATTGACAGTAATATAAAACCAACAAACAATGCATGGTTCTTTACGATTGGACAAAGTACAAATTTTTTAATAGCTATCTCCATTCTTACACTCATAATAGCTGGTGAAATTGTTGCAAGTGAATTTCAATCCGGTACAATTAAATTTTTATTAACACGAACCGCTACTCGCACACAAATATATTTTTCTAAATATATTTCTACTTTATTATTTGGATTTTTCTTAATCGTAATGACGTTCCTTCTTTCCATTCTATTTAGTGGCATTCTTTTAGGCTTTGATGGAATAAATGGTGAATACTTATTTGTCAAAGATCATGCCGTTCAAAAAACAAGCTTCCTTCAGGCACTAATTGGTAGCTTATTATTTAAGATTCCTTACTTAATTATTGTTGCAACTTTAGCTTTTATGATTTCAGCGGCGTTTAAAAGTACTACATTCTCTATCGTATTTTCTCTTTTAGTAGCAATTGCAGGTTTTGTCATGAGTATCTCATTAAAAGGTTTCAGCTGGACAAAATATTTCATCTTCTCTCATACGGATTTATCAAGTTTCGTATATGAGAATCCCCCTGTAGAGGGCATGACTTTCAGTTTTTCTATACTATTTATCTTAATTCATATATTCATCATGCATGGAATTGCATACCCCATATTCGTAAAAAAAGATGTCGCTTAAATTTTTTATTAAAGACTGGAGGAAAATACATTGAAAAAAAGATGGATTAAATTCTGTATATTAATAACTCTTATACTTACTGGTTGTTCAAATTCCGAAAGTAAAACAAAAGAACAACAACTGGAGCTATCCGCTACTGATGTTAAAACGTTAACATTAGATAACCGTAACGGCAATATTGATATTTCAACAAATCCTAAATCAGATAAAATAGAGGCTTCTATTACTGCAAAGGCTAAAGGTATCAGCATGGATAAATTAAAACTAGGTCTTTCAGCCAAAAATGGAATTGCAACTTTAAACACTTCTTTTGATGGACAATTTTTTAGCAATAGCGAAACTTGGGTTGATGTCAAACTATCATTACCTAAAAACATAAAAGTTGAATTTAAAAAAACTCATAGAGACGGCGATATCAAAGTCTCTAACCTCGATTCAGATATAAATATACTTAATGTCAACGGTAATATTGACATTTCCAACGTTAATGGAACTGTAAGTGTAACAAATAGAGATGGAAATGTAGATATTGTGCATACAAAGTCTGACATTAATCTTGATAATAACAACGGAAAAGTTGTTATTAAGGATATAAAAGGATCTATAAGAGCCAAAATTGGTGATGGTTCAGCCGCTATCAATAATATTGAAAAGAATGTTACCATCTTAGGTGCTAAAAGCGATAAAATAAAAGTAAATAATGTTAAAGGGAAAATAACTTTTAATAAATAAAATTGATTTACTTATACAGGATAAAAACCAACCGCATTTTTTAATAATTCGGTTGGTTTTTTCCTTAAATACACCTTAATAATTTCCGAATATTCAATTATTTAATTTCAAATAATCCCAATCACATTCAAAAAGACAATGACAATCGCAATCGGAGCGACAAATCGAAGCAAGAATACCCAGCAAGTGAACAATGCTTTCCCGTAATTACCGCCAACAAAAAATTCTGCTTCTAATACCTTGTTCTCCATTTTAAATGAGACGAAAATACTAATAAACAAAGCTCCAAGTGGCATTAAAATATTACTAGATAAAAAGTCTACCGCATCAAAAATATTTTTACCAAAGATTGTAATATCATTCCATACACCAAATGAAAGTGCAGATGGGATACCAACTAAGAAAATTAAAAATCCAATGATCCATGACAATTTCTTTCTTCTTTCCTGCTGTCCATTCGCTAGTGCTGAAACAACCGTTTCAAGTAGTGAAAACGCAGATGTTAACGTTGCAAATGTGAATAGTGCAAGAAATACTGTTAAGAAAAAGCTACCAAATGGAATTTGACTAAAAACTGAAGGTAACACAATAAATAGTAACCCTGGTCCTTCTGTCGGTTCCATTCCTAGTGAAAATACTGCTGGGAAAATAGCTAGACCAGCGAATAAAGAAACAAATAAGTTTAGTCCAACAATTGTTACCGCTGAGCGTGGCAAACTTTCTTTTTTATTTAAATAAGAACTATACGTGACCATGATGGATATCCCAATGCTAATAGCAAAGAATGATTGCCCCATTGCAAACAAAATACTTTCTGATGTGATTTTTGAGAAATCAGGCTGTAAGAAGAATTTGACTCCTTTCATCGCATCATCAAGTGTTAAGGAGCGTACAATAAGAGCAACAAACAGAACGAACAATGCTGGTAACATATATTTACTCGCTTTTTCGATTCCATTTTGTATCCCTTTTGATACAACCCAAATCGTAATAAACATAAAAGCAAAATGGCCAACAATTGCCCAAACCGGATCCCCAATTGTTTCTGTAAATAGTGAACTATAATTTTGCTGCGGTGTAATCAGTTGTCCAGTTATCCCTCTGAATAAATAGATTAATACCCAGCCACCAACAACACTATAAAATGATAACAAAATAAAACAAGTTCCAACGCCAAGACGTCCAATCCAATGCCAGCCTGTATTTGGTGCGATACTTTTAAATGCTCCGATTGCTTGTTTTTGTGTACTGCGCCCTATCATAAATTCAGCTATCAATAACGGAAGACCTATTAATACCGTAAACAATATAAAGATTAAAAAGAATGCTCCTCCCCCGCTCTTTCCAGCAATATAAGGAAACTTCCATATTGCTCCAAGCCCAATTGCAGATCCTGCTGCAGCCATTATAAATCCTAATTTCGAAGTCCACTGCTCCGTCTGTTTCATCCTATTTTCCTCCTAATTACATCTTTTTATATTAATAAATAAATATTATTAACCAATCCAAATAAACCCTCCATTTCTTCCTATATATAATAAAAAAATGGCCCAGCATCTCTTTATATAAAGAGACGCTAAGCCATTTACTTAACGCGGTACCACCCTTATTGATTCCATTATGAATCCACCTTAGCAGTAATCGTTTGATTACAAACCTGTTATCGAAGGTTAACCGTTAAGATTTACTAAGAATTAGACTTCTGTTCCACCTTACTGCTCCTAGGCGAGTTCAGGATGTCATTTGACTATGTCACACCAACCCATAGCTCTCTGTACAAACACATGACCTTACTACTCCTATTCAACGCACTCTAATATTCTGAATATAATTTCTTTTGAAATTACTACGAATTATATCGGTTATATTTATGACTGTCAAGTAAGTTATTTATTTTTTTGTCGAAAGAAAGAAACTTAACTGTACAAATTTCTATCACTAAAAAAGAATCTTCGCAACAAGCGCGAAGATTCTTTTTCTTTATGGCACGAGACGCGTACAATCTCTCGGAAATGCACTCGCTTCTCTCACATTTGATAGTTCTAAAAACTTATATACAAGCCTTTCTAACCCAATCCCAAAACCACCATGAGGCGGACATCCATATCGGAATGTATTAATATAAGACTCGAAGTTTTCTGGCTGTAACCCTTTTTCTTTAAAAGAAGCAAGTAACATACGATACTCATGAATTCGCTGCGCACCTGATGTAATCTCTAATCCTTTATATAATAAGTCAAAAGAATCCGTAACAGCTTGATTTTCTTTATTCGGCATCGTGTACATCGGTCTCGCTTCTTTCGGATAATGTGTGATAAAGACAAAATCACTACCGTATGTTTCCTTCACATATTTTCCAACTAGTTTTTCCCCTTCTGTATCTAAGTCGCCTGCTGGTGATTCTTTTCGGTACTTTGTTTTTAAAATGCTCTGCGCCTCTGCAAGTGTAATCTTTGGAATTTCTGTAATTATAGGAACCGTAACTTGCAAGAGCACTAATTCTTTTTCACATTTCTGTCCTACTTGTTCAAACATATAACGTAAAACATCTGCCTCTAATGCCATCACTTCATAAAAGTCTTCAATAAAACCCATCTCTACATCTAATGATATATATTCATTCAAATGACGAGAAGAGTTATGATGCTCAGCTCGATAAACAGGAGCAATTTCAAAAACAAGTTCAAAACCACCTGCTACCATCATCTGTTTATAAAACTGAGGAGATTGAGCTAAATATGCCTCTTTCTGAAAATAAGGGAGTTTAAAAACATTCGCTCCCCCTTCTGCTCCTTGAGAAACGATTTTCGGCGTAAATATACGTGTGAAATCGTTCTCTATTAAAAATTCACTAAATGCCTGTACGAGCGTAGATTGAATCGTAAAAATGGCTTGTATCCGTTCATGCCGAAGCGATATGACGCGCTCATTCAACATTTGATCTAAACCAACTTGCAGCTTTCTTTTATTCACTTCAAAAGGAAGTGGCTCAGCAGTATTTAACACTTTTACTTCTTCTACAAGCAGTTCCACACCTAATTCTGTTTTTGTGGTTTCCACAAGTTCGCCAATAATTTGAACAACACTTTCTACGTCTACTTTATATCCCGCTAATTCTTTTTCTAACACGCATTGAATAACACCTGTTCGGTCACGTAATAATAAAAAACTGATATTCCCCAAATGCCGAATTTTTTTCACCCAACCTTGTAGTAAAACCACCTTTTTACTACATGTTTTACATTCACGAACGAGTGACCGCTTCATTGATTGATCCATTATTGTTTCCTCCTATATTTTCATATTTATTTACATTATTGTTATCATCATCATCATCCACGGCCACTCACCTCCTTTCAAAGAATACAAAAATCCGCCCCTATAAATAGGGACGGATTTTTCCGCGGTACCACCCAAATTGTCATACTGACCATCTTAAACCTGATAACGGTAGGTACCGTTTGCTTTTACTAACCTTCACGTTCAAAGCAACGCTCACAGGTGTCTTTCCATCATGCGGTATCGCAATCTTTTCAGCAGTTGATTGCTCTCTGGAGACCCTTACATCATGTACTTTTCCTGTTCATCACTTTTTATATTTACAGAGTATTCTATTCCTTTAAAAGAGAAAATGCAAGGTGTTTTTTCATTATTTTCTGATTTTAATTTCAAATCCATTCTGAAACAATTTCTTCTAATGTTATTCCTCGCGAATCTTTCACTAAAACAACATCAGTTTGATTTGCCACTTCTTCAAGTTCTTTTGCATCATGACTTCCCCTCCCACTCAGAAAGAAACTATTTCATTACATAACAATTTGTTTTCCTAGGCATATTATTAGTAAATTTCTTCTGGAGGTCTATACATGAGAAAAATTATAAGTTTCTTACTCTTACTATTATGCATGATAATGACAAATCAAGCATACGCCTATTCCCCACAATCATTACCCATCTCACAGAATTCAAAACAATGAAAAGTACATATTGACGAAGTAAAGAAAACAGACAAAAACATGTTACAACCTAAAAAAGATGTTTTTCACACGTATCACTTCTCAGTACAAAACATTGGAAAAGATGAAGTATATAACGTACAAGTGGAAGTATTCCGAAATGAACCAAACACGGAAACAAAATATGAACTCTTTTCTTTAAAAGAAGCTCGATTAGCAAGTGGGAAGACAGGGTTTGAACATGCAAATTTTCCTGTTTCCGTAAAAACAAACGAGGTAGATGTCATGATTACATGGCAAGAACATCCTTTCCGTGCAATGCGAAATGGTCAAAAAGTTGAGGGAAGAAAGTTTAAAGAGCATTTTGTTTTTAAGGAATCTCAAAAATAAAATTCTTCTACAAAATTAGAAAAGATTTCTTGCAATAATCATATCTGTATCTTCAAACTTATAAAACAAATATATTAAATGGAAAATTGCGTTGGTCTTTCTAAAAAATATTAGGAAAGAATGACGCTTTTTTGTATCATTCTTTTTCCCTTTAAAAACTCTAACTACCTTTCAACTTCCTAGTGTGGCTCCATTAAATGACCTTAATGCAGAATATTCAATTTAGCAAGCAGGAAAAACCTCAGTCAATCACTAATAACCCGTGTGGAATGAAAAATACTGATTAAAATTCACCTGATAAATGGAGGTTGAAAATTATGACTCATACCAACTATGCACTAACAACAGGAAAAACAGAACGAGCAATTATCATTGGGGGTGGTATTGGAGGGTTACTAACTGCAAGAGTACTTTCTACCTACTATAAAGAAGTGCTTATAGTCGATAAAGATACTTTTCCAGAAAGACCTGACAACCGTCCTGGTACTCCACAAGCCTTCCATCCACATCGTTTTACCCAGCGTGGTAAATTAATTACAGAACGACTCTTTCCAGGCTATGAAAATGATTTAGCAGCACAAGGTGCACCCTCAGTACTAAATAAAACCATCCATAACATGAATCAGTATGGCACGATAGAAATGCAATGTCCACGGAATGATGTCAAATTCAGTAGAGCTTTGCTTGAATGGACACTTCGTAAACAAGTACAAAAAATTTCTAATATTAGTTTTCTCACAAATCATAACGTAATTGGTTTATTAATGACGATTGATCAAACAACTGTTACAGGAGTCCAAGTCTCAGAACGCGGAAAATCTGAACAAGTACGAACACTAAATGCTGATTTGATAGTTGATGCTAGTGGTCGTTCCTCTAAACTCGTAAATTGGCTTCAAGATCAGGGTTATGATGTGCCAGATTCAGATCACTTGAAAGTCTCCCTTGGATATAGTACTCGCCGCTATAAGGTTCCCTCCCACCTACTACATCTCACAGAAAAATGGGACACAATCAATATTGCAGGGCAGCCAACTAAAGAAACTTTTACAGGCGTCTTTTCCTTTATTGAAAATAATATAGCCGAAGTGCTAATCTATCGTCCTGGTGGACATTATCCTCCTACAAATGCCGAAGAGTTTGAGCAGGCTATTTCCCAGCTCCCAAGTCCGATAATTGGCGAAATTTTGTACGAGTTTGAACCAATATCCTCTCCTCGGAGTTATCGTGTTCCAGAACTGTTTCGTCATCACTTTGAACAAATGGATCGATGGCCCTCTGGATTGTTAGTCTTGGGAGACGCATTCTGTATTTACGATCCAATTTTCGGTCAAGGAATGACCATTGCTGCAATTGAAGTAGAAGTACTCGAGTCTTGCTTGCAAGAACAACAACATAACCCTATCCCTCATTTCGAACAAAGAGTTCTCAAAAAAATGCAAGATGTAATCGAACCAGCTTGGTGGCTCAATTGTGCTACTGATTTGCAGTGGAAAGGTGTCGAATATGTGAGTTCACAGCAATTGAAAGGGATTTCTTTTGGCCAAAAATATATGGATTTATTTCTTAAATATGCCACAACCGAGCGTGATTTCAAATTATACGGAATGTATTGGGCAGTAAACTCATTAGCAATCTCACCACATACTATATTTGACCCACAGCTAGTAACTACCATTCTCACTTCATCTACTGAAGGACAGCGCTTCCTTGATGAACTCTTGCTAGCCCATGGCCAATCATTAGATGTAGTATTAAATCAAATTGTACCTACTTTCTCTCAGACAGCCTTTGCGTCAGTAAATCAATAAATCTGGAAAACTCCTAGATGACTGGATAGTTAATTTTTGATAGTAAATACAAATAATAAAGAAACCCCGGCATAATCGGTGTTATGCCAGGGTTTCTTTATTATTCATTCATATTCTTAATTTGTACTAATTCCTCTTGCCGCCCAAATCCGATCAATTTCCGCCGCGTGTTGTCCACCATATAGAAGAGCATCTGCTTGTTTAATCGCTTTTGCCCCATCACGGAATTTAGCATTTGGCGTTAATGACCAGTGCGATTGTAAAATGATTTTTGTGGCTACATCACGGCCAAAGGATTGTGCCATTTCATACTCTCCTTGGGACCAAATTTCTCCGTCTGCATGTACTTCATTTTGCACATCTCTTGGGTACACCTTATTATTATCTAATCGACGCAAACATGTTGGATTTGAACTTGAATAAGAAGTCGCATCCCATTCTCCTACACATGCTTTTCCATATCCTGTAGTTGATGTAGCATCTTCATAAGTTGCACCTAAGAAATCTCCAAATCCCTCTCCCATCGCCCCACCTTCTGGAGAACTACCAAAGCCCGGAACTTGATTATCTTGAATCGAATGCCCATATTCATGTGCGATAATTCCTGCATCTTCAGCATCATCTACTCCACCAGTTCCAAATGTTAAATCTTTTGTTGACGGGGAATAGAAAGAATTATCATCTCTCGTTCCGTTCACATTTACTTTAATAGAGCGATTGTTAATGTTCTTAAATCCTATTTGCTGGATATAACGTTGTAAAGTATCGATATGATAATATGCCATTACATCTTCAAAACTATCATTTGAACGTGTGTAATTAAATTGAAGAGTTGAAGATTTTGTTTTTGCCTTTGAAGAAATTGTGACATAATCTCCAACTAAAAAGCCTGTTCCATTTAAGCCTTTTAAAGTAACTGTTTTTAATTGATTATTTAATGCTGCTGAATCTGCATCATTATTATCCTTTAATCCAGTTACACTACCACTTGTTACGACAGGATTCGGCAAAAACACTTTCCCTGTTCCCTCCGCTTTACGATTTATATCTACCTTTTTTAGTAGTTTTCCATTTTCAGCGTCAATGAATGTTTCCCATGCACCAAATGGTTGATTGGAGTGAACTACAACTCGGTATACAGGAATGGCAACTCCCTCTTCAATGATATACCCGAATTCTTTCATTGTTGGAGCCCATAAATTTTGTTCACTTTCTCCACCAACATATACCTTTGATTTTTGCTCTGCATCTTTTTCACTAATTTTTTGCTTTATTTCTTTCACATTTTGAACAGGCTGATAATCAGAAACAGCAAGCACCCCTTGTCCTTTTCCATTAAGAGTCACGGTTATTTGTTTTGAAAATACAGGGGAACCATTTACTACTTGTTGAAATCTAACATATGAAGCTACCTGTGTATCAGTAGTTGAAATATACTGTAAGTCTGACAAATCTGTCTTTAATGAATATTGCGCGGCATTCGCTTTTAAATATTCGGCTGCTTTTTCCTGAGGAGAATACCTGTCTATCTTTACTTGTTTCTCTTCTACCGCTGAAACAACCGATACTGTACCTAACACTAACGGTATTGCTGTAGCAATTGCTACCATCCTTTTTTTGAACATTAGAATCACTCTCCACTCTCTTAATAAATTTTGAATGTACGAGTAATTCTATAAGATCAATTATATTACCTTTATCTTTTTTATATTAATACAGAAAGTAATATTTTCTCAATATTTGTGTATCAAAATGATAAATACTTTCGAAAGATATTATTCGCTATGGATATTAAGCAGAAATGTTTGTTTTTAATTAGACATTTACCAGTCGTAACTCATATGGTGGCAATAAAAAAACAGGCTATTTTTTACCTAACGATAGGTTGAAAAGTGTTTTAATGCATGCTATTCTGAATATGATCTTACATGTTAGGAGGCTCAATTATGAGTAAAAGTGAGGAAACCCTTTCTGCAATAATCGAGGCAAGCTATCGTTTATTCGCAGAGCACGGAATCGCTAAGACCACATACACAATGATTGCCGAGGAAGTCGGAATCGCAAAACCATCTATTTATTATTACTTCAAATCTAAAGATGCGTTAATCGAAGGCTTATTTGATGAGCTATGTCAGGCAGTTCAATTTTCAACCTTCTTTAAGACTGATGAATTTACAAAAAACAATTTTATTGAAAAATGTATTGAAATTGGTGTAAACATAATCGATGAACAAGATAAAGATCCTTATTTTAACCGTGTCCTACAAGAATACTTGTTACTTGCATCTAGAAATAACAATTATAATGAACGGCTCCTTTCCATACAAAGAGAATATTTAAAGGGATTTGAAGCACTTCTTACTAAAGCAAATTCATTGCAACTTATTGAGGATGATAACCTGACAGCCAAAGCTCATATGCTCGCATTGGTGCTTGATAATATCGGGAATTTCATGATGTTTGATACAAACATGGATTATAAACAAATATGGATTGAAGCTGTGCATAGCATATTTAAAGGACGTGTTTCCCATGGAAATTAAAAGAAGAATTATTGGATTAGATTTTGCTAGAGCATGGGCTATGTTTGGAATGCTAATTGTTAATTTCATGGTTATAACCGGGGCTGAAGGTAATGGCCCTCCATGGTTAATAGCCTTTATGTCACTATTTGAGGGTCGCGCTTCTGCTCTATTTGTCATACTTGCAGGTATAGGAATCTCCCTTTTGACTAAATCATCCGTTTCTAGTAGTAATCCAATTAAAATTATGTCTAGTCGAAAAATGATTTGGAAGCGATCGTTGTTCTTATTTGTATTAGGCTTATTGTTATACACAATCGACTGGACAGGTGATATATTACACTACTACGGCGTGTATCTCTTTATTGCAGCCTTCTTCATTACAATAAATAAAAAGATATTGCTTTGGTTATCGATACTCATTTTACTCATTGCACAATACCTCCAATTAACCTTTAATGCCTTTGAAGGCTGGGGAGGCCCCATTCCTTTTATAAACTATATAGATTTCTGGTCAGTAAAAGGATTCCTCCGTAATTTATTCTTTAACGGCTACCACCCTATTTTCCCATGGTTCTCGTTCTTCTTAGTTGGTATGCTGATTGGACGAATGGATCTTCATAATAATAAAATTAGAAAAAAACTATTAATAATCAGCCTAATCATTTCAACAACTGCTGAATTGTTGTCAAAAGTATTGACTCATTTTTTCATCCCCTATATCGGAAAAGAATCCTCTACCTTTTTATTTAATACAGGACCTATTTTCCCAAACATTTTATACATCTTATCTGCCACCGGATCTGCTTTAATAATCTTGATCCTTTGCTTATTTATTACTGAGAGGTATGAAAAAAATTGGTTTATTGGGGCCATCGTTAAAACCGGACAATTAACTTTAACTCATTATGTAAGTCACGTCATTTTAGGCATCGGAACATTGATCCTTTTACACAGACTTGAAAATCAATCTTTATCTTTCGTATTAATATTTGCCATTTGTTTCTTCATTTTTAGTATATTATTTAGTATTTTATGGAGAAATAAATTGTCTAGAGGACCTATAGAATGGGTTATGAGAAAAATCACTGGATAAGTTATTAATTTATCACTCTATTTTTCCATATATAGGGGAATACTGTATAACATTATGTAATAAATTACTGATAACACATACTATTTTACATGGCATAATCCAAAGTTGAGGTAATGTATTGGAGACTTACACTTTTAACTCGATACGTTTGTCCGTTAATAAGACCGAATGAGCTTCTAATACCTCTTAACAGAGCTCTGTCCGCATGTGTTAAACTTGGATGAAAAGCTCCTTGTCCACTTTCTAACTTTGAAAGATCAAATAAATTGTTGTATTTCTTTTAAATAATAATAGTTAATTCATGCTTGATTTGAATAAGCATCTCAATAGTAATGAGATGCTTTGTTTTTGTCTGAGGAAATCATCAGTTTCTTTATTCATAACGTTCCTAAAATCGCTTCTGTATGATTGACTGACAGATGTTCCATGATGTTAATTAATATTGTTTAACGTCATTTGGTCGATTACAATCCATCTTTTTCTTCTCAGCTTCTTCTATATTCCATTCATCTCCCCAAAAAAGTGTAACTGTATCTTCAGCTTTCAAATTTTGATAAGCGTCTACTCTCTCTGTAACCCCATTATCAATTATATTTAACTCATCATTTAAGTTAATTATTGAAGGTTCAAATTCCTTTTCTGAATCATTTCGTTTATTAGTAGTCATACAACATCTCTCCTGTATAATGAAATACTTACCATACACAACGATAGTATTTCTATTTTATGTAAGCTTATACCTTTACGAACACTTGATTACGTATCTGTATGAATTATTTAAGGGCACAACATATTTGTACCAGAGCCACTAATCGTATAGTATACATGTACTTTCAGATAGATAAGCAATGTTTATGTACACATAAAAAAGGAAGAGAATTTTTATAATTCTCTTCCTTTTTAAGTAGGGAAACTTTCATGTTCTTTAGTTATTCAGTTCATCGAAAAATGCTGTAGAATTTACCCTTTCTATTATAACAATATAAAATATAAATAAATTTGAAATATTACATATTGAAATGTATTTATATTGTTATAAGTACTTTCTATAATAATGGTATAAACATTTATCACATCTTACAAGAAAGAGGAGGAAATAATATGGAAATCGCAATGGCAGTTTTGAAATTTGTAGGTGGCGTACTTCCATTAGTTCAAGAACTTTTAAAAGCATTTTTGTAAGTTTATCATTCAGCAATTATTTATAAGGATTATCATACTTTTGTTTTATAAGGTAAAATAGCATTTTTGTTTAAATTTATACACAGTTTATATACAATTCAGACACATTTAACATGATGCGTTTCTGAAAATTAGTGGTAATATTAACTTGTTGAAAACGACACGTTTCGACAAATACAAATAACCCTCTTTACCCCTGAATCCCTGCCCGACATTCCGCAGGGATTCTTGTAATTTTTTACGCTCCATTCTCAAGTTACTTTTATAAAAAATTCGAACTTTCCATCTATATCCTATTTTTCATTTAGCTAGCTGGACTCAGTTTAATACGAACCTTTTTCTCACCTAAAGAAATTTCATCCTCTTCTTGTGACAATGCTTTAAACGTAAATTGTTTTACTAATAAATTTTCTTCTAATAAATCTTTATGCTTTGTTAGAGTGTTTTGTAATTCATCCTCTGTATCCAAAATAACATCTACTCGTAAATTAACTGGTAAATTCAATTGTTTTCGATACTCTTGAACAGCTCGAATAAATTCTCGCGCCACTCCTTCTTGTAATAGTTCATCTGTCACATTCGTATCTAACATTACCGTATATTGTCCATTTGTAGTATTAGAAAACCCTACTTTGGGTACTTGTTCTACTAATACATCTTCAAGCGTTACAACAACTTCTTCCCCAGATACAAGCTTACACAATGCTTTTTCAGTCGAAACAAAGTTTTGTACTTCTTCTTGCGATAATTGTTTTAGCCATTGATTTACAGCGTTAACGTTCTTCCCGAACTTCGGTCCTGCAGTCTTAAAATCGAGCTTTAATTGGTACGATGTATACTGTGTTTCATCTAATTCTACATGAAATGCTTTTACGTTCAGTTCATCCATAACAATATCACGATAGGATTCCCAGTCCACTTTCTGCTCATGGTGCTCAAGTAATACAAGCTCTGCTAATGGTTGCTTCACTTTTAATCCATGCTGATTTCGGTTGCTACGTCCCAGCTCAACAACTTGTAAAGCGGCATTCATTTCTTGCTCTAACTTGGTTTGAATAAGCTTTTCATCCGCTGTTGGATAATCTGTTAAATGAACACTATTTCCTTCTAAGTTAAGATGAATATCTTCCGCGACAAATGGAGTAAACGGAGCAAGTAATTTACTAATCGTAACAAGCACTTCATGAAGCGTTTCATATGCAGCTGCCTTTTCAGGATTCATGCCAGACTCCCAAAAACGATTGCGCGAACGTCTTACATACCAGTTACTAACCTCATCTACAAGAACCGCAATTTCACGCGCTGCATTTGTAAATTGATACTCGTCTAATGCATTTCTTACTTGTTTCACTGTACTATGAAGACGTGATAATACCCACTCATCTAATTTCGTCCGCTTGACCTCATACTTTTCTTTTGAATTGTATTTATCTAAGTTTGTATATAAAACATAGAAGCTATATACATTCACAAGTGTATCTACTAGTTTTGACTTCGCCTCTTGCACAGTTCTTTCAGAAAAACGCTTTGCATTCCAAGGTGCACTATCAACAAGAAGTGCCCATCTTAATGCATCTGCACCAAATTTCTCGACTAATTCTACTGGATCTAATGCATTCCCTTTACTTTTAGACATTTTCTGTCCTTGTTCATCTAACACATGCCCAAGAGATAATACACGTTTATATGGTACTTTTCCGGTATATAAAGCCGCTACTGCTAATAAACTATAAAACCAACCACGCGTTTGATCGACACCTTCAGCGATTACATCAGCTGGAAATTGTTCCTCAAAAAGCACTTTATTTTCAAACGGATAATGATACTGTGCAAATGGCATCGAACCGCTATCAAACCAAACGTCGATTACTTCTGGCGTACGAGTCATCGAACTACCACATTTTTCACAGCATACCTTCACTTCATCTACATACGGTTTATGCAGTTCTAAATTTTCTGCTGTATGCCCTACGCTATGTTTTCTTAATTCATCGATGCTCTTCGGTGCAAATTGATGATCACAGTTTTTGCATTCCCATACGTTTAACGGTGTTCCCCAGTATCGTTTTCGGCTAATATTCCAGTCCACCATATTCTCTAAAAACTTTCCAAATCGCCCATGTTTCATATGATCTGGATACCATGTGACTGCATCATTATTCTTTAAGAATGTCTCTTTGATCTCAGTTGTCCGAATGAACCAGCTTTCTCCAGCATAATACAAGAGTGGTGAATCACAGCGCCAGCAATGCGGATAACTATGTTCATATTTTTCTTTAGAGTATAACAATCCTTCCTGCGCTAAGTAACGAACAATATCTACATCACATTCTTTCACAAACTTCCCTTGTAAAAATGGAACAGCTTCCGTATACTTACCTTGTTCATCCACAACATGAAGGAATGATAATCCTTGATTCTGTACAACTTTATAATCATCTTCTCCATACGCTGGTGCGATATGAACAAGCCCCGTACCACTATCTCCCGTAACAAAGTCTGCCGAAATAACACGATAGCCATTCGTAACTTCATCCATAGGAAATGGCGCTGCATATGAAGTACCTACTAATTCTTCTCCTTTATGGGTAGACAATACTTGATAATCTTCTTTTAATACATTGCTTGCCAGCTCTTTTGCAACAATATAAACCGAATCAGCTTGCTGTGCTTTCACATACTCCATATCTCGATGTACAGCAAGTGCTACATTGGCTGGAAGAGTCCATGGCGTTGTTGTCCATCCAAGAAAGTATTCATTTTGACTATGCAATACTTTAAACTTTATCGTTGCACTTAAATCTTTTACTGTTTTATATCCTTGCGCTACTTCATGTGAACTAAGTGATGTTTGACAACTTGGACAGTATGGCGAAACTCGATGTCCTTTATATAGCAGCCCTTTTTCATGAATAGTCCCAAGAATATGCCATACACTCTCGATATAAGGATTTTCCAAAGTTACGTACGGGGCTTCCATATCGACCCAATATCCAATGCTCTCAGTAAATTCACGCCACTGCTTCTCATACGTAAATACACTTTCTTTACATTTTTGAATAAATGGTTCAATTCCGTACTCTTCAATCTCATGTTTACCAGAAATACCAAGCTGTTTTTCAACTCCCAATTCTACCGGTAATCCGTGTGTATCCCATCCAGCTTTTCGAAGTACTTTATATCCAGTCATTGTTTTATATCTCGCTACTAAATCTTTAATCGTCCGTCCGAGCGCATGCCCCACGTGTGGCAGTCCATTTGCAGTTGGTGGCCCCTCATAAAAAACGAAAGATTGTGCACCTTCACGATTTCGAATGGATTGTTCAAAGATATTCTGCTTATTCCACTGCTTGCGAATTCGTGTTTCTCTCCCTACAGCTGATTCTTTTACATTTACCTTCTCCATTTACAATCACTCCTTTGAAAATTTGTAAAAGCACACAAAAAACCCGTCCCTATAAATAGGGACGGGTTTACCCGCGTTACCACCCTAATTCTATTAGCATCTTAACTAATAGCACTTAGCAACGTACTAACATACGCGTTCTTTGTAACGGTAGACATCCGTCCGAGCTTACTTTATTCAGCCACGGCTCCTCGGAGATGATTTTCAAATAAAGTCTGTACACCGGCTTTCAGCAAGGCGCCGGCTCTCTGGGGAACAGTACAATATTTTACTCTTTCTCGTCTTCAGATTTGTATACTTTTATTAAAAGTTATTTTATTCCATGAAACAGACAATTGTCAATCAATTCAAAAATATATTTTCATTTTCGTCCTAGTTCTCGAATTTTATACATCATGAACAGTTGCTATTACTTTATTGTTTCCCACACTTCCTCTAACTCTTCATCTTCTTCTGCAAGCTCTGCAAAAAATCCAGTTTGATCCTCATGAAGAACAGTTTCAAGTTCTGCTTTCGCTTCAGCATTTCGATTTAAAACAGCTAAATAGTATGCTCTGTTGTATCGAACTAATAGATCTGAAGAATCAAAAGATAGTATATGACTTGTTAGTTCTTCTGCCCTTTCTGTTTTTCCAATCTGATGATAAGACGCTGCTAAAGCGAGAAACATTGCATGATCTTGCGGATGGTGCAGTACTCCCTCTTCCAGCATTGCAATAGACTCTTCAAACCTTTCTTCACTTTGATATATTTCCGCTAGAGCAAGGAATGCACGGCTCACAAAAGGCATTCTTTCGATTAATTGTAAACAGATCTTTTCTGCCTGTTTTCCTTCCCCTAACATGAACAAAACATTTGAATGTAACAAGAGCATGTCATAATCATTTGGCTCTTCTTTACTCATCTGCTTTATTATTTCAAGAGCATCTCTTAACATCTCTTCATTTTCATCACCATGTTCGATGAGAAGATTTACAAGTTGCCGTGCCGCGCTAGTATTCCAAATGTTTTCTAAAGATGTTTGTAATACATCTATCGCTTCTGTAATCATATTCCCATTTTCATAAAATATCGCTAAACGCTGCGCTGCCATACTATTTTTAGCATTAAATTTTAAGGAAATTTCAAATAAATCAATAACAATTGTAATAAGGGAAATTTCTTTCGCACGGTTTTTCATTCGATAAAATGCTCTTGTAAGGATTGATTTCTTTGGCTCTTCATTTTGTTGTTGCTTACTCAGTCTCTCAGCAAGTGCAGATGCAGCGTACATAAATGCAGTACTTCTTTCTTTTTTCTTAATTGACAGCAAATGAAGGGAATCTCGTATTTGAGATAATTTCCGCCTTTGTTCCATCGCTTGAACATACACTTCAAATACACGTTCATTTTCAATATCTTGCTTTATTAAATTTGTAACAAATGTAATTGCTTCCGGATTTCGCTTTTTAACAAGTACTTTTGCATAATGATATCGTACTTCCACATGTTCTTCATCCATTTGCAAAGCTTCTTCCATTAGTTCTTGTTCTTTATCTACATCTTTCATGGCGCCATATACATATGCAAGAGCGTCTAAACGCCACATTTCATTCACTCTGCCAGCCAATTTCTCTAACTCAGATAGAAGCTCTTTATGAAGAGAATTTTCTACTGAAAGCTCTGCCAAATACTCCATATTTACAATCATCGGTTCTTGGATCATTGCCTGAAGCATATGATGTTGTTCTTTTAAACGGTTTTCTTCTTTTTCGTATATTTCCGCTAACTTCAAATGTACTCCTATAAAGTTTGCATCTATTTCTAAGCAAGATTCATATGCTCTTTTTGCGTCTTCCAATTCCCCTAATACCATAAGGGATTCACCAATACGAAAATACGGAAGAGTACTCGGTCTATGCTTTATTGCTTGATGGTATCGTTTCATTGCTTGATCGTATTGTCCAAGAGATTCATATAAAATACCAGCATAACAGCCATACTCGGTAATATCCGCTCTTTCTTTTTCTAGTTTTCTTAAAAATGCTATCCCACGTTGTACAAATGGTGTCCCTTCAACTCTATTTACATATTCTTCCAAGACATTCGCTATATTATTTTTCAAACATCGGATGCCATTTTCTAACTTTGACAACGCTATCTTTAATTGTTCTTCATTAGCCTCTAATTCCATTTCAGCGTCCCACAATACCATTCCTGCATTCATTAGAAACTCATCATTTTGTTCAAATTTCTTTTCCATGCTGAAAATATAATGCTTTGCATCATTATACTGTTCTTTTGCCATATAAATTTGAACTAAACCAAAATGAGAATAAATGTCTCCATCATTTCCTTCTAAAGAACGTTTATATATTTTTTCAGCTTCTTCAAATTCATCATTTTGAAAATACAAATCCCCTAATCGAGTATATAATGATGATGATTCTTCGCAATTTTCGATACCCTGCGATAAAATTGCTTCTGCACTCTTCTTATCTTCTAGATCTGATTCATATATTTCTGAGAGTTTTACATATGGATATGGTACCGTTTTGTCTAATTGAATGGCGATGCGAAGTCCTTTGATTGCTAAATGCAATTTCTCCATTTGATGCGCACATTTGGCTCTTTCATACCATATATGTGCTTCATACTTATATTCTTTCAATAAATCATTAAACACTTCATATGCTTCCTCATAACGCTCTAAATCCATTAAAACTAAATTATGATTCACAAGAATAAACCTATCAGGATGACGTTGCAATGCAATTTGTGACATTTGCAAGCCCTGTTCAGACTGATCTATATACATATATGATAATGCCAGAAAACTCCATGCGATTGGCTGATCCGCATCTAATTGTAACGATGAGCAGAAGCTAGAAATTGCTTCCTCATACTCTTCTTTCTCTAAAGAATAACGGCCCTGTATAAAATGATACAATGCTTGATTATTCTTTTTCTCAACACTTCGCAAGACATCACTAGCCCGCTCCAGATCTTGAATACGGATAAAGCATTGTGCACTATGTAGCTTAACAAAATCTGAATCCGGATATCTTTCCATTAACCTTTCAACACAGAAAAGAATAAACTCTTGATTCACTTCAACATCCATATGTTTGATTGTGTATAACCACGTGTATGGATTTTCATTTGTCTCTTGTAAAAATGATACGAGTTTTTCAATCCCTTTTTTATCCTGCTCTTCTAAATGATCCGTCAGAGAGAATAGCTTTCGGAAGTATACATCTTCCTCTTCTACTAAAAATGACAATTGTTCCTTTTTCTCCTTAGGAACAAATACGATAGATAAACCATCGGTGTAGCGATATCTTTCCTGTAACTTCTCATATTCAACAAAAAGCGGTTCCAAGAAATTAGGATCTTGAACAAAAAAAGATTGTAACTGATCATCATATCCAGAAAGAACTTGAACATGGGATGCATGTTCAATATCTATACTTAATAAAACAGGAATATTTTGATCGAGTAATGCTTTATAGTTCTTTTCGTTCCCCTTGAAATAACGACAAACATAGCCCAATTCTTCTAAATAAGTAACCGTATCTGAAAATTTTGATCCTGTTACATCAAATATATGATTTGCGACTTCATCTTGTGTACGACTTTCTCCCCATAAGCGAAGCATCATCTCCAAGCTCGCTGGAACACAATAATTATCTTTTTGTACGATTGGTACTAATGGCAATCTTACTTTTTTCCCATTCGGGTATTTTTCTATATTATGATATAGTGACTCTTTCAAACATACTTCCGTTTTTAATAGAGCAAGTAACTCCTCGTTCTTATTCATTTTATACAACGCTTCTGCACGTAAATGTGTAAAATAAGCTTTATACGAATGGTACGGTAATATCTGATCGATCTTATCTATTACAGTTAACATTTCCTCATAACACTGTAAATCTAGTAAATGTTTCACCTTTTCGAAATAAAAATACGGTACTTGCGGAAACTGATCTATCGCATCATTAATCAATTGCAATGCTCGTTTCTGTTCACCTTTATATGCATATAGCTGTGATAATAAATAAACCGCTAGTTCTTCATTTTCCTTATGTTCCATCCCAGCTAAAAGTGAGTGCTCCGCTTTCTCCCATTCTCCTATTTGTATATAAAAATAGCCCCATTTATCAAAGACTGGACGTGTACTATAACTCTCAGCTTTTTTCATATATTGGAATGCTTCTTCATTTCGTTTCATTTCTAAAAGGCATCTTACTAATGTAAAGTAGGCTTTTGATAAAATATCAGAATCTATTTGTTCTGCCTTTATATCGTCCAAAGCGTCTTTTAATAACTTTTCAGCATCAAGTACTTTTCGGTCATCAATTAGCTCATCACAATATAAAGAGAGCGTTCTCATATTTGGAAATTTTTTATATGAATAGCGAATTAGGAAGGCACTATATTGATGCATAAGCCCTTCATCTGTAAGACGGATTAGCGTATCAAATTCCTCATGCCCTGAAATCAAAGAAAGCCATTCCTTCACATAGGAGAACGTATTGGTTTCTTTTATATGTGCAATTTCGTTATTTACATCCTGTAATCCATCTACAAATCGTTTCTCCTTCAAACACATCTCTAATCGCCTAAATTCTAACATGCATTCACCTCTAGTAATTATTTTTCTTGCGCATCAGTAAGCAGTATTCTTATCCGCTTGCTTAGATTCTACACAGCTTATATCATGTATTCAATTAAAATCTTATATAATCCTCGATAATAGAAAATATTATTTAAATTATAGTTTAAAAAGAATAAAAATAACTATTTTTTCATGTATTTTGTTTAATTTGGTGAAATAAAATTTATTTTATTAAGTTAATCACCACTTATAAATCAAAATTTTATACGGTGTTTGTATCCCATCTAAACTTCTTTACTTTCGCTGAATTTTAGGGTGGGTCTTATTTCCTGAAATAACGGGACATAACAATTCCCATCCTTTTATTGACAAAACAAATATTTCCACATGTATTATAAACAAATACTAAATGTTTAGTATTCTATATTTTCTATTTGAACGGAGGATACATATGACACGTTTAATGGTGCTAGGTTTACTCATGCAATACGGTCCTATGTCTGGATACGAATTACAACAAGCTATGCAATCAGCACAAACAGACACTTGGGCAGGTGTTTTTCCCGCTTCGATTTATCATGCTTTAAAAAAAATGGATAAAGAAGGATTAGTAGAGCTTGATGCCGTTGAAAAAACGGGCAATCGTTCCAAAGCAATTTATAGTGTTACACCTGCTGGAAAAGATGAATTCTATACACTCATGCTTCAGTCATTCCAGCAATCTTCAGTCGTATTCCCAACAGAGTTATATACAGCACTTACTTTTTTCGATACAAATACTGTTTCTCTTGAACACATTTCATCCGCCTTACAAGATCAAAAAAAGAAAATTATAGAAATGTACGAGAATATGAAAGCTGGACAATCTATTAAAGAAAAAATGATAGACATTCCAGAGCATGTGAGCCTGATTTTTGAAAATATTTATGAACAATGTGAAATACAGCTACGTTTCATTGAAAAAATGGAAAAAATGTTATCTCGATTAGAAAATAAGAAGAACACGGAGGAAAAATGATGGAAGCTAGCTTAAAAATGTCTCGCGTGCAAAAAGCTTCGTTATGGGTTGTAGCAGTAGCTGTCTTTACGGATATGCTCATCTACGGAATGATTGTCCCAATCTTACCACGGTACGCAGAAACACTAGGTGCTTCCCAAACAGAGATTGGCTTTTTATTCGGTAGTTACGCTATTACTTTACTTCTTGCTACTCCCATTTTGGGAGTGGTTTCCGATAAGGTTGGAAGACGCCTCCCTATGATTCTAGGCTTATTTGGACTTGCAGCAGCGACTCTATTATTCGGACTTGCAAATAGTTTCTGGTTGCTCGTGCTCGCAAGAATGCTACAAGGTATATCTGCAGCAGCAACATGGACAGCTGGATTAGCACTTCTAGCAGATGTGTTCCCTCTGCAAGAACGCGGAAAGGCCATGGGTCTCGCTTTATCGGGACAAGCAGCTGGGATGCTCCTTGGTCCAACAATCGGCGGGGCACTTTATCAATGGGGAGGGTATCATCTTCCCTTTATTATCGCTGCCAGTATTGCACTCATTGATAGTATATTACGAATAACATTACTTCATAATGAACCAAAATCCAGCTCAAACCAACGAATTAGCTATCGATCTATCTTGAATATGCGTTCCCTATTTATTATGATCGGTATTATTATTCTAGGATCGGCCTTACCTAGCGCTTTAGAGCCAACTCTTCCACTCTACTTACAAGACACCTTACACCTTAGCCCTGGGACAATCGGACTCCTATTTGCCGTTCCAACTCTCGCATATGGATTTACCGCACCAATCATTGGCACACTTTCAACTAAAATTGGCAGAAAACAAACGATGGCAGTAGGCATAGCTTTGGCTGCTTTATGTTTCCCATTTACAGTGATTGTTTCTCATACCGCCCTGGAAATATTTGTACTTGCTATCCTTGGAATTAGTTTTAGCCTTTTACTAGCACCTGCTTTACCAGAACTTACATATCTCGCAGACAAAAACGGAGTTCATGCATATGGAATACTTTTTGCAATCTATAATACAGCCTACTCAATTGGTATGTTTTTCGGACCGATGCTTAGCGGAAGTTTATCAGATTTATTTGGATTTACAAATGCTTTCTACATATTTAGTGTTCTTCTTTTATGTTATCTGTGCTTGTTTTTGTGGAAAATGAAAAAATGACATTAGGTTATTACTATGAACAACATACGACCTCCAGCATATATCGTATGTTGGAAATCTTATCACGTTAATTTATTTTAATGGTTAATCACTTACTTATTACTAAAACACTTCATCTCTCATTCTCTAAATTATTTCCATCAACATAAAAAAATAAGAACTGGCACATCAAAAAAACCCGTGAATTATTCACAGGTTTCCCCTTTCAAAAAGCTAATCGCAATTGTTCCAGCACCTGCATGAACAGCAAAAGATATAGGAAGTGGGTAAATTAAAAACTTCATTTCAGGAAATACTGCTCTGAAATCAGCAATCCATTCTTCTGCCCCTTCTTCATCATTCGCATGGAAAACATGGACTACTTTCGGCATTTCTTTTTCAAGTTCGCTTCGCATATATTCTTTACATTTTTGTATTTTACGAACTTTCTTCTCCAACACAAGTTCGCCATGTTTTACTTCTAGAATTAGGTTTACACTTAGTAGACTGCCTAGTATAAATTGTACACCTTTCACACGTCCACTTGCATATAGACCTTTCAAATCCTTTGGAAATACATAATAAGGACTACGTTCCACATGTTGTATTGTCTTTTGTATATCTTGTAAAGTCATACCCTTACGGTATAACGTTTGCGCTTTTGTTAAAATTTCATCCATTGGATAACTCGTTGTTTCACTATCTATTACAACTAGAGGAAATCCTGCCATTTCTGCTGCAAGTATCATATTTTGATAAGTGCCACTTACTTTCCCACTAATTGTGATTGCAAATCCCTCTTCATATTCTTCTTTACATTTAGAGAAGAGTGCAACCATATCTCCAAAATTAGGTTGTGACGTAGTTACAGTTATACCCTGTTTTAGTGCATCGTAGACACGTTCACGAACACCTTCTTCACAGTCTTTGTAAGCCGTTCCATTAATAACAATTTCAATCGGTATAACAAAATTATCTGCACTTGTTGTAAAGTTTGCAGTTGTACTATCAGTAAACCAAGCAACACGCTTCATGTTGTTCCTCCCTTGTGCGCGTCCTTTTCTCGGACTTTTCTCACAATTCTATCTATTCTAGTTATAAAAAAGGACTATGCTTGTTATCATAACAAGACTATCTCTGTTTTTCCATAGGAAATAGGTGATTTAAGCGAGGTTTTCAAAATTAATATCGAATCTATTTTCATTCGTACACGATTTTGACATATTTTCTTTTAGAAAATACTATCAAACTAAAAAATAAGACTTCTAACATGTATACAGCGTTAGAAGTCCTAACTCATTTCTTTATTTACATTACTTGCTTTTCACTATGCCAAAAGTAATTTTCATACTTGGAGCATATATTAAAGAAGAATCTATAGTGAATGCTTTAGAAAATTGTAATTCTGCTTCGTACTGCACCATCGCTTCATTGTATATCAGCCCTCGATTTATTAAACGTTCAATGAATTCTTCTTTTTCAGCAGGAGTATTACCGATTCCCTCTTCCTTGAGTGATTGATACAATTGCTGTTTATCTCTTTGATCCTCATTAACATTAAGAAAATTAATCTTATCACTAACTCTACATTCAATATTTTCTACCCCTAGCTCACTTAGATATGTTGGTAATTTAATACCGATGTTTCCATCTTTACCATTTCGTTTTGCATCTTTTTCAAATAATTTTTGAAGAACACCAATCTGAACAATTTCTGATTGCTCTAGATTGTTAAGACTATACGAAGACATATTCGAAATCCAATGTGGTTCAAAGCATATGATATTACCTTCATCAACGACCGAGTCTATCATTTTTTGTAACATTGTCTTTGGATCGTTCATATGTAATAAAAAAGCATGACATACTGCTATATCATACTTACTTTCTAATTTAATTTCAGTAACATCTGCCTCAAGAAAGTCTGCTTCATATGGAAGAATGCGGAATAACTCTCTTGCTTTATTAATTAGTTTCTTCCCCTTATCAATTCCTGTATATCTAGACCCTATTGGTAACAGAGGTAATAGTTTCAGACCTAAATAACCATATCCACAACCATAGTCAACAATATGAACTGGTTTAGAGATTTTCCAAACTGAATTCACCAAAAAACTTAGATAATCATCGTTATAATATAGATCCCTTGTATTTCTCAAATACTCCAACTTATTATCCCAATCATACTCTTTCAATTGAGCTACCTCCTTCTGTTTATATTGAAATTGCTGATTTCGTTCCCTACTTTGAGCAAATGATAAAAATATTTTCTAGATATAAAAACATTTTTTCATGTCCATAAGTTCTTAATGTATCTAGACATCTGTTCAGCTCATTTAGACAAAATGTATTTGATAAATTGAGGCCAAATTAGATTTTTATAACATTTCCAATCAATTTAATATCTTCTCCATCAATAACTATCCCATCACCATCTTTACAAGCATAAATTGTCCTATTTTTCAGCCTGGAATAATCCTTTAATAATTCTAAATATTTTTCACTTTGCTCCTCACTCCAATGAGGCATAAAATCAAAATCTACAAAACCTAAAGAGCTTCTATCCTCTAGTCCTATAATATCCTCGTCTACAAATTGAGCTGTATCAATACTTTTAGTAGATATTATACTACCTGCACTAACACCAATTAAAACCCCACCATTTTCCACATAAGATTTTAATGAATGTAATAAATTTCTTTTTCGTAGGGAATTTAAAAAGCGAAATGTATTTCCACCTGAAAGATGTATTGCATCATAATTAAATATGTTATTAACCTTTCTTTCATCATATTCTTTATCTAAATCAAAATATTCTACTTTGCTAATTCCTAAATCTCTATAATATTTAACTACATTATTAAAATACTTTCCTGTTTCATCTGAAGATGATCGAAGATATGCTATTGAAGGGTTTTCTTTATTTAATAACCTTAAAAGCTCATAATCCAATTTTCTATCTTCTTGTATTTGATCGCTATATAATATCATTTTTCTCATTAAAATCCCCCATTTTCCATTTGAAAATTTCTTAATTTTCAGTTTTATGATCTTCTTTTTGACCTCTTTCACTTGTAAAGCTTAATACTAATTTTACAATATATCTCTATCTTTTTTGGATATATTGTAAATAATATAAAGTGAAGGCTAATAATCAGTGGAGGTTTCCTTCATTCCCTCCGATTATTAGCCTTCATCAATTTGGCTTTTACGGGTAGTTTATCTCCCACCTAACTTTTTATTTCTTCGGAGTTTTACTGTACGTAAATAGCTGTCCAGAGACAACTATCATCGTTACTATAAAAGCTTATATACTCCATAATAACGTACATAGTTCTTCCTTTTGAAACAATTATTATCGTTACTGAGATCCTATTCTAATGATTACATTTATTACTGTTACTCATATAGAATTTCTAATTCCACCTTGAGTATAAATGTACATCTATACATTTATACTCGTATTCATTTAAAGTTGTAACATTAAATATTTATCTTTTCTTCTCCACTTAAAAATTGTTAATTTAGATATACAGAAACAATATTTTAAAAATTCAACAGGTGTAAATGTAGCTTTGAAATAAACATTGATCAAAAACAACTCGAAAACCCTCATTTCACAATAAATAGTAGGAAAACCTTATGGTCTTATATCATATTCCCATTTATGAGTGCATTCTGTTAATATGTACCCTACTTTTCCTATTAAAAAGCCTAATTTCTCAATTGATTGTAGAGAAATTAGGCTTTTTTCATCACTCCATTAAAGCGCCCTATGGTTTAATGACTTGATTTACTGATTATATCTTCAATCACTCACTTTGAACTATATAGATATAGTTTTTGTTGCAACTGTTTGTTGAAATGCCTTATCATGCTCAACAATAACCATTGTAGGATTAAATTGTTGAATAAGTTCTTCAATCTGCATACGCGAATAAATATCAATAAAATTTAATGGTTCATCCCATATATATAAATGAGCTTTCTCACATAAACTTTTAGCGATAAGCAGCTTTTTCTTTTGTCCACCAGAATAATGAAATATATCTTTCTCAAATTGAATTCGGTCAAAATCCATCTTACGTAGGATGGATTTAAATAACGTCTCATCAATCTCGTGCTCTTCAATAAAGTCCGATAACAATCCCTTCAAATGAGAAGTATCTTGTTGGACATAGGAAATGATGAGTCCTGAACCTAAATTAACTGAGCCTGTATGCTGTATTGGATGTTCTAGAATTAGTTTTAGGATACTACTTTTCCCGCTTCCATTCTTTCCATCAAGTACAATTCGATCCCCTTGTTCAACTATGAAGCTAATTGGTTCATTTACTATTTGGTCATCATACTTAACAGACACATCAGCCAAAACAACCAATTCATTTGACTGAAATTTCAATTGTTCTAATTTTAATGACTCAGTTTTCTCCACATTTTTTAGTAATTTTGACTTTTCTTCAATAGCTTTTTGTTGCCTTGATTCAAGGTTCTTCGCTCTCTTCATCATCTTGGCCGCTTTATGTCCTACAAAGCCCTTATCTAACTTAGATCCTGAATTCCTTGTTCCATTTTTGGAAGCTTCCACTTGATGAGACCAACCTGCTGAACGCTTTGAAGACTGTTTTAATCTCCCTATGTCTTTTTGTAGACGCTCATTTGTAGCCTCTTCGTGTTCCTGCTGTCTATCAAAATTTAACTTCCAAGAAGAATAGTTACCACTTTGAACTTCAATATTTGCTCTATTTATAGATAAGATATGGTCAACGCATCCATCTAAAAAGATTCTGTCATGTGAAATCAAAATAAACCCTTTTTTCTTCCTTAGATAATCAGAGACCATCTTTCGTGCATCAGTGTCTAGATGATTTGTTGGCTCATCAATTAATAGAAATTGACCCTCATTCAAAAACAGTGCAGCAAGCAACACCTTTGTTTGTTCTCCATTTGATAATGTTTTAAATGGTCGATACATGGCCTCGGCATCAACATTTAAATAGGATATTTCACGCAGAAATTCCCAATCTTCTGCTTGGGGACAAATTTCTTCAAGGATTTCATGAGTGAACTTGTTCTTATCCGAAACTGGGTAAGGGAAATAATTAAATTCTACCGAAGAAGTGATCTTCCCACTATACTCATAATTACCTAATAATAAATTAAAGAATGTCGTTTTACCTCGTCCGTTTCTACCAATAAACCCTAGTTTCCAATCTGTATCTATTTGAAAGTTTACACCTTCAAAAATATTATCAAAGCTACCTGGGTATGAAAAAGTTAAGTCTTGAACTTTTATCATTGACATAATAATTCCTCCTTTATATATCAACACTTTTCATATAAAGTCGGAATATCCATCAATTTTTTAATTTCTCCATATAAGTTTGATGGATATTAACGACTTATATAGAGCATTACATGTGTAACAATAGTGTCTGAATTCCTCATTTTTCTCTCTCCTTTATTTGTTAGGTTACAGTTACGGATTAATAAATATCAACTTACCTATAAGAGAATAAAAAAATCCTCCCAATTTGTAATCGGAAGGATTAGTATCTCACTTATACTTAATAAGTTCTTATTAATCATTGGAATCATGACAAATAAAGTATGAACTGATTTATAAAAATGGATAGACTAACCCTATATTTTGTAGTTTGAAGTTATTAATTTCAAATTAAAATATAGATTAGTTAATCATTATTCATCCATCAGTCCTCTCATAATTCTATTTTTAGAGTAACATTCTTTTTTATGGAATGCAATATCACAATCATCTTTACCTCAAATTACTGCTAACTACTTCTTTAGAATCAACAATGTATATTCCTTCTTTCTTTATACTTCCCCTCCATAAAAATCTTACTCCTAAATTGTGTGGCTTTAAAACAAAGTTTGATCAAAAAGTGAAAACAAAATTTTATTCAAAATCACAATCCATTTAAAGAAAAGATTAAAATTGATTTTGTACACATATCTGTAGAAGAAGTCTTATTTTCTGTAGGGAATGAAAAATTAGCAAAGGCAATTACAATTATCGAACAGTTGGTCGAATTTTATATACTCTGGTTTAAACATACTATTATCCCAGTCCATATACATTTCAGCACCTGAAAGTAATTTATCAGATATTGCAACAATCTTATATGCTCCTTTTAACTCGATTCTTTGTGCTGCAATAGGAAAGTATTTTAATAAATTTAATAATAAAAATAAGGGAACGCTTAACATCCCCTCTCATATCGAATCCGCCCTTTAATTCCCGCTAAATTTACCTTCGCGATTCCTCTTACCTTCTCCGCACCTTTTTCTAATGCTTCATGTTTTTTCAGCTCCAAGAACACCAAGGAAATTAAGCATTGTATTCAAAATGTTTCACATACTCCAATAACGTTTGGTATTGTTGATCAAGGGCATATTCATCTGTTCCAATTGGGGATTTAAAGAATAGTGATAGGTGTTCCATTATTCCTGCCTTCCCCTTCTGAAGCGCATGATCCATAAACCGAGAAAGGTCAATTATAAGAGGAGCAGCTAAAATAGAATCAATGCCCAGCCAATTGATTTTCATTGTCATCCTCTCTCCTAGCCACCCTTCAAAGTCAACCGTATCCCATGCTTCTTTTCTATCTCCTCGGACAGGAAAATAATCAATTCTAACTTTATGATCAAAATGACTGTACCCTAGTATACGTTCTAATCCAATGGACTTTGAATCAATCTTTGTTGAAGAATGCCTCGGATGATCCAAAATTGCACCATCTTGATTCCCTAGGATATTCGTGCTGTACCATCCGACAATATTCAACCCTCGCTGTTTGAACATTTTCCCTAAAACATGTTTATATAAAGTCTGTCCTGTCCTTCCATCTTTCCCTGCTGTCGGAACACCCTGAGTTTCTGCAAGTTTTTGCAGCGCCGGTATCTCAGCCGTCACACTCGGCGTAAAGTTCACATAAGCACATTTTGACTTCATTGCCGCATAAGCATAAAGCATACCCGGTCGAATGTCCGGTGAATTCTCCCTTAACCCGGTCTCAAATGCTTTTAATGATTGATATAATGAATGAGTTTTTGTTTTTTCTTCTGTTGAAGCTGTGTTTATCACAACAATTCTCTCAAGATCATACTTTTTCCTAAATGCTTCGATGTCTTCTTGGATTTTATCCACTGCACTCTCTAAAGTCTCAGGCTCTCCTTTCAGTCTATATACTCCTTTGACAAAATCATTCACATTAGCCAATGGCGCTTGCCAAACAGGAACATCATTGAGATTCATTTCAATCTTCTGCAAAATAGGCTCCTGAATGATACCATGCCTTTTTACTACTTCTATTAATGAATCTTTTTGTATATCCCATCCACCAAAAGCAATCTGATCAAGCGGAGTTAGCTGCAGCGCCTCAAATTCCTTTTCTGAAGAAATAACTCCCCTTAACGGAGCAAGATTTTGATTGACTGCAAAAAGTCCGGAAATCGTTGTTGTTGCGACTGCACCCAGCATCCCCACGAATAACACACCCGTTTGATATGTCACTTTTTCACCTCTTCTTTTTTCTTGAAAGTTGTAACAACAAGTCATGGACTTCGGTCGCTTCTAATGTTTCTGGAAGTTCAAAATCTTTCCCTGTTACTACAAGTGATACATAATCCCCTTCGTCTTTTGGCGGTAAACCGTGAGATCCTTTGATTCGATCCGGTTCTAGTGGGATTTGGAATGTCTTTGGATTTACAAACAGCTCAACTGGATCATAACCGGGCTTCCTATGAATATCCACATTGTATGCGAATTCTGGTGCCTGTTCGCTGTTCAGCCACCAGTAGTACACAAACCAGCTGTCGGGTTCTGCAATTACAACTAACTGACCTGAAAGCTCATGATCAATATTATGGGCTCGTTTCTCCTCCTCTCCCCATACCTCGGCTATACCTGGGATATTTTCAAGAATTGCTTTAACTGCCCCTATATCATGTGGGTCTGGAATATACACGTGGGCCAATTGATGGTCTGCCAAGGCAAAGGCCCTCGACATCTCTAAATCGAGAAAATCCATATTTTCAACATGTTTGATAGCCACATATCCCTCTTTGTTCAACGTTTGATTGATAAGGATAGGTCTATTAACTGACTTAAAATTATATTCTGATAAAATAACAAGACGTGTGTGATCCCTCAATCCGCGCTCTTCTAGTTGCCCGATAAAATTTCCAATCAAATCATCAATTTCCTTAATCGATCTCCTTGCTGCTTTACTTTCAGGTCCGAACCTTTGCGCGTTATAATCTATGTTGGGTAAGTATACAAGTGATAATCTTGGTTTGTATTCTTCTAAAATATCTATCGCTGCATCTAAGATCCATTCACTGGACTTGACAGAAGAGAGTGGGCCCCAGAAATTTTTTAGATCAAATTCCCCATATTTCTCCCTCAGTTTTCCGTATAAGTCCCTCGGCTTCGAATCACACCACAAGATCATTTTTTTATCGAGATGGATAGGGGCAGGTGTCACTACATAGTCCGCTGTGCTCAGCTTGCTGAACTGCCAAAATAGCACTGCTGTTTCAGCTGTCGGGTCTTCTTTCTTCAACTTCTCCCAGATTTTTTCGCCTTGAATTGGAACCATCGTCTGATTCCACATTGTAATTTCTTTAGTATCCAAGTTTGGGAGGCCGTTACAAATAATTCCATGTTCAGCTGGCGGAGTTCCAGTGATATAAGTAGCCTGTATTGATCCAGTTACAGCGGGAAATACTGGCTTAATTCTTGCATGTTGACCACTTTCTAATAATTTTCGAATATTCGGAGTCAATTCAGCATCGTTCAGATGTTCTGTTGTCAAACTGATAATATCTAATACAACCACGTTTTTTTCTCCAAAGATACCATCCTTTCATCTATGTGACCGGAAAGATACGAGACATGATATAACTCAGAATTAGGAAAGAGGATACGGAAAAAAAAGCTGGCCATCCTCCAAATGGAGCAGCAACCGCCCCATCCAATAACGGAAGACCTAGTATACATGTTCCGACAGCCTTCCTAATGTTAGGTGATGTTGGCTTTGCTAGTGCCGGTAAAATTCCTGAAAAAGTCCATAACAAAAAAAAGATTACTGCAATAACTGTTGCTCCCCATGTACCGTCGAATTGCAAGAACAGAATAACAATAGCACACGTTAAAACCGCCCCTGCCATAATTCTTACTCGATTCGGATGAATGCCGTTTCCAACCTCGCCTTTGGACATCACAGTAACAGTGAAAATATATAAAAATCCTAATCCCGCTATCCACCAAAATTGCGCTAATTTATCTGGTGCCACACTCAACCCTAATAACAAATTGACTCCTCTACAAATTCCCATTGTCAACGGTCCAAAAACGTCATGATGCTTTGAATAGCGATTGTAAACGAATACTAAAACAATGAGAATGCACGCAATCAAAAAACTTATTTTGGACACAAAGCATACAGATACAACACTAGCCGTAAGAAGTACAAAACTAAAACGCAGCGCTGAACGAAGTGAGATGCGACCAGATGTCAAGGGCCTCTCAGGCCGCTCTTTCTTGTCTATTTCAAAATCAAAAAAGTCATTTAAAATAATTCCTGCCGCATATATACATGCACTTGCAAATATAAGAAGGATAATCTGAATGAAGTAATTCTGATTCCAAACTAGCCCTGCAATCCAAGTACCTGCCAATATATCCGCCATAGCTGTAAAGGTATTCGGAAATCGTATGAGCTCAAAATAGGTGCGAATCTTTCTCATAGGCTGTTAAGGATGCTTTGTACATAGTCATGAGATTCCTTGGCAGCCTGTATCGCCTGGCTTTCATAGGGGTATAATTCAATGGTAACAAAACCATCATAGCCCGTTTTCTTTATAGATTGTAAAACCTCTAGAATAGGAATAGCACCATGCCCTGGAATAAGATGTTCGTGAACACGGTTCTTGGCAATATCCTCTAGATGATATTGCTTTGTATAGGGGAGCAACTTATGAACTAATGTAGCCGGATCCTCTCCGACACAAAAGAAATGTCCTATGTCAAAATTTAATCCAATTGCCTGGGAGGGAACAGCCTTCTTGAATTCAATAAATTGATCAGAAGTTTCAATCAGCAAGTCCGGCTCCGGTTCAACAAGAATTGTTACACCAGATTTTTCGGCATGGTCAGCCAATTCCTCCATTGCCGAAATAAAAACTTTATTTGCCCATTCTCTTCCTACATTGATGAGTGGTCCCCCTGGTTCGGTAGACAATGTCTTTGCACCGAGTTTTCGAGCCAAGTCAATGCAGTTATGCGTATGTTCTATACGCTGTCTTCGTTCTACTTCATCCGCCTCAACAAAAGACGGGTGCCAATTATCTTTTATTCCATACAACATGAACGCATTCAAATTTGATATAGTCATGTTTCGTTGCTTCAACCTGTCTTTAATCATGTCTATCTTCTCATTGGTCACCTCAGGTGGAAAAGCATGCGGGATATCTAGTAAGATTTCTATTCCTTCATATCCGATTTCAGCTAATAAGTCGATTGTTTTTAACAGGTCATATCTTTTAAATCCATTACTGCTATATGCAAGTTTCATGATCTTCTCCCCCTTATGAATCTAGTTTCAATTTTCCGGATTGTTCATAAAAGCGGACCGGATTATTCCAAACTAGCTCTTGAATGATATTTTCCGCATGCCCTTTCTTTCTCATCTCAAGCGCAGTTTTTACTACATTAAGAGGATTAGACGGGCCCCAGTCTGCTGCCGTATTGATCATGATCTTATTTGTGCTGTAATGTTCGATGATTTCAATTGCCTCGCCAGTTGAAACTTTTGTCGGATAAATTGTCATCCCGCTCCAGCCGCCATATTCAACGGAAAGATCAATAGTATCTGAATTATTATGATCTATTAATACCCTGTCAGGTTCAAGCCCTTCTTCCTTTAGGATTTCTATCGTTCTTCTTGTTCCCTCCCGCTTATTTTGGTGAGGAGTATGTACCATAACCAACATATGGAGATTCTTAGCCAATTTCAGTTGTCTGCGCATCACAGCTTCTTCCTCAACAGTGATTCTATCAAAACCAATCTCCCCAATCGCAAGACACCGCTCATGTTGCAAGTACTCGGACAGTCCATCGAGTACTTGATAGGCAATATCAAGGTTATTTGCTTCTTTTGGATTCATAGCTAAACAACAATAGTGATCGATTCCATGTTGCTTAGCACGCTGCGGTTCAAAGGTAAGCAAATGTTGGAAGTAATCAAAGTATGTCTCAGGATATCGGCGTTCGCTTCCAAGCCAAAATGCGGGTTCCACAACGGCACGTACGCCAGCCAGACTCATATTCTCATAATCATCTGTTGTGCGGGAGTAACAATGGATATGCGGATCAAAATATTTCATAGGTTTTCCCCCTCATAAATGGCTATTCTTAAAGTATGGTGTAAGGAATTCGATAGATTCCTTTGCTGCCATAAACGGATTGTCACTGTAGGTATATAATTCTACTGTAATGAATCCTGTATATTCGATTTGCTTTACATGATTGAACAATTGATTAAAGTCAATGTTTCCCTTACCAGGTATAAGATGATAGTGCTTGTGATTTGCGATATCTTCTAAATGGATATTCCATATTAGTGACTTTAAACTTGATAAAAGAGCAGGAATATCTTCTCCTATTACGTCTGCATGCCCGAGATCGAGATTTGCTCCTAGCCTATTTGACCCTACTATTTGAATCAGTTCCCTCAATTCTTTGCCGTTTTCTATTAGAAGACCGGGTTCGTATTCAATCCCCACGTTGATTTCACGCCGTTCGGCATAGTCCATAATTTCCATTAATGAGTTTATCAGATGATGAATTGCCTGATCTGGTGGGTTTTCAGAAAGACACCTACCACTTGTAATACTGATATTTTTTGCATTTAGCATTGCGGCTAAATCTATTAACTGCTTCGTATATCCAATTCTCTGATTTCTCACCTCTCCTCTCGCATTACATAGGGACGGCTCAAATGTAGGTTCTCCAGTAGAATGCAAAAAAAATCCAGATGCCGTATTACCGTTTATGTTTGATACCTCGAGATCATATTGTTCTATTTTTTTTTGCACATCACTTACCCAAGGGGCAGTATGCAAAGGTGGAAAAGCATGAGGAACGTCCGCTAGAATTTCCACGCCCTTATATCCCAAACGTCCAATCTCTGAAATAGATTCGGGCAATGTGTATCTTGTAAATGCATTTGTACTAAACGCCAGCTTCATCTTGTCTCCTCCTTCTTTTGAAATATATGTGGCATTACAACGCTTATTCGTTCAAAAAGATTTTACTCAACTGTTAAGGCAATGCCCGACAAAATCTATTCATGAGTACTCTACAAAGTTCCGCGAAAATCCAGCAGTAAAGAAAACTCAATATACATATTATTGCAATAACCTTTGGATCCATAGTTGTATCAACAGTAGGGCCTAGCACTGGAAAACGAAATACATACAGAATCACCATAATACCCGTAAGTAGACATATTGATGAAAAGGAAACAATCATAATTCTCCTCTGCAATTGTAAAAAGGCCACACCCATCGCTATACCTAATAAACCTGTTGTAAAGGGAAAGATAATTAGTTCACTCGGCTGAATAATAAATAATAGGAAAATCGTGAGGGTATAAGAGAGGATTCCCTGGCGGATAGAAAAACAAGTAGCTAAAAAAATTGGTAATGTTGCTAGAAAACTAATCAGAAAGCCTATACCAGGCATAAAGCCCCCCGCTGATTGAAACATAGTGGCAAATGTGCTCAATAAGGCTGTAATAACTAACTTGGTTGCAATGTTCATTTTTCTTATATGAACATAGTTTGTATCTGTCTCTATCATCGATTGATACCAATAACGAATAAACCGATTGATGAAAACACCCCCTGAAAATATCCAATTCGTCACTTTCTATACTATTCATTCCCTTGCGCTTTATGCGGTGTATTGTCTGTTAGTAATCAATTGGAATGAGAACTGCCCCTCCATGAATATTTAAAAATATAAGCTTTTTCTAAGGGGGGGTACGATGTATCATACAGATACAATAAAAGAATTTTAAAGCCAGAAGGTATCTTGGTTCCATTAGGATATAGAATTGAAGTATTTGCTGAAAAGTTTACAACTCCCATTAACTTAACGTTTACAGATCGATGGGAAATGCTAATTGCAGATGCTGGAATTGCTTCAGAAAATGGTTAGGTGTTAATGCTTACTCCAACCGTCGAATTTTATAGTTATAAATCATGGAACAATTTCAAAAATAGTACCTTGGTTAAAATCAGTCACTTTCATAGAGCCATAAACCCCTAAATATAATCTGGTTTGATCCAGATTCGTTCCCAAATTAACATAATAAGCTGATTGAGATCCAAAATTATAATCGGTTTCAATAACACTAAAATCATTTAGTTTACAATCCGTACTTGCCTTGGTATAAGCTAAAACCCCTCTAACCGGAGGCCGAGATTCTTCATTCTGGGCAAGATCGGTAAACACAACGCTTCCCGTTAAATTTGGGATTCCATTCCCCATATATGGCTGGACTCCTGTAAGTGCAGTTCCTCCAAACTTATCGGGTCGGGGATCTTTATGAAAATAACTAGTTAAAGGCTGAAGACGCCTCACTGAAGTTTTTACTGTTTCATTGTAATAAGCAATTGTTTTCTCATCCAAAGTCGGATTTGCAGAACAGCCCCTTATAAACGAAGTAGGAAAAGCACCTTCCCACCCTCGCCAACCAAAGTTAATAAATCCTTCTTGGTCAGGTTTAGATCTCATTAAAGAAGCTTGAATAAGCTGAGTAACCGGTATTGGTTTATAATGAACGAATGAAAAAATCGACTCTACCAAATCCTGTCCGACATTCCCCACATATTTGATATACTGATTATTAAACCTTTGAAATGAAATGCCTGTTATATTGCGAACCCCTTTGGCAATTACCGTAAGCGTTTCCTGAATAGGTAAGGGAATTTCATTAAAACGTGTGACTACGGGGGGATTATTGATAAATGTATTCTTAACTACATCAATTTCAATTATTTTACCAGCTATCTCCATATCATCCTGACTTAAATTAAATGGATCATAGCCTGATCCACCATCTCCAGTTGTTAAAACAAGTTTTCCGGTTTCAGGCGAAAAGTTTAAGCTATTGACACCATTATGATTAAAAAATGGTCTTCTTATGTTAAGTAATGTCCGTCGTTTTTGAGGTTGACCATTCGATTGTAAAATCCATTCTTCAACTGTATCAATATGATCATATTGAGTTTCTCTATTTATCCATCTTAGGTTTAAAGTTCTGGGATCACACGGGTTAGGCTTAAAAAATTCAGGAAGAGCCCCTGGACCTTGTGTTCCAGCTACTGAATAATAAAGATAAAACAAACCATTATAATAAAATTCTGGATGAAACGCTAGCCCTAGCAATCCCCGTTCATCATATCCACTACCAGAAACCCCTTGTTCAGAATTACCTAATTTTATGATTCGCGGACGAATATCTAAAAAAGTCCTTATAACTCCGTTTCCTATGTAAAAGATTTCTCCTACCTGGGTTGCAATAAATAATCTTTCAATTGAGTCACCCGGAAGTATAGTTGTTTTCAAAACAGTGGGTAAATTTATCTTACTTACAATGGGTCGTAAACTAACCTTTACTTTTATCAACTAACTTTCCACCCCTTTTTATTGTTTTCTATTATAAGAATATGATTAGAACAGTTCTATTAGTATCAAATTAGGGCCAGGGAATTGGGTGAATTTCCTTTTAATATTAGTCCGTTTTGGTAGGTTCTATGTGGATAGTGAATGCCCCCTCCTTAACACTCTTACGAGTCGTTTGAAGAAGGGGCTTCCTGTTTCATAGAGTGTTGCTGCTTGAGAATCCAAGCAGTCTTACATACTCTCCTCAGGCGTCGTTTATACTGTTTGGACACAACCTTGCCCTACAGTTTCATTATTCAGTCGTTCTCACAAGTAATTGTTCTAACCCTTTTCGCAAAATGTTTAGACTTGCATTATGATCCCTGTCTAATACCGTTCCACACTTTGCACAAATATGCGTCCGAATAGAAAGTGATTTTTTCACACGATTTCCACAACCAGAACAATCTTGCGATGTGTATGCTGGATCTACTTTCACAAGTAGGCTTCCAAATTTCTTGCACTTATACAAAAGCATCTTGCGAAAAGCACCCCAGCCCGCATCCGAAATCGCCTTCGATACTTTCCGATTCCGAACCATATTTCGGATATCGAGATTTTCTATACAAATCACCGCATACATTTGTGTTAGATGATAACTTAATTTATGCAAAAAATCTTTTCTTTGGTTCGCTACCTTTTCGTGAAGGTTCCGAATCCGTTCTACTTGTTTCTTATAGTTTGCAGAGCCTTTCTTTTTCTTCGAAAGGTTACGCTGCGCTTTCTTCAGTAGCTTTTCTTTTTGCAGAAGAAATCTTGGATTTTCAAATACGGTTTCATTGGAAAGAGCAACATATTTATTCAGTCCCACATCTATACCAATCGCATTTTCTATCGTAATAGAGGAAGGTACAACTTGTCTTTCGACACTAAAAATAGCGTACCATCTCTTAGATTGGCGTTTTATAATCAATTGTTTAATGGTTCCTTCTATTGGACGATGCAGATGGATATCCACTTCCCCTAATCGTTTGTTATATAATTTTCCGTTCTCTGCAAATGACATCGCAAAGCGGTGTTTCCCATTCGGCTTGAATCCAAATTGAGGGAAAGTGAGACTATTATAGTCTTTATACGTTTTCAATTTTGGATAGCCCACATCCCCACGAAAAAAGCCACCATATGCCTTTTTGAGTCGTAAAAATACTTCTTGTAAGGGCTGTGATGGCACTTCTTTGAGAAAAGGATACCTCTTCTTATCGATGACTTGTTGCTTTTGCATATCAGAACGTGTATACAATTGTTTGTTTTCCTTATATTTTCTTTGTTTATCCAAAAGAGCAGAGTTATAAGCTTGACGACAATATTGTAGCCAACGATCTAACGTTTCTTTTTGTTCTTTGGTTGGGAAAATCTCGTATTTTTGGCTTAGCAACATTGTCATCCCCTCCCTACCACCTGGGCTATGCCCTACACGTGCTTGAGGAAGGGGACTTCTGTTGGATTACTGTTAAAAAGGTAAAACTATTTACATTAGTTCGATTAAAAAAGCTTCTATTTTCTGTTTGTTTCTTTTGTAAGGAGTTTTTACTGCATGGATTTTAGTACATTACTGAAAGTAAAAGGGAATTTACTTAATAATATTGTGAATGAATCATTTAAAGTAACGGGGTTTATCTTCAATAAGTTCTTCCTTAATCGGGTGCTTTAATTGAGCAAGGATCACAAAAATCATCAAAATTTTTTATAAAAGAATGACTCAATTGAATATAAAAAAAGCGTGTTTTGATCAATTTTTTTCAAAACACGCTTTTTCTATGTGCTCTTTTATCAAGGTTTATTAAGTTAATTTAATCAAACTTTATTCCAAGGCTACAGTTGTTAAAAGCGGGGGAATCGCCTTGAAAATAAGCTTACCGTTGTAACTCCGCATTTTCCTGACGGCCCCCCACATCCATCAACTTAAGATTTTAAAATGCACTAAAACGAAATTTTTTTCTACATTTATTTATAAAAATTAAGTTCACTTTTTTCGCTTTAGGTTAAAACCAATTTTTTAACTTGATGGAGATGTTTAGTGACCCTTAAGTAAAAAAACATCATTTTGATGTTTTTTTGTCTATCTGAGAGTACAAGAACGGATTGCTTAGCAAATTTTAGGAAGCTAATAGAAGGAGGTGACTTGAAAATGCTAAGTTTCTACATGACTATTTTTTAAGGGTCCCCTTTAAAGATTAGATTCATCTTTTAGGAACATTCTTGTTATTCGGGACTATTTCTGGCTGCGCTGCATTTCCTGCTTCTCCATATAACTGCGCTGCCGTCGCATATATTTAGGTGCGTCCATCGGATTCCCTGCGATCATTTCAATAATACAGAGTCTTTCGGTACTTTCCGTTTCAGCTTGGATTATAGCCTGATCAAGTTCTCCATAGGTCCGGACCGTAACGGTAAACGCGTTACCTCCAAAAGCTTCAGGCAGCCTGGTGTAAGACCATTGAGGGATTTGGTTGTACTTTTGACCCTCTGTTTTGACATTCAAATATTTCTCAATTGTATAGCCATCGTTGTTCAAGACGAAGATTATAGGCTTGCAGTCGTAATAGAGCATGGAACTGATTTCCTGGGCTGTTAGCTGCAGGGCGCCGTCACCTGTAAATAGCAACACTCGGCGTTCCGGCGCGGCCATAATAGCACCGAACGCCGAGGGGGTTGCGTAACCGATGGACTGCCATCCTCCTTGCCCAATATATGTTACATTGCCCGGCAGTCTAACCTCCGCCATTCCATTATAGAACGTCCCAGTCTCGGCGATTACAATATCGCCCTCTTTCAGCATGCGCTGAAAACGGGGATAATAGCCGGCCGCCATTAGAGGGCCGGCGGCATTAGTTGTGAATTGATCGTAAGGGAATGACAATTTTCCTGCCAAACCTTGGCCCATATGACCCACCTTCTGCACGGCAAGTAGCATGTCGGCTGCAAGAACATTCGGATATTCCGCCTCAGCGATCTTAACCATGTCTGGTTGAATATTGACAGTCACCAGCGGGTTCAGCTTTGCGGTAAAATTCGCGGTGTTGGTGTCCGCCCATACCATGCCGATTGCAATGATACAATCTGCATTTTCCACCGTACTTTGGACTTCAGCACCTCCAAAAGAGCCTAGGTATATTCCGATATAATTTGGATGGGTTTCGTCGAATGCCCCCTTCCCGAACATCATCGTTACAACAGGCACGTTCATGGCGTCGGCCAGCTGCCGAGCTGCTGTCTGAAGGCCGAAACGCATGGTTTTCACATCCACAAGGATAACCGGTCGGTGGGCACGCTCCAGCAGTCGATGGACATGATTCACCGCAGCCTGAAGGGTTTTTAGGTTGGACGTTGGACGTGGCGGTACCGGCTCTTCCCGGATCTTAATCGGCTTGGTCACTAAATCATCGGCCACAACCAGGTATACCGGCTTTTTCTTTTCCTTAGCAATGCGAATCGCAGCCTGAATTTCAATCTTGGCGTTTTCCGGCGTAAGCACCGCGCTATAAGCCGTAATCTGCTCATACACCTTGCGAAAGACATCAAAATTCCCATCCATTAGGGTGTGGTGCATCAGCTTGTGCTCTTTTTGATCCTTCTCAGGAGGCGCACCCACAATGTGAATTATTGGTACATGCTCGCTGTTGGCTCCCGCTATCGCATTGCAGGCGCTGAGCTCCCCGACCCCGAAGGTCGTAATAAGAGCGGAAATTCCTTTGATTCTTGCATAGCCATCTGCGGCATAGCCCGAGTTTAGTTCGTTCCGCCCTTCTATAAAACGGATGCCGTTATAACACTCCAAAGTATCAAGAAGTGTAAAATTATAGTCCCCTGCGACGCCGAAAATTTCGGTAATGCCCTCCAGTTTCAGGCAATCGAACAAATACTGGCCAACCGTTTTCTGAGCAGTTCCGCTTTGCAAACCAAAACTGCCCGCATTTATCATGTTGTCCATCGCATGCTCACTCCTTATCCATTTCTTGGGCTTGTTCTGTTTAATAGTACCCTTTTTGATAATTCCCTTTAATTAAAGCGGTTATCCGTTGTGCTGAGCTAAAGTAAGATGTTCAAAAATGATACTATAGTAAGCTGGAGTTAGTATAGTCATATGAACACAACTTAGTTAAGTCCTTACAATGGATTTCAAGGAGAAAGTGTCCGTATGGCAAACAAGAAATTTAATGAAGAATTTAAAAAGATGGTTGTTGAACTATATCATTCAGGCTGATCTGTGAAAGAACTAAGCAGCGAATATGGTGTATCAGAAGTACCGATTTATAAATGGATAAAAAAATATTCTCCTATCACAACGATTGATGAGGAAGAAATGACGCTAGAAGACCTGAAGCGAATGCAGAAAGAAATGCTTCGTCTGAAGGAGGAAAATGAGATTTTTAAAAAGGCTATGACCATATTCGCGAAAAAATAAAAGATACAGACTTACATCAATTTATCGATTGTCTGTTTAGGGATAGTATTACCACTTCTAACATGATATCTTGCAATAGCACTATATATAAGTTCATCTTCATACATTGTAGGAAAAAAAGATACCATCTCCATCTCCTTCTTTCAAAGAAAAAACAAAATAAATAATTATTAAAAATAGTAAGAAAAATAAAAATAACAAATCAGGTCAACGGTACGCCCGATTTGTCATTCTGCCAATATAGTAAGCTTTATTTTGTATTTATCATCTTCAGTAACACATTATTTGTAATTAACTACTACAGTAACGTTAATAATTGTCACTGCACAATAGCACGATAAAATTGTACTCATTTACATCTCTTCCGGAGCACCCATTCCAAGTAAACGCAATCCTTCTTTTAACACAATCGTTACTGCATAAACAAGTGCAAGTCTACTTTCCTTTTCTTTATCCTCTTCTAAAATACGAACATTTCCATAATATTTATTAAATGCTTGTGCTACATCTAACAAATACTTCGCAATATGTGACGGTTCATTTTTGAAGAAGGCTGTTTCAACGACTTGTGGAAATCTATTTAATAATTTTATCGTACTCCAACTATGATCATCGTTTAATTGAAACGCTTCTGTTTCAAATTCAGCATTTTCTTTTCGTAAAATGGAGCAAGCACGCGCATGTGTATATTGAACATATGGTCCTGTTTCCCCTTCGAACTTCAGCATTTTTTCTAAAGAGAATTCAATATTATGCATACGTTCATTTTTCAAATCATGGAAAATGACTGCCCCGACACCAACTTGCTTAGCAACTTCCTCTTTTTGCTTTAAGTCCGGATTTTTCTCTTCAACATTTTGCTCTGCAAGCGTAATCGCTTCTTCTAATACCTCCTCAAGTAATACTACTTTCCCCTTACGTGTGGACATTTTTTTACCATCTTTTAAAATGAGTCCAAATGGTACATGAGCCATACCATCTACCCAGTTATAACCAAGTTTCTTTAATACAGTGAAAAATTGTGTGAAGTGTAAGCTTTGTTCTGCGCCTACTACATACAACGCTTTATCAAATTCATATGTGTTTTGACGGTATAGTGCCGCTGTTAAATCGCGCGTTGCATAAAGTGTAGCTCCATCTGATTTTTTAATTAAACATGGCGGCATATCTTCTTTTTCTAAATTAACAACTTGTGCTCCATCCGATTCTTCTAATAACCCTTTTTCTTCTAAAATATCAACAAAATCGCCCATTTTATCATTATAGAAAGCCTCTCCTTGGAAGTTTGTAAATTCAACACCAAGAAGTTCATAAATACGAGAGAATTCTTTTAAAGATTCATGACGGAACCAATTCCATAAAAAAACTGCTTCTTCATCACCGTCTTCTAATTTCTTAAACCATGCACGGCCTTCTTCTTCTAGCTCTGGATGCTCTTTCACTTCTTCGTGGAAATGAACATATAATTTGAATAATTCGCGAATCGGATCTTCTTTTACAAGCTCTTCATTTCCCCATTTTTTATATGCGGTAATTAATTTCCCAAACTGCGTTCCCCAATCACCAATATAATTGATTCCTACAACCTCATATCCACACTTTTCAGCGATATGTTTTAAAGAATTCCCGATCATCGTTGAACGTAAATGTCCCATGGAGAACGGTTTCGCGATATTTGGTGAAGAGTAATCGATTACTACTGTTTTTTCTCGCCCAAAGTACCCCTGTCCATATTCTTCTTTTTCAACTAAAATCGCTTTTAATACATCATCACTTACTATGTGACGATTGAAAAATACGTTCACATATGGTCCAACTGCCTCCACTTTTGTAAAAAATGAATTGTTTAGCTTCTCAGCAATTTCTTTCGCGATAATTGCGGGTGCTTTTTTATATTGCTTTGCAAGCATAAAACAAGGGAATGCCGCGTCTCCAAATTCATCTTGCTTCGGAGTTTCAATTAAACCTGTAATTTGTTCCAATGATAATTCTGATTTTAATATTTCAAATAAACTTTTTGCTAATTGAATTTTATATTCCATGTTACTCCCTCCTTATTTTTTTAAACACAAAAAACCCGTCTCTAAAAAAGAGACGAGTTATCACCCGTGGTACCACCCTTGTTGTTTCGAAGAACCACTTTCCCGTTTATAACGAGGACAGGGGGCCCCGGCTTACTCTACTATTCATTTCAAGCAGCGTCTCCGAAGTGCGCTTCATCCTCTTCTCCGTACTAGGCTCTCACCATCCCTAGCTCGCTTTCCTTCTGAAGAAGGACTACTCTCTTCATCTACGACATCATATATAATTGATTATTGCTTATTATACATCTTTTCAAATAATTAGCAAGGTTCAATTACACCAAAATGAAATTTCGCACTTTTTCGCTTATATACTAAGAAGTTATGTCGCTCAAATCGTGTACTACGGAAATGATCCTTTAAGACAACACGTTTTCTAGCAACACGCTTTGCTTCTGCAATTGTTTCATCTGTGACATCATTATACAAAGCAAAGTGTTTTAAGCCACGAATCCCATCTGATTCAATTACCGTTTCTTCAAACATTGGATCCAGATAAACAACATCATAACAGTTGTCTTCGCAGCGCTTTAAGAAATCAAAATGTTCAGTTTTCTTCACTCTAATTCTACGCATCGCTTCATCGATTTCTGAAATACCCGCACACCACTGCTTTAAACCTTTATTCATTATATAGGCCATGTAACGATTCCCCTCAAGCCCCGTTATAGCTCCTTCTTCTCCAACAACATAGCTTGCAACAATACTATCTGATGCCATACCGAGCGTACAATCTAACACCGTCATTCCTTTTTCTAATTTTGCAGCTTGTACAAATGGATCATGTTCTCCCCTCATTAATCTTTTCACACGAAACATTGCAGAATTAGGATGGAAAAAGAACGATTCTTCTGTACCTTTTGGATAAATTGCTAATCGTTTCTTTCCTACAACGAGTACATCTTGTTCAAACTGCTCATGTAGCTTATATACCGATATATCATTCCGTACTACAAAAGAGCATTGTAATTCTTCCGCTACCTCTTTTGCATATGCTGTCATTTCCTTATTCGTTCGTCCTGCTGTTGTTACAATCATCTTTTCACCTCAATATATAAAGAAAAAAGGGAGAATCACTCCCCCTTTTTAGCAATGCTTTTCAAAAGCTTGTTCTAAGTTATTAATAATCTCTTCCATTGTTGCTCCTTCAATTTCATGACGATGAATGAAGTGAACAACTTCGTTTCCTTTTAGTAACGCCATAGATGGTGAAGATGGAGGAATATCTCCGAAGTACTCACGCATTGTAGCTGTTGCGTCTTTATCTTGTCCTGCAAATACAGTTACAAGATGGTCAGGTTGTTTTTCAGAACGTACAACCGCTTGACCAGCTGATGGACGCGCTAAACCAGCTGCACATCCGCAAACAGAGTTTACGACAACTAATGTTGTACCTGTCGCATTTTCCATATATTCTTTTACAGTTTCTTCTGTTGTTAATTCTTCAAATCCAGCACGCACTAACTCTTGACGCATTGGAATTACCATTTGACGCATATATTCTTCGTATGCATTTGACATCTTGTAATCTCTCCTTCAACTTTCATTCCAAATTCATCATATCACGCTCTTATAATAGGTGCAAAAGAAAGATAGCGTTACCATCATTTTTTTGATGAAATTTCACAAACTCCTTCACGACAGTGACCAACTGGTACAAGTTTTCTTCTATTTGCAATATAATCATACACTTTATTTCCAAATCCAAGTAAAATAGATAACTTGATAAAAGGAACCACAAACCAGTATGACGGCACAGCTTTTGCTAAAACATATACGCTACCAATCCCGTCATACCATTTGTTATTTTTTAAAATGTAAAGTCTTTGCTCCATCTTCTCTTGTAACTCTGTAGAAAGTTGATACTCCTCTACAACATCTTTATCACGAAAAGAGGCAAACTTCATCGTATCTTTTTTATCAAGCTTCTTTGTACGCTCTGCGACTGCCGTGCACATCGGACACCTACTATCATAGAAAACGATCATATGATTATTCTCCTTTGCGAGACTCCGTCATTTGTTTCCAAACAGATCCTTTCGCTTCTTCTCCCCCTTCAATACGTTCTAATGCTAGACGAGCTTGCATTGCTACTTCGAACTCTGGATCATCTTGCGCTACGCGTAGTGCTGGAATTGCACTTTCATCACCAAGTTCAAATAAGAACATCGCCGCACGCCAACGCACCAATTTACTTGGATCTTTAAGTGCTTTAATCATAACAAACATCGCTGCTGGATCTCCTACATCTGATAAGCAATCACCCGCAGTGCGGCGTACACTTACAGAACGATCTAGTAAAGCTTTATACAGTAATGGTAATACTTCATCACCTTTTACCATACCTAAGTACGCTGTTGCTAAACGACGGATAGATACTTTCTCATCTTCTAGCGCTTTCTTCAATACAGGAATATCTTCTTCTGTTGGATCCATTTGCTCAAGCGCTGCATAACGGTTTTTCCAATCAGGATCCGCCATCATTTCTTCTGTTACTTTATATGGTTCACGTTTTGTAATCGTTACTTCTTTAGCACCCGCTTGATCTAATAATTCTTTTACAGTTTTTTCAACACGGTCTTCTGGATAAGCGGCGACAATTTCTTCCACAACTTCTTTTCCGATTTCTTCAAAATTCCCATAACGTGTACTTTGTTCTACCCATTTACGCTCTTTCACAACGTTAGGTGCAGACATTTGCACTTTCATAATTGCTTCTTTAAAACGGTCTGGTAAGCCCACTCGTTCTTCCGTTGTTCCATCTGTTAATTTCACCTGCATCGGAATCGTAAAGAACATTTGAATGAATACTTTCACTTCACCAAAATGTGAAAGTTGCTCTCTCTCATCTTCTTCAGTGACTTCTTCTCCAAACACAGCACGAACTTGTTGCAAAAGTACTTTCCAGTCATACTTCGCATTTCTCTCTACTGCTAGAAAGTCCGCAACATGATATACACCTTTAATACCTTCAATTTTTAAAATGTGTTGCACTTGCTCTGGTGCTTGTTCTGCATTTTCGTTTGTATAATTATTACGTGCTCCTGATGGTAACACTTCATTTAAGATAACTTTCATCGTATTTGGACTTGGCGTCGGTTCAATTGCTTTAATCTTCACGTAAATAAACTCTCCTTTATTGCTTGTTCTTAGCTGTATTGTAACATGTTCTATCGCTATACTCCTACTGAGACGCTTGCTTTTTCTAATCACAATTATAGTCTTAATAGAATTGGTGAATATCATGTAACAACTCCCCCTATTGATATACCCCCTTTTAGTATCATGTTCCTTCTCTCTTCCGCTCAAAAAAGGTAGATTGATAATAACTTTAATCAGCCCCTACCTTCCTTGCTTTCGCTGAATCTTAGGATGAGGGTCTTACTGCCCGTTAATACGTGATAAATAAAAAAAAGTATTGCTTTGCAACACCTTTTTTCTACCACCATAAACTCATTTTATGATGCACTACAATTATTTTGTTAAAGATACTTCATCCTTTTCTTTCATGTCGCGCTCAAGTTTTGCAATTTTCATATCAAATGTATCACGTTCATGATCTTCATTCATGCGAAGCTCTAAATCACGAATGTGATCTTCAATTTCTTCAAATCGTAAGAACGGATTATTCTCATCCATTTTATGAAGAGCCGTATTCATACGACGGTTCACATGGGCCATATTTTCACGTGCCATCAATTCCATACGCTTTGCATTCATTTCTTTTAGCTTATTTTTCATTTCAGAAAGACGGCGTTCTAACTCATCAATTTGCTCCACTACACCTGCATACATCTCTTCTAAACGTGATACTTGCCCTTCATAGTATGCTACTTCTTCTACTGCACGTTCATGCAATTGCATTTCTCCTGCTTCTTGTGCAATGATCGCCTGCTTTGATCGCTTATTTACGAAATAACGAGCCTGCTCAAGTTCACGAGCAAAGTTAGATTTTAATGTTTTATGACGCTCGATTAATTTCTCAATTTTTGTTACTTCACGCTCGCTATCGCGTAAATATTGGTTTAACATAGCGATTGGATTTTTTCTTTCCTTCTCATCTAATACATTATGAAAATCTGCTAAAATTGCATCGCGTACACGTCCGAATAAAGATTGTTTCATTCTAATCTTCCTCTCTTCTACTTTATGATTTCAGTTATTTTATATTAGTTTTTCATTAACTTGTTCCACTCATCTTCAAAGTTGCTATATCGTTTAGAACTTTCTGAAGCAGAATCAACCACTACATCTTTTTCTTTTTTCCACTCACGGCATCCGTAGTATAGTACTACTACTGCTACAATACCGATCAATGCTGGGGAATGAGAAAGGGCGATTGACAAGCCGATTAAACCGAAAATACCCCAAGCTAACTTTCCAAAAAATGATTGTGCTCGCACAAATGATTTATAGCTCCAGTACGCAATCCCTGCTCCAATTGCGAATCCTACAATACCAGCAAGACTACCAAGAGCAATTAAAGCCAAAATACCGGCTGCGATAAACGTTAGAAATTGTTTCATCTTGTGCTTGCCTCCCTTCGATTTGATACTCTTATCTTAACTATTTTTTTAGTTTTCCATAACGAGCTTAAGAACCGTTTTCAAATCAGACTCAAGACCTATTCCAGGTTAGACCCACATTACGATGTATATAAAACGAAGTGAAGAGCTAAAATTTCAATGCAATATTGTTTCTTCTTAGAATGCACTCTTTTTATATTTAAGAAACCGTACCCTTCGACACCATATAAATAACAACAATACGGGCAGATGCCATTCGCCTCCTAACATCCTTTCCCCTTCTTTTAAAGTTTTTCCTAATTAGATTGAATATAAATCTTTAAAATTATTTGTTTAGATATCAAAATATAATTTCCGCTTACATACATTTATTTAATTCGCTAACATAACTGACGAACGTTCGTAAAATTTGAGGTGATTTTATTGAACAGTAATAAAATTAAGGGTGCAGCTCTAAAATATTTCACAATTCATGGTTATGAAGGAACACCCCTTTCTTTAATAGCTGAAAAAGCCGGCATGAAAAAGCAATCCATTTACACACATTTTAAAGGAAAAGATGACCTCTTTCTTCATGTGTTACGTGATACAAAAGAAACTGAACTAGCTTCAAAACTTCAATACTTAAGTAAAATTGATTCACAAAATCCTGAAAAAGATTTATACAGGCTACTACAATTGAAAGTCGATCTTTTTCAAAAAAATGAACAATTAAAGTTTTGGCTACGTATGTCATTTTTTCCGCCAGTACATCTTGCAAAAGCAATCGAAAAGTTATACTTTCTTTGAACAAAAACCCCTTGTCCATATTGGACAAGGGGTTTAGATTTTCTCTACTAGGAATCATCTCATATGCCCACTAATCTAAGATTTTGAAGCATCCCAAAAACGATATTTTTATCTCTCGACAGTTACTTATAGGAAGGGATTAGTGAAAAATAATAGTTATCTGGTAATTACACCAAGTTTTTGTTTATACCTCCTTTCTCTACCGTGAAGCTTCCTCTTTCTTCCGCTCCAAAAACGTAATTCTTTCAATCACAACTTCTGTTTTATACACTCTTTTCCCCTGTTCATTATCATAATTACTCGTATGAATACGACCTGTAATCCCAACAAGCGATCCCTTTTGACAATAATCTGATACATTCTCAGCCGATTTTCTCCAGACGACGCAGTAAATGTAGTCTGCTTGCTGCTCTCCTAGGCTATTTCGAAACCCTCTATTTACCGCAACGCATATACGTGCATAAGCAATCCCTTGCTTTGTGTAGTATAGTTCTGGATTTTTTGTCAATCTTCCGATTAATACAACTCGATTCATCATATTTATACCACCTCACATTTTTTCTTTATTGTAGAAAAAAATAGAAGATAGGTAAAAAATGCAAAATAATATATTTCTAAAAAGAAATCATCACTTTAAATCTAAAAAAATACAAAAAGAAATCCTGCATATTTCAATCATGCAGGATTTCTTTCAATTAGTCATTTTTCGCAAAGTAAGAAACGAAACGAAGAATTTCTAAGTACAACCATACTAATGTCATCATTAGACCCATCGCACTGTACCACTCCATATATTTTGGAGCTCCACTACGTGCGCCATTTTCGATTAAATCGAAGTCTAGTAATAGATTTAATGCAGCAACGATAATCACAACTGCACTAATGATGATGCCAATCGTTCCACCTTGGTGAATATACGGAACAGTAACACCAAACATATTTAATAGAAAAACGATCAAGTACATAACCAAAATCCCAAGCGTTGCGGCCATTATACCTGTACGAAACTTATCCGTTACCTTTACAACACGAGTTGCATATAAAACTAACATTGCAAATAAAATTGAAATTGTTAGTAATACAGCATTTAAAATAATAGAGTTGTCAAAACGAATCGCATATACCGCTGAAATGCTTCCTAAGACAATCCCTTCAACAGCTGCATAAATAGGTGCTGTAATAGGCGCCATTTTCGGGAAGAAGATAGCCGCAAATGCGATAATTGCAGCCACAATTAATGCTCCAATTAAAACTGGCATTTGCATTTTCCCCGTATACATCTGTATGTATGAATAGACAGACGTTGCAAGAAGCAAGACAAGCATAATAAATGTTTTGCCTACAGCTCCGCCAATTGTCATCGCAGACGTACTTGCTCCCTGTTTACGAAAGGTTTCTTTTTTCAACATTGGATTAGATGTTCTCATTTTTTCCCTCCTAAAATATGTTCTATCAATAGTGTAAAGTTTTTCTCTTTACATTTCAATATATGCAGCTTGTTTTTATTTTAAACCTTCAACGATGTCAGACAGTTCGCTCCAGCGTTCCATTGCTTTTTCCAGTTCTTCTTCTGTTTGCTGCTGCGCCTCAGAAAGCTCCTGTGCTTTTGTAAAATCAGAACCTACATTCGCAAGTTCTTCTCCAATCGTTTCAAGCTTCTCTTCAAGCCCAGCAATCGTATCTTCAATGGTTTCCCATTCACGTTGTTCGTGATAGGAAAGTTTACGTTTACGTTGTTGCTTTGGAGCTTCTTCCACTTTCTTTTCTTTCTGTACTTCTACTTTTTCTAATAGTTCTTGGGCCTTTTGTATATCTAGGTAATCACTATAGCTTCCTAGGAATTCACGAACTTCTCCGCCACCAGTAAAGATAAATAATTCATCTACTACTTTATCTAAGAAGTAGCGATCATGCGATACCGTAAGAACGACACCCGGGAAATCTTCTAAATAGTCTTCTAGTACTGTTAACGTTTGTGTATCTAAATCGTTTGTCGGCTCATCTAATAGAAGTACATTCGGCTCTCCCATTAAAAGACGTAATAAATACAGACGTCTTCTTTCACCACCAGATAGTTTACCAAGTGGTGTTCCATGTGAATGCGGTTGGAATAAGAAACGCTCAAGCATTTGGGATACTCCAATGACTTTACCGTCTGTTGTATGAATGACTTCTGCAATTTCTTTAATATATTCAATCATACGTTGATTTAAATTCATCTCTTCATTTTCTTGCGTATAATAAGCAACTTTCACAGTTTGTCCAACTTCAATTTCACCACTGTCAGGTGATAATTTGCCTGCAAGCATATTTAATAAAGATGATTTCCCGCTACCATTAGCCCCAATAATACCGATTCGATCGCCTGGTTTCACAATATGATTAAAATTATGTAATACCGTTTTTTCACCAAATTTCTTCGTTACATCTTTTAACTCAAGCACTTTCTTTCCTAAGCGACTCCCGCTGAGTGAAATATCAACAGATTGCTTCGCTGCTGGACCTTCTTGTTCTTTCAACTCTTCGAACCGCTGAATACGTGCTTTTTGTTTTGTAGAACGAGCTTTCGCACCGCGGCGAATCCAAGCAAGTTCACGGCGATATAGATTTTGGCGCTTTGATTCTTGTGCTAACTCTTGTTCCTCACGAAGTGCCTTCGCTTCTAAAAATGTACTATAGTTTCCTTCATAGCTATACAAATTACCATTATCTAGCTCAAAAATACGATTTGTAACACGGTCTAAAAAATAACGATCATGTGTTACAAGTAAAACTGCTCCAGTATACCGTGCTAAATATTCTTCTAACCATTCCACTGTTTCATGATCAAGATGGTTTGTTGGCTCATCTAAAATTAATAAATCAGGTGTTTCAATAAAGCACTGTGCCATTGCAATACGTTTTTTTTGTCCACCAGATAAGTTCCCCACAGTTGCAGTGAAATCTGTAATTCCGAGTTTCGTTAAAAGCGACTTTGCATTCGCATTTGCTTCCCATGCATTCATCGCATCCATACGTTGCTGCACTGCAAATAATTGTTCTTGCACTTTTTCATTACTCGGGTCTTTTTCTATGTTTAATAACGCTTGTTCGTATTCACGAAGAAGGCGAATTAGCGGCGTATCACCGTGGAATACTTGCTCAAGCACTGTTAAATTTTCATTAAAATCCGGTTGCTGTGATAAATAGCTAATTGTATAACCACGCGTATGTGTCATATCACCTGTATCTGGAATCTCTACCCCTGCAATAATTTTTAATAATGTAGATTTCCCTGTACCGTTTACTCCAATAATCCCTGCACGTTGACCCTCTGCAATACTAAATGATAGTCCATCAAATAATGGTTTATCTCCATATGATTTCGATACGTTTTCCACTGTTAGCATTTTCATATTTGTGCATTCCACTCTTTCATAAATTGTTCTATAAACTCTTCCATATAACGATGGCGAATTTCAGCCTCTCGTTTTGCAGCATCCGTATTCATTAAATCTTTCAACTTCAAAAGCTTTTCGTAGAAATGATTTAACGATGGATCATCATTTTTTCGATATTCTTCTTTTGTCATCTCTTCTCGAGGTGGAATGTTCGGATCATACATTAAACGTCCTTTTGCACCGCCGTAAGCAAACGTTCGGGCAATACCAATTGCACCAAGTGCATCTAAACGATCTGCATCTTGAACGATTTTCCCTTCTAATGTGCTTACCTTGCCACCATGCCCACCTTTATATGACATATTCATTATAATATGAAGGATATGTTCATTTTCTTCTTCAGTAACATTCAATCCTTCTAGCCAATCAGAAACTTTTTTCATACCAGCTTCTTCACTTTCATTTAACTTCTCATCCGCTACATCATGAAGTAAAGCTGCCATCTCAATTACAAAACGATCCCCACCTTCTTTTTCAGACAAAGAAAGCGCCAATTTATGTACACGTTCAATATGATACCAATCATGTCCACTAGCATCTGTTTCTAAAATATTCCTTACAAAAGCAACTGTTTTTTGTATTTTTTCTTGTTTTTTCATTTATCTTCACCCAATTTCTTATTGTAACACGCTCTCATTTTTTCATCACATATTTTCTTGTCCGCCCATAGACTGTTTTGTACGTACGATCATGAAGGAGGAAATAAAAATGTTCTACAATAATAAATACCCTTATCCAGAGCAACCATACTATCCTCAAAATCAAGAACAACGATATCAAGAGCAGCAGTTTGAAGAACAAGAACCAGAGCAACAAGAATTTCAATATCAACAGAATTCATACTTAGCACAACAAACTCAAGAAGCTCAATACCATCAAAATCCATATACAACTCAGCAACCTCATGAAACTCAACACCATCAAAATCCTTACGTAACACAACCAGGTCAGGAAACTCAGTACCAACAGAATCCTTACGTAGCTCAACAAGCTCCATATCAGCAACCACAAATGTATCAACCATACCAGGATACACGTGTTTCACCACCTGCACGAACATTAGATTCCACTCAACCACAAATCTTGCCACCAGGGCCTACTACAGCTATTCCCACTGAACCAACACAACAACAAATTCAACAAGTTGTTGGTACACACTATTTGTCGTTAAAGAAACCTGTATTAGATTTCGTAAAACCATGGGTAGAGTACGGTATGAATGAAGCAAAACATACCTCTCAACAACACGCAATGACAGAGGTTGCTGCAATTATGTTCTTAGTTGGAAAAGGATTTAATCCGACAATTGCTCATTATATTGTGGAATCTTGGGAGAAGAATGAACAGTTTTAAGCTTGTTCATTTTGTGTAATATAAAAACTATAAAACTGCCATAAACGCCTGTTATACAAGCATTTATGGCAGTTTTTATTTGTTATATTATATTTTATTTTAAAAGTGAATTTCATATTTTTTCACGTGTTTTTATATCATTTGTGAGCAAAATGTGAGCAAAAAATAGCCTTTTAATTAAACTGTATTAGATAAATTTTCATTTTAAAAACAATTCATTTAACATAAATTTCCGCAATAATTTTGTATTACAATCCCTTTAATAAATATGGATTGCCGTTCCCATTTGTGAACTTGTGTGCGAAACATATCCTCTGAATTCATCGTGTTTTAAATTAAACTGAAAACGTTGATTTATTAAGGTTTTCAAAAAGTGATGTTTCATTTATTATAACAAATGAGAGGCAGGAAAATTATGATATATCAAAATGAGAAGATTCGTAGAAAAAAAGCATTAATCAGTGCCAAAAAAGTCTTTAGCCAATTTTCAAATTTAGAACTTATTGAATTTGAAAATCCCGATTCTGAATGGATAAAACTGTTCGACACAGCATTGAAACAGTTTCGTAATATAGACTCTAATCCAACATTTCACATTCCTATTGGTGATGTTAAAAGTAAGTATATTTTATGGATTGAAAGTTCTTTAGGTTCTTTAAGTTTTTCAAATCATAAAACAGAACATTTTATATTAGTTCCTAATTGTTTAGAGCCGGTATGGGCAAATGTTAGAATATTGAATTTCACAAAATCTATCGAGGAACTTTGGGACATTTCTGAAACTAATGAATTTATAATTGCTGATAAGAGTACAGGGCAAATTGCACAAATATTTTCTGAAGAAGAATGTTATGAAATTCACTTTAAGCGCTGCAACACAGACCTAATTGACTCTTTAAAAAATTAATTTGTAAATTAATATTAGTATTAGGAATTTAAGCCTTGATTAGCTGAATGTTTTTCGAATTTTCTGAATAGATGAGTATAGCAACTTGTGTAAAGTGATTGAGTAAGCAGTAAAAAATATATTATACAAAAGAGCACACCTGAATTAGTGAGTGCTCTTTTGTAACTCCTACTTCACATATACAAAGGCTTCGTTTGCAGTTACATAGTATGTCTGTCCTTTGCTATTGTGTACTTTGTATTGTGGCGAACCGTTCACTGTTACTTTCTTATTCTTTCTTTACTTTTCCAAACACCTTTTTGAAATGAAAATAATTCCAAACCATGATTTCTTTTAAAATTTATCTTTAAAATACCATCTTGGTAATTGAAATATCCTTTGGACAACTTCTGCATTAATAGCTCGCTTTATTAGAGGGAATTTTCTGAAATTTAAAAACTAATCATACATCGCTTGACCTAACTATATAGTTGAAAAGAAATGTGCATCAACAAAGATAAAATAATAGGGAGGAATTTTCTATTGAAAAGTAAAATTGGTGTTTTTTTACTTGTGTTATCTTTGGTTTTTGGTTGCATCCTTTATAACCCCTCTGTATCGAATGCAGACTCCTTATCCAAGGAATATGTTCCGAACCAAATTATTGTAAAATTTAAAGACAATACGTCTCTTAGTAAAACTCAAGAATTTCATAAATCAGTAGGAGCTGACGTTGTATCAAAAGATGATGTCTTGAAGTTTGAAGTTATTAAATTTACTAAAGGTACTGTCAAAGATAAAATAAAAATTTATAAGAATAATCCTGATGTAGAATATGCAGAGCCAAACTATTATTTTCATGCATTTTGGACTCCTAATGATCCCTATTTTAGTAATCAATATGGGCTACTAAAAATCCAAGCACCTCAGGCATGGGATGCACAGAGAAGTGCTCCTGCTGTCAAAATCGCTATTGTCGATACCGGTGTACAAGGTAATCATCCTGATTTATCCTCTAAAGTTATATACGGCCACGATTATGTAGATAATGATAGTCAATCAGATGATGGAAATGGTCATGGTACACACTGTGCGGGTATTGCAGGTGCTCTTACAAACAATAATATTGGAATTGCAGGAGTTGCTCCACAATCCTCTATATATGCAGTCCGAGTACTTGATAGTCAAGGAAGTGGGACTCTTGATGCTGTAGCAAAAGGTATCAGAGAATCTGCCGATGCTGGAGCAAAAGTCATTAGCTTAAGTTTAGGAGCTTCTAGTGGAGGAACTGCATTGCAACAAGCCATTCAATACGCTTGGAATAAAGGCGCTGTGATAGTTGCAGCTGCAGGAAATGATGGAAATACAAGACCAAATTATCCTGCTTATTACAATGAAGTAATTGCAGTTGCATCTACAGATCAAAATGACCAAAAATCTTATTTCTCAAATTATGGAAGCTGGGTGGATGTAGCAGCTCCTGGTTCGAGTATCTACTCTACGTATAAAGGCAGCACGTACCGATCATTAAGTGGTACATCTATGGCAACCCCACAGGTGGCAGGAGTTGCAGGATTATTAGCAAATCAAGGCTACACTAACGTACAAATTCGTCAAATTATTGAAGCCACATCTGATAAAATCTCCGGAACAGGAACCTATTGGAAGAATGGTAGAGTGAATGCAAATAAAGCTGTACAGTATGGAACTATGCTAAATGAGAATAAAGCTTCATAAATAAAAAAAGCCGACTCATAGGGAAGTGCCCCCCAATTGTTAGACACAATTAACAATTGGAAGTGCATTTCACATAGGAATCGGCTTTTTTATTTTACTTGTACATAATACGGACTAGCTGTAATGTAATATACATTACCTCTGCCGTTTTGCACGTTATACTGAGGTACATCCCGGACATTATCCAGAAGATATTGAGGGTTACAAGAAAAAAGGCAAAAAATAAGAAACTAAAGGTGTGAAAAGTTTTGAGTAATGCGAATAAAAGTTGAATGGAAATTTTGAAAATGAAAGCAAAAAGAAACGCTAGTAGAAAGGAACTTATAAACGAACTTTCTAATATTATTACCGTTTCTATGGACTCATTTATGGATGCAGAATCTAATGATTTACTTTGTAAAGAATTATTTAATAAGCTAGAACAAAATTCAAATATAAAAAATTTTGGTAGTACTGATTATAAAGAAAATGGGAAACTATCAATAGCACTGTTAAAAGAAACAGCTAAAAGTATTAAATTTCCAGTTAATCAAGGAAGACTCTTTTTCTCTAGAGGTGGTAAAATTGAAGCAGTTAAGCTGAACATCTCTGAAGTATTTGATAATTTAGAAGAGTTATCAACCATTTCAAGATTTCTAACTGGGTATGCTGATTTTGTATTAGTTGGTGATGATTTAGAATTCGGTGTATGTATTGAGAGAACGGAATATTATTATGAATTTAGTATGTGGGGAATAACAACAGTTTAAAATACGAAAGTAAATAAGGCCGCCTCTATTTGAGAGCGGTCCTGCTTATTATTTTACATATACCAATGTATTATAATAAAAAAGAACGAATGTTTTATGACCTAGAGCAGGCTCTAGTAGATTCAGAAACAATGAGAGAACATTATTTTAATTGTGCATGTACTAGGATTGTGCGTTGTCTTAAAAAAACGAAGACTTTCCTGATAGCATGGCATATGAAGCATAATGAAATGAACAAATATATAAGCCGGCTCCTTTAATAGGGACCGGCTTTTCATATTACTTTACATATACATAAGCTTCATTTGCTGTTATATAGTATGTTTTACCTTTGCTGTTGTGTACTTTGTACTGAGTTGAACCATTTACAGTTACTTTGGCATCAATTGCAAATCCTAATCCAGCATCTAATATACCAGCAACATCTTTATCCTGCCAAGATGGAGAATCATAGAAACGTAGGTTGTCCACTTTGGACACAATACGCTTTCCTGCAATCGGATTAACTGGCTCTTTCTTCTCAAACTTGATGTAAGAAGGATTGTTATATACCCATTGATTTCCTCCAAGATTTAATCAACCATCTTTTTCTCCCCATACTTGGTATGATTCTGGTTTATTTAACTGACGAATAACAGGGTAACTTGCACCTGCCCCTTTACGAAGAAAAACCCTCAACACGTTATGTGTCAAGGGTTTAAGCCTCTTAGTAAAGAGACATATATTGATCGCGTTCCCATTGGTGATGTTGCTAACCTTCAAGAAAATATAAATGTAAAAGACGGAAATATGATATTTGGTGAATATAAAGGCGTAAGGGTTGGAGTAATAAAAACAAACGGTAAGATTGGAACTGTATTCCCAGATGGAACAAAACAACCTTAAAAATGCAAATAAAGGAGAATTAATTATGTTTGAAGAACAAGTAAGAAAAATTATAGAGGAGCGAAAGGCAATTCATCCTGAAAATATTTTTTTAATTGAGAAATATTGGGAAGAACTTGCAGAATTATTAAGCGAAGATATTGAACAAACTATTAAATTTTTAGATATCGCTTCAGAAGAAGAAGTAGAATGGCTTAGTGAAGTATTTGAGGATGTAGATTTTGACGAAAAAACTAAAGAATACGTGGAGTGTTTAAAACGTTTAGTACAATGAACCAAAGAAATAATTATATATCAGTTAACAAATTGTAAAGGAGAATATACATATGAAAATTTGGCAATTAAAAAGTTCAACTGATGATTATCAAACTTTTCAATTATTAAATTATGAAGAGGACAAGAAATATTTTAAAAACGATTTTAATTCAAAAGTAAGTTTGTCAGATTCATGGACAGTTAAATTTATTGAGATTATAGATGAAGGGTATCAAGGTGATTGTCCTATTTTTTGGGGGAAATCTGGTGTACAAATAATTAGTGAGAAAGCTAAGCAAATATTAGAACCTTTAGTAGGAAATAGTGTTGAATTTCTACCACTAATTCATAAAACAACAAATGAAAAATACTATGCTATTCACGTTTTACGTGTGTTAGATGCACTTGATATTGATAATACAGTATTTGAAAAATTAAGTTCAGGTTTAATAATAGGCTGTGAAAAATTTGCATTTATTCCTAGTGTTGTTCAAAATGAAATGATTTTTAAATTGTATATAAATGAAAAAATTCACCCGAACTATATTTTGGTATCAGATGAATTGAGAAATACAATTTTAGAAAGTGATTTAAAAGGCTTTGAATTTGTAGAAGTATGGGATTCAGAATCAAGTCCAGTTGACTAATAGGAGGAAGATTATGTTATTAGAAGACAATTTCGATAATCTCGAAGATGATGAGGTATTTCAATTTCTAGCAGGTACTTTTCACCAAGATACTTTCTATGAAGAAGCGCTCCAAGAATTACTAGAAGAGGTATCAAAAGAGTATTTGCAAGATGCTGTTATTTTTCTAACTGAATTTATTCAAAGCGATTATAGTAATACAGAAAAAAATGAATACATACGGTATTCTGCAGATGGGATATATTTTGAAGGATTAGAAATAACACCATTAGAATGGCTTGAACAAACAGTTAAAACGATAAAACAAGCATTAAAAAACACTTAATAAAAAAATCGACCGCCCGTAAAAGGCGGTCTTTTTTCGTTAAATTAACGAACATTCACATACGCATCACTAGCCATAATATAGTACGTATTCCCTTTCGAATTGTGTACTTTGTATTGTGTTGATCCATTGACAGTTACTTTCGCATCGATTGAAAATCCTGATCCTGCATCTAAAGTGCCAGCAACATCTTTATCCTGCCAAGATGGAGAATCATAGAAACGTAGGTTGTCCACTTTGGACACAATACGCTTTCCTGCAATCGGATTAACTGGCTCTTTCTTCTCAAACTTGATGTAAGAAGGATTGTTATATACCCATTGATTTCCTCCAAGATTTAACCAACCATCTTTTTCTCCCCATACTTGGTATGATTCTGGTTTATTTAACTGACGAATAACAGGGTAACTTGCACCTGCCCCTTTACGAAGAAAAACCCTCAACACGTTATGTGTCAAGGGTTTTTCTTCGTAAAGAGACATATATTGATCGCGTTCCCATTGGTGAACTTGCGTGCGGAACATGTATTCTTTATATCCACATTTATCTATCCTTCTAAAAATCCTGTTAAATCAACGTTTTTGAAATTCCCCTTTCTAAACTATTTTCTATGTTTTTCTATAAAGCGGGGCAAAGGTGGGGCGAAACCATTCTCGCTTACGATTTAATATCAAACTACTTATATAGAATATACTAAGTCTTGCTTTCTAAGGAATGTTTATTCGTTTTATCTATGTAATTATTATCAATTTACCAAGTGACATATCAGCGATAATTTATATCTATTTCGTATAAGTGTTAGCAAGCTCGTTTGCAAACTTGTTAGCACTTTTTTATATTTTTTCTATTATAATTTCCTTCCCCTGCTTTCTACATTAACTCTTGTCCCCCTGTTGAGAACTACGAGAAACACATGTGGCATAAACTGTATTTTTTTGAGGAAAGTTTAACCAATTATTGTTATAATTATATCCGCAGTATTTTCACAGGAGTGTTCCTATGAAGAACAGTAAGGTAATGGGCATACATACTAGGCACCCCCCTTCCTTAATACGTTCATAGAAATATAGAAAGGATTTGAGCGATGGGACAATTTCAAAGTAATTTTCAAGCGGCACAACAAATCGCTACTCAAATGAGAAATGCTTCGGATACAATCCAAAGTGCGACAAGTAAGTCTATTAAAAAGTCAAAACGTACTACGCTATCTGTTAACTCACAAGCCCAAGAAGCAAATCAACAAATGTTAGATTTGACGAAACAATTTTCCGCCGCCTTTCAACAAGCGGTCGATAATATTCATTCGGTAGCTAAAGAGTTTGAGAGAATGGATAACGAACTTCACAACACTTTTCGCTAATGTGACCACCTTCGTAAAGGTACAACGGTAGGAGGAAAAAGATGAGTCAAGATATTGAAAAACAAATCAATCAATTGAATCAAAAATTACGAAGTGTATTCAAAGAACAGGATCGGAATCAATCTGCGATTCAAACTCAGGAACACGCGGAAGCAGATTTTCACGAATGGAAAAATCGAAATAATCGTTTATTTAACCGAATTCTAGAAACTTGGCACGGTGATAAAGAATTATCTCATTTTTTTATGAATATGCGTCAAGAAGCACAACACATTGAGCGAAAACTTACATTCGAATTGGAAAACCAAAAAGAAACGTTGCTTAAAGAGAAGCGAGACCTTAGTGATTTAGAAAACGACCTTTCCTGTCAGCAACAACAACTAGCAAGGGAGGTCAATGCATGAGTTTAAATATGTATTTAGGCGAAGTACAAAGCCAAACTCAAAGTATGAACGCTGTATGTACCGCTACCATTCAAGGTATGGAACAAGCTATTCAGTCGATTGACGCTTTTGCAATTGATACTGTTCTAGAAGGACAAACATATAGCAGTGCAAAATCATTTTTTGTACAAACTTTTCGTCCTTTAGCACAAGGAATCATTTATTTATGTGAAGAATTAATTCGTCAGAATGATGCTTTTCCAAGTCAATTTCAATCAAAGGTAGCTTCAACTGATGTTATTGAACAAGAGCTACTCGAACAAATTAAAGAAATGGACCGAATGAAAACCAGTATGGAAGCCATCAGTCAAACTATGCCAATCCCAGGTATGGACGCTATGGCGAATCTTTTTACTGTCATGAGGAAAAAACTGCAAGAAAAGCTAGATCATCTACATGAATTCAATCAGACCTCTAGCAATAACTATAGTACAGCAATTCAATTAGCCGCTAGCATTGCGACAGGCCTTGCCGAAGTCCAAAGTGGCAAAGGGTTTAGTCTTGCAAGTGGCACATTTAGTACGCAAGGGTTGAATATGGAGTGGACAGCTTCCATTCAAGCGATTACAGAAGAGAAATCCCGAAAAGCTGACCATTCAATTAAAGATGGAGAAATGTGCGGTAGGCTAGAAGAAAAATCCCCGATTAGAAAGGCTTGGGACGATAAGGTAGACGATGTAGTTAAAATGTTCGAAACGGTAAAAAAGATGTGGAATGGTACTGTAATCGGAACAGGGAAAGCTGTTGAAGATGGAATCAAGTCCATGGAAACTTTAAGTAATATGAATATGGACTTAGAAACCTTTATTAATGTTACATATACAATTTTACATTTGGAGGAAACGGCACAAAATATGTGGCATGCATTTTCAAGTACTATGAAACGAGATATAATAGATGGAGATGCAGAGAGCCGTACACAATGGACTACTTATGGATTAACACAAATAGCTATTGGTCTAATTGCTGATAAGGGACTAGGTAAAGCAAGCCTGGTCACAAAAGGAATAAAAGGAGCAGGTGGAGCAAGTACATTAGCTAAAGGCGTAACGCTAGTAAAAGAATTGAAGCAAGCATCGGAAATTTTACAATCTTTTAAGAAAGATGTTTCTTATGCTTTCTCTGGTGGAAATAATATACGTTCAAGATTTGATATACCTGATTTTAAACAAGCTGAAGAAAAGCTATCGACCCATCAGTTTGCTAGTGGTGGAGGTGGTTTGAAGAGTGATACAAAAATAACTATAGGTGAAGAGACCAAAGTTAAAAAATTTATTGATTCAATCGACGATCTCAAAGATACAGGGAATTTTAGGGATGATAGAGCCGTAAAACATGTTTTTGAAGGAGAAATTAATGCAAGAGGTCAAGCAGTAGGATACCATTCAGAAGTTATGCCAAATTCGCCAGGTAGACCAATACCTGGAACAGAATCGTCTCCAAACCAATACGGTGTATATAGAGCAGAAATTGAGGTTAATGGTGTTCCTAAAACATCAAATGGAGGAATATCAACGTTCTTTCCCAAAGACTGGGATGCACAAGAAATTGTTAATGCAATTAATGAAGCCTATAGAAATAAACAATTTGTTCCAGGGACTCGTAATACTTATGTTGGAGATCTACCAAATGGCATGGAAATTCAAATGTATATTAATGGAGACGGAAAGATAATTTCTGCATACCCTTTATATTAAATATCAAAAAGGAGAACACAACAATGATTTCATATCAATTTGATACAATACAATTTAAGAGTGGCAATAAATCATTAATAATTAAAATGGAGGATGAAAAAAAATATTTAATAGCAACTTTTTTGATGTCTGATATTCAAGGTGCCTCTCCATCTTACGCAATAAATGCGATAGATGCTGTATTAAATGAAGAAATCGAATATACAGAATTAAGTGGTAATGTGTGTGGTCTTGAGATTCGAAAAGAAGAAACGAGTATTTATGACAATCTTGCCGATGATGGTATGGGTGATTGGTGTAAAATAGATACAAAAGAATTAAGGAAATTAATTCTTATTTGGACAGATGCAGTTAAAAAATTTAGAGAAGAAAATCCGAAATAAATATAAACTTAGTGGACAAGGTTTATATTTCCCTTCAAATTATCTAAGCCAACTCACATAATTTTCGCTAGCCGTAATGTAGTACGTATACCCTTTCAAATTATGCACCTTATACTGCGGATATCAACCGACATTTACTTTCGTATAGAAGTTTAAGCCGTTTACTTTGGGAAGGGCTAACGTCCATTTTAACGCTATTTTCCTAGAGAATTATCAGCGAAATTGAGTACGTATAATCAAATCAGACCTATGTATTAAACAAGAAAAGCCAATTAGAATAACTTCTAGGTCACTATATAAGTGATTTAAAGGTATTCTAATTGGCTTTTTATTACTCGTAGGTTACACACTCACAGGTAATGTTCAGAGGTGTGCTAAATAGGTAAACCCCGACCTCGATGCGATCCTTTTTAGCTAAACTCATATCAAAACTATATAGTAACCAATGTAGTGATAGCTCTATGTTGTGTAAATCTGAGATAGCCAGCTCTGTAGTATACTCCAAGATTACATAAAACGATAAATAAGTGTAATCAACTTTCACTGATAGAGCTACAGCAGAGAGAATAGCTAATGAAGTATTAGGTAATCCGCAAAATATAGCAAAAATAAATAGGTGGTTAAACAATCCTAATAGCAGACTAACTTTACCGCTAAGATATAAAGGTAATACTATAATTGGACGATATATCGAAAGAGGATCAAATAGTGCTTTAGATGTGGAAAATGCTATAATTGTTTTGAAAAAAAATAACCAAGGAAGTTTTATTATAACAGGATATCCAGTAAAGTAGAGGAGAATTTATATGGAAGATAGATATAACCCTTATGAAGAATTAGGTGATTTTTTAGCAGGAACATTTCACCAAGACATTGAATCGCCTGAGGAAGCCCTTAATGAATTTATAATGGAAGTTACTAAAATCTGTATTGAAAATACTAAAAATGATATACTTTCATTTTTAAACAGTAATTTAACTGATAGCGAAAAAGAGGAATTTATTAAATATAATACTTATATTTATTACCCAGCATTAAACTTAACACCTATAGAATGGTTAAAACAGACCCTTGAAACACTAAAAGAAGCTTTAAAAAGTAAAAAGTAAAAAATAAAATTACAATAAACAAAGCCGACTCAACGTGATATGAGTCGGCTTTGTTAAAATTTCACTAGCCGTAATGTAATTGATGGTAGACCTTCATCGGAATCAGAAGAAAAAGGTTTTGGTGGTAAAAAATTAGCAAGAGATATAGCTGGTGAAATAAGTGGTGAATATGATGTTCGTCGGGCTTGGGATGGTGTTGATCCCTCTACCGGCGAAAAACTTTCGGGGTGGGAACGTGCTGGGGCAGGTGTTATGGCTGTAGCCGGCCTTACACCATTCGGAAAACTCGCTAAAGTTGGTAAAGGTGTTAAGATGACTCTCAAAGCGGCCGAGGCTGCTGATACAGCAAAAAAGGCATCGAAAGTAGATCGTTCAGTTTATATTAATTCCGGCGGAAGAAATGGTAGTATTTCTGTAGATGAATATTTCCGTAGAGAGGCATATTCAGAAAAGGCGTATAGTCAAATAAGAAAATCGACTACTGATGTTAAAGCTATAGCTGAAAATACTGGAATACATGAAAGACATATAAGAAGAGCTAAAGAGCACGTATTTCTCAAAGAACATCATTTAGATACACGTTATGGAAGATTTGATCCCGATTATCCTATAGCTAGAGGATGGCAACGACTTGAAAGTGGGGAGTTTCTGAAAGAAGATATGGATTTAATTCGTCATGAGGTATTTGAGGCAAGATTTGAAGGAATATTTAAAACAACATATAGAGAAGCACATGATGCTACTGTGAGATCCGGTCGACCATGGGATATACCAAAAATAGATAAAGAATAAATTAGGAGGATTATATATATGGCTGTATGTTTATTAATGACTAAAGAATTTGAAGATGAAGAAATTGTCGTTTATCAATACTACCCTTCTGAATTACCCGATAAGGTAGGGAAAATGTATTATAATAAAAAAGAAAGAATGTTTTATGATTTAGAGCAAGCTTCAGTAGACTCAGAAACAATGAGAAAATATTATTTTGATTGTGCATGTACTAGAATTGTGCGTTGTCTTAAAAAAAACGAAGACTTTCCTGATAGCATGGCATATGAAGCATAATGAAATGAACAAATATATAAGCCGGCTCCTTTAATAGGGACTGGCTTTTCATATTACTTCACATATACATAGGCTTCATTTGCTGTTACATAGTATGTCTTACCTTTCCTGTTGTGAACTTTGTATTGTGGTAATCCATTGACAGTTACTTTTGCATCAATGGTAAATCCTAATCCTACATCAACTGTGCCAGCTACATCTTTATCCTGCCAAGAAGGAGAATCATAGAATCGTAGGTTGTCCACTTTTGAAACAACACGTTTTCCTACAATCGAATTAACTGGCTCTTTCTTCTTAAACTTGATGTAAGAAGGATTGTATTTAATCCACTGATTCCCGCCAAGGTTTAGCCATCCATCTTTTTCGCCCCAAACTTGGTATGCTTCTGGTTTATTTAGTTGACGAATAACAGAGTAGCTTGCATCTGGGCCTTTGCGTAGATTTATATTATTACCTTGAATATATGCAACTCCTTCAACATTTGCAGTTGGTACTTCTGCTGGTTTAGATGGTTGCTCTGGAACAGAAACGTCACCGTTATTGTATGCACGTTGTACATTAGCGCGGAATTGAGCTTCTGATACACCGTGACTACGTAAGTAATCAAGTGGATCTTCATGGTCTGTGCCACCAAGGTACTTCGTAACATCATAGTGAGTCCATAATCCTTTTTCTACAGATAATCCGCGGTCACGTAAAATTTTAGCTAGTAGCTTCACGTATTTGTCATATGAACGTTTAAATTTATCATAATCTGTAGTTTCGCAAAGCTCTACATGTACAAAACGTTTATTCGCGCCAGGTCCTCCACCGTAAGCGATGTATTTTGTATCAGCGATTTGGATTGTTTCATTCCAATCGACTGCATAGTGTACGAATGCATTTCGCCATGTACGAGTTTCGTATTTTTGAATATTAATAGCTGGAGCTTCTGGAGTTGCTGTACTATGTGCCACAACGCCCTCGTACGCTCCTACACCATAACGATATGGAGTTTTAGGTAATCCATCAATAATAAGAGTTCTATCTGCAAAAGCTTCTGTAGTAAGACTAAACAGAAGCAGTAGGGTCATGAATACAGAGGAAGCGAGTTTAAACGATTTTTTCATTAAGCATCTTCTCCTTTTTCTTCGTGATCAGTCCAAATACCCAAAGCAATACCAAATAAATAAACAGCCTTTTCGACCTTATCCAAATTTCCTTCGAATCCGGTCATTCCAAAAACTGATAAAATTAATCCAAAGCATGAAAAAAGCGCAACCCATGTTTTCCAATTGCGCAAGCGTTTTAAAATATTTTCTTTTGTAAGTGGCATATCTTAAACACCTCCTTTCAAGAGTAATCCAATAAGCGCTGTTACAATTGCACCTATGATGATTCGAAGAATCCAGGTTGTATTGGCACTTATTTTTTCAAGCTGCTTGTTTATATTCACGATGTCTTTCTCGTTGACAGTAGTACGAGTTTCTAGGCTGCGGATATCACGTTGCATATCTTTTTGATCTGATTTAATTTGTTGGATTTCTTGCTTTAACTCGATAATTTCTTGCATCGTTTCACTCCTTTACAAAATAAAAAAGACCAGCTATTGCTGCTCTGTTGTCGGTGACGCTTCTATTTGGCTTCCTTTATCGATTAAACTTTGAACTAAAGCTTCTAAAGATGCTACTCGATTATTCATTGCTGCTATCTCTACATCTTTTGCTTCTAATTGTCCTTTTAATACCGCTATATCTTGATCATGTTTTTCATCTAGTTCTTGAACTGCTCTCATCGTTAATGATGTCATAGAATACAAGTGAGTACCTGTTTTATCTTTATCAACAAAGACATCATCCGATTCATCAACAATAAGACCGTAATATTGTTTGATGTCTTTCGTTGTTAAAGGAGGATCATTAGGATCTTTGTTCTCCCTCATTTCATAAAGTAAATTCGTATCACCCTTATAATTAAACTCCCTAATCTTAGCATTTCTAACTTTCTCTAAAGCAGAAAACGGTACATCGCGAATATTTGATTTGTATTCTCGTAAAGATGGAGCTATTATATGAGCTTGCACTCCTCCCCATCCATCACCAACAATATTCGGAGTTAAAAACTGAACAACTCCTGTATAGCCCGTAACTCTACTGTTTCGCATTGTTACGTTCGGCATTACTAAATCAGCATCCGAACCATTATCAGATATTGTTAATGATGAACTGTATGAACTAGTTTTACCGCGTCTGAAATGCCATTTTCCATTTCCAGAGTAGAGAACTTGGAAATCGTTAGCATGTAATACACTGATTCCACTTCTTTGCATTTCCAAAAATACAGATTTATAGGTTACTCCATTTATTACCTCATCTACTAGTCCGATATTTGTACTAGCATCAGAGAATCCTACTCTCATTTGAGTCACTTGCAAAGCACCTAGAACACCGCTAAGAGTATTGTCTCCTCCTAGAACAATAGTTGGTTGTACATCTCCATCCGATCGTCTATGATAACCGACATACAGACGAACGACACCACTTTCTATGAGACGTATAAACTGATTATCTAAACCCACATAATTGTTTGTATTAGATGTTCTAACTTGAAGACCGCTAAGAAATGGTAGTTCAATTGAAGAAGGAGCAATGTGTGGTCCATTAAATAGTGAGAAAAAAGATGAATCTTTACTGGATAAGTTTAAACATGGTGTCGAAGATATTTATGAAAGTGCTTCGGACTTTATACAAGGCGCTGGCAGTGCAGTAGCAGAAGACTATATTGGACTAACACCACCTGATAATGATAAATTAGAAAGCAATGCAACTTATCAAGCTGGAAGGTTTACTGGACATGTTTTATCAACGGTAGGATCTATTGTAGAAATTTTTGAAGGTATTTCAGTCATAGGCGGGGCTAATTTCTTAACCTTCGTCGCAGAAGTAGGAAGTGGTGGGTTAGCATCACCAATTGTTCTTCCATTAGATGCAGTTGCTACAGCAGCTGGTCTTGGTGCTGTTGGACATGGTGGGTTTGTTTTGAATAAATCAATTCAAAATGCTCAGGATACTCTTCAAAGGTTCCAGTCTTCTTTTGGTAGGTCTGGTGAAGGAGTTAAACAGACAGGGAAACCTAACTACAAAGACTATGTAAAAGCAGAAAAAGGACAAAGACCGCCAAATTTCACTCCTAAAGGAGCTAAGAGAAGTGGAGCTTTCAACGAAGCTAAGAGAGCAAGCGGTATTCCTGTTAATGAACAGCCAACTAAGGTTACACCAGCTGTAGATAAAAGAGGAAACCCTATACCTGGAAGAGACTATCATTTCAAAGATGGTAAGATTATAAGAGAGCATTCAGGCGGTCATACTTACCCAGATGATCCATCCCAAAATAGAGGATCACATTTCAATGATGTACATGGAAATCATTATGACTATTAAAATTGAGGTGGTAAAATGAAGTGTTGGAATGAAGTAGAAGAAGATGCATTCTCATACTATAAATGGTTTAGTAAGGATGAAGCAATCAAAAGAGTCGGTAATTTACCAGATTTAAGTGTATTCAGTGTTAATGGCTCCATGTTATTTAGCCCAGATGAAAAAAAACAATTCAAAGAAGTATGTGGCACTGAAATCAAGCAAGTATTTATGAAACATAATTTAACTAATGTCTACAAATTCTACTTGCTTGCAGCTATTGAAATCAAAGACAAAAACTCTAAGATTGAAAAATACCGAAAGGTATGGAAGGCTCTTCAAACCAAATGGCAACTTGAGAAATTTAATAAGGGTTCAGAAGTTGAAATGGAAGTTGGAGGAACAACTTTCTACTCAAGCATTGCAGAGTTTTGTCTTGAGGAACTTCCAGCTGCCATTGAAATAGTTTCTAGTAACCCTAAAAGATTTACAATTATTGCAAGTAAAAATAGTGATATGCTTATGGAAGAAAACATTAGCAGAATCTTCGGAAAAGCATTTAATGAATATAACCAATGGAAAGATGAAGTAGATTATTTTAACCTTTCTATTCATCTTTGTCCAAAAGATGATATAGTTTTTAGATGGGGAGATTCATTAGAGGAAGCGGAAATAGCTGCTATATTTAAAAGAGATATACTTACACTTTTAAATAGCTAACTGCAAAACTTTACTAAAAACAACTATATTTCAATTAATCATTATATCATTTTAATAGAGTTAAAGAAAATCTGACTCGCAAGAGCCGGATTTTCATTTCACATATACAAAGGCTTCGCTAGCAGTTACATAGTATGTTTTGCCCTTGCTGTTGTGTACTTTGTATTGTGGAGATCCGTTTACAGTTACTTTTGTATCAATTGCAAATCCTAGTCCTGAATCTAAGGTACCAGCAACGTCTTTATCCTGCCAAGATGGACCATCATAGAAACGTAGGTTGTCCACTTTAGAAACAACGCGTTTCCCTACAATAGAAGAATCCACTGTACTTTTCTTATCAAACTTCACATAAGTTGGATCATTTTTAACCCCTTGATTTCCGCCAAGATTTAACCAGCCATCCTTTTCAGCCCACACAATATATGATTCTGGTTTGTTTAGCTGACGAATCTTAGAATAGCTTGTCCCTGGTCCTTTACGTAAATTAACGTTGTATCCTTCAATATAAGCGATACCATCTGTTATAGCCGTTGGAACTTCTGCTGGCTTAGATGGCTTTTCTGGAACAGAAACGTCAACATCAGAATTGTTATATGCACGTTGAACATCAGCACGAAATTGAGCTTCAGAAACACCGTGAGATTTTAAATAATCAAGTGGATCTTCATGATCTGTACCGCCAAGATATTTCGTTACATCATAGTGAGTCCACAATCCTTTTTCTACTGATAGATTGTTATCTTTTAAGATTTTAGCAAGCAATTTTACGTATTTATCATAGGAGCATTTGAATTTCTCATAATCCCTTGTTTCGCAAAGTTCTACATGTACAAAACGTTTATTCGCACCTGGTCCTGCACCATAAGCGATGTACTTAATGATTTACATGATTACACATCAAAAAAATGGAATGTTGATGGAAACAAAATAATGTTTGATAAAAAAGGCATGAAACATGTTTTAGAAAGACATCATCCAGATTATTGGGATGGTTCAGTAAAAAAAGAACAATCATTTTTAAACAAAGATTTGTCAATATCTGATATACAAAATATAGCAGGAGAAATTATCAGTAAGAATAGAGATATAATTATTTCCAAAGGAACAAAAGGTATGTATCAAATTGAGGGAAAAGTAGATGGAATAACATATATTGTTGGATTTAAAAATGGCAGAATAGGACAATTATATCCTAAATAGAAATCCTAGGAGATGTTAATATGATTAGTGTAAAATCGTATATAAAAAATGATAAAATAATAACTTCATTAGATAATATTGAAAGTGACTTTCTTGAATATTTCATACATTTTGACGATGCGAAATGTTTAGAACTAGTTATTGATTTTGATTATATGGAAGGTGCAATAATAATAAACTATTACGGAAGTACTATTTTAGGATTTAAAGAGTGGGATATGATTGATCAGTTATGGTCATATTTCATAAATGTAATTGACGAATTGCTTGAAAATCAAAACGATGTAAGTTTTTATTTTCCAGACCAACCTTTAGAGGTAAAAATGCAGGTTATTTCGCAAGAGCAAATTTTATTATCTATTGCAGGAGAAAAAACATGTTTTAATAAAGATGAATTATTATTAGCTTTATTAAAAGGAGCAGAAAACTTTTTTGATATATTGAAAGAATGTCCTGATGAATATCTTGTAGAACAGAGTAATAATGAATTGAAGAGAATAGAAAAATTATTAAATAAATTGAACATTTAAATGAGAACATATTATTAAATATACTGTTTAAATTTAACACCTATAGAATGGTTAAAGCAGACACTTGAAACACTAAAAAGAATCTATAAAAAGTAAAGAATAAAGTTGCAATTAACAAAGCTGACTCATATCAATTTGAGTCAGCTTTTCCTATTACTTTACACTCACATACCTTTGGTCAAGTAATAGGAAAATACTATGATATGCAAACTGGGAAATATATAGAGACTACTAGAGGCATGATACACTATGGAAAAGACGGTGCGCACATAGTTCCTTCAAAACCATTAGAACCATAAGAAAAGGATGATACAAATGGAATATAATTCTTTAATAAAAACATTAGATGAGTATGGAGGTAGTGAACTGATAATAGAATGGCAAAGTGGATTAAAGATTATCGGTAAACCAGACACACTCTTTGAAACAGACAATGGGTTGGATGACGATGATGTGAATTATACAGAATATTATGCAGTTTCATTTCAAGTAAATCATATTTTATCCCATCCTGCTACTAACGAAGGCAGTGTATATGATTGGTTAAGACAAGAGAGAAGTTCATTGGTTGAAATTTCTCTCTATGATGATCCGCCAAGTGCAATATTCTTAGCGGATGGAAAGAAAGTATGGGAAATGGAAGATCATAAATAATAATCACTACTTAAACTTTGACCTTGATTGGCTTTTAGCTTTTCAAGGTTTTTATAGTCATAAAACTTTTTATGACTATATGTTAACCGATATTCGAATAATAAGAAATACATACCATAAATATAACGCCACTGTTAAAAGTGACGTTATACCTTAAAGCTATTTATAATTCCAACGATTTTATTAGCGAATATTGTTTATGAAGCGCTACAACATCCTCGTACATAAATTGTACGTAACGTCGCGTCATTGCAATATCTGTATGACCCAGTATTTTTTGTAAAGAAAATAAGTCTCCACCATTCTTTAAGTAAAACTTAGCGCATGTATGACGAAACGTATGCGGGCTTACTCTAACATTCTCTATCATCGCCATCCTTCCATAACGAGCAATCATTTGGTGTAGTCCTCGCTGTTTAAACAACTCACCAGATATATTACAGAATAATTGCTTCGTACTCGCTTCTCCCCTAACGGAAACCCATCGTTTAATAGCATTTTTCGTACCGTTTGTAATCGGTACTTTTCGCATACCGTTATCTAAACCAATTTACATAAGACTCACTAGCGGTAATATAGTACGTAATCCATTTCGAATTGTGTACTTTGTACTGTGGTGATTCATTAACCTTTACCTTTACATCGATTGTAAACCCTAATCCTGCATACAAAATACCAGCAACATCTTTATCCTGCCAAGATGGAGAATCTTAGAAACGTAGGACTTTAGAAGAAAAAGTTACAGATGAAGAATAATCAACATTGTTTCTCATCTCCTTCTCCTACATCACCTTTTTTATAAGTGAACTGATTTTTAAAGTGTTATATTATATAAGCAAGAGAGTCTATCCTACCTCTGTTTTTACGTTAGATGCCATGAGAAATATTATACCTCCCCCTTCTCTTCTTCTTTTACATGTTCTTCTAATACAAAAGTGCCTTTCCCCTCTCCATCTCAAGTAATTATTGAAGATAGCACTCACAAATCTCCAATTACAAAAATCGCTTGAAAAGGAAAAAATTACACGTGGTGGATATGTTTTACATAAATCCATTCAAAATGCTAAGGATACTCTTCAAAAATTCGAGTCTTCTCCGTCTTCTGGTGAGCGTGTTAGTGAAACTAATAAAGTTAAAAGTTTTCAAAATAGAATTGATAACATACGTAATAGTATGCCAAATAATACTCTTAAAAAGCGTGGTAATATGGCTACAGCAGATGTAAAAATACCTGGATTAAAAGATAAGTTTAATGCCCATAGTAAAATTAATTCAAAATTTGATAAAGGTGCAGATGTTGAAGAGTTTTCAATGTTGAAACCGGAATCAGAACGTATTTTCAAAAGCTATGAGCCATCTGCTTCTAAACCAGATGCGACTAAATTTGATAAATTTCATGATACAGAAGCAAAAATTCTAGAAGATATAGCTTCTCAAATTAAGAATCCAAATATTTCTGGAAAAATTGATTTATATACAGAACTACCTGCTTGTCAAAGTTGTAGTAATATTATTTTAGAATTTAGGAAGAGATATCCTAATATTCACCTTAATATACACACAAAAAATTGAAATTTGGAGGAGACAGAATGAATTTAAGGTATGATGAGATTAAAGAAGATGTTATTGATACATATAGTAGCCTTCATATTAGAGCAGAATATGAAATAAAGGATACTTTTTATGCGTTACTAAATGATTATGAACATTCAGAAGAATATACTGAAACGGAAGAATGCTGTATCTACGTTAGCTTTGCATTGTTACTTATTGAAAAAAATAAAAATATTGATTTTATAAAAACTCGTTTAAATGAATTACTTGACAACAAAAAGATGGAAGTTCATAGAATAGAGTTAAAAGATAAGATTGCAGAGTTTACTAGTGATGTTAATAAATTGAAGGGATTTTTATAGGAGTATTGTAATTACTTTCGTTTCATCTGAATGATTACAGTTCGATAACGTAGTTTTATGAAAAGAGAGACCCCTTATAATAACCTCCCATTAGCATATACAATAAATGATGGGAGATAAAAAAGAGCATTTTCTAATTAGAAAATGCTCTTTTACAATTCATACTTCACATATACAAAGGCTTCATTTGCAGTAACATAGTATGCTTTGCCTTTGCTATTGTGAATTTTGTATTGTGGTGATCCATTGACAGTTACTTTTGCATCGATTGTAAATCCTAATCCTGCATCCACAGTTCCGGCAACATCTTTATCCTGCCAAGAAGGAGAATCATAGAATCGTAGGTTGCCCACTTTGGACACAACACGTTTTCCTGCAATCGGATTAACTGGCTCTTTCTTCTTAAACTTGATGTGAGAAGGATTGTATTTAATCCACTGATTCCCCCCCAAGATTTAACCAACCATCTTTTTCAGACGAGTCATTCATAATCTATGAATTATTCATTGTAAAAATGTAATAAAAAGAAATATAATTTTCTTATTTCGGTTAGAAACCATGTAATTTCTAGTATATTCCTATCTAATCAATAGAGAAAATCTTACAAACGGAGGTATCAACATGGCACTTTGGAGTAATATTGGCACATTTTTATTTTTAATAGCTCTTATTTTACTCATCTTATGTATCATTTCATTCTTTAAGAAAAATGGTAAAGCAATGAGATATGGTAGACCTACGGTTATTTGTTTTATTATTTCATTTTTAATATCAGCAACAAGCACCGCGGAAACGAAGCACCCTATTATTAACTTTTTCGCTAATGTATGTTTAATCCTATTTATTTTCTTCCTTGTCTTAGCCATCCTATCTATCATTAAGAAAACTGGTATGGCGAAAAAACAATTTTTAATTACAGCTGTCTTATTTATAGCTTTTGGGGTATTAACTAGTATCGCAACTCCTTCTGCTCAAAAAATAACAGCAAATGATAAAAAAATTGCATCTGAAAAAGCAGATAAAAAAGGTGCAGAAAAGAAAAAAGAACTTGAAAAGAAAGAAGCTGATGAAAAGGCTCGTAACCAACAAGAAAAAGAAGAACAAAAACAGCAAGCTGAAGAACAAGCTCTAAAACAACAGGAAAAACAAAAGCGTCAAGCTGAAGAACAAGCTCTAAAACAACAAGAAGAGCAAAAGCGTCAAGCTGAAGAACAAGCTCTAAAACAACAAGAAGAGCAAAAGCGTCAAGCTGAAGAACAGGCGCAAAAGCAACAAGAAGAGCAAAAGCGTCAAGCTGAGGAACAAGCTTCACAAAAGAAAAGTACTGTAGCGTCCTCAGCTACTAGCAATCATGGTGGATCTAATGGTCAACCTTTCCAAAACGATCCTAGTGATGATAAAGAAACAAACACTTCTTGTAAAGGTCAAATTAAAGGAAATGCTAATTCTAAAAAATATCATGTTCCTGGAGGTCAATATTATGATTCTACAAAAGATAATATCGTGTGGTTCTGTTCAGAAGTTGATGCCAAGGCAGCTGGTTATGTAAAATCAAAAAAGTAAGCTTTTTTTCATATTTAAAAACGTTGGGTGACAGAGTCATTTATATCTGTCACCCAACGTTTTTCTTTATTTCAAATACTTTTTCTAGGAAGGTGAAAAAACAAAACATGCTATTTTCGAACAAACTCCTTCCCACTCTTTATAGAAAATAGTAGTTTATAATATCTTTTCAATCTCCTTCTCCAATTCTTCCGGCTTCTTCTGAGGCGCAAATCGATCAATCACTTTCCCATCACGCCCTATTAAAAACTTCGTAAAATTCCACTTTACTGCCTTCATACCAAGTATGCCCGGTTCCTGATCCGTCATATATGTATATAGTGGATGCACGTTATCACCTTTTACATCAACTTTAGTGAACATCGGAAAGGATACACCGTAATTTAATTCACAAAAACTTGTAATCTCCTCTTCTGTACCTGGTTCTTGTCCTCCAAATTGGTTACATGGGAAACCTAAGATTTCGAATCCTTGCTCTTTATACTTTTCATAAATGGCTTGTAATCCTTTATATTGCGGTGTAAATCCACATTTACTTGCAACATTTACAATGAGAAGAACTTTACCTTCATACTCTCGTAACGATTTTTCTTCCCCTGTAATTGTTTTTGCAGAAAAATCATAAACTGTCATATATATCTGCCCCTCTCTATTATTTCATACTTATTCTCATCATATATGTATTTAACTTCTCCGTCTAATGAGAGCGCTTTATTTTTGTTCAAAAATTCGACACAAACTACTAGACAAATAGCTTGGAAAGTTTTACAATTAAGTTGTGAACAAAATGTGACAGTTTACCTTCTAAATTGTGACATTTTCAATTCCATTATAATGAATAAAGGATGGTGTTGATAATGAAAACTGCACAACGTGAAATGATTTCAAATCGCGAGTTTTACTTCGTATTATACATGATGTTACTATTTGTTGCTGGTTGGTTTATGGATGTAAATGGACTATTTTTAAGCAAGTACTTTACACTTGCAGGAATGATTTCTCTTCCACTAGTTGGTGGTCTTGTCGGATTCTTTATTATGTCAATTAGTAAAGAACAAACAAAATAATAACATTACATAAAGGCAGAAAACGATTTTTCGTTTTCTGCCTTTTATTTTATAATAAAAGAACATAAGACTATAAGGAGTGACTCATATGAAAAAAGTTGAACAGTTATCCTCTCAGTTATATCTCATTGATGATTACGATTTACAACATAACGAGCGTACAGGTACATACGTATTACTCGGTGATGATATTACTTTAATCGAAACGTGTGCAGCCCCTTCTCTTCCACACATTCTAAATGGCTTACAACAATTACGCATTGACTTAGCAGATGTTAAAAACATTATCGTTACCCATGTTCATCTTGATCATGCTGGCGGAGCTGGTTTAATGATGGAAAAGTGCCCAAATGCTACTTTATTTGTCCATTCACGTGGCGCACGCCATATGATTGATCCTACAAAATTAATCCAAGGTGCCAAAGCTGTCTATGGCAATGCTTTTGATGAACTCTTTAATCCAATCCTTCCTATTCCAGAAAAACGTGTCCATATTGTACAAGATGGTGACATACTACAAATTTCAGAAAATCGGACGCTTTCATTTTACGATACACCAGGGCACGCCAAGCACCATATTAGTATCCATGATTCTTTAACAAATGGCATTTTCACAGGTGACACGATTGGTATTTATTATCGAGAACTAACTGAACTTGGCGTTGAACTATATTTACCAACCACATCTCCATCACAGTTTCAACCCGACGCGATGATGGCAGCAAAAGACCGCATTCGAAATATGAAAGTTGACCTCATCTATTTCGGGCATTACGGTGCATCTTCCCATGTTTCTGAAGTGTATAAACAGCTTGAAGACTGGCTCCCTATCTTTGTTGAAGCAGGAAAACAAGTATTTGAAAAAAAACAGGATTTTGAAGCAGCAAGCCATGAATTGTATACTTTATTACTTGAAAAAGTCTCTTCTCATCTTTCACAGCAAGATGTACCAGCAACTCATTCTGTTTACGATGTGATAAAACTAGATATGGAAATCAGTGCGATGGGAATTATTGATTATCTTACAAAGCAAGAAAAGGCCAAAACAACTACTAACTAAATGAAAAAACATCCGAGGATATGACGCTCTGTTTCAAACATATATCCTCTTTTTTGAATATGCTTTTTTAATACTATGCATACAAAAGGAGTGACACAATGAAAAAAGTTACTCAATACTTATGCTTCACTTTATTCATTGTTATATTGCTATTTTATGGAGGGAAAATTCAATTTCATTTAGATAAACAAGCTGAGCTATCCTTCCATATGTACCATCGAATATTTTTCTTTATGTTTTTCCCCTTTTTCATCGGTGGTGTATTACGTTTCTTTCAACTTATCAGTAACAAAAAGAACCAACATATATGGAAATTTCAACTAGATAAATTTATAGGCATTGCGTTACCTTCAACATTGATTGGCTTTTCACCTATTCTATTATTCTCACCTATCGGACAATTTTTCCCTTACTTAGCTTACTTAGCTACCCTAACTCTTTTAAATACAACATTTCCCGTAATAATAAATATAATAGCTGGTTACTCATTATTAGATAGTTTCATACGACAAGAAAATCAACATAGTCCCGCATAAAGTGAAACTTTATTCACAACATCACTAGAAAAGTCAAATTCAATTGGTTTCTTCTGTTCTTCTGCTTTCTTTACAATACGTAGACGCATCCACCTATTTCTCCTATATGAGTGAATTTACCTTACCGCAAGTCCCATTAACCATGGCCGAAAAGGTCGTTCTCTATCATACTTGCTAAGGGATTGATAAAGCTGTATATATATTTCCTGAACGACATCGTCTACATCCACTTTCTCCTCTATCAAGAAATGTGCTGTCCTATAGATATCTTGGATTGTTTTATCATACAGTTCACTGTATGCCTCTTGACTTCCTGATAAAGTCCGCTCGATGAGATTGTGATAGTCTGTTTCCTGATCCATGCCTCTTCCCTCCTTTGTCTTACACTATATATTGGCAAGTAAAAAACATTTCGTTCGTTTTTTAAAAATTATTTTCGATATAAATTAATATAATGATTTAAAACTTATTACTTTATAACGGTAGCTTATGGCCTCTTATAACAATTATATAATTTCCCATTTTATGATTGGTATTTAAAATAATATGTAGAAGGTATTTTTAGGAGGATATACAAATGAAAGCTATTGTTGTAACTGCATTCGGTGGTCCAGAAACAATGAAGTATACAGAAGTCGATATGCCAACTTTTAATGAGAAACAAGTGTTAATACGCGTTATCGCGACAAGTGTCAATTTTGCCGATATTAAATCTCGCTATGGTAAAAAGGGAAATGGAAAACTCCCATTTATTCCTGGAATAGACGCCACAGGTATTGTAGAACAAGTAGGATCAGATGTAAAAAACATCCGCATAGGACAGCGTGTAATCGCCTTTCCTCTTAATGGATCGTATGCTGAATATGTTGTCGCCAATGAAAACCTTACGTTTGTATTACCTGATGAAGTTGACTTCACAACCGCCGCTGCTTGTCCTGTTGTATCTTTTACGAGCTACAACCTGCTTGCGAATATAGCAAGATTACAGCAAGGTGAAACCGTTCTTATTCATGCTGCGGCTGGTGGTATCGGAACAACATTGATTCAATTAGCAAAAATACTAGGGGCTGGAAAAATTATTGGAACAGTCGGAAATAAAGCGAAAAAGAAAGTTGCTTTAGAAGCTGGGGCTGATCATGTTATTTGTTATCAAGATGAGGATTTTAGTAAAAAGGCAAATGAACTTACGGGTGGTAAAGGTGCCGATGTTATTTTGGATTCCATTTCCGGGGCAGTATCAGAAAAAAGCTTGGAGTGTTTGGCTTACTATGGTCGCCTTGTCCATTTTGGTAATGCTAGCGGGGAAATTGGCACATTTCGGACAAAGGATTTACATGCAAGCTGTCGTTCTATTCTTGGCTTTAGCTTTGGAACAACTCGTAAGAAACGTCCTCACTTACTTTGTCATACCGCTAACCAAGTTTTTCAGTATTTACGTGATGGAAGCCTACAAATTGCAATTGGTAAATGCTTTACACTTCGAGATGCAGGGAAAGCACATGAATGGGTCGAAAGTAGACAGAGTACAGGAAAGATCATTCTGACTGTTAAATAGAGGTGTCATTCATGGGGTCACGAATTATGCATTTGATTATCGCAAATGGTATTGCAGAGAAATTATCCATCCCTGATAAAACATCTTTCTTGCTTGGGGGAGTAGCTCCTGATGCAGTTCATTCAAAAGAGGAAAAAAACGTATCACATTTTTATGCTGGTACAACAAAAAACTATACCAGAAGAATTGATTACGGTACATTTCTTCAAAAATATAAAAAGCACATGGATTCCTCTTTCATTTTAGGGTATTATACACACCTTATTGCTGATGATAATTGGCTCAACGGTTTTTTTCTTCCTTGGCTCAAAAATAGAATCGAGCACGATCAAACAATTTTATCTATGTACCATAATGATTTCAAATTATTAAACGGAAAATTGTTACATCTCTACGATAAAGATCAGCAATTATTTCCTTTCCTTAATCAAAAAGCAACCATAGCAAATATTGAAGAAGTTTCAGAAGAAAATGTGCTAGCTTTTAAAAAGCTTATTTTTGATGATATGCTGTATCCCAAGCAAGATTTGCATACAAACTTACAAGTATTCACATTTGATCAAATCGTCGGTTATGTAGAGACTGCTATTGAGAAAGGAGTATTCTATCTAGAACAGCTCTCTAACAATAAATCTACTACAAATATTTTTTAATAATTTTAAAGCCTTCATTTCTTTAATATGAGGGCTTTTTATCATTTCTTCTACTATTTTATTTACTTAGTAATTCCACTATATTGCATCGCTATTTCAATATAGTCCATTTAACAGTAACATTCGACATTCTCTATGCTGTTCCTTCTGAAAAAATAAAAAGACGTAACTATGTTCTATCCATAGTTACGTCTGTCTTTTCATTATTTATCTAGGCTTCTTCTTCCCAGTAAATGCAGATTTCTTTTTCTTTGGTGCTTTCGGTTTTGATTCTACAAAAGTACCTTTAAACATTTCTTGTTTCTTGAACTGAATGCCTAACTTTTTCGCAAATTGAAGTAGTTTACGCTCTTCTTGCGGAGTAACAAGGGAAACAACTGTCCCCTCTTTCCCCATACGTCCTGTACGGCCTGAACGGTGAATATATTGGTCTAATGTATCAGGTAATTCTAAGTGAATCACGTGCGTTAAATCATCAATATCTAACCCACGCGCTGCAATATCAGTCGCAAGTAGAATCTCTATTTTTCCTTGACGGAATGCGCGCATCGTTGCTTCACGTTCTTGTTTGCTTGCTTCTGCATGAAGTGCGGCTGCTTTCATTTTGCGATACTTTAATTTTTCAGCAATCTCGTCTAAACGATATGGATCATTTAAAAAGGCTACTGCTTTTACATTGCCAGTATGCATAACTCTTCTAATGTAATCATTTTTTTCACGACGCTCACAAACGATATACGTATGCTCAACTAAACTTTTTGTTTCCGCACGTTTAATGCGAACTAATTCTGGTTCAACCGCAAAATCGCGTGCTACTTCTTCTGCGTCTTTTGTCATTGTTGCAGAGAAGAATACTAGTTGACGATCACGCATTGTGGATTTAATTACATCAAACACAGCTTCCATCATCTTTTGTTTTACAATTTGATCAAATTCATCAAATACAATTGTTTTCACCTCGTGCATTTTTAATTTTTTCATGCGAATTAATTCTAAAATACGTCCTGGTGAACCAACAATTACCTTCGGATGTTTCTTCAATCTTTCCACTTGGCGCTTAATATCCGCACCACCAATTAAAGATGCACCTGAAATATCAGTTCCTGCTGTAAACTTTTGAACTTCTTCATGAATTTGCATAACAAGTTCACGTGTTGGAGCTAAAATGACAACCTGTGGTTGTTTCACTTCAGGATTAATTTTATGTAAAAGTGGTAATAAGTACGCTAATGTTTTTCCTGTTCCAGTTGGAGATTCAGCTATAACGTCTTGTCCTTCTAAAATCATTGGAATTGCTTGTTTTTGAATTTCAGTAAATTCTTTAAAACCAGCCTTCTCCCAAGCTTGTTGCAAAAATGGTTGCATGTCTTTTATCATTTGTTTTTCTCCTTTATCTCTATTTTTGAAGAAAATGTTGTATTGCTCGCACTGTTTCTATCATGTGAGAAATAACAGCTATTAAATCATCAACATGGTCTTCTGTAATCGCTTTTTGAAATAGAACTTCTACCTTATTATGATATGAAATCGCTTGCTTATTATATTCGTATGAAATTTGTTGCGTAATCATTCGCTCTTTTCCCCAGATAGATTGTAACAAGTTTTCGATTTCTTGACACTCTGCTTCTGGTTGCTGTAACGGGAACGCGAAGCGTAATTTCATTTCACAGCCTGGTATAAACTGTGGTACCTCTAATATCTCACCTGATAGATTCTTCGCATCTACAGACAGTGAGAATGTCGCTTCTACTAGCTGTTCAAACTGTTCATTTAATTGAAATGAAATATGATATATACGGCTTAGCGATGCAAGGTCCATCATATCTTTTCGATCCGTTACAAGAATATCGCCATGTAAATCAAAATCATAGACAGCTCCTTCAACGATCACTTTTAAGTTGTCAAAAGCAGTTGGATCAAACATAATTCCCTCCAAAAAACAGGCGCCTTTCGATGGAAAGGCGCCACTTGATGTATATATAGTTTACAGATAAACGGGATGAATTACAACCTTTTAGAATAAACCTACTGCTTTTCCATCTTCATTTACGTCCATTTGAAGAGCAGCTGGTTGTTTTGGAAGACCTGGCATTGTTAACATTGTTCCAGTTAACGCTACAATAAATCCTGCACCGATAGACGGTTTCAGTTCACGAATTGTAACAATAAAGTCAGATGGTCGACCTAATTTTGTTGCATCGTCAGAAAGAGAGTATTGTGTTTTCGCCATACATACTGGTAGGTTACTCCAACCTTCCCCTGTAAATTGAGCCAATTGCTTACGTGCTTTCGGAGCAAATTCAATATCTTTTGCGCCGTATACTTTTTGAGCAATTGTACGAATTTTTTCTTCTAATGGTAATTCTAAATCATAAAGTGGTGCGTATTTGTTGTCACCTTTTTCAATTACTTTTAATACTTTCTCAGCAAGGTCTACACCACCTTGGCCACCTTTTTCCCAAACTTCTGTTAAGGATACTTCGTAGCCACGCTCGTTGCACCATTCTTGTAAGTATGCAACTTCTGCATCTGTATCTGTAATGAATTTATTAATTGCGATTACGAATGGAACACCGAACGCTTGAATTGTTTCAACATGTTTTTGTAAGTTTTCCATTCCTTTTGCTAGCGCATCTACATTTTCTTCTTTCAGCTGATCTCTCGCCACACCGCCGTGCATTTTAAGCGCACGAATTGTCGCAACGATAACGACTGCTTCTGGTTTAATACCAGCTGCACGCGCTTTAATATCTAAGAATTTTTCAGCACCTAAGTCCGCACCGAAACCAGCTTCCGTGATTACATAATCACCTAATTTTGCTGCCATTGTTGTAGCGATAACACTGTTACAACCGTGAGCGATATTAGCGAATGGTCCACCATGAATGATTGCTGGTGTATTTTCTAATGTTTGTACTAAGTTTGGTTTTAACGCATCTTTTAATAAAAGTGTTAACGCTCCTTCTACGCCTAAATCTTTAACTGTTACAGGTTCGTTGTCCATATTATAAGCAACGACAATGCGAGATAAACGTGCTTTTAAATCTTGAATATCTGTCGCAAGGCAGAATACAGCCATAATTTCAGATGCTACTGTAATATCAAAACCGTCTTCACGCGGTACACCTTGAACTGGCCCACCAAGACCAATTACCACATTACGCAGTGCACGGTCATTTAAATCGACACAACGCTTCCATACGATTTTTCGCGTATCAATCTTAAGTGTATTTCCTTGTTGAATATGGTTATCGATAAACGCTGCTAATGCGTTATTTGCAGTTGTAATGGCATGAATATCACCAGTAAAGTGAAGATTGATATCTTCCATTGGTACAACTTGTGAATAACCTCCACCTGCTGCACCGCCCTTTAGTCCCATTGTTGGTCCAAGTGATGGCTCACGAAGTGCAATTACTGCTTTTTTACCAATTTTATTAAAAGCTTGACCTAAACCAACTGTTACTGTTGATTTACCTTCTCCTGCTGGAGTCGGGTTAATCGCTGTTACTAAAACAACTTTTCCGTCCTTTTCGGTTTGTAAGCGCTTAAAAATATCAAGAGATAACTTCCCTTTATAATGACCATAAGGCTCTAGTTCTTCTTCTAAAATGTTTAACTCCGCTGCAATCTCTTGAATTTTCTTCATACTTGCTTCTTGTGCAATTTCAATATCGGATTTAACTGTTGTAGTAGTTGTCATATACCCTAGTCCCCCTTTAATTGGTTCTGTTGATATTGTATCAGTTTTTTGTATTTTCTGCACTTATTTCCCTCCTAAATTTCGCGCATTTCTTCAGGCATTATTTTTTCAACATAAATACCCACAAAAATGTTAATGCTTGTTGCAATTCTACCGATAATTGTCCAAGCATTTTTTCATTTATCCCTCGTTTATATACGCCTATACCATCCACTACTTGAAACCCTTGCTCCTCTGCAAGCTTTTCAAATTCCCAAGGCATCATCGTATTACAAACGACATCTTTTCCATATAAACGAGGATAACTATTTTCACGCGGTTTTGCTGTTGGTCCTAAAATAGCAATACACGCATATCCATCAGACCTCAAAACACGCTTTATCTCATGTAACGCCTGTAGCGGCTGCTCTGTCCATTCTAACGAGTTCACTGCTAATATGGCTGGAAATTGCTCATTTTCAAAGGGCAATGAAGAAAGATCTCCCTTTACAAATGACAAATTATGCCCTTCTCCGCGTTCCTTTCCCTTTTGAATCATTTGTTCGGATAAATCTATACCACACGCCTTATATCCTGCGAGACTTAATTTATATGTACCATATCCATCACCACATCCGACATCTAAAACTGCCACACCATTTTCTACATACTTTTCAAAAAACGGAATGATTGTACTCCGACTCCCATGATCCCACATTTCTTGACTATTTTGATTCCAAGATTCCGCATTGTTGTCCCACTTTTTTTCTGCTGATTTATGCCAATTAAACTTTGTCATGTTTCCCCCTACTTTCACTTGTTTTCATTCATTCCATTCTACATCATTTTCCTATATTCCTGTTTATTCTCATGGAGAGTTGGATAAGATAGCAACAGACTCATACATTCTCCAAATTTTGCTTAACTTGGATATAACTCATACTCATATTCTCTTCTTTATGAAAAATAATAAAGATACACCCAATTGAAAGAGAGGGATGTACATGCCGAAGAAGCGAACACATCATTTTAAGAGTGGTGAAAAAAACGAAGAATATGCAGCTGAAATCTCGCCAGGGCATCTTCCGATTAGACATAAACGTAAAGAAATTGCACATGAAATAGAAGGTACAAACGCTGGTACACTTATCGGTTATGTAGCACTATTTCTTTCTTTATTCTCGATCGCCTTTTATCCAGTTACCCTTGGTTCCCTTTCCATTTTAATTGGCTTATTGGCTGTTAATTTTGGAGCAAAAACACTCGGATATACAGCCATTGGATTTGGTAGCTTTTCTGTTTTATTTACGTTATTGTATCCACTTGCTTTATCAGCATTATAAAAACACACCAAGTATTACTTGGTGTGTTCACTCATGATACAGCATAATATGTCCGCATCCACAACAATGTTTTGCTGTAATTTCTTGAAACACTGGATAATTCTCTTCATCCCGCTGTTCAATAAATACCTTTTCAAAACGATACATGTTAGGGGCATATGCCCAGTCTTGTTTCGTACGTGCATATAATGTAGATGAAAAAAATTCTTCTCCACCACAAACTACACATATTTTTTTCATTCTCATCCCTCCTATGCTTGTCTTACTTCATCTATATGAACATATGCATAAAAAAAAGACCTTCTATAATTAGAAAGTCTTTTCCGTAACAAAAAGAAATGTACCAAATATACCCAGTCCACTATACTCTTTCTGTTTACCATTTTCCATTTCAAAAGTTTGTTTCACTGTTATAAAAAATACACCGTTTCGTGTATTCGTACTTACAAACTTCATTTTTTGTTCTTTCTTACCTACATTTTGTGTACATTCAAAGCTATCTTGATTACAAATCATTGCATACTTATCCTCTAAGTAAGACCTGAAATCAGACTCTTTCGGACAAGTTAAAAGTAGTACTGCAACAAGGATAATGCTGACAATACCTACTGCTGTATAATATTTCTTCATTTTTTCTCCTTTCAAAAAACAAGAAAACTTGACCTAATTCGTCAAGTTCTCTTAGTCCACAACCCATTGCCACTCTTGTTCTTTCTTATCAAAAATAAGCCAGCCAGTTTCGGTTGCACCTTCTTTTAATTCCTCTATGTTATCTAGTACTTCATCCGTGCTTTCATACGAACCAACTACATATACAGGAATCTCTAAACCTCTTCTTGACTCAATTTTCCCCGCTAAATCAATATACAGCCCGTCTTCCATTAATGGAACAAGCCCAAGAATAACTTCTTTTGAAATTGCTGGGAATATTTTTGATTTTTGAAAGAAAGAGAATCGTTTTTTTCCAAATGAACCGAGTTTGTACGGAATTACTTTGCTAAGCATTCCTACAAAATCAGCGATTCTACGGTAATACACTTTGTTGTACCAACCGTCATCATGTGAAAAATAGACAAATCTATTTTTCAAAAGTGGGAAAAACGCTCTCCCAAGTGGTTCTTTTTTGTGAGCCAAATATAACAATTCTGCAATTTCCTTTGGCTCCAATTCATCTAAATCGCTTGCGTCATCAAAATCCACCCAACAGAACTCATCAAATTCATCAATCTCTGCTTTAATTAATTTATGTATGTTTTCTTCTTCAACATATTCAAATAAAGTATGATAGTGAAAATCAGTCCACTCAAAATTATGTTTCAAAAGCAACACTTGATGAAGCGGTGATGGGATATTACTTGCAAACTCTTCAAATGTAATTCCAGATGTAATAAAACAATGACCCCGACGATTACCATTAATATATATCATATTCTTTACTTGGTCAGATCCTCCAGACAAAGCACCTAGCCACCTTCGTTTTATATGTTTCAATTCTATAGCATATTTTAACATGAAAAATTTTAGAAACATAGAAAAAACTTCAAAAACTATTTACAATTTCATGAGTTTTATTACATACTGATTACAAGAAAAAAAGCCTGTTGAAAAACAGGCTTTTTTACGCGATTTCGTCTGGATTTTGCGGATGATGATTTTCAGTATGCTTTTCGTTTTTTTGAAAAATGGATTGAATCTTATCAATTGTTTGTGGCGCTAACTCAATCATTTTTTCAGCTAGGTGTGTGGCATTTTGTAAGTGAAGAATATTTACTCCATCTTTATTCACTACAAGAAAAGCTACTGGAGTAATGGAAACACCACCTGCGCTCCCTCCGCCAAATGCCGGATTACCTTGTGCTCTTTGACCATCATTTGTTTGAAAATCCGATCCACCTGCTCCAAATCCAAACGCTACTTTGGAAACAGTTAACACTACACCGCCGTCAGCCGTCTGAACAGGCTCTCCAACAATCGTATTAACATCGACCATTTCCTTTAAATTTTCCATTGCTGCTTTCATTAATCCTTGAATTGGATGATCCACCGTTCATAACCTCCTTTGTCATATCTTTCCTAGTTTTTCCGAAACCTTATGAACTAAACATAAAATTTTATATTGATTTCAAAAATGATAAGTAATAATATTTAGAAAAAACAAACTAAAGAGGGGATTATAATGATACGGAAACTAACAAAGAGTGATCATGAACAAGTGCTTACATTTCTAAAAGAAGAAGCAGCGCTTAACCTATTTATCATTGGCGATATTGAAGCATTTGGATACGATGCAGACTTTCAAGAATTATGGGGCATTTCCACAGAAAACGGAGCATTACAATCCGTATTACTACGCTTTCATGATTCATTTATATCATATGGAAAAGATGATTTTTCTGCTGCTGACTATGAGGCAATTCTTGCTACTTATCAGCCATTAAAAATCTCCGGTAAATCAGACATTGTAGAAAAATTTGAAGACATACAAGACATACAACTTGGCACAAAAAATAAAATGTACTTTTGTGAATGTAAAGATGATACTGCACTACCTAAAACAATGCTTCATACTGCAATCAAACTAGCAACCATAGATGATGTTGAGCGAATTATGAAGCTCCGAAGCAACATTGAAGAATTCCCTCAAACAGGACAATCAGAAAAGATTTTGCGGCAATCACTCGAAACAAATACAGGACGCACTTACTACATTGAAGAAAATGGAGAAATCATCGCTTCCGCTTCCACATCAGCTGAAAATTCCTTATCTGCAATGGTTGTTGGAGTATGTACTCATCCAAGCCATCGCGGCAGAGGATACGCTTCACTCATATTACAAAAAATGATTTGGGATTTTACTCAAGAAGGAAGAACGCTTTGCTTATTTTATAATAACCCAGCTGCTGGGCGGATTTATAAGCGCTTAGGTTTTAAGGACATTGGAACGTGGACGATGTATCAGTAAATTTGGATATTTATTAATAAAGTGAAACTTTAATCAGTGGGATCCCCACTGATTATTAGCTCTTACCAATTGGACTACATAATGAAATTTATCCTGTTATTCCATTCTATTCAACAGCAATTATATCGATAAAATTAAAAGTGCTCTCGTGATAAAATGCATCCGTACATATTACATTCTTTCTTTTAGGATCGATATCAATAACCGTCATATAACTAGTAAGGACATAACCGTCTTCATAATATGTAATTAATATTTCCTCTTCGGATAACAACGAGAATAATAACTTATTCTCGTTCATTTCTTTCGTATCTTGAGTCAGTATTGGTCGTGGTACTTTCGTTTTTTCTTCAATAATCTTTCGTATACCAGCAAATTGTTCCGGCATAGATGCAAATGGTGTCCACTTTACCATCCCTCTTTCTTTTGACATGTTTGCGTTATTCATGATTTATGTCCCCCTAATAAATTGTTTCTATATCTTGCTGTCGCGATACTTGTATAAGATACGCCACGCAAAATACTATTTTTACCGAAACGAGTGCGTATTTCATCCATCACTTTTGTTAGTTTCATTTCTTTTTCGCGCTGTATTACATTATCAAAAAGAGAAATTTCTTAAGTAGTGGCGTCGCTGCCAGAACAATTGAACCATTACGATTTACGTCCCCTACTACCGCTAGCTTCGTACGCAAAGGGGCCAGACCCATTTTGATACATGATACACTTGCATAAAAGCTACGAAGATTTACACACAAAATAATTCGATTAGGTAAAAGAGAATAATCATACAAGATAATCGTCCCTAATGATAGAACGTTCGTTCTTATTATATACGAACTTACGTTCTTTCGGAAGTCTTTTTTAAGAAAATATTGGTTAAAACAAAAAAGTGCTGACTCTCAATTGATGATTTTCATCTGAGTCAAACCTCATTTTATATTCAAAATTTGAATATAAAACTTAACAATTCCCCTAAACGTATAAAAAAATACTTTGGACATGAGCACATAGTAATAGATGTTCTCATACCGTGATATATATGTGTTCAAAAAAGGAGTGTATTCATTATGTACCCTTATTGGCAATCCTATTATTTCACACACGATACCCCTTATTTAGATTGGAATTCAACAGCTACATTTTCACCCGTACGGAATTACCGTGTCAGTAAAAATGAAGTTGATTTAAAAAGTTATATGCGTTCACTATGGGAACAACATGTTGCTTGGACAAGAATGGCTATCATTAGCATTATTTTTAATTTACCTGATGTTAACTTTGCGATTACACGTCTCCTTCAAAACGCTCCAGATATGGGGAATTCTCTTAAACCTTTCTACGGTGACAATGCAGCAAAAAAATACAGTAATTTGATAAAAGATCACTTAGTGATTGCTGCCGATCTTGTCAAAGCAGCAAAAGCTGGTAATCAAAACGCCGCATCAATTGCAGAGAAAAAATGGTACGCTAATGCAGACGACATTGTTGAATTTTTAAGTAGTATAAATCCGTATATACCCAAAGAAGAATTTAGGAAAATGTTTTATGAACACCTAGCATTGACTAAATCTGAAGCAGTAGCCATTCTAAGTAAAGATTATCAAGCAGGTGTTCAATTGTATGACAAAATTGAGAAGGAAGCTTTAGAAATGGCGGATGCACTTACTGAAGGAATAATAAAGCAATTTCCCCAACTATTTCATTGAACTCCCCCCTACCTCTACACGAACTTGAGATAGGGGATTCTCCTGTTTCTGCTAGGGCAAAAACAGTTCCTCTCGTTCAACAAAGAGGATACAACGATATAGAAGTTCTGTAGTGTCCCTAAGACGACCTATTCGATCTTTTGAGGAAAACAAAACAGGTACAGCTACTTTTTTCTTATATCGAGAGTAGAACACTTTGCCATGCACCCAGTTCCTAGACTTGTTATCTGCTCTGGTAATAAGCGTAAAAGACTGGGACAAGGCGTTCTTTTTTATGATGCAAATCCTGTATTTTCATCTACTTCAGATCTATAAGCTCTGCATTAAAATTTGCTTGTAATCTATCTTTATTTTCTTCGATTGTTTTACTATACGGATATCTCCCCGCTTTAAAATCATAGATATCCTTACCAGCCAGCTCCAATTCCCCCCAATCAGAGGCTGCCTTTAAGTTTTTATCTTGTTCCTGTCCGACATTATTCTTCATACCAGATTAGCTCCTTTCTTAATTATTTATTATTTTTTGTACTGTGCTTTATAATCTACATATTCTTTTTTTGCCTCTTGATTATTATCTTTTTTACTATTAAAGTATGTGTGCATCTGCAATATATATTGTACTAACTTTCCTCCTTCATTCTTCTTATAATTCATAACAACGCTTACTTCCAATATCTGCATTGGACCATTTGCGGAGTCAAGATGAAGCACAATTGACGCCCCACCATATTCATCATATTGTATTTTCAGCTTATCATTTATAATAGTTTGAAATTCTGATTCAGTTAAGCTATACCCAACTGTACTCGGCTGATCAAATTTTTTTATATCATCACCTGGCTTCATCTTTAGTTTCCCTATTCCTTTTAGACGATCTACAATTAAATTCACGTATGAAACATCAAGAGTAGAATCTGGCCTTTGTACCTGTCCATTTTCATACTTAATATTTGTATTATAAACAACTTCCTCTTTATAATTTGTATTATCACCAATGTTTTTCTCATTTTTTATGTCAGTGGTGATTTCTTGTGTTGTCTCTCCATATAAACTTTTATCTTTCGTATTATATACACCTTCCGTAGTTTGATAAATTGTTTTCTTGTGCTCCCCATCTTCTTTTTCTTCGTACCTACTGTATATACCTCTTTGTGTCACATGCGCATACCCATCATCACTCGCAGACATAACCGTCTTCATATCCCCTTCATCCAAAGCCTTTACAAATGGTTCATACTCTATTTTCGTTTCCCAAAAACTACATCCACTAAATAAACTCGCAACTATCGTCATAACAATCATCACCTTAGCTTTCTTTTTCAATTTCATACCGTCACCTCGTTCGTTACTCTTAGCATTTTAAGTTTAGTTGTATTTCCTTTTACACAATAGTATACTTCATCCTTTCCTAAAGCTGGTTCGTTGCTTATGTATTTAATATTGAAGACACTTTGGTCGTTTAATGGCATCGCGATGATGCCCGCTGTTAGTTTATTCTCATCTTCAAGTTGTGTACATTTAAAAAGAACTGGACCTACCGCACTATCAGGACTTAATCGATTTCTATCAGTTATTTTAAATAACCCTAAATCTTCTTTTTTTGTTTTCCCCATTCAATCTTTCCACCTTTTATATAATTTAGTAGATTACCATCACCAAGAACCAAATTGTTCTACCTATACTTGCCCCCATGTTTTAACATCATGAATTAAATTTTCCCAAACCATTAAATTGAAATTTAAAAACCTTCTCATTCTAACGAAAAGAGAAGGTTTTGTTGGATTCTCATTATTATTCTAAGCATTTCGCATTCATGTACTGATACAAAATGAATATAAACTTTTGAATATTAGTTTACATTCATTCCCTTGATTTTATTGACTCTATTTCAATTTCCCCATCCCCTCCAAAACCACTAACAAAAGTATACATTCAAAACATAACAAATAAAGAGGTTAGAGCATCATGAGCAAAAAAGAAAAAGCTAGATCCATGCTAGCTTTTTATATAATTTTCGAAATCAGAAGTTGTTTATAAATGATCAGTGTGACAGCAAATGTATTGATCGCAGTGGCTGACTATTGATATGACTAATCCCATAATGGTGTACTTACCCTAACTGACGTTTAAATACTTTACTGGCGAAGAAGTAAGCAATAACCATGATGCCGACGCACCAGGCAAGCGCGATCCAGATACCGTTGCCAACAGACCCTTCATACAAGAGGGCACGAATCGTATTCACTATTGAAGTCACGGGCTGGTTCTCAGCGAACGCACGGACAATTTTAGGCATGGTTT
>NZ_JAPHWH010000120.1:0-246 GCF_026241455.1 Bacillus sp. DHT2
TTGCTTGGCGACGTCCTACTCTCACAGGGACAAGGTCCCAACTACCATCGGCGCTAGAGAGCTTAACTTCCGTGTTCGGTATGGGAACGGGTGTGACCTCTCTGCCATCATCACCAAACTATGAAGGTATATTCCTTCAAAACTAGATAACATTTGCTTCATATTATATGGTTAAGTCCTCGATCTATTAGTATTCGTCAGCTCCACATGTCACCATGCTTCCACCTCGAACCTATCAACCTGATC
>NZ_JAPHWH010000121.1:0-222 GCF_026241455.1 Bacillus sp. DHT2
TCATACCTTAATACGAAAAAAGAGGAGGAAATCATATGGCAATCGCAATGGCAGTTTTAAAATTTGTAGGTGGAATCATTCCATTTGTACAAGAACTTTTAAAAGCAGTAATGTAAGTTCATTATTCCGCAATTATTTATAAAAATTATCATACAAATGATCTGTATATCAAAGATGAATTGATGTGCAGATCATTTGTGTGAACAAAGTCCCTTTAACATT
>NZ_JAPHWH010000122.1:0-210 GCF_026241455.1 Bacillus sp. DHT2
TCGGCGTTAGTCCCGTCCTTCATCGACTCCTAGTGTCAAGGCATCCACCGTGCGCCCTTTCTAACTTAACCAAACTAAAATTAAAAAAATATGAGCTACACTGTTATCTAGTTTTCAAAGAACATACATTTATTTCTGAGAGATAGTTCTCTCAAAACTGAACAAAACGAAACACGGAAACTTATATTGATGAACAGCGTTCATCAATTC
>NZ_JAPHWH010000123.1:0-206 GCF_026241455.1 Bacillus sp. DHT2
TCTTCGTTCCTTCTACTTTTGTTTGGCTTACTTTTGTATTCGTGATGTCATAACCTTTTACTTCGGATTGATATCCATCTACCGGTTGTTCTTTCACTTCATACTTGTATGCCTTACCTTCGGCATCATATGCCGCTAAGTCTGTAAATGCATATTTCCAACCTGTTGCTTCGCTTACTTCTTGCGTTGCAATCACTTTACCATTT
>NZ_JAPHWH010000012.1:0-207080 GCF_026241455.1 Bacillus sp. DHT2
TCCTTCTATATTCCATTAATTTACAAATTGTTAATGGTCTAGTTTCGTATTGCCTTTTTTAAGCTGAAATAACAAATTAAGTGTTTAAATTACTAGAATCATTACTTGACATCACACCACAGGTCTTTTATTTTTCTTATGTACAACTCCAATATAAACGCCAAGTGTAAAAACAGTATTAAACTAACATTAATCTTTTGTTTGTTGTTTGTTTTTGTGTAATACGTTGCTACTTCAATGTTTTTTCATATTTTTTCACAACAAAAAAACAGAAAATTTACAATTAATTAAGAAAAGATTAAAAATTCCACAAAAAAATGAAGCGTTTGTAAAAAACGCCTCATTTTTGCTTACCCTTTTTTGAATTGCGATTTGCATATTTCGCTGGATTTTCATTTTCATACTCTACCGCAAATTCCGCATCCGGTAGGCTTTCTTTTGGAGTTTTATTATGATTCATTGCCGCATGTTGTTTTACTTTTCGTTTTACCACTTACAATACCTTCCTTCACTGTAATGACATCTTACTTTCTATATTAGTTTGAGAAAACTTTCAAAAATTATTGATGGGAAGTGTTAACAAGTACAAAGCAACGTATATATGGAAACACTATATCTGAACAGGAATTTCATATTTCCTACTATAATAAAGAAGGAACGATTACTTTGAAGAAAAAACAACAAATTCATTCACCCATTTTAGATGAAACCTTGCCGCATCAAATGAATTTCCCCTCCTTTAAAGGAACAGGAAAACAAATGCAACACCCCTTTATTAATCAATACGATGTTGTAATTGGAGATAGTAAATACAATTCTAAAAATAGCCCACTTAACAATTGGAGTGATGAAGTTGATCCGGCCATTATGGCTGGCGAAGAATGGATCCATCCAACAAATGATATCGGATGGATTTCAGAAGAAAATCAAGAAGTGTTACGAAACAAAACAGACGGGGTTGAAGATTCATTTATGCACCCTCAATTTGGTATTAACGATTAAAAAACCATTCTACCTTTATAGGTAGAATGGTTTCATGTTATCCAATAATAATTCTCTCTTTGGGATATTTATAGCGAGGTGGTTGTTCCCTTCCACCACTTGCTAAAATAAATGTTAAAATACCAACACGACCAATAAACATGAGAACAATTAATACAAGTTTTCCAGCAGTTGTTAAATCAGAAGTGATACCTGTTGATAACCCAGTCGTTCCAAATGCAGAACATACTTCAACAATTAAACTCATAAATGGTGCATTTTCAGTCATCGATAAAATAAATAAAGCAGAAGCACATAATAAAATCCCCATAGTCATAACAACGGACGCTTTTAAAACGTCTTCCTCATGCAATTGCCGCTTAAAAACACGTACCGTTCTGTCACCTTTTGCAAACGTATATAGGGAAAGAATATTCACAGCAAACGTCGTTGTACGTATTCCCCCTCCAACTGAACTTGGTGAAGCACCAATAAACATTAAAACACTCATAAATAAAAGCGTCGGCTGTGACAAGTCACGTATATCCATTGTCGCTAATCCACCACTTCTCGTTGTAACGGATTGAAACAACGTATAAAATACCGTTTCATGCCAGGATTTCCCTAATAAAAACTGATTTCGCTCCAATAAAAAAATAACGATTGTTCCCACAATAATAAGCGAGAAAAATGTCGTTGTTGTCAATTTTGTAAATAGTGAAAAACGAAACAATTGATGTTTTTCCTTACTCAAATACTGTTTTACTTCCATTAGCACAGGAAAGCCAATTGCTCCTAAAATAATAAGAAGCATATGAATTATTTGTACAATATAGTCTTTCTGATATGGAATAAGCGACTGACCAGTTAAATCAAATCCACCATTCGTTGTTGCACTAATAGAGGCAAAAAAACCATGAAAATACGCTTCTTTCCAACTTGGGAAATAGAGTAAAAATCTTGTTCCTAATAGAAGCGCCCCAACCACTTCTATCGAAATAATCAAAATTAAAATAGACCGCATCAACTCAACAAGCCCTGATAAATTTCCTTGGTTATGATCTGCCATAATTAATCGTCTTCGCTGCAAACCTATTTTCTTACCTGTTATCATCCAAACAAATGTACCAAGTGCCATAATTCCTAAACCGCCTAATTGTAATACGAGCGCTAAAATCATAATACCTGCCGTATTAAACGTATCTGGAATAGAAACCACTGAAAGCCCCGTAACACTAACAGCGCTAACAGATATAAATAACGCATCTATAAAAGTCCATTTTACACCTGGCTTAATGACAAATGGTAAACTTAATAAAATTACAGAAACAATTACTGCTATGAAATAAAATAAAACAATAAGCTGTACCGGACGCAATTTTTGCAAAAATTTCTTTATATCTCTCATCCCATCACTTCGCTACCTTTTTTCTATCGATTAAACAAAGAAAAATCATCATTTTCTTTATTTGTAAATAACTGCTGAAATAGTTTTGCAAATACAATTCCATATACAGTTCCATTTCCCCCATACGGTAATGCATAATACAAATTAGAGACTTTATCATCTTCTTTACAAATAGGAAGACCATCATGACTTCCGCCAAATGCAGCAGCCCAATAATATTCAGCTCTTATATTTGAAAGATTTGGAAACATCTCTTGTATAATTTTAGTTAGCAATTCTCGTTTATGCAATAACTTTGTATCACCAAATTTCTGAAGTTGCATCGCTTCATCTAATCCGCCTACAATAATTCTATTTTTGTACGTACGAAAATACAAATACGGCCGAGCAGTTTCCCAAATTAATGATTGTTCGTGCCACCCATTAAAATGCTCTTGCTCATTTGTAACAATAGCATAAGAGGTTTCTACCGTTGTATTTGCTTCTTTTTTCCCAAATAGTGTTTCATATCCTGTAGCCATAATCACTGCTTTCGCTACAATTTTCTTACCTATTTTTGTGTAAGAAACCAAATCTTTTTGAACAGGCTTAATATGCACAACCTCTGTATTTTCAAAAATAGAAGCACCTAGCTGGTTTGCTTTATGTATAAGACCATGAGCTAACATATACGGGTTCACTTCTGCATCCCCCCCTGTATATAATGCTGCCGGTTTTGTAAATGAATATCGTTTCTTAATATCAGATTCTGTAAAATACTCAACAGGAAATCCGTAACGTTGTAATGTACGATACTCTTCTTGAAGGAATGAAATATCTTCATTTTGACTTGCATAATATAAGCTTCTTCTCGGAATAAAACAAGGATCAATATCTAACATTGGAACAACCTGTTCCAATGTTCGCAGTGCCTCGTAACAAAGCTGATAAGCTCGCACCCCTTTTGCTTCCCCAAATGTATGAATCAAAGATGTCAATGACTTATCATGAACAAATTGTAGTAATCCTGTATTAGCAACTGTGCTTCCGTGTGCAATTTTTCGTTTATCAATCAACGTGACACTCATTCCTAATTTTGTTAAAAAATATGCAATTTGAGCGCCTGATTCTCCGCTTCCAACAATAAGCACATCACATATCATATCATTTTCTAATATCGGATAACAAGGCATACAAGCTTCTTCATTCCAGTATAACTTCCCTAATGCTAATTTCATAACTATTCTCCTACAATTGAATTTCCTCCCTTTTATTTTTTGTTACTTTACATAAAAAAATCCAGCTAGCCTATGCTAGCTGGATTTTCCATTTCATTCGTATGAACAAAAAAGATATGTGTTCAAGCCATATTAATCACTTTTTCACTTCAATTAGAGCGTTCCTCAAGCCAATTTCCAACTGTAGGATACGTTTGTTTTACAGCCGTTCCACCATATACAACTGACATATGTCCTGTCGGCAAGCACACATACTGTTTGTCTGTACTAGAAATATGATCCAGCAACGCCTCTACTTGGCATGGCAATGCAATATGATCACGTTTTGCAGAAATATTTAAGACATTTGCCTTAATGTTTTCAAGTTTTACTTTTTGACCTCGAATCACGAGCTCACCTTTAACCAATTTATTATTTTGATAAAAATCGCGAATCCATTGTCGATACGATTCACCTGGGAATGGGATACCATCTCCAACCCATTTTTGAATTAGCTTCCAGCTTTCAACAAAGCGCTCATTTTCTGAGCGGTCAAGTAAAGCAACATACGGACCAACAAAGTTTGTAATTGGCTTTAACATTTTATTTCCGAAATCAATCATTTCCGGCGGTATATTTCCAAATGTATCAACTGCTTTGTCTAAGTTAAAATACTTTTCATCTAATAATGGACCATATAATCCAGTTTCAGAGAAATCAAATGGACTTGTCATAAAAATTAAATTTCGAATCGGCATATGTGGGTGAAGTGCCGCATAAATGGATGTTAGCGTACCACCCATACAATATCCGAGTAGAGATACCTCGTCCGCTTTTGCAGTTCGTATTACTTTTTTAACTGCTTTTGCAATATAGTCGAACACAAAATCATCAAACTTTAAATGACTATCTTCTAAACCGAATGTGCCCCAATCAAGCATATACACATCAAAACCACGATCTACTAAATATTCCACCAAACTATTTCCTGGTGTCAAATCCATAATATATGGTTTATTAATTAGCGCATAGATCAATAAAATGGGAACTGAATGTGTTTTTTCCTGCTTTGGAATGTAACGATACAGCTTCGTTTTATTTTTCGTCCAAATGACCTCTTTTGGAGTTAAAGCAACTTGTGGCTCTGGTTCACGCAGTAAAACTTCACTTGCTCTTTTAAAACGACGATATGCTTTTCGATATTCTTCTGGGTATAGTTCCAATTGCTTTTCCCATTCTGTTACGAATGTAGTCATTTTCCTATCTCCTTTTTAACTGATTTCCTTCTTCAAGAAAGAAGTGCACTCCTGCTATGGATATGCACTTTCTCCTTGCTTCATTACATATATAATCCGCCGTTAATATTTAACTGTTGACCAGTGATATACGCTCCATCACGGCACAAGTATACAACACCTTTTGCAATTTCATCCGCTTGTCCGAAACGTTTCTTTGGAATCTTAGAAACGATTTTTTGACGAACATCTTCCGGCACTTCTGCTACCATTTCTGTATCAATGAATCCTGGGCAAATCGCATTCACTGTTACATTTGTTTTCGCAAGTTCTAGCGCTAATGACTTTGTAAATCCTAACATACCAGCTTTTGCTGCTGAATAGTTTGTTTGTCCAAATCCACCAGCTTGTCCAATAATAGAAGAAATGCTAATGATTCTACCCTCTTCTGATTCTGTTATGTAAGGAAGTGCCGCACTCGTTGTATTAAATACACTACTTAAGTTTACATCGATTACGCGATCCCAATCTTCACGGTTTAATTTTTTGAAAGTACGGTCTCTTGTAATACCAGCATTATTTACAAGAATATCTACCTTACCAAAATGATTCACAGCTTCATCTACAAGGCGCTTCGCATCTTCTAGCTTAGAAACATCTGCCTGAACTGCATATACATCATGACCTTCTGTTCCTAATTCATTCACTAGATTTTCAGCCGCTTCTTTACTGCTATTATAGTTAATAACAACCTTTGCTCCCTCTTTTGCTAATGCTACTGTAATCGCTTTACCAATTCCTTTTGCCCCACCTGTTACGATTGCTACTTTACCATTTAATTGAACCATTTCTATTCCCCCTTTATTGAATTTATTAGATATAAGAATGCATCACCTTGATACATATTTTAAAACGATATTCTACATACAAACTATTTTCAGCTATTCATACCATTCGTAAAAGAGGTTCTTACTTTCCCTTTTTGAACGTATAAACAACACTTCTTAACTACTTTTTATTCTCTGGTTTCAGAGGCGATTTCGCCACTTCTTTCGCTGGTTCCTGTAATTTTGCTAACACTTCATTTTGTTTTTCAAGTAATCCTAAAATCTTATCCACTTTATCTTCTAATGTACGAATATCTTGTTTCACTTTTGTTACATCACGTTTTAGCGTAGGAGATTGTCCTAAAGAATCTGCTTTTTCTTCCAAAAACTCTTCGATGTTATCAACTTTATTTTCTAAGTTAATAACAAGCGTAGCTACTCTTGCGATATCGTCTTGGGTTGGCATGTTCACTTTTTCTAAATAGCCTTTTGTTGCATCATTCAACATCTTCTGATAAAACAAATTCAAATCTAGAACGCTTCCCATCCAAGCAGAATACTCTTCTGTTTTGATTGTTTCATTGAGCGTTTTTCCCCAAAATGTTTCGGTCTGTTCATAAGCTTCTTTCCATGCTTGTAGTGGATCGAATTTTTGATCAATCACTTCTCCTACACTCCTTTATTCGTTTTTGAAACAATTCAACCTATTCACTATTTTCCAATATTCTGAATAAAACTTCAAGTCTGTATTTTGTTTTTTTCTATATTCCAACAAATGTATTGACATAGAAAACAGATAGGTGTAAATTGCACTTATAAGCAAAAAATTCCATTTAACTGATTCATGAGGTGATGCACAATCATGCTACATAATGAACCAGAACAACAAGAAAGTTTGGAAACAAACCAAGCGAAACAACCAAACTCCATGCCAAAAAACTTCTTAGTTCCCTTCTTACTTCTCTGTCTAAAAGACTGGAGTCTTCACGGTTACAAACTGATTCAAATGCTAATGGATATTGGCTTTTCTTCCGTTGACCAAGGTAATGTTTATAGAACCTTGCGCAAGTTAGAAAAAGAAAACCTCATATCTTCCACTTGGGATACAAGTGAAGGAGGGCCAGCAAAGCGAATTTATTCTTTAACAGAATATGGAGAGCAATATTTAGCAACATGCGCGACCTCTTTTGAACATTACCAAAATATGTTGCGAACATTCTTTACGTTATACACCAATGCATTCTTTCCATTTTCTACTTCTCCAGAAAAGGATGAAAAAAAATCTTCATCTTCACCTGGTGGTACAGCAGAATAATCTGCGTTCACAATATGCAAAAAATATTTGGAGGTCAAACCATGGAAACTAAACCATACGAACTGGTCGATGCATTTTGGAAAAATTGGTCACATTCTCTTTCCCTTTTCTCTTCAGCAGGGAAACAATTGGAGCAACTTACTTTAGAAACTTTAAAACAACAGCAGGATGCTTTGCATAAATTAACAGCAGGAGTAGATGAACTCGAAAAAGAACTACAACAATTCACTACTCAATTTAATAGTCAATATACAGAATACGTGAAGCAATTCACAGGCAACTCCTTAAATGAACAAATTAACGAATGGCAAGAAAAATGGAACGAACTTTCTAATCATATGCATCAACTTACTGTGTCTCCAACAAAAACATCTTTATCGATTCTTACTCAAACGAACGGTAAGTTTGAAGAAACAACAAAACAATTCATTGAACAACAACAACTTCAACGTGACGAGGGTCAAAAACAATTAGAAGGTTTTTTGGAAGAATTCAAATCTACACAACTGGAACTCGTAAAAAAGTTCGAGGAAAACTCAAAAAATCTATTTACTTCCATCAAGTAAGGAAAATGTGGCAGCTTACCGCAGAACAAACTAAACTCTTTCTTCCTCCCATTGCATCAAGATGGCTTACATTTTTCGATATGGAAAAGAAGGAGGAAAAAATGAATCCATTTCAAGAAGCGCAGTCTGTTCCAGAGCTTCATTATGATGAGATTCAAGTTGGCGATCAAGCATCCTTAACAAAAACGATTACCAATGAAGACATTATCACTTTTGCAAAACTGACCGGGGATGTAAATCCAATTCATATTCTGGACTCTTTTGCAAAAACAACAATGTTTAAAGAAAGAATTGCACATGGTATGCTTGTTTCAGGATTTATTTCGACCATTCTCGGAACAAAATTACCAGGAAAAAACACAATTTATTTATCACAAAATGTATCATTTCGTGCACCTGTAAAAATTGGTGATACCTTACGCGTAGTCGCAAAAGTTATCAAAAAACGTGATGATAAAAAAATTATTACATTGCAAACAAATGTATATAATCAATGGAATGATATAGTTGTCGAAGGTACAGCAACAATAATGAAAAAAGAGTAGCATGTGTGCTACTCTTTTTTCGTATCCAATAACTTCTAATCTCACCGATTACTTCCGTGTATGACCAAACATATAACACATACACTAACGATACCAGTTTATACAGTGAGCTAGCTTGTATCAGCAAAACATTCCTTTACTGCTCATTAAAAACAAGTAAACTGGAATATAAATTAGGATGTGTTATCAATGGTAAAAACAAATAAATTACTTGTTCCTGGTGCTGAGCAAGCGCTAGAACAATTTAAATATGAAATTGCACAAGAGTTTGGTGTAAGCTTAGGTTCGAATACAGCATCTCGTTCTAACGGATCTGTCGGTGGCGAAGTAACAAAGCGTCTCGTTTCCTTAGCACAACAACAATTACGTGGATAATTCTATAAATAATTGATTCAGGGGCAGATATATTCTGCCTCTTTTCCTTTTCAACATACATTGTAATTCTTTTTGACATACTACAAAGAGCAAGCCGAAAGGAAAGGTATATAATATGAAACGGATTAATATTAAAATGAGTCCTCCTCGTGTACTTACGTTATCTTTTATTGCACTATCCATTATCGGAACATGCCTATTAAAACTGCCTATCTCCACTACAACTTCAATTTCTTGGCTAGATGCATTATTTACAACTGTTTCTGCATTTACAGTTACAGGACTCGGCGTTGTTGACACCGGAAAAGTGTTCACCCTATTTGGGCAACTTGTCATTTTAACACTCATACAAGTTGGCGGTCTCGGCATTATGAGCTTTGCTATATTAATCGCGATTATGCTCGGGAGAAAAATCGGTCTCCAAAATCGAATTTTACTACAGCAAGCATTAAATCAAACAAATATCGGCGGAGTGATTCGTCTCGCAAAATCATTATTTCTATTTTCTTTTACCATTGAATGTTTCGCTACTCTTCTTCTTGCTTTTGAATGGGTTCCAAAATACGGTGTTTTTAACGGACTATATTATAGTTTTTTTCATGCCATTTCAGCATTTAACAACGCCGGATTTTCCATTTGGACTGATAATTTAATGTCACAATCTCATAGTATACTCGTCAACATAGTCATTTCCTCTCTCATTATTTTAGGCGGAATTGGTTTCACAGTCATAGTGGATATAAAAAGAAAACGCAACTTTAAGAACCTTACATTACACTCTAAACTTATGCTCTCATCTACTCTTATTGTAAATATTGCTGCTACAATTTTAATTTTTATATTTGAATTCCATAATCCAATTTCTATGAAAGGATTTACACCGTTTGAAGAAGGACTAGCAGCCTATTTCCAAGCTATTTCCACACGTACAGCTGGCTTTAATACTGTAGACATGGCACAATTAACAAAACCATCTCTTTTACTAATGATGTTGCTCATGTTCATTGGAGCTGGTAGTGCTTCAACAGGTGGCGGCATTAAATTAACAACCTTTTTAATTATGCTACTCGGGGTTCTTAAATTTTTACAAGAGCAAGATGACATTGTCATCTTTAAAAAATCAATAAAAGATGGTTTGATTGTAAAATCACTTGCCATTGTAGTCATTTCAATCTCATTTATTTTTTTCGCCATATTAATTTTAAGTATCACCGAACAAGTTCCCCTCTTAATGAGTGCCTTTGAAGTATTTTCGGCATTTGGGACTGTTGGTCTCAGTATGGGACTTACCTCGAAATTGACAATAATCGGAAAGATAACCATTATCTTTATGATGTTTTTTGGAAAAATGGGTCCTTTAACATTAGCATTTTCTTTTGCACATAAAAAACAAAGAAAGATAAAATATCCAAACGAAGACATTTTAACAGGTTGACAAACATTTACATTATCCATATAATGAAAATACAATAGCATATTTCCAAAGGGGAGTAGCGTCCAAGAATATATTCTTGGAAACAAAGTCGTCATTACGTAGAACTCAGTTCTTCCGGCTTTGTTGGCATTTTTATTACATATGTCTAGCAAGACCTTTGCCTATCAACGGCAGAGGTCTTTTTTGTATTCTTTTCCAATTCCTTCCGTCGTTGATAGGTTGGAGTATGGGGAAACTAAACAGTGGGGACACCTCTTCACTTATTTAGGATTTATACAATTGAGAGGAGAATGTACATGGATTTATCATTATTATTGGAGTATGGTTGGGTATTGCTTATCTTAATTGCACTAGAAGGAATTTTAGCAGCAGATAACGCTCTAGTCCTTGCCATTATGGTAAAACATTTACCAGAAGACAAACGAAAAAAAGCATTATTTTACGGATTAGCAGGAGCTTTCGTGTTCCGTTTTGGATCATTGTTTATGATCTCTTTCTTAGTCGACGTATGGCAAGTGCAAGCACTGGGGGCGATTTACTTAATGTTTATCGCTGGTAACCATTTATTCAAAACATATGTTAAAAAGAACACACATGAAGAAACTGAAGAGAACGAAATAAAGAAAAAACAAGAAAACTTTTGGTGGACAGTATTTAAAGTTGAAGTTGCCGACATTGCGTTTGCCGTTGATTCTATTTTAGCAGCTGTTGCATTAGCGATGACTTTACCAAAAACAGGCCTTGGTACAATTGGTAGTCTTGATACAGGACAATTTCTTGTTATTTTTACAGGCGGGCTCATTGGTTTAATCATTATGCGATTTGCTGCATCTGCTTTCGTACAAATATTAAAACGTAAACCAGGGTTAGAAACTGCTGCATTCTTAATTGTTGGTTGGGTTGGTGTGAAACTAGCAGTTTATACGTTAGCACACCCTGCTTTAAATGTTATTCCACACAGTTTCCCAGAATCAGCACCATGGAAAATTGGATTTTGGATTGTACTAATTGGAATTGCAATGGGTGGTTGGTTCTTATCTAAAGATACAAGTGTCCAAAATACACAAAAGAATTTGGATGAAAAAGCGCTGTAACAACAGCGTTTTTTCATTTACCTCACACTAAAGTCCCCCCTTCAAAAATAGATAGAGGATAACTAATCCATTTGCCATCCTTGAAAGATAACGCCCCAATGATAGAAGTTTCATTTTATTACATAAAAAGTTGCCATTTCCCTCTATTTTTACAAACATATGATATCATACCACAATTTGTTAACGCTTTCATTTAGAAGGTATGTCCTTTTTGTGAAATATTGCACAAACTTATTGAAACTAAGAGTAAATACGTGTACCTTATTCATATGAAGAGTACTTACAGACAATGTACTAAAGGAGCGTATTAATTATGCTAGAACAAGGATTAGCTTACGTTGTACAACTTGCGCAGAAAAAGAAACAAATGTTGGATGCAAATCCAATGCAATATTTCATTCGCGCTGCACTGGCTGGCATCTATATTGGTTTTACTATTGTACTATGTTTTAAATTAGGGAATTTCTTCAATGTTGTAAATTCACCCGCAACATATTTAGCATCTTCTATGTTTTTTGGAATTGCACTTATATTAATTATATATGGCGGAGCTGAATTATTTACAGGAAATACAATGTATTTTACAGTCGCAACTCTGCGAAAGGAAACAACAATTGGCGATACACTTCGTAATTGGATCGCTTGTTATGTAGGTAACTTAGCAGGTGCAGTATTTTTTGCATTGTTATTTTACGCAACTGGTATTTTCCAATCAATCAATCATGGACATTTAATGAGTACAGTCGTTGCAGTAAAAATGGGAACACCTACAATGCAATTATTTTTCAAAGCGATTTTATGTAACTGGCTCGTATGCCTTGCATGTTTCCTACCTTCTCAAGTAAAAGGAGATACAGCAAAAATACTTATTATGATGTTTCTTGTCTTTACTTTCTTCTTATCCGGTTATGAACATAGTATTGCAAACTTATCATTATTTGCACTATCTTTAGTATCACCACATCCTGATACAATTTCTTTCGCTGGTGCTATCCATAACTTAATTCCGGTTACAATTGGCAACATTATCGGCGGATCCGTATTCGTTGGTATGGTATATCATTATTTAACTCAAAAAAATCCAGAACCTAAAGCGGCAGAAGATAACCTAGAAGCAGTTCAACAAGAAGAAATCATCCCTTTACAAGCACAGATGAAACACTAAAAAAGTTCCAAGGATCCCCTTGGAGCTTTTTAACTTCCAGTACATTTCACCTGTATATTTGAGGAAATCTCTCTCGTTTCTTTTCCTTTATTTATCCGTTCTAACATGTACTGCATACCAATTGAATCATTTGTATGTAAATGAATTTCCTGTACATAAAGGCCTTCCGTACAAAAAACTTCTAAAAAATCCAAACCATTTTTCTGACGCCATCCCATATTATAATCGAGCGATATAATATCTACATCAGAATTGTGCAAAAAATTCAAAGCAGTTTCGACTGTTGTCGCTAAGACATAACCGAAGGGGCAAGGTCTTTGATCATCCATATACACTTTCATTTTCTACTTCTCCTTTATCCCGCTATTTGCGGACAGTAATACCTCCACTGATTACAGTTTCACTTTATTCCAGATATATCATAGCCAAATAACATATTGTTCCAAGTGCAATAAACGGTCCGAATGGAAATGGTTGTCTTGATGTAATACGCTTGAGTAACATACCAATTCCAAAGAAACAAAGACTCAAACTAGAAGCACAACAAAGCACAATAAAAATTGCTTTCGCCCCTATTATAAATCCAAGTAGCGAAAGTAATTTCACATCACCTCCTCCAAGTCCATTCGGAAATAGAATTTGGACGAGATATAACACAATAAATATCGTTCCTCCACCAATCAAGCCCTCCCACCAAGGAACGAGTGAAATAAAAATATGTTCTATTACAAATAAACAAGCAAAAGAGAATAAAATTACATCCGGGATTAACATATAGAACAAATCTGTCATTGTAATGATAATGAGTAAAGAAAGTAACGTCCATATAAGAATTAGTTCTTTATCCATTCCAATCACATACGTAAAAAAAAGAAATGCTCCCCCTGTTATCACCTCAAACAATGTATAAATAAAGGGTACTTTCATTTTACAATGAATGCAGCGACCTCTTTGTAAACAAAAAGAAATAATTGGAATAAGCTCTTTCGGCCTTAGCGTATGACGACAATAATCACAATAAGAACGAGGAGCAATAATAGATTGTCCAATAGGAATGCGTACTGCTACAACCGTATAAAAAGAACCTAGCACCGTCCCTATTAAAAAAGCATATAAATAAAATATCACACCATCCTCTCCTTCCCCCAAAAAATATAGCAAAAAGAGAGCGACACTTCCATTTCGCATTATCTTTGTTCTAATAAAAAAGCAGGCCATTTCTTAGCCTGCTTTTCCCCATTTTACACTACAAAATAATATGCTTTTAATGGTCCATGTACACCTACAACAAGATTCATTTCAATATCAGCTGAGTTACTTGGACCTGTAATAAAGTTAATACAAGATGCAACTTCTTCTCCATTCTCTACACGCGTATTCATATCATGAACCGCTTGTGTAATACGTGGTACAATTGTTTCACGTGGAATGATTGCAAAATAAATCGTAGGCAAGAAGTGTAAAGAACGACCTTGTCCTTTATGACTTTGCACGACAATTGTACCGGATTCTGCTAATGTGTAATCACTAAAAGCAATACCGATATTTGCTTTTTCAGCCAAGCGAATATTTTCTTCTTTTTTCTCTGGATCCCAAGTGTTTACTTCAACATTTTCGTTCGGAAGTTCTATAGAAAATAGAGCATTCAAACCGTACGTATCAAAACGTTCGTCCCCCGATAATAAAATAGGTCCACCGCCGTTTTCAGTAATTACTTTTCGAACTACTGCACTCAGTTCATCCTTTGTTGTTTCAATTACAGTCGTATGAATGTTGGTACATTGTTTTTTGAATACTGCTAACAATTCTTCCTCTGAATAATCTTTCAACGTTTCTACGTTTACATTATTCTTCCATACTGGACGCTGTACTCCTTCTGTTTTACGCGCACGCCCAAGTTCTTTCGCAATGTTGTCTAAAAAGGAATCACGGTTTTGAATTGTCCCTGTCATCAGTCATTCCCGCCTTTCTTATGATCTTTATACCAATCACGGAATCTTTCTTTACTTGGAGCTGGGAACTCTCGAATATCCGTCCAGTTTTTCAGCGGCCCTACACCTTTCGTTACACGATTACCAGACGTAAATGGACTCATAGCAGCCGGAGCAATTTTAGATCCCATTTTGTATAAAGATGCGGAAGACGCACCCATACTAAACATCTTCATTGCTAATTTTTCTGCAAGTGGCGCTCGCCCTTCTTTCTCAACAATGACTTGGCGATGTTTTAATAACAAGTCATGCAATGGAATTTTTACCGGACAAGCTTCTGTACACGCTCCGCATAAACTAGAAGCATACGGAAGCTCTTTATAATCATCATATCCACCTAAAAGTGGTGTTAATACTGCCCCAATTGGACCAGAATAGATGGATCCATAAGAGTGACCCCCAACATGACGATATACAGGACATACGTTTACACAAGCTGCACAGCGAATACATTGCAACACTTGACGGAATTCAGAACCTAAAATTGTAGAACGTCCATTATCAACAACAACTAAATGAAATTCTTCTGGTCCGTCTACTTCCTCTTCCTGAATCGGTCCTGCTACCGTTACATAACTTGTTAATTTTTGACCAACCGCACTGCGGCACAGTAAACCAACAAGAACATCTAGTTCTTCCATAGTTGGAACCATACGTTCCATACCCATTACCGCGATTTGTGTTTTGGGAATAGACATAACAAGGTCAGCATTTCCTTCGTTTGTTACTAGACAAAGAGAGCCTGTATTTGCAACTGCAAAGTTACATCCCGTTACCCCAATTTCAGCATCCATAAATTTTTCACGAAGTTGTTTACGAACAAACTTTGTCATTTCATATGGATCATCAGAATTTTCATACCCAAGCTTTTCTTTAAACACATCACGAATTTGCGTTCTGTTTTTATGAAGTGCTGGTGCAATGATATGAGATGGTGGATCGTTATCTACTTGTAAAATGTACTCACCTAAGTCACTCTCTAATACTTCACAGCCAATTTCTTCAAGTGCATGGTTCATGCTAATTTCTTCCGTTACCATCGACTTTGATTTTACAACTTTTTTTGCTTGCTTCTTCTTTGCTACCTCTTGAATATACTGTGCTGCTTCTTCTTTCGTTTTTGCAAAGAAAACATGCCCGCCTCTTTTAGATACATTTTCACTCAGTTGCATTAAATAGTAGTCTAAGTTTTCTAACGTATGCTGACGAATTTGTTCACCAAGTTCACGCCATTCTTCCCAGTTTCCTAATTCATCGGCTGCTTTTAAGCGATTTGTATATAAACGCGTTTGTGCAGAAGATACTGCCCCGCGCATAAATGAATCTTGAATTCCATCGCCAACGCGATCATTAAATTTTTTCTCACTGATTTTCATAGACATAGCTTATGTTCCCCCTTCATGAGCGACTATTCAATACCTCAGCAATATGCATTACTTTTACTTCTTTACCTAAGCGCTCAATACGTCCGCCAATGTTTAACAAACACCCACAGTCAGCACCAATTAAATAATCAGCACCTGTTTCCATCACACTATCCACTTTCTCATCTACCATTTGTTCAGAGATTGGTGTCATTTTAACTGAAAACGTTCCCCCAAAACCACAACAATTTTGTACGTTTGGTAGTTCTTTTACAGTTAGCCCTTTTACATTTGATAGTAAAATCCCTGGAGCTTCTTTTACTCCTAGCAAACGTGTCATATGACAAGATTTGTGAACAGTCGCTGTTCCTTCTAAGTGCGCACCAACATCTGTAACTTTTAACACATCAACAATAAATTGTGTTAATTCATATGTTTTATCTGCTACTTTTTGTGCACGAGGTGCCCATTTCGGATCATCTTTAAAAACGTGTGGATACTCATGAAACATTGTCGCACAAGAACCAGATGGTGTAACGATATATTCTGCATCTTCGAAAGTTTCAATCATATGCTTCATCGCTTCTTTTGCTGCTTCTACATGACCGCTGTTATATGCTGGTTGTCCACAGCAAACTTGAGCTTCTGGAAATTCAATTTCACACCCTAAATGCTCCAACAATTCAACCGTTGCTTTACCAACATTTGTTTCAAACATATCAACTAAGCAAGTAACAAACAAAGTAACTTTCATAATTATAATTCCCCCTCATTACAACTTCGCCAACAATCATATGGTCATCAGATGACTTAACAGAAAGAAGAAGCTAGGCATAATTGACCTACCTAAACCTCTCCCTAAAAAGAAAACGCTTACTCAATCTTTCTCTATTCTATCAGAAAAATGAAATTTTGAAAGACTAAATCACGAATTTATATCTTGTCTACCTGTGACAATATGCTCTACATTTGTTAAATGATTTAGCATTGCTTGCTGTGCAGATTCCACATCTTGTTTCAATACCGCATCATAAATAACTTGATGCTCTTCTAAAAGTCGTTCTGCTGTTGTTTGTTCACCATATAAAATAATGCGTCTCGACTCACCAATCGTCTCAGCAATCATTTCCGAAACATGATTCATAAGTTCGAGTAAGATGTTGTTATGTGAAGATTCTGCAATTCCCATATGAAAATGAAAGTCCGCTTTTTCACCAGCCCTTTCATTCCCCATGCTTTTTTCCATTTCATCTAACCAATGCTTCATATTTTTCAAATTATCTTCTGTACGTTTTACTGCTGCTGCCCGAACTGCCCCGACTTCAAGCACTTTTCGTACTTCCAATAAATCTAAAATATCTTCCTTCTTCATTAACAACATGTTATTTAAAGGTTTTGTCAATGCTGAAGAATCGAAGTTCTTCACATATGTTCCTTCCCCTTGTTTCATTTCAATTAACCCCATAGCTCGCAAGGCACTAAGCGCTTCACGAACTGCAGATCTGCCAACTTGAAACTGCTCGGCTAATTGATGAACAGGAAGAAGTTTGTCACCAGGTTTTAATGTACCATTTTTTATCATCGTTAAAATGGCTTCAGATACTTCTTCGTAAATTTTTTTCGGCTTAATAGATTTGTACTCCAGTTAAATCACCTCAGTATCATCCAAACAACAATTCAAACGATTTATAAGAACATAGCATCCATAACCATTTTAGAACGAATTAGTAAGAAGTACAAATGTTTTGTTCATAAAATAGCCAAATTTTTGTTATATAGAGGAAATTGATGGTTATTATACCCAGTAGCGGGTTGTAACTGGTATTTAATCTGGTATTATTCGCCTTCATTTCCTATTTCCCCCTCTATTCACGGATAGTAAGACCCCCACTTCAAAACGTGTTACGTTTAAGTGGGGAATTTGACAACTAAAACATACTTCCTTCTTCATTCGCAGGTAATTTTATAATAACCGTTGTTCCCTTTCCTTTTTCACTTTCGACTCGCCATTCTCCATCATGGATATGCACGATTTGTTTGACAATCGCAAGACCAAGACCTGTTCCACCATGCCTGCGACTTCGCCCTTTATCAACCCGATAGAAACGTTCGCCAAGCTGCTCTAAATGCTCAGCATCAATACCAATTCCCGTATCCTTTATTTTCAATTCACACTGCCTATCTTTTTTCTTCAATTGTATAGAAATGTTTCCATTTTGATTTGTATAACGAATAGCGTTGTCTAGCAAGTTATGAAGCACCTGTTGCATCCGATCCTCATCAATCGTTACAATAATATCTGGATCAAGATCCGTTGAAATATACAGCTCTTTTTCCATACATTTCAATTCGTACGTTTCTAATACATCTTCAATAAGCTGCGCAAATACAATCGGTTGTTTTTTTAATGGAAAATGGTCTCCTTCAAGTTGCGCCAAATCCAATAAATCATGAACAAGCCGTTGCATACGACCAGCTTCTCTATGAATGAGCTGTGTAAATTTTGATTGTTGCTGTCCCTTTGCAACTCCATCTAATATCGCTTCACTATACCCCTTAATATAACTTAGCGGCGTCCGCAGTTCATGAGAAACATTTGCTGAAAATTCCTTACGTTTGACATCTTCCATTTCTAATGAATTTGCCATTTTATTAAACGCTTTCCCTAAACGTCCTATTTCATCTTCCGACGAAATCGTAATACGCTCAGAAAAATCTCCTGTTGCCATATGATTTGCAACTCGTTCCATTTGTGAGAGCGGTTTTGTAATCGCAATAATAATTTTTCTACCAATCCATATTGTAAGTAAAATCATAACGAAAGCTAATGGAGCTAAAATAAGTCCCATATCATAGATTAAATCTTTAATACTCTTTAATGGAATATATGAGTACACAATCCCAACTAATTTCTTTTCTTCTAAAACAGGAATAACAACTCCCATAATATTACGCTCGAAATGTTCTTCATATCCAACCTTCGTAACGGTCTTTCCATCTAACAATGTTTGTCTATCACTCTCACTAATAAGGGAATGATGATGTACATCAAAAGGTATACAAGCACTTAAATCACGAGGATTACTAACGAAAAGTACATCCGCACTCGAGATACGATCAAATGCCTGAACTTTCTCTCCAAACGCTAACGTACCCTCGTCCTTTTTATATTGAGATACGAGCCTTTTCCCTTCCATTACTAACGAATCTTCAATGTTTTGAACATATAACTTTTCATATGAATATAAGGACACGAAATAAAGAAAAGAAACTGTTACACATACTGCACATACCACCGTAAGCCAAAGCTTTTGTACCATCGTAAACATGTTACACCTCAAATTTATAACCTACACCCCAAACTGTTTGAATGTAGTTTCCACTTTCTCCAAGTTTTAAACGCATCGTTTTCACATGTGTATCTACCGTTCTCGTACTTCCTGCGTAATCATATCCCCATACTTTTTCAAGTAATTGCTCACGACTAAACACTTGTCCACTATGCCCGCAAAGAAAATAAAGTAGATCAAACTCTTTTACAGTAAGAGAAATAGGCTCTCCGTCTATTTCAATTCGACGACTTTTTTCGTTAATTACGATTGGACCAAATTGAAGTTCTTCTTCTTGTTGTTCTTGCTTCGTATATCTTCTTAATACAGCTTCCATACGAGCAATGAGCTCACCTGGACTAAATGGCTTTACAATATAATCGTCCGCTCCCATCCGTAAACCATTAACGCGGTTCCATTCTTCTCCTTTTGCTGTTAAAAAAATAATTGGTACATCCGATGTTTTTCGAATTTCTTTACAGACTGAAATTCCATCCATCTGTGGCATCATAATATCTAAAATAACAAAATCGTAATGATCTGTATCAAGCATATGAAGCGCATCTTTTCCGTTCTCTGCTTCTCCCCATTCATATCCGAAATTATCTAAATACATGCCAACAAGCTGTCTCATATCACTTTCATCATCTACAAGTAATACTTTATGTTTGTTCATCTCTCTCTCCCTTCTCGCTGCGTAAGTTGAAACGGTCCCTTTCCAACCGCAATCGTTTGTTTCACTTTCATTTTCTGAATATCAATTACATACACTTCATTACTATCATAGCTAGCTACATAACCTTCTTTCCCACTTTTCAAAAAAGCAAATGGATTAGATCCTACCTCAAGAGCTCCTACTTCTTGATATGTTCGCGCATCAAATTTTCTTAATGTATTTGATCCATGACTTAATGCATACACGAATTTTTCATCTCCCGCAAGACTAACTGGCATAAATGGTGCATGTAAAGAGCGAACCATCTGTCCATCTGCTAAAGAATAAACCAATACTTTCTCATTCACTTGCTTCCCATCTCCATGTCCACCAATCCATATTTCCTTTCCATCAGCGCTGACCATTGCCCCTGTTGATGCTGGTGGTACCATAAATGAATGCACAACTTTCTTTTGGTCTAAGTCAACTGTTGATAACTGTGTATCATAAAAATTTAATACATGTAATTGTTTATCATTCTGCACCATTGTTAGTGGGCCTTTTCCCACCGAAACACTCTCTGTCTCTTTTCCATTTATTGTAAAGAATCGTACTTTTTGTTCATTTTGATCGGCCATAAATAATTGTTTTCCATCATTTGATACGATGACATTCGTAATTCCTTTTCCCGTTTTCCATTTGTTCACTTCGTTTCCTTCTGTTAACGAGTATATATATGCATATTCTAACTGCTTACCATATACAAGCATGTCTTCCCCACTTGGCAGCAGCACGATTCCTGTAATAGGTTCTTTTAATTCCCATGTTGTTAATGTCTTTTTCGACTTTTCATCAATAAAACTAACGCTACCTTCTTTAATATTTGTTGTTATGATGATACTTTTATTTTTAGCAATCGGTGTATATGAATTCCCCTGACATCCTGCTAACAGAAACAAAAAACATAGCAGAAAAAAGTATTTCTTCAAAAGATTCCCTCCATCTTTAGATGATTTCGTTATAATTGTAAAATAGCAAATATTTGTGAGGAAAGTGTGAAATCTTCCTAGTCTTAATAAAACTACATATATAATGTACAACAAATAGAAATAGAGGTGTGCAAATTATGCTTTTTCCCGATTTAGCAAACAAAATTGTCCGTGAAGTTCGAAGGCTAATTACTGAAAATATTATAATTATTGATATACAAGGCACAATTATCGCTAGCACAAATCCAGCACGAATTGGACAATTTCATGAAGGCGCCCTTCGCTGTGCGAAAGAAAAGAAAACTGTCATCATTACAAAAGAAGATGAACGATATTTACAAGGGGTAAAAGCAGGAATGAATCTGCCTCTCCTTTTCCATGATGAAGTAATTGGCGTTATTGGCATTACAGGTGAACCCGAAAACATTTCACAATACGGGGAAATATTACGAAAAATGACCGAATTATTAATTCATGAAAATTATTTTTTAGAACAACTAGAACTCGAGCAACGTTCCTATGAAGCTTTTGTTTTTGATTGGTTGCAAAGCAATGATTGGTCTCCTAGTTTTCTCGACCGTGCGAAAACACTCGGTATCGATTTACATAAGAAAAAACAACTTATTTTATTTTCATTTGATCAAGATGATACAATGCTACAACGGAAAATTTGGCAGCATATTCGTAACTTGTTAGCTAAAGAGGAACTATTTGTACGCTGGGGAAATGACCGTTTTATATTATTTACAACAATGGAAGCAAAGAAAAGAACTTTTCAATTTTTAAAGAGATTGAAACACGATTGTGAATCTTTATTTCCGATTATACTATATATTGGTATTGGACAAACAGTAATGCCAAATGAAATGCATGTATCATACGAACAAGCATTGCGTGCGCTTTCGGTTGCCTTTAAAACAAAAGGCATTATATTTAATGAAGATTTACGTTTAGAAATGTGTTTACAAGATATTACCGCTAACACTCGTGAAGAATTTCTTCAACGCACCATTTATCACTTGCTACCTGCAACTGAACTCATGCAAACACTACGCTTATTTATCGATCATAATCAATCCTATAAACAAACAGCAGAACTGTTACACATTCATATTAATACATTACATTACAGACTTAAAAAAATAGAAGATTATACAGGACTTGACCCAAAACAATTTAAAGATTTAATTATTTTATACTTTGCACTTCTTTTATTAGATAATCATACAAAAAAAGACAGCAAAAACAATTAATCTTCAGTTGATTATACATAGAAAGAAATCCCCTACTTTTTTATGATTATAATGAAAACACTGTTACAACGTGTATATTCTTATTTTCATCATTCAGTAAATAGTCACTGAATGATGAAATGAGTCAAACTCTTATGAATAGGATAAACAAGTTAACAGTTTGAGGGGGATTTTCTAATGTTAGAACAACATATTATTGATTCATTCGTATCCATTGTTGACAAAGATAATGTAGATACGTCCAACATGGGACGTTTAACGTATAGCTACGATGCAACTCCAAATTTCCAAGCGATGCCCGATGCGGTTGTCGCACCACGCAACACGAACGAAGTAGCTGAAATATTAAAAGTATGTAACGATCATAAAGTTCCAGTTTACGTACGAGGCTCTGGAACAAACCTTTGCGCAGGAACATGTCCACTTGAAGGCGGAGTTGTTCTTATCTTCCGCCATATGAATCATATTTTAGAAATAGATGAAGAAAACTTAACAATTACCGTGCAAGCTGGTGTCATTACACTTGATATTATTAAAGCAGTGGAAGAAAAAGGGCTATTTTATCCACCAGATCCAAGCTCTATGAAGATTTCTACAATCGGTGGGAATATCAATGAAAATTCCGGTGGCTTACGCGGTTTAAAATACGGTGTAACACGAGATTATGTTATGGGCCTTGAGATTGTCTTGCCAAATGGTGATATCATTCGCACCGGTGGTAAATTAGCAAAAGATGTAGCTGGCTATGATTTAACTCGCCTATTCATCGGCTCTGAAGGCACACTTGGTGTTGTAACAGAAGCCATTTTAAAACTTGTTCCAATGCCTGAAACAAAGAAAACAATGCTTGCATTATATCAAGATATCAATGAAGCCGCTCGTGCTGTATCAGCAATTATTGCCAATAAAATTATTCCAGCAACACTTGAATTTTTAGATCAACCAACAATTGAAGTGGTAGAAGAATTTGCACAGATTGGTTTACCAACAGATGTAAAAGCAATTCTCCTAATCGAACAAGATGGCTCTCCTGAAGTTGTGAACCGCGATATTGAAAAAATGGCTGAAGTTTGCCGTTCTATGCATGCGGTTGATGTTCGTATTGCAAAGGATGAAACAGAAGCAGATGCACTCCGTACAGCGCGTCGCAGTGCGCTCTCTGCTCTAGCAAGACTGAAACCTACCACAATTTTAGAAGATGCTACTGTACCACGTTCTCAAATTGCTCCTATGGTTGAAGCAATTAATGCCATCGCTAAAAAATATGATATTTCTATTTGTACATTTGGGCATGCTGGTGATGGAAACTTACATCCAACATGTATGACCGATGCTCGTAATGCTGAAGAAATGCACCGTGCTGAACAAGCCTTTGCAGAAATTTTCGAAAAGGCAATTGAACTTGGTGGTACCATTACAGGTGAACATGGCGTTGGTGCCATGAAAGCTCCTTATTTAGAGTTGAAATTAGGAAAAGAAGGCATCGCTGCTATGAAAGGTATTAAGCAAGCTTTCGATCCACATAACATTATGAATCCTGGAAAAATGTTTGCCAAGGACTCTCGTAAAAGAGTGGTGGTAGAAAGATGACAACATTAAATAAGGGACAGATTCAAAAAGCATTTAAAGAACGCCTGAATGAAGATGAATTATTAAACTGTATGCGATGTGGATTTTGTTTACCAACTTGTCCTACCTATATTCAATCTGGGTATAAAGAGTCTCATTCCCCGCGTGGTCGTATCGCTTTAATGAAGGGCGTTGTCGATGGATTAATTGAGCCGGATGAAGATATTGAAAATACATTAAATGTTTGCCTTGGGTGCCGCGCTTGTGAACCTGTTTGCCCATCTGGCGTAAATTACGGACATTTATTAGAAGAAGCACGCGATATTATGAATCAAAATAAAAAGTTCTCTATGCCCGTCAAAGCTGTTCGCAAAATTGTATTCGAAGGCTTATTCCCGCACCAAAACCGCATGCGAACATTAACAGGACTAATCGGTTTTTATCAACGCTCTGGCTTACAAACGTTAACACATAAAACAGGCATTATGAAGTTGTTCCCAGAAACACTCGCAACAATGGATCTCGTCTTACCAAAAGTACCTAAGATGAAAGAAATGAAAAATCGCCCTGAATTTTTACCAGCTGAAACAAGAAAGAAAAAACGTGTTGCTTTCTTTACTGGCTGTTTAATGGATACAATGTTTTTGGAAACAAACAACGCTACGATGAAACTCCTTCAACTTGCTGGCTGTGATGTTGTGATTCCAAAAGAACAAAGTTGCTGCGGAGCACTACATGGTCATGCCGGAGAAAAAAGTGGCGCAAAAGAGCTTGCAAAACGAAACATCGAAGCCTTTGAAGATTTAAAAATTGATTATATTATTACAAACGCCGGTGGTTGTGGCGCGTATCTCGTAGATTATGACTACTTATTAAAAGATGATCCAAAATGGGCAGAACGCGCAAAACAATTTGTTACGAAAATAAAAGATATCACTGCTATTTTAGTAGAATTAGATTTTCATAAACGAACTGATTTACGCCTTCCTCCGCAAATTATTACGTATCAAGACTCTTGTCACTTGCGTAATGTCATGCGGACATCTTCTCAACCTCGTATGCTCTTACAAGCAATTCAAGGTGTGACATATCGTGAAATGAAAGAAGCGGATCGTTGCTGTGGTTCTGCTGGTATTTATAATATTGTACATTCGGAATTATCCATGGAATTTTTAGATTACAAAATGGAACGTGTTCATGAAACCGATGCAACAACAATTGTCACTGCAAATCCAGGGTGCTTACTACAAATGAAACTCGGCATTGAACGTGAAAAGCTTTCTCATAAAATGAGAGGTATTCATATTGTAGATTTATTATTAGAAGCAATTGAATCAAACTCGTAATATATGTAACAATGTGAAAACGGCTATCTCTTTCTTCTATGTAAAGAGATAGCCGCTTTTTTATTCGCTACAAGATTAAAAATATGTTACCGTCTATAAAAAAAGAACAACAAAAAGATTACAACTTCGTAAAAAAGCATCCATTATATTCCTCAAAAAAGTGGTAAAACCCTTGATGTAAATGGTTTTCATCTTTCCTGAATAGGTAATTTCACCCAAAATATCACCTTTATAAGCAAGGCAGAAAATGCTGAAATTTCCTTTTACAATCTAGTTTTCTCGCATTTCATCTCTTATTTAAATCTAGGATAAAATAGGTAATTTTATAGTCTATGTATTTTTTTCCATCTTTTTTCCGGCAATTTGTATGCTACGATGAATTTGTCAGTCGGACAGGCTGTCAAAAATAAATCTGTGTGAGAACAGTTAAAAAACTTTTACATAGGGGGACACATATCATGAAAAAGCGTGTTTTATTATCTGTAGCAGCAGCAACTGCATTTACATTCGGAGCATCTACTCTTAGTGCCGAGGCAGCAACGGTACAATCATCCACAATAAAAGTTCAGAATATTCAGCATTCTAAAGTCTTTATGCAACATATGAATCAACAAGAATTACAAAAATACTTACAATCTATGGGAATTAACTCTCTAGCACAATGGAATCAAGTAAAATTCCAACAAGGGAACTGCTTCATTCCTGGTCAGCAACCAAACGTACCTACTACACCAGAGGTTACTAAACCAGAAACTACTAAACCGGTAGAACAAAAACCGGCTGAAGAAACAGCAAAACCAGAGGCTCAAAAGCCAGCTGAAAACAACAACAACAACAACAACAACAATACTAATAACAATGAAGCACAAAAACCGGCTGAAAATAAGCCAGCTGAAGAAGCAAAAGGCTCTTTAAGCGAATTTGAACAACGCGTTGTTGAATTAACAAATGCTGAGCGTGCAAAACAAGGCTTACCAGCATTAAAAGTTGACGTTGAATTAAGTAAAGTTGCACGTGCTAAATCTGAAGATATGCAAAAAAATAACTACTTCGATCATAATAGCCCAACATACGGATCTCCATTCGATATGATGAAGAAGTTCGGTATTTCTTATAAATCTGCAGGTGAAAACATCGCACAAGGCCAACGTACACCAGAAGAAGTTGTACAAGCTTGGATGAATAGTGAAGGTCACCGTGCAAATATTTTAAATAGCGGTTACACTCACATCGGTGTTGGTTATGTTGAAAGTGGAAACTACTGGACACAACAATTTATTACGAAGTAAGTATATGAATTAAAACCTTTCTTTTTAGAGGGGGAGAGAGGATCTGGCCGCACATAGAAGCGGTCAGATCCTTTTTCTGTCCCATGCCATGTGAAACCAAAAGGAGACAATGAGTGCAGGTCTCCTTTTGGTCTTCATAGCCGCGACTTATATATTGGAAAATCAAAATGGACTTATATATATAAGGAGTCTCCTATTATAGAAGACTCCTTTTTTGCCTCTATTCGCGAGCAGTAAGACCCCCACCTCAAAATTCAGCGAAAACAAGACGTTAGCTTTTGGGATCAACTGCCCGGAAAAGCTCGATTGGTGAGGGCCGATAATCAGCGGGAGGAGATAAAGAAGCCCCCACTGATTAAAGTTTTACTTTATGTTTCATAATTTTCTAGTATATATGAATACAAAATACAACACATAAAAGCAATAGACCCACAGCTAATCACACCGATTAGTAGATACAATCCCCATTGTAGTTTCAAAAACAAACAAATTAATATGATAAGCGACATGTATTGAAAAATACGCTGACTAAACAAACGTATTTTCTGTAACACAATCGGCTCCTCTTCTTTTTTTCTTCCTTTTTTAAATCCTTTACTAACCATAAAAAGAAACGCGCTAATCCCTATTATAAGACCCGTTTGAAATGGTATATCTATTCCAGTGCCAATAGCAAGAATAAACATATGAATAAACAATAAAAATAGCGATACATTCTCTTTAAATCTCATCACAATATAGTGGTCATTCTCATTAAACTTATATACGTAATGTGAGATTATATACAACAGACCATGAAAAAAAACAATAAGATAAGGAATAAATAATACCACCACTTGCTTCCTCGCATATTCATTTGGCTCACCATTCTGATTCCAGTGCACCGCTAGATAATTCGGTAAATTTGGATATAGAAACAACGTAAATAGAAGGCCAGCAAAAAATATACCCATAATATATTTATATCTTACCAAGTAATCTTCACCTCTCTTTTCTATTTACGGCTTCGATTTTCACAAAAAATTTCCTGCAAAAAATATCTTTCTCAACTAAACAAAAAAACTTTACTTGTTCGACGTTTGGAAAGATTTCATGATGTTATTTAAATAGCTAGGAAGTGGAACCTCTACTGTTATCTCCTCTTTTGTAATTGGATGTAAAAATGCAATCCGCATAGCATGTAAGGCTTGACTTGACATATATGTGGATTGTCCACCATATAACGTATCACCAATTAGTGGATGACCACTATGACTCATATGAACGCGAATTTGATGTGTTTTTCCTGTCTCTAATTGTAACGTTACAAGCGTTACATCTTGATGCTTAAAATATTTCTCTACCCGATAATGCGTTACCGCTTGATCGCCTTTTAAAGAAACTCGGCGTCTTGTTGCATGATGTCGATCTCTTCCAATCGCTGCGTCAATTATCCCTTGCTTCTTTTTTACTTTCCCTTCCACCAATGCCAAATACGTTCTTTTAATGTTACGCTCCATTAATAACCGATCCATAATAGCACCAGCTATCCCATGTTTTGCAAATACAACGCCACCCGTTGTATCTTTATCTAATCGATGAATATGCCGTACTTTCGTCTCCACACCTTGCATTTGTAAATGAAAAGCAACAAGGTTTGCAAGTGTTCCTGTTCCACCTTTGCTAGAAGGATGCGTATCCATATGCGCAGGTTTATTTACAATTAATACGTGATCGTCTTCAAATATCACTTCTAAATCACCGAACTCCGGCTGGACACCATATTCTTCCTGGATAAACATATGAACTTGCAATTTATCTCCTTCTGCTAAAGGTTCACTCCATCGTTTTCGTTCTCCATTGACGATGATACCTTTTTCCATACGAAGTTGATGTAATAGTTTTTTTGGGACGCCCCATTCTTCTTTTAACAAAGAATCAATGCTGATACCGCTCCATTTAGCAGGAACCGTAATTTCACACCATTCTCCCTTTCTTTTCATTTCCATGCTTTATCCACCTTATTTCTATTGATTCTACTATTGTAACGGAAAATGATTCATTATGCATTGTTTAAAGCAAAAGACAGTCTATTGCATAGACTGCCCTCTAAGCACGTAATTTCTTCATTTCTCGTAACATTTGTTCTGCTTTTTGCTCATAAGATAAATCTTTAAAAAAATCTGCTAATCGCTTATAGTCATTGTAAGCATCTAATAAATCATCTATCGTTTCTTCCTGAGAAACTTTTGGCTTCGATTTCATTTTCACCGGGTACCGATAACCGGACATCTCATGTATTTTATAATATTCTTCCTCCACTTGAATTACTTTCACAAGTTCCTCTTCTTCAGCATCCATTGTGTACCCATCAAATTCCCTCAGTAATTCATAAATAATATGAGTCCATTCATCTTTTGGGTAAAACCCTTTTTCTAGTCTATAGCCGACAATGCGATACATGTGCCCATCATTTTCTGCAAACTGTACAGTATCATTTAACTTAAATTTAAAATAGCGAAACATTGTCTTCACCTGCTTTTATATGTATTGTTCTTACCACATACTATTTGCAAAAAGAGGGTGATGCTATTCATAAAAAAAAGCGCTCATCCTATAAGAGAAACTGCTAAAAAACTTTTCTTTTTGGGTGAGAGAGGAAATGAGAGAAGATCCACTTTTGTGTTCATATCTGCGATTGATATGTCAGTAAATCAAAATGAATATATATGGAAAGAATGGCGGATCAAAAAAGACCACTGAAAAACTTCCGTTTTTCAGTGGTCTCTCTACAAGATGAGCGCTTTTTTAATCCGATGATTTTACTTTTTTCTTTCGGAACGGCAGCCACCAGTTCCAATCTCCGAACATTTTCATTAAACTTGGTACAAGCATAAGTCGAATTATTGTTGCATCAAGAAAAATAGCAAGTGCCACACCGAGTCCCATTTGCTTTACTGGTAAAATATCAGTAAATGCAAATGCTCCTGTTACAACAATCATAATGAGGGCAGCTGATGTAATGATACGACTCGTTGATACAAGTCCTTCTAACGTTGCCGTATCATTATCTCCTGTCTCTTCATACAATTCATGAATACGAGAAATAAGAAATACTTCATAATCCATACTTAAACCGAACACAAGGCCGAATATAAAGATTGGTAACACGAATAAAACTGAACTTTCTTCCAATCCAAAATGCCCACCTTCAAATAGCCAAATCACAATACCAATGGTTGCGCTTAAACTAAGTACATTCATCACAATGGCCTTAATTGGAATAAGTATAGATCGGAATGCAAAGAGCAAAATAAAGAAAGTGGAACCGAATATGACGGACATCCCAACCACAACTTTATCTTTAATTTCATCCTCTAACTCTTGTTGAAATGTTGTCATACCACCTAAATAATACGTAATACTGTCATCTTTATACGTGTCTTTAAAATCACGAACCCATTGCTTCGCAGTTTCCGTTCTCGGCTTTGTATCCAAGGAAATTTGAAGAGTTGTTTTATTTCCTTTTGTATATGCTTCCAGTACAGGTTCCACTTGCGTACGCTGTGGGGATTGTAACAATGTAGCAAGCTGTTCAGGTTTCATACCGTTTAGTTCGTCATATAGACTTTTTACTTTATATACATGCTTATCTTTTTTCAGTTTTTGAATAACATCTTCTAACTTCTGTAAATTTTCTTTCTCTATGACATTACTTTTCATCTCTAGTACTAGTGTAACATCGGCATGTGTTTTTACAATTTTGTTAAATGACTCTTCATACCTTTCATATGCAATTCGTGTATCACTTTTCTCTGGCAATGCTTCTACACCAGGAAATTGCAGATTAGCAGTGCGAAGCGGCAACAAACAGACAATAATAAACAATGTAACAACTATAATCATCATAATAGGATGCTTCATAACAAATTGAGCGAACTTACGCCACATATTTGAAGTGCGAGGTGCAGTTTGATCCCTTTTCAAGATTCGCTTCCCTATTAACGATAACAATGCCGGAAGAAGTGTAAGTGAAAATAACATACTCATTACAACAACAATCATCCCGCTAATCGCAACAGACTGAATATAATCAATTTCAAAGAAAAACAAACCGGATAAACCAACAAAAACACATAACCCTGAAAATACAATAGCACGCCCCGCTGTTTGATATGTGACAGCTATCGCCTCTTTTACTGTCCGATATGCCACTTCCTCTCGAAACCGATTCACAAACAGCAATGCAAAGTCAATTGATAGCGCAAGCCCAATCATAGGTGCAACATTTAATACAAAAATAGATAACTCTTTATCTACACCAATAAAATATAAAATGCCCATTGTACTAATAACACTCAGCGCCCCATTTAAAATCGGCAAGATGGAAGCAAGCAAGCTACCGAATGAAAATAGTAGTACAAGAAAGGCAATTGGCAATCCGATCATTTCTGCTACTTTCAAATCATTTTGTGTCCGCTCATTAATTTCTTCATTAATCTTTGGAAAACCTGTTGGTGATACTTTCAAAGTATCGTTATTTTCCTTTTCTATTTCTTTTGCAAATTGTAATGTCTTTTCATTCCGTTCTTTACTTGTTTTCCCGGAAAATAAAATTGTCGCATACGCAATATCGTCTTGTAACATTTCTTTATTTTCTAATGGATGATGGAATGAATCATACGTTTCTTTCGTTTGAATTCTTGTTGTAATGTCTTCGATTCTTTTTTGAAAATCCTCTTTTGAAATTCCTTTGTTCTTCTGGAAAACAAGAAGGAGCGTATCTTGAGACTGTTTAAAATCTTTATCTAAAATTGCTTTTGTCGTTTGATAGTCTCCTTTTGTTTGGAAACCATCGCCCCCTAATACCCCTGGAAGTTTTGGTGCGAAAATGCCGAGTGCTATCGCTAACACAACTAATGTAATTATGACTGTATAGCGAAGTTGATAAAGAAAACTACCGAAATTCCCCCATTTATCTATTTTATGTACATTTGTCTTCACACATCTTCACCTACTTTATATAATTAGTGAATCTTTCTATATAAATCCATTTTAATTTTTCGACATATAAGTTGCTGCGACGAAGAACAAAAAGTGACCGCTACTTGTTTTCTCTTTCTGTTTTCATTTGGCATGGGGCTGAAAAAGGATCTGACCGCTTCTATCCACGGACGGATCTTCTCTTCCACCTAAAAAATGGTTTATGTCGGTTTTTTCATTTGGATTTATATATATTTTAGCACATATTACCATAATCAATTAGAGAATTTGGTATGAGAAAAAACGTCCGAAAAACCCAGTAATCTGAGCCTTTTCGGACGTGTCTCATCTCTCTTGATTCGTTCCAAATCGCTCCGAAAATAAGCGATGAAAATAAATAGCGATAATTAATGCCATACCACTTAAACAATAGCCAGCTAAAATATCAGTCGGATAATGTACAGATAAAATAATCCTACTTAATCCAATCCATATGATTAGCAATGCCATCGCAATCGTAATAACAACTTTCCCAGCCACATTTTTTACGTTTGCAGCAATGATATAAGCAAGAAATCCATACGTAATCATTGATAGCATAGCATGGCCGCTTGGAAAACTATATCCAAGGGCATCAAGCGCTTCATTTAAGCTCGGACGATCTCTTTTCATCATTTCTTTTATTCCTTTATTCACAAGATGTGTCATTAACACGGCCGTAGGATACACAATCATCGCGGCATAGTAACGTTTCTTCCAAAACACGAACAGACTAAGAATAAGCGTGCTTATAATCCCAATTGCAGATCCCATTTTTGTAAAATATGTAAAAAACACAAGTGAACTTTCTGTTTGTAATCCTCTTACAAGATCTTTCACATATATATCAAGTGTTGTTACACCATCTGCTTGTACTCTCCAAGCAATGAGAGCAAATGCAGCAAACAACAAGAGAATACAAGCAAGCCCATATCGATGTAATTTTCGTTTCAAATTTTTCCTCCTATTATGAAAAAATGCGGTTCCTATTTAGAAACCGCATTTTATTATATATCCAGTTTGTTTTTCCAACACATAAATCGCGGCTATGAAAATAAAAAGGAATCTCCACTCATTTTCTCCCTTTGTTTTCACGCGGCATGGGGCGAAAAAAGGATCCGACCGCTTCTATGCCCGGCCGTACCCTCTCTCCCACCTAAAAGATTCAGTTCTCTGTTTCTATTTTCCTTTTGTTTTTAACTCTGTCCAGTAACGATCATACTCTTTTAATTTATTGTCTACATCAACAAGCCACTCTGTACGAGCTAATTCGTCTTTCGATAAGAAAATCATATGATTATCACGATACTCTTTACTGTGAAGTTCCCATGCTTTTTCATTTGGATTACTATATCCAATGGATTCATAGTTTTTTACACTTACTTTTTCATCCATTAAGTAGTTCATAAACTTCTCGGCAAGATCTTTATGTTTCGCACCTTTTGGAATTGCTAATGTATCCGCCCAAATTGTACCGCCTTCTTTTGGAACAACATACTCTACATCTTTATTATCTTTTGCAATGAACGCTGCATCTCCAGACCAGACTGTTCCAATCCAAGCATCCTCTGTAATAAACTTTTGTTTAATATTATCTGTATCAAATGCAAGTAAGTTAGGAAGTAATTTTTGCAAGTCAGCAGCTGCTGTCTTTAACTCTGCATCATTTTGTGTGCTGTTTGAAAATCCGTTCTTTTTCAGACCCACTCCTAACACTTCACGAGAATCATTTAATAAAGTAACATGTCCTTTATATTTCTCATTCCATAAGTCGCTCCAACTTGTTGGCGCTTCTTTTACATACTTTTTATTGTAAGCAATTCCTGTTACACCCCAAGTGTATACAAGCGAGTATTTATTCTCTGGATCAAATGAAGGTGTTTTAAAATTTGAAACAAGATTTTTTACATTTGGAATGTTCTTCTTGTCCAATGGCTCTAATAAATCCATTTTTGCCATCGTTTTAACCATGTAATCTGACGGTTGAATTAAATCATATTTTGCACCACCAGCTTGTAATTTCGCAAGCATTTCTTCGTTACTTGCGTATTTATCATAGTTAATTTTCACGTTATATTTTTTTTCAAAATCCTTTAACACTTGCTCATCAAAGTTATCAGCCCAGCTATAAATATTTAGCTCCTCTTTCTTTTCACCACAGCCAGCAAGTACACCGGCAACAAGGCTAAAGCTAATTGCTGCACCAGCTATTGTTTTCATCCATTTCATCGATTCATTGCCTCCTCGTTCTTTGTAATTCTCTCTTATAATGGAAGATGTCCTCCAGAGTTTTCTTCACCATCTGCACCTTTATTACGGAATATTTCCGATGCAACCATTAATCCAACAATAACAACAATTAATATTGTAGAAAGAGCATTAATTTCAGGTGTTACTCCGCGTTTCACCATACTGTAAATATATAATGGCAATGTTGTTGATCCTGGTCCAGACACGAAGAAACTAATCACAAAATCATCGATTGATAATGTAAATGTTAATAATGCCGCTGAAATAACCCCAGGTGCAATTCCTGGAAACGTTACATAACGAAACGTTTGCCATGGGGTTGCACCTAAATCATTCGCCGCTTCTTCTAAATCACGTCCCATACCAGAAAGACGTGCTGCTAAAATCACAACAACAAACGAAATACTAAATGTAATATGTGCAATAATAATGGTAACTTGTCCAAGTTCCATCCCAATTTGACTAAATAAAATGAGTAATGATAATCCCATTAAGATATCCGGAATTAGAATCGGTAAATATACAAGACCATTAATTGCTCCTTCAAAACGATATTTATAACGATGTAATGCAACAGCAAAAATCACGCCAAGAACCGTTGTCACAACTGTCGTCACGATTGCAATTGTAATACTATTTACAAATGCATCAATGACATCTTGCTTTTGAAACAAATCTGTATACCAATGGAAGGTAAATCCTTCCCATTCTGCGTTAATACGCGAATCGTTAAAAGAATATACCATTAGAACCATCATTGGAAAATACAAGAACAATAAAATCAACCAAGAATAAGATACTAAAAACTTCTTCATCTTTGTCTATTCCCCTCCGTTTCCGTATTTATATACTTTCGTCGCACGATAATATAAGTAAATTAACAGAACAGAGAACAGAACAACAATAATTGATAATGCAGATCCAAATGGCCAGTCACGCGCACCTAAGAATTGGTTTTGAATCACGTTTCCGATCAATGCTACTTTTGATCCACCCATGACGTCTGATACAACAAACATTCCGATAGATGAAACAAATACTAGAATCGAACCAGTAGCGACCCCTGACATCGTCATTGGCAATGTCACATTCCAAAATGCCTTCATTGGTGTTGCCCCTAGATCATATGCTGCTTCTAACTTACGTTTATCAAGCTGCTCAATCGCTGCATACACTGGTAAAATCATAAATGGAAGTAAAGAATATACCATTCCTAATATTACAGATGGTGTATTATATAATAAATTTAAAGGTTCATTAATAATGCCTAACTTCAGCAATAATGTATTTACAAGACCTTGTGAACGTAAAATAACAATCCATGCATATGAGCGCACAAGAAAGTTAATCCAAAACGGAATCGTTGCTAATAATAGAAGAATAGAACGATATTTACGATCAACAATTGTAATTGTATATGCAAATGGATAACCAATGAGTAAGCAAAGTACTGTTGTAATAACTGCAATTTTCACTGTTTCCCATAATGTATTCATATACAACGGATCAAACACGCGCGATATATTATCTAATGTAAATTGCATTTCCACTGTCCCGTATGCTCCGCGCTGTAAGAACGCAAATGCTAATACGAATACAAGCGGAAATAAAAAGAAGATTAGCAACCATGTAACTGTAGGTAACGCGAGTAGTTTCCCTTTTTTCAATTTAAGGTCACCTCATCCTCTTGCTCCCAGCCTACATATACATTATCACCGATACTCCACTGCGCTGCTTCTTCGGCAGTTTGATATGCCATTAATAGTTCTGATGTTTTTTCATCGCGTACATAAAGCTTTTCCATATTTCCAACAAATTCAACATCTTCAATATGCCCAAGATGGTATTCTTTTAAAATCGGTTGCTCAACCGAACGTATTTTTACATTTTCAGGGCGCACTGCTACGTAGCTTTCCCCATTTTTTATAATATTATTTTCACCAATGAACGTCGCAACAAACAATGTTTTCGGTTCTTTATAAATTTCCTTTGGCGTTCCGATTTGCTCAATATGTCCTTTATTCATAACAACAATTCGATCACTCATACTCATTGCTTCTTCTTGATCGTGTGTTACATAAATGAACGTAATTCCTAAATTACGCTGCAAATTTTTCAATTCACGCTGCAAATCTTTTCTCAACTTAAAATCAAGCGCTCCAAGTGGTTCATCCAGTAATAACACACGCGGATTATTTACGATTGCTCTTGCAATTGCAACACGCTGTTGTTGTCCACCAGAAAGTTTTGCAGGCTTACGATTACGGAATTCAAGGAGCTGCGTTAAGCGCATCGCTTCTTCTGCACGTTCTTTTTGTTCTGCCGCTGATACTTTTTGCATCTTCATACCAAAACAAATATTTTTCTCCACCGTCATATGTGGAAATAATGCATAATGCTGGAACACTAGGTTCATATGACGCTTATAAGGTGGTAAATCGTTAATTCTATCCTCGTCAAGTAAGAGATTCCCTTTTGTAGGAGTTTCAAAACCTGCAATCATACGAAGTAACGTTGTTTTCCCACACCCACTCGGTCCAAGAATTGTTAAAAATTCTCCTTCTTTAATATCTAAAGAAAGAGGTGGTATAATCACTTGATCTCCAAAATGTTTTTCTACTGCTTCAACTTTAATAATCTTTTTCATTTTCCCGTCCTATCTACCTCAAATTTTTAATCTTTATATTCATGAATAAATATTAGTTTTCTATCAATTCTTTTGTTTCGATCCAAACAAAAACGATTGTTTAACAGCGTCCTTATCTATTCTTTATGTAGTATGTTTGATTCATTTTCGCATGATACATATGTCGAACAGAAAAACCCCTTCAGGCGAGAAGGGGTTTTTATCATACGGCTACGCCTACTGATAAACACCATCATCATTTTAACAACTTTCGTATGAATTTTAAAGCACTTTTTGTAGAAGAATAACGAATTTTCATATCAAATACTGTAGATTGGGATAAAATGCTTTTATAGTGTGAAAATGTGCGAAAACTTTGTTTTCCATGATAACTTCCTAATCCACTGCTCCCAACACCACCAAAGGGTAGATATGGCGTAGCAAGATGATATACAACGTCATTTATACACCCACCGCCATATGAGACATTACGTGTAATTTGTCTTTGAATTTCTTTACTCTCTGAAAATACATATAAAGCTAATGATTTAGGTTGTCGCTGAATTCTTTCCACGATGTCTTCTATTTTCTCATACTCTATAATCGGCAAAATTGGACCGAAAATTTCATCTTCCATAACGGAATCCTGCCATGTAATATTCGTTATAATACTAGGCTCAATATGCAGAGTTTCCTCATTATATTTCCCACCAATTTCAACCCTACCATCTTGTAAGAAAGAACGTAATCTTTCAAAATGACGTTTACTGACAATCCGAACGTAATTTTCATTTTGCAGTGGTTTTTCGCCATATTGATTTTTAATTTCAATTCGTAGTGCTTCAATAAATGGTTCTTTTACAGAAGAATGAACATATATGTAATCAGGTGCAACACATGTTTGTCCCGCATTCAAGAATTTCCCCCAAACTATGCGCCTTGCTGCTATTTCTAACTTTGCATCATTATGCACAATACATGGGCTCTTTCCACCAAGCTCTAACGTAAGGGGAATCAAACTTTTAGCTGCCGCCTCCATAACAATTTTACCCACTCCAACGCTACCGGTGAAAAAAATATAATCAAACGGCTCTTTTAACAGTGCTGTACTCTCCTCAATACCGCCTTCAACAACCGCAACAAGTTCAGCCGGAAATAACTCTTGTAACATATTTGCAAGAAGACTAGAAACATTAGGTGTCAATTCTGACGGCTTTAATACAACCGTGTTTCCAGCGGCTATTGCCCCTACAAGGGGTGCAACCGCAAGTTGAAAGGGATAATTCCACGGAGCCATTACAAGGGTAACACCATAAGGCTCTGGAACCACTTTTCCTTTCGAACCAACATGTGTAAGTGCGGTACGAACGCGCTTCGGCTTACTCCATGAAGAAAGATGTTTCACTAAAAATGAAATTTCCTTTAATACGTATCCAACCTCTGTCGTAAATGATTCATGATCTGATTTATTTAGATCCAATTTTAACGCTTGAAAAATATCAGATTCAAAACGCTGAATCCCTTCATATAATCTTTTTAAATGTTGCTTTCTTTCTTCTATATTTCTTGTGTGACCTTTATAAAAATATGACTTTTGCTCGTTCACAATAGAAGTGATATCCATCTACTATCCCCACCTTCTATATTTATATTGCCATTTCAACATATACATTACTGTTATGAAAACAAAAAGTGACCTACACTCATTTTCTCTCTTTGTTTTCACTTGGCATGGGGCAGGAAAAAGATCTGACCGCTTCTATGCTTGGACGGATCCTCTCTACCACCTTAAAAAAAGGTTTTATATTGATTCTTCAATATATATTCCACCTTTTACTTAACATTTTCCTATTCTTAAAGTTTAATTATATACGAGTTTGCATTTCATATAAAATACATTTGCTCATAAAAAAAGCTGTTGAAAGGAAAACCTTCAACAGCTTCTTCATAAATTAACGATATAAGCGAACTGCACCTGCAGACTTATCATCCGATTGGCCAACTACTTCAAATTTCAGGCCAAGTTTTGGTAAAATGCGTCCTGCATCTGGAATTTGCTTATTAATATAAGCTTTAGAATCGTCGAACTTCGCAACACCTGGTAGTCCACTGTATTCAAATGTTCCACGAGTTGGTGATACAACTTTCCATGCTGGTGTTTGATCAAAAGAGAACGCTGCATCAGCAATTTGATAACGTGTGCTATCTTTAAATGTTGGCTTACCATTTAAAGTTCCTGCAATTGCTTCAGGATGAGAATCAACTACACCAAGGAATCCGTATCCTGGATGCACGCCAACCCAGTTATCTGTATAGCTTGAGTCTGCATACCATACAACCATACCTGTGTTATATACTGGACCGCGAGCATATTTTAACGCTTCATCAGCACCAGCAGAGTTTCTCCACTCTACATAGTAGTTGTGCTTTTTCTTTTCAATTCCAGTAGAAGCAACGAAGCCATCTAGTTTGAATTTTGGTGTACCTTCTGCATCATCAGAGAATACAACATTACCATCTACTGTTAATGTTGCATTATCAAGAGTAAATCCATCTAATGCTAAACCACCATCAGTAATATATTCAAATACAAGCTTCACTTTCTTACCTTTAAATTGGCTTAAATCATAAGATTTGTCTACCCATTTTCCAAGAGTGGTATCTGCACCACCTTTTACATTTTTATTACCAATTGTATCGATTAATGTTTTCGACCCATCTTCTGCTACTGCATGTACTTCTAAGAGATCATAGTCTGTTTCAATTTCATATAATGATTTGTAATCAAACTTTGCATTTGTTGCATTTGTTAAATCAAATAAAGGTGTTTCTAATGTTGTATGAAGATCATCACCTTTTGTACTATAGTAGTACTTCTTACCAAACGCAGGCTGAATTCCTTTTACATCTTTATCCGGTAAATTAACACGGATCAGACCTGGGCGATCCGTTTTTGTTACGCTTTGATCTAAGTATGTTGCATAACCAATTCCTCGGTTTAACTTATCATAATCTAATTCCACAATATTCGCCCAGTTTCCACCAATTGTTTTTTGGAAGAACTCTTTGTTTTGCGGAGAGAAACTTGTTGGCGTTGTTCCAGCAATTTTACCTGCCCAGCTACCGCCACTCATAATAGACCATGACTGAACTGGCTCGCCGCCGCCAGAATATTTTGTATCATACTCATCTGGAAGACCTAAATCATGACCATACTCATGCGCGAATACACCAACTGCTCCATCTTCTGGTTCAATTGTGTAGTCAAACGCTGCCATTTTCCCATTCCAGTATGGTACTTTTGATTTTGTACCTTCTATTTCATATGGTTTTTGACCAACTGTCCAACGATGTGACCAAATTGCATCATCACCCAATTTGCCACCACCAGCTTCTTGTCCAACACCAGCATGGATAACCATTAAGTGGTCAATCAAGCCATCTGGTTGATTTTGATTGCCATCTTTATTTACATCATATTGATCAAATTGATCGAATTCTGATAAATCAAGACCGCTATCTACCGCTGCTTTTAATGCATCTTTGATCAGGTCACGAGGTCCTAGTGGTCCTTTATTATCATGACCATCTCCAGCATCTGCGCCGTAATCAGCAGCTTTTCCTGGAACTGTTAACCACTTTGTAACTGTTCCATCTACTGTATAGCTACCGCCAGATTGTTCCTCATAATACTTCTTAAATGTTTCAATTTTGCTTCCATCATCTAATGCAAATGGTTCGTCACCAAATAACATTTTTTGATAATGTTCTTGGTTAAAATCACTAGAATACATATAACCAGGTTCTTTATCAATATTGTTATGTTTGAAGTCAGCATACTCTACAAGTAAAACAAGTACTTTGTCTTTACGAACGTTTCCATTATACTCTTTTGCCTTTGCAGAAGTAGTTGGCACTTTACCATTTAATGCGCCTTTAGCGGGAACTGCTCCAGCTCCATTACCATTTGCTGGTGTTTCTAATTTTTCTTTTGTATCTGCCTTTGCATCTTTAACCTTCTTCAGGAAATCAGACGCTTCTTTTGTAACAGAATCCCCAGTTGTTTCTTCTTTTCCAGGTTTGTCACCCTTCTTTTTCTCTACATACTTTTCGACAGCTTTCTTTGTTTCTTCATTTGAAGCTGATGAATCAATCACTCCTCGGTTTTTAAGAGCATTAGCTAAGCGCTCTTCTGGAATTAAATGATCATCAATTGGACTTGTAGGTACTGTTTTTGCAGGTGTTTCTGCATAAACAGACTGGCTACCAGCCCCAAATGAGCAACTAAGAACAGCTGCTACAGCAAGTGTTGATAACACTTTAAACGGTTTCTTTTTCATCCCTTTTTTCCTCCCCCAATAAAATATGTACCAATATTTAGATAATAATAAAAATTCAGTAATTTTTCAATATTTTGTTTGATTTTGTGCTATTTTGTAACTTTCGTAACATTTTTGTAAAAATTACATGTTTTCCACAAAAATATTTCTCCATATATCAGTTATTTCTGAAGATATTGATAATTTTTGATAAAACTATTACAATTTCTTTATAGAATGACAAAACAATAACTTTTTATTGATTTTACCTACAAAATATACAATAAATTAACATTATTTTTACCAAATTAACTTTTCGAAATATTATAATGTGTTTAAAAGGTTGTTTATTTTGTACGATTCATTACATATTAGGGAGGAATACACTTTGTACAAAGAAAAGGCAGATACGCTAGATCAGGATTGGATTGATTTAATGCTTGAAGCTTTAGATGCTGGGATTGCTATTCAAGATATCGAACACTTTTTCCAACGTATGAACCAGCCTACCAGAAACTAGCAGAGGCGTTCTTTTTAACGAAATTTGTGTTATAATAATGACATCATAAGCCGACTACATACTTACAGAAAGGTGCACAAAGATGATAGGAGAACGTATAAAACGCCTTCGGTTGCAAAGAGGGATTTCTTTAACAGAACTTGCTGAAAAAGCAGGTGTTGCAAAGTCTTATATTAGTTCCATTGAACGTAATTTACAAAAGAACCCTTCCATTCAATTTCTTGAAAAAATTGCTAATGTTCTGCAAATTCCCGTGGATACGCTCCTTCATGACGAAATACCATCCGAAAATCAATTGGATTCGGAATGGACACATCTCGTCAAAGAAGCCATGAACTCCGGTGTATCAAAAGAACAATTTCGTGAATTTTTAGAGTTTACAAAATGGAAGAGAAATCAGAAATAATATATACGAAAAGAAGTGCATACTGGGGGGCACTCTTTTTTTAGTTACAAAAAAAAGCGGGGAATCCCCGCTTTTTTGTCTGTTATTTCCTTATTGATTATCTCTCTTCGCCTTCAGTTTGGTTTGCATTGAATGTCCATTCTAAGTTTAATTTATCGCCTTGGAATTTATTTTGATCTTGACCATTTTCTTCAAATACAAATTGTACCCATAGATAGTCTTCTGTTCCAGCTTCTAAGCCACCCTTTTCACCCCACTCTGGAGCAAAGATGTCTTTTGCTAGAAGATCTGGATCAGCATTTTGTAAATCTGCTAATGTTGTTTCATATACAGGCTCGCTTTGTTTATCCCAGTTCCAAATAAATTTCACTTTAATATGCTTACCGAAATCTTCCCCAGCGTTATCGCCTTTCGCATCTGTAACTGAATACTTCGTTGCTAATTTAACATCTTTAATTGCTAACGTGCCGCTGTTCTTTAATAAGAATTCTTTCTTAACAGAATCGCCTGGTTTAAGGTCCTTAATATCTACAATTGTTTGAGGGTCCAAAGTAAGATCTAATGTACCCGCTGCAAACGTATTGTTCGATACTTCTTTGTCACTAAAGTAAGCGAATGTTCCTCCACCGATTAAAGATAATCCCAATGCCGCTGAAGCGACTCCCATACCTAATTTTTTCTTTAAACTCACTGTAAATTCCCCCTAGCTATTTTTTTTATTGTTATCTCTTAATGTAGGATAAGAGGTATAACCAATAGAACGCCTGTTATTTTTCTACGGCCAATGTATGTACAATACCCCTTGAATTTATCTGTTCTTTAAAAGCTACCTTATGTTCATTATAAAGAACGTATAGGTGTAATTGCAACTATAAAATAATATTAATTTTGAAACTATTCTCTATTCGTCCTTAAAAAGACTTAATCCTTCCGATACTTCATTTGAATATACTTTTTATAAAAATATAATCCACACCATACTAAGCCAAACCCTATTAAAATCATACTGCTTTGCTGCGTACCTGTACGTGGTAGCTGCCAGTTACTATTAGAATTTATGGATGCAGGAGGTTGCATTTGATTGATTCCCATTTCATTTTCGGTACCCTCACCATTGCCGGTTGGTCCCTCTGCATAAAAAATAAATTTTACTATTGTTTGTAATCCTTGATACTCATTCCCTAACTCTTTAGGAACATGTATCGTATAGATAAGCTCGTCAGTTCTATCAACTGCTAATGTACGCTTTTCCATACTTTGAAGTTCTTTTAGACTTCCCTCGTACAGCACTCCTTGTTTATCTTTTACAGTGACCGTAAGAGCTTCATATAATTTCGTAGCCCCCTCTGAAGCCTCGCTCTTTATACTATATGATAATTTCTTTGTTCCTTCATTACTAATACGTATACTTCGATTTGCCCAGTCTCCTGGCTTCATATTTGAAACATGAAATAGTACTTCTTTGGGCTCAAGACTTATATCTATTTCTCGCCGCTCCTCTGCATACACTTGGTCAATATTTTTTGTAATACCAATGAAAACTACTAGAATCAGACATATACTCATGATAAATAACCGCTTCTTATTCATGTGCATCCCTCATATAACAAGAATTGGTATGAAAAAAAGGCAGGAAAAACCTACCTTTTTTCTATCAATCCTATTATTTTTCTGACCCTTCTGTTTGTTCTGCTTCAAATGTCCATTTCAACTCAAGTTTATCACCTTGGAATTGATTTTGATCTTGCTTATTATCTACAAATTCATATTGTACCCAAAGATAATCGGAATCACCATGCTTCAAACCACCTTTTTCAGCAAACCAACCTGCAAAAATACTTTCTTCCACTGCATCTGGAGACATAGCCTTTAAATCCGCCAATGTCGTTGAGAAAATAGGCTCACTTAATTTATCCCAATTCCAGAAGAAATTCACACGGATATGCTTACCAAAGTCTTCTGAATTATCTCCTTTTGAATCTATTACATTATAATTAGTTAATAATTTCACAGTTTTTATATCTAATGAACCATTATTGACAAGCTTAAAGTCACGTGTCATTTTATCCCCTGGCTTAATATTATCAACATCAATAATCGTAGTTGGATCTACAGAAAGATCTAATGTACCTGCTGCAAATGTATTATTTGATACTTCCTTATCACTAAAGTATGCAAATGTTCCTCCACCAATTAAAGATAGTCCTAACGCAGCTGATGCAACACCCATTCCTAATTTTTTCTTAATTCCCATTCCATATTCCCCCTGAACTTCATTTTTTTATGTTAACCTCTACATTTGTAGAAGGTATAACCCAAAAATCAGTGGTTTTCATGTACAGCGCTTGAATCTTGTTTCTGCACTTCTTCTTTATTCTCTTCAGGCTGTTGTAATACTGGATTGGTCTTTTTCGCTTATTGAGCTTGATTGACTTGTTCTTGTTTAGGGTTTGACGGTTGCTTTATTTCTTCTTGTTTGTTTGATTTTTTTTGCTCAGAAGAAGGTACGACTTGTTCTTGTGTAGGGTTTGATGGTTGCTTTGTTTCTTCTTGGCTGTTTGACTCTTTTTGCCCAGAAGAAGGTACGACTTGTTCTTGCGTAGGGTTTGATGGTTGCTTTATTTCTTCCTGGCTGTTTGACTCTTTTTGCTCAGAAGAAGGTACGACTTGTTCTTGCTCTGTTTTTCCAGACGTGTTATTAACCTGTTGCGCTTTTTTCTCTTCTATTTTCTTTTGTAGGGTTAGAATAAATTCTTCCATTTTTTGTACTGATATTTGCTTATCAACATTATCCTTAATACTCCCTACTTTAGTAAAACCCGCTTGTACATATTGAAGCACTTGCTTACTTGAATCGCTATTATTTACTCTTACATTTTCTACTGATTGCTTATAATAATCTTCTATTTCTGTATATATGTGTTGCAAGGCTTCACGTTCCACTTTCACTTTTTCAAACTGTTCTCTCCATTGCTGCGCTTTTTGTTCGAGTACTTCTACAGAATCAGCTTGCGTTTCCTTATTCATTCCTTCAGTTCCATTTAAAATCAAATTCTCATGCTGTTGCGTTTCTTTCACCAAAGTATCAATCGTTTTTGGAAATACAATTGCAGTTGAAACAGTAGAATGTATTTTTGTCTCATTTACAAAAGCAGCCTCTGTATACGTAACTACTTGTGATCCCATATAGAAAGCTATTGAACACATACATGGTAACATGAGTATTGTTTTTATTTTTTTTGATGATTTCATCATTCCAACCTCTCCCATTACTCGCATTCAATTCTCTATAAAGAACATAATTTCATTATATAGAATAAAATCCGAAAATCAAATAAAAAATATAGAATTTTTTTACATTTTTGTGGCATATGGCCTTTTTGCATGGTAAAAAACCTAATTCTATCAATCTAATCTCTCGTATACATATCTCCGTATAATAGTTCGAAAATAATATATATAAATAGACTATCAATTTGATAGCCTATTTATATAATTATTTCTCGCTACCAACTGTTTGCTGTGCATCAAATGTCCATTTCAGCTCAAGCGTATCTCCTTGGAATCGATTTTAATTTTTTTCCATTATCTACAAACTCAAATTTCACTTTAAATGTATTCTTGTTTCCCGCCTTAATTCCCTTCTCCTTTAATAACTCCAAAAGTGCATCATTATTAACTGGTATTGAAGGTTTCCCCAATAATATCTTTATATTTATAATCTCTAAAATGAAGAAAATAACGGAATTATATAGATTGTCCTACATCTGCAGATTTCTTTTTCTTTTCGCTATCAATGCTACGGATTGCACTAAAAATAGAAATTGCAGAGTACCCAAGTAAACATATGCCTGGAATAATTAAAAGTAAGGCTGCTCCTGCTTTTGAATTCGCATAATTCAACAAATATCCCACATATGGAACTGTAATATTTCCATATTTCCCAATAACATTTTCTGCTAAGACTGGTTTTAAATCCGGCCCATTATTATTGTCACCTTTCGTTTCATACATTACTTTCCCATTTACGTTTTTCACATCAATAATACGGTGAGTTACAATTTTTTTATCGCTTTCTTTAAAAGTAATTACATCGTCTTTTTTATATTTAGATCCATCTTTCGTTGGTTCGATTGCAATAATTGACCCTGTTAAAAATGTTGGTTCCATCGATCCAGATAGTACTGTTTTAAATTGATATCCCATTACAGTCGGATCCCCGCCGCTTGCTTTTGATGAGATGACAATAAACGCTAAAAAAACCATTAACGCAAATAAAACAAATGAGATGACGTTACTCATAATCTTCCAAACTAGTTTCATCATTATCTCCTCCTCTTTATTATGTATATGCACGTAAAAACTAGGATATCCTAAGTTGTTCTTAAAAAAGAACTCAAGTCAATACTATAATGAACGAATGAAAAACGCAATAAAAAATAGGCAATTGATCATTGCCTATTCCACTTCTGAAACCGCATTCTTTTTAGCTCGTCTTACCACATATAAACCGATTATTATTAAAGCAATAATTCCAGCTCCAATACTTACCATCAACCCAAAAGGATACGTAGGTTCAGCTGGCTTTATATTTTTTTTCGGCATTGCAAATGTAACATCTTCCTTAGAAAGAACATTAATACTTTCAATCTTTTGATTGTTTTTCGTCACGTCTACTATTCCAATTACATCCCCGCGATGAATCCCCTTTTGATATAGTTTTTCTTTATCAACCGGAGCCGTTCTAAAGACTGTTTTTACATTCTTACCTTCATCTTTCTTCAACATCAATTCTGCACTTTTTTCAAGTTCACAATCTATATTTTTATCTAAATATGTTGCTTTCTGATGCCAATTATTTTTATCTAAAACCATTTGCTTAGCAAATTGTGAGAAAGAATGATCTGCAATTTGACGCATATCTTCGTAAATCTCTGGTCTTTGTGACGCCATCACAACATTGACAATACGATTACCATCTTTCTCATTTAATAATACAAGTGTATTGCGTGCTTCATTTGTAAAACCTGTTTTTCCACCAATACTATATGGATTTTCGAAATAAGTAGCCTTATTAAAAATAGAAACCGTTTGTCTAGATGTTGTAACCGTTGTTCGTTTCGTATTCATAGCTTGTAAAATCTCAGGGTATTGTTGAACCCCTCTCGTGATCATTGCCATATCATATGCCGTCGTATAATGATTCGGATCATGTAAACCATTCGGCGTTACAAAATGACTATCCTTTGCTCCTAACTGCTTCGCTTTCTCGTTCATCATATTCGCAAAGTTTTCTATACTTCCGCCAATACGTTCACCAATTGCATACGCAACATCATTTGCACTTAATACCATTAAAATTGTTAGTGCTGTATTACGATTGATTGTTTCACCTATCTGAAATTCAAGTTGATAATTACTCTTTTCCTGATCTAATGCAGGTTGTGAAAACGTAAATTGCTCCTCTGGCTTCGTATGCTCCATTAATAAAATAGCAGTCAATACTTTCGTCATACTTGCCGGAAATGCATGCTGATGTGCATTTTTGTCATACAAAACATCCCCTGTTTTTGCATCAATTGAAACTGCAAACTGCCCAAACACATTTGGACCCGGACCAGGTGCCGGCACTGGTTCAGTTCCAGTTTCAGCGTACAATGTCATAGGCGTTAAAAAGAATAAATAAATCACCATAATAAAAACCGAAATTTTCTTACAATTTACCATATGACTCTCCCTTTTCTATTTTCTTTTGCTTTATATACTAATTCTACCAATCCGACATTAAATTGGTATTTAAATGGAAAATTAATTGCCGTTTTTCACTATATCATAATTTTACAAGAAAAGACATAATCATACGCATAAAAATAAGAAGGACTCATTCTTACTTGTCCTTCTCATCAGCCAATAAATCTATTAAATTATTCCCTGCTTCCTCTTCTGTAATCTCATCGGTCATTCCCATGAAGGACCAACCTTTTGAATCTACCCATTCAATAAACTCATCTAAAAACTCATCATGAGAGACATCAACATCAAGAATCGCACCATTTATTGAGATCGTTCTATTTCTAGATACACGTATCTTGAAAGATTTTCTTACCATTTGTATATACCTCTTTAATCTATAAAGTATTTATAAACCTATTTTCTGTTTCTGTTATACCCTATTTCCACGAAATTGTAAAAAGAAGATCCTACCAAAACAAATATAAATTTAATATTTATTTGCTATGTTGCTTAATATAATCCTCATAAGTAGGTATTGCACTAGCATCACCAGCACCAGCTTTTGCACTGTTAAACACATCTCTCGCTTCCGATCTGTTTTGTCCGATATCAAGATCATGTAAAATACGGTGAACATATACTAAAGCTGTTGTATCATGATTTTGAATTGAAATATGAAGCAATTTTCTAGCTCGGTCTAAATCTTCCTTTAAATTGCCTTTAGTCAACGAAGCAGCTTCTTTTAAAGTGGTATCAATTAACTTGAATCCCCATTCGTTCACTTCCCAATCTGGAGCATCGGTCTTCTCTAGATTTTCATACCTTTCCCAACCAGTAATCGTATTTAAATCACTATGCGTTTCTCTTATCTTCATTCCAATATCTTTTGATTTATCTACCTCTTCGATTTGCTCAGTCTTTTCAGCATTCATTTCTTTCTTATCTGTTTTATAAAACAACATAATGCCACCGAATATTAATCCAAATAAAACAAGATACCCAACAAGAATAATTCCTTTTCCGCTCCTTCTAAACAAAGTGATACGCCCCTTCAAATTATTTCCTATTTTAAATTGTGTTATAGGATAAAATTAATATTTAACTTAATGAAACGCAAAAAATCACTTCAGCTTCATGAGTGAGTAATTCTCTTACTATTTACTATTAAACTACATGAAAATGTGCTCCCAACAAAATATAAATGTGTTATTCTACCAGGTTCCATTTTAAACATTGTAGTTAAAAACTATTGTAAGGTGCCACTTAATTTTGTATAATTAAACCAACAGAATTATCAGACATATATAAATTATCACTTTTATCATGATCCCGTAGCTCAGCAGGGAGAGCGCCACCTTGACAGGGTGGAGGTCGTGAGTTCGAGCCTCTCCGGGGTCATAAAATACGGTAAAATAGCGTTCTACCAATTGGTAGAACGCTATTTTTATACGATGATTTACTCGTTGATTTAGCCAACATGGCTGCTGATTCAAGCTATGCAAAAGAATTCAATGCGCTATTTAATAAACATCAATGTCACTTTCCCTTTATTTATAATCAATCATGGGAAATATTTTTCAACTATATATACACAAAGAGAGGGCATATATTTATCCCTCTCTTCTGTCCAACCAATATTAATCTTGCTCATCCATAATTTCCTCAAACGCAGCAGACACTTTTCCAAACTCCTTGTCACTCTCAATGTATGACAATTCACCATCATCTTCTACTCTTAAAAAGAAGATGTCAATGTCTTCATCTGTTTCCTTTTGAAGGTCCTCTACAAAGCCGACAGCAATGTATTCTGCTCCTTCGACATTCATCGTTCCCAGCACTTCAACTTCCTGCTCCTGATCACTCTCATCGCTAAGGGTAAAAATTTCGCCTACTTCAATTTCCACCATATTCATACTCCTCCTTTCATACTCTAAAAAATAGAGCGTTCAAATCGCATACCTATTAACATATCTTTCCACAAAAAAATCAAATTAATGCGCAAAAAATAACAAATTCTTGCTGCTCAGCGTAAATACCCAACCAAAAGGATATCATTCGTGAATCTAAACTAACATATTTCGTATTAGATAATTGGATTAACTAAAGTAATTAAAGTCCCAACGGTTTCAAAAAATTAGAAATATCCTATTTTAGATTTTCGAAAGACCTCCTTGATTCACCTCTCTTTCTACAATAGGGATAAACTGTATATATTGAATGCCTTGCTGCTTAAAAAAACGATAGATTTCTAAAGGTCTATAAGAGGAATGTCTCGTAACACAAGTAAGTATGTTAAATTCTACGCCATGTTTCTTTAACATGACAATTGCCTTCATTACCAATTCAAATGTGGGTTTCCCCCCGCGATCAATTCGGTACATATCATGAATATGCTCGGGTCCGTCTAAGCTTAGACCAACCAAAAAATGATGAGCTGAAAAGAATTGACACCAACGATCATTTAATAATGTTCCATTCGTTTGAATCGTATTTGTGATTTGTTTACCGTCCGCATACTTTTTTTGAAGAGATATAGCCTTCTGAAAGAAATCTAATCCCATTAATGTTGGTTCCCCCCCCTTGCCAAGCAAAGACAATTTCTTGCGTGTCTTGGGAGGCGATATACTGTTTAATATACGACTCTAAAACAGAATCAGACATTCGAAAGGAATGCTCCTTAGGAAAATAAATTTCCTTTTCAGTATAATAACAGTACTTACAATCCAGGTTACATATCGGACCCGTTGGTTTCACCAGAATATGAAAACTGTTGCACCTACCCATTACATTACCTCTTTCCTCTAAATGAATACTTACAATCTTCACAGGTCATTTAAAGAGAAATAAATTTCCCATTTATATTAATATGGATGGAATCTCTTTTGTTCTGTTTAAAAAACTGGCTATATTCTTGATCATCATGCAGTTCAATGACCACTCTCTCGATTTGTCCACTAAACTGAAATTCCGGCACTGGGTAGTTAGAGCTCACGGCTGTTAATCGATCCCGGCCTATATCTAATCCCTCAGCAGAAATAAGAAATGGTAATGTACGAGGCATATAAAGTGTGCCAACCTGCTGATCATTGATATAATGAATGCCCAAATAAGCCAGATGTCGAAAAACATCTGGCTTATTTAGGGTAAATTGATAGCTATAAATATAAGTGGCGTTTTATTTTGTCTAGAACATAGAAAAGAGGTAAAGTCACATTACGTAGGATTTATATCGTTCAGTGTAAGCTATTGGTAGCCACGAGACTAGTCTCCTGATCATAATTATTGAATCGCTTGGAATGTAGCACCGCCGCGAGTATCGATAATATCTCCATCGACTATAGCAACCACATAACTTTCTAGTCCAAAGTCTCCTCCACCTAAAATCACATTCACCTTTGTACCTCCAGATGAACTGTATACAAAGAGGTTGCTCTTACCAGTTATCTTATATCTACCTGCAGGAATATCTTTACCTACAGACCAATAGCCTGCACCGAGTTTCTTAGGCTCTTGCTGTTTCAATACAACACCTTCCGTAAGCTTCTGCAGCTCAGCTTTCTTAGCGTTGATATCACCATCTAGTTTGCTTATCTCTGACTTTTTACCATCCAGTTCAGATTGCTTGTTCTTAATTTCATTCTCAATGTTTATCTTGTTCCCTACTAATTTTTTAGCCCCTTCGAATTCCGCAGAGCGAAGCTTTAACTCTGCATTCAGCTTGTCCAAACCTTCTTTTGTAGTCTTTAATTCTTTTTCTGTCTTATCCAGTAAATTCTCTTTCTGTTCGATATTACTAACTAGACTCTTATATGTAGTAACCTTACCATTTACTTCTGCATCACCAGGAATAGTCCCTACATTGTAAGCTATAGTGGAAGCAACAACAATCGCTCCAACCGCTCCCCATAATGCTTTTGATTTCAATAGTTTCATAAGGTATCCTCTCTTTTTTCATCTTTTATATTAATATTTTATTAATTTTCAGAGATAAACGAGAAGTTAGTTTTATGAATATTATTAATATTCATAATATATTCATCGGATTTTGAAGGAAAAAGATTGTAACTACAAAATGCACATATTTCGAAGAAGCCTGATTTTCTTATGACTTTACAAATAGAGAATTTGGTGCGTCAACACTAAACAAAACAGCTTCTTCAAGTCTTCGCTTGAAAAAGCTGTTTCTAATAAAAACATATTACTATAGTAATAATGATTTTTTTACAATATGTACATTAACGACAATAACTTTAAGGTAATACATATACCTTTACTGTTCTAACTCCCCAGTTCCAAACTTCCTGCTTTGAAGGTATAAATACGTCTATTTTATTCCCTTTAATAGCTCCACCAGTATCCCTAGCTCCAGCTGGCCCATATCCCTCTACATATACATTTGAGCCAAGTGGAATAACCGAAGGATCCACAGCAATCACTTTTAAATTTGGATTAGCAGTTAAATCATCTCCCATACTCGTATAAACATGTTCACCAGGCTTTGCACCATTTTCTGCTGGGTCGTTTGAGTATGCTGTTGATCTAACTGTTAGCTCACGCGTATTTCCTATCCATTGTCCACTATCTTTGAAATAATTCATTTTTTCGTCAATCTTATTCCAACCTGTTTTCATCGTTCCACCGGCTGCTGCATCTAAGTAATACCAACTACTCCATTCTTTCAACCAGCCTGTTTTCATCGCTCCACCAGCTACTGCATCCAAATAATACCAATTTTCTCCGTATTTCAACCAACCTGTTTTCATTGCTCCGCTGGCTGCCGCATCCAAGTAGTACCAACTACCACCTGTTTTCAACCAGCCTGTCTTCATTGCCCCGCTAGCTACTCCATCCAAGTAATACCAATTTTCTCCGTATTTCAACCAACCTTTCTTCATTGCCCCGCCAGCTACTTCATCCAAGTAATACCAATTTTCTCCGTATTTCAACCAACCTGTTTTCATCGCTCCGCCAGCCGCATCCAAGTAGTACCAACTACCACCTGTTTTCAACCAGCCTGTCTTCATTGCTCCGCTAGCTGATTCATCCAAGTAATACCAATTTTCTCCGTATTTCAACCAACCTGTCTTCATCGCTCCGCTAGCTACTCCATCCAAGTAATACCAATTTTCTCCGTATTTCAACCAGCCTGTTTTCATCGCTCCGCTGGCTGCCTCATCCAAGTAGTACCAACTACCACCTGTTTTCAACCAGCCTGTCTTCATTGCCCCGCCAGCTGCTTCATCCAAGTAATACCAATTTTCTCCGTATTTCAACCAACCTGCTTTCATCGCTCCGCCAGCTGCTTCATCCAAGTAATACCAATTTTCTCCGTATTTCAACCAACCTGTTTTCATCGCTCCGCCAGCTGCTTCATCTAAGTAATACCATTGATTATTTAATGCAATCCAACCTGTTTTTTTACTACCATTTTCATAATAAAACCATTCACCATTTTCTAATTTCCATCCAGCTTGTTGAGTAGAATCTTGCGTTATGTTATTTGATGTTTCTGCTAAACTAGCAATCGGTTGGAAACCGAAGCCCAGAACCATAGCTAAAGAAAGTGCTGTAATTTGTTTTTTCATAAATTCATTCCTTTTTCCTAAATTTGACCATTGACTAAATTGTCATACTATGTATAAGTATAATTGTTTCTAAGATAAGAATAAGAGTAGTAACAAAAATGTAATAAAAATAAAACAGAATGAAATCCAGATGCAAACTTATTGCACACTGGACTTGATTCTGTTTTATTCCTGCTATCTTCTACCTCTTTTACTAGCTTATAAAACAGGGTTTTTCTATTTATAATTTCTTACTCATCAATACCACCAACACAATAATCCCCACAAACATCGCCACTAAACATCCAATCAGTTTATAAAAACCTCTCTTTGTCAGCGTATTATCTTTCGTAATATCTTTGCGAACGAAGAAATACATGAATAGCATTAAAATAATACTTATACCAAACGCATAAAGAAATTGCACTTTTTCTCCTTCCTATATGTAAGACCTATAATTCATTATTTTCCACTTAATATCTTTTAGATAAAACAACAAACGAAATAAAAACCGTACTAATTGTTAAAGCAGCTAACATATTAAGTAATTCTCCAGCTGTCAATATAATGATTTCTAAATGTAACCCAATTGAAAAAATAATGAAATATATCAATAATGCAAAGAAAGAATAAAACATCCCTTTTTGACGGATTAACTTCATCCTTTCGTCTTTCTCTTTAAATTGTGGGTGAAGATAACTTAAACAAAAGCACATAATCATCATCGATGCTAATGTATAAGTCGGAGTTGGCGGCGCAGAATGTGTCATAATCCCTGCCAATACCATGAATCCACTCATAATTAAAAAAAACATTCCAATAATCAAAAAGTACTTCTGTGAATAATTCATTAATATTCCCCCTTCTCTATCATTCCCGTTCTTTCCCTTCATAAATAAATACATTCTCAATGGTTGTCTGAAATGCTTTCGCAATTTCGAATGCTAAAGGAAGTGATGGATCATATTTTCCTTTTTCAATTGAAATAATCGTCTGTCTAGAAACACCAAGTTTTTCGGCTAACTTCTCTTGAGACAGTCCCAATTTTTTTCTGTATTCTACCATTTTGTTTTCCAAGGAAAATCCCCCTCTCCTCCTTGAACAGAGTATAAATGTAAAGCACCCTTTACGTCAAGTATCCTTTACATTATTTACATGAATTTTCCAATCCTTCTTACTCCCGCCTTTTCTTTTTGATCACGACTATTGTCATAACTAAAATGGAATCCTATAGAGAACGAGCATCACGATATGTTCCATCTCTAACATATAGTTTTTATTTATATAGATGGTTTTCATTATATTTATCCCTCTGTAATGAGAAAAATTAATATTGTTATCTGCACTTTATCTTTTTAAAATATTACATTTTTTCTCCTATACGAATGAAGCTGGCTACCCTTTTTAAGCTATTTTCTGCTATATTTGCAAAAACTAACGATTTATGAACCATTTTCAAATCATAATCATCACTTACAAGCAAATTTTTCTTTTTTCCTTTCAATATTTAACACTATTGAAATAAAGTTAACAATAAATTCATAATTTTTTATTTTTTATACTATATCCTGTTATATTGTTGTATAATATTCTTGAAAGCGCTTATTATTTTAATATACATAAATCAAACCATATTTTAACGAAACATTCTTACAATTCATTTTATATTTTCATATGGAAGATTTCGTTCCAAGTGCGGATGTACCAGATGAAATCACCTATTTTTTCCTTAAAATTACTTTATAACATGAAAGATTAACTTGGGTGATAAGTAATTGTGAATGTTTTTTTACAAAACGGATAAGTAATAATGTTTGGTATTATGTAAATTATCGTAATAACATAAGAGTAAAGATAACATTTACATTCATTACTGGTTGATCAATTATGAAAAGAGCAAAATGCATTCTTTCGCATTATGAAAGAAGGATTACATGCATTGGGAGGTTTAAACAAATGACGAGGAAGAATACAACGACAAACCCTTGGGCCAAATTCCATGGTCCGAACCTTGGCTATGTTATTGAACAGTATGATCGTTACGTGGCAGGAGAAGGTTCTGTTGATCCGGAATTACAAGAGCTTTTTGAAACTTTTGGAGCTCCTCCATTCCAAGCAGATGTCGTAACAGGGGACAACAAGGAAACAAATTTTTCTCCTCAAAACACAGGAAACATTGAAAAAATTCTTAAAGTCGTTCAACTTGTTGAGCATATCCGTTCATTCGGTCATACATCGGCTCATATTAATCCAATGGAAGAGCCTGCTGATGGACAATCTCTCATCGAGAAAGCAATGAACGAATTGAGCGATGCAGATTTGAAAGCGATTCCAGCTAAAACAGTATGGGCAGATGCACCAAATGATGTTCACACAGCTTTTGATGTAATTAATAGATTAAAAGATGTTTACACAAAATCTTTAGCCTATGAATTCTCGCATATACAAGATAGTGAAGAACGCGCGTGGTTGCATCAAATGGTGGAATCAAATTCCCTGCGTCAACCATTAACAAATAAAAAACGAACTGCTCTCTTAAAACGCTTAACAGCTGTTGAAGGTTTCGAGCAATTTTTGCATAAAACATTCGTTGGCCAAAAACGTTTCTCCATCGAAGGCGTTGATATGCTTGTACCTGTACTAGATGAAATTATTTTAGAAGGTGCTAAAGGCGGCGTAAACGATGTCATGATTGGTATGGCTCACCGCGGTCGTCTAAGCGTACTCGCTCATGTATTAGAAAAACCATATAGTCACATGTTCGCAGAATTCAAACATGCAACTATTGAATCTGATAAATCACAAGATGTAATAAATAGTAGTGTCGGCTGGACTGGCGATGTGAAATACCATTTAGGTAGAGAACAAGTTGTCGGATCTGAAGAAGCTAGCACACGCGTTACATTAGCAAATAACCCAAGTCACCTTGAGTTTGTTAACCCAGTTGTTGAAGGTTATGCACGTGCTGCTCAAGAAGATCGTAAACAAGCTGGTTATCCTGAACAAGACGTTTCAAAATCATTCGTAATTTTAGTTCATGGTGATGCTGCATTCCCTGGGCAAGGTATTGTATCTGAAACATTGAACTTAAGCAGATTGAATGCATACCAAACTGGTGGAACAATTCATGTTATCGCGAATAACGCAATCGGCTTTACGACTGATAGCTATGATTCTCGTTCTACGAAATATTCAAGTGATCTTGCGAAAGGATTCGATATTCCAATCGTTCACGTGAATGCTGATGATCCTGAAGCTTGTCTTGCTGCTGCTAACCTTGCAATTCAATATCGTATGCTGTTCAAAAAAGACTTCTTAATCGATTTAATCGGTTACCGTCGTTACGGTCATAACGAAATGGATGATCCAGCAGTTACGCAACCACAAGTTTATAAAAAAATTAAAAACCATCCAACTGTAAGAGCTTTATATGCAAGCCAATTAGAAGCTGCAGGCGTTCTAAATGCAGATGAGGTTGAAACAATTACTCAGTTTATACAAGAAGAGTTAAAAGCTGAATATGCACAAGTACCACCAGCAGATACAAGTGACGCAGCAATTCACGTTAAAGTTCCAGACGTTGTTGCGAAAGGAATTCAGCCGATTGATACTGGTCTTCCACTTGAAACACTTCGCGCAATTAACGAAGGGCTTTTAACTTGGCCAGAAGGCTTTAACGTATATCCGAAAGTGAAGAAGATTCTTGAGCGCCGTAAAGATGCTCTTGAAGAGAACGGTAAAATTGAATGGGCACTTGCTGAATCTTTAGCATTCGCTTCTATTTTACAAGAAGGTACGCCAATTCGTTTAACTGGTCAAGATTCACAGCGTGGTACGTTCGCACACCGTCATATCGTACTGCATGATACAGAAACAAACGAAACATATTCACCATTACATCGCCTGCCGAATATACGCGCATCGTTCTCTGTTCATAACAGTCCGTTATCAGAAGCTGCTGTTGTCGGCTATGAATACGGTTATAATGTATTCGCTCCAGAAACTTTAGTTATGTGGGAAGCGCAATACGGTGATTTCTCAAATACTGCGCAAGCATTATTTGATCAATATGTTTCATCAGGAAGAGCAAAATGGGGACAAAAATCAGGTCTAGTTCTTCTTTTACCTCATGGCTATGAAGGTCAAGGACCAGAGCACTCTAGTGCACGTCCAGAGCGTTTCTTACAACTAGCTGCAGAAAATAACTGGACTGTTGCAAACTTAACAAGCGCGGCACAATACTTCCATATCTTGCGCCGCCAGGCATCAATCCTTGGTACAGAAGCTGTTCGTCCATTAGTAATCATGACACCAAAAAGCTTATTGCGTCACCCACTTACAGCTTCATCAGGTAGCCAGTTAAGTGAAGGACGTTTCCAACCTGCGTTAGAGCAAGAAAACCTTGGCATAAAACCAAACAAAGTAAAACGTCTTGTCTTAACAACTGGTAAAATGGCAATTGATTTAGCGGCAGAGATTGAATCCGGGAAACATGAGTACAATTTAGATGAAGTTCATATTGTTCGTATTGAGCAATTGTACCCATTCCCTGCTGAAAAAGTTCAATCTATTATGAAACGCTTTAAAAACTTAGAAGAAATTATTTGGGTACAAGAAGAACCACGAAACATGGGTGCATGGCATTACATGGCTCCAATTCTGTTTGAACTTGCTGGCGATAAATTAAAAACAGGCTACATTGGACGCCCAGACCGTTCAAGTCCTTCAGGTGGCGATCCACATGCACACCGAGCAGAACAAGAACTTATCGTTGCACACGCATTAGATACAAAGTATAACTTTCGTCAAGATAAACAAGAAATAGAAGTTTATAGCAACTAAAAACGAAAGTGATTTGCTCTAGCCCATGCGGGCAGAGTTCCTTACACCCGAGAACGTAAAGAATTTCTGCCCAATCAAGCTGGAAACTTTGAGATTACCGAAGAAAAAAGAAGACAAAACACACACCGTTAGGCAAATAAGGGGAGGACATTTAAAATGATCGAAATTAAAGTACCTGAGCTTGCAGAATCTATTTCAGAAGGAACTATCTCACAATGGCTTATCAATGTAGGCGACAAAGTTGAGAAAGGTGGCAGCGTTGTTGAGCTTGAAACGGATAAAGTCAATGTTGAAATCATTGCAGAAGATTCAGGTATTGTATCACAACTACTAGGAGAGCCTGGAGATACAGTTGAAGTTGGCGACATCATTGCAATTTTAGATGCAAACGGCGCTGCAGTAAGTACACCTGCTCCAGCAGCAGCTCCAGAACAACCAAAACAAGAAGTTACTGAAGCACCTAAAGCTGAGGCTCCAAAAACAGCTTTACAAGGTCTTCCAAATACAGATCGCCCTATCGCATCACCTGCTGCTAGAAAAATGGCACGTGAATTAGGAATCGACTTAAATGAAGTACGCAGCACTGATCCACTTGGCCGTGTAAGACCACACGATGTACAAGCACATGCTGCTGCACCAAAAGCAGAGCCAAAACAAGAAAAAACAAGTCCAAAACCAGCTGCAAAAACTGAATTTGAAAAACCAGTTGAGCGCGTAAAAATGTCCCGCCGCCGTCAAACAATTGCAAAACGTCTTGTAGAAGTTCAGCAAACATCTGCAATGTTAACAACATTTAACGAAGTTGATATGACTGCAATCATGGAATTACGTAAAGAACGTAAAGACTCTTTCGAGAAAAAACATGATGTTCGTCTTGGCTTTATGTCATTCTTCACAAAAGCAGTTGTTGCAGCGTTAAAACAATTCCCATTGTTAAATGCTGAAATCCAAGGTGACGAGCTTATCATTAAAAAATTCTATGATATCGGAATCGCTGTAGCAGCTCCAGATGGATTAGTTGTTCCAGTTGTACGCGATGCAAACCAATTGAACTTTGCTGAAATCGAAAGCGAAATTCGTGAACTAGGTAAAAAAGCACGCGATAACAAACTTACATTAAAAGAACTACAAGGTGGTACATTTACAATTACAAACGGTGGTGTGTTCGGCTCCCTTATGTCAACACCAATCTTAAACAGCCCACAAGTAGGTATTCTTGGAATGCATAAAATTCAAGTAAGACCAGTTGCAATCGATGCAGAACGTATGGAAAACCGTCCGATGATGTACATTGCTCTATCTTACGACCACCGCATCGTCGATGGTAAAGAAGCAGTTAGCTTCCTTGTTGCTGTTAAAGAAATGCTTGAAGATCCAAAATCATTATTATTAGAAGGTTGATAGACTTTCTAAATCATACTGGCTACATGAAAGAATCGATTGATTCTTTCATGTAGCTTTTTTTATATAAATTAAAAACCGGACATAAACCCTTTCTTTTTAGGGGGAAGAGAGCATCCGGCCATGCATAGAAGCGATCAGATCCCCCTTCCTGCCCCATGTCAACAAATGAAAACAAGTAGCGGTCCCCTTTTCTTCTTCGTAGCAGCGACTTATATATCGAAAAATCAAAATGAGTTTATATATTACACGGATACGCTAAAATACTAATAATCTTTTAGAACTCATAAAGGACAACTCACAATACATACACTGATAACGTATGTCTAGAACAAATTTACTGATAAGGAGGAACACAATGAGTACTCTCACAGCTTCCACAAAGCTAAAAATGAACAAGGATACCTTTTTCCTCCCCGACTCAAACGGGGGTGTCTATTTTCGAAACAACTCCAGTTCATTCCGAATGCAAGGTAATGGTATCTATGAATGGATTGAAAAATTAATGCCTATGTTTAATGGAGAACATACTTTGGAAGAACTAACAAGCGGACTCCCCCTCCCTTATCAAAATAGAGTTTTTGAACTTGGAGAACTTTTGCACGAAAATGGTTTTGTACGTGATGTAAGTCAAGATTCCCCTCACCAGTTAGAGGATGCCTTACTTGAGAGATACGCATCGCAAATCGATTTTTTAGAGACTTCCTCTCATTCAGGTGCCTTGAAATTTCAAATGTATCGACAAGCGAAGGTCTTAGCAATTGGATCTGGCTCTATTTTCACTTCATTAGTTTATTCTTTACTTGAATCTGGTTTACCTGAGTTTCACTGTCTTATTACCGACTCTACCGCAACAAATCGCTCTCGATTAATTGAGATTGTACAAAAAGCCCATGATGCTGATCAAAATGTACTTGTTCAAGAAATAGATACAACGATAGATCGTTCCTTGCAGGAAATCTTTCAACATTTTGATTGGATTCTATATGTATCTCAAAATGGAAATATTGAAAAATTAAGAGCGATCCACGCGATTTGTAGAGAAGAAAAGAAAAACTTTCTTCCTGCTTTATGCTTGGAGCAAGTAGGCTTAGCTGGTCCTGTCATTACTACAGAATCTGAAGAATGCTGGGAATCTGCATGGCGACGCGTACATGAGACTGCCCTTCAAAAAGATCAACTATTAGAGCCTTTCTCTCCAATCGCTGGGGCTATGTTAGCAAACATTATCGTTTTTGAGTTATTCAAAAATATTACAGGCGCTTCAAGTCGAGAGCAAAATAAACAATTCTTTTTACTAAATTTTGAAACGCTAGAAGGCAGCTGGCACACTTTCATCAAACACCCACTTATAACAACCAAAAACTTTACAATAGAAACGATACAAGACATTGATGAAACTCTCAAAAGACATTCAAACCAAAGCCCTTCGAATGAACTTTTTCGCTTTTTTGACCAATTAACCTCAAACAAATCTGGAATTTTTCACATATGGGATGAACAGGACCTAAAACAATTACCGTTATCTCAGTGCTATGCTCAAGTTCCGAATCCATTATCAGAAGGACCTACTACGCTCCTGCCTACCATAATTTGCGGCGGATTGACTCATGATGAAGCACGCCGCGAAGCAGGTCTAACCGGAATTGAAACATACGTAACTCAAATGGTTCATTTCCTTATTCCTGAACAAGATGAATTCATTGGAATTGGGGCTGGGGAAACAATGTTAGAGGGCGTGTACCGTGCACTACAAAATCATTTAACACACACATTACAAATGAGGCAGTTGACCAAAACAGAAGAAATTACACAACTACAATTAACAGAGATTCACGACAAACACTGCCAATTTTATTTACGTGCACTCTCCGCGATACATGGGGAACCAATGGTAGGAATTGGTGAAGATGTGCTAGGTTTTCCTGTGGTTTGGATCGGTGTACACAACCAGTGGTACGGTAGTACTGACTTAAATATAACATTAGCACTAAGAAATGCATTACAACAAGTACTACTTCATGTCCAAAATCAAGAAGTTCCCTATAAATCCAATATATTATTGGACTCCTCTATCCTTTTACACAGTGCAGAATCGTTTAGGGTTGAAATACAAAAAGAAGAAGAAATGCCACAATTAGAATCCTTGCAATTAGCCTTACAAAATTTAAAAGAGCATAAACTTCATCCCTTCGTCCTCGACCTAGCAATTGAACCCTTTTTAAAAGAAGGATTAGGCAGTGTAGTTGGTGTGGTAATCAAAGAGGAGGTAGAATGATGAATCGAAAAATATTAATCATAGGAGATGGCATACTAGCAGACTATGTAAATCAACAATTATCCGCTCACTATCCAATTATTCATCAACATACACTTGAAGAAAAACTCCCAGAAAATATCTATCTTGCTCTCGTATTACACGATGGTTCTCCTCCCTCTATACATCATGAAGCTGAAGAAATATTTCGCTCCGCTAACATTCCATGGCTTCGGGGCTTTACTTCATTTGGTGAGGGTATCATTGGTCCTTATGTTAGACCCGATAAGGCAGGGTGCTCCCATTGTGCTGATGCACGGCGTTTCATAGCTGGCTTTGACCAAAAAGAAATGTGGGAGCTACAGCGGAAATATTCCTTAAAAACAGATGATGCCATACAGCGAGATGTATGTGCAACGCAAACTGGGTTACTACAAATGTGTCAGCTTATTCATGCTGAAACGGAGAAGATAGTAACAAAAGGGCATACCTCTTTAGCTGAAGAACTAATTTTACTTAACATGCAAACCTTTCAATGTTCACGTCATTCATTTCTTCCTGATCCTCTATGCCCAATGTGTAGCACATTGCCTGATGACACTGCAACGGATGCCTACATTTCACTCCAGTCAAGTTTTAAAACTGGCAATGACAGTTATCGTTGTCGTTCTATTGAAGATTTAAATACATTTTTGACTAAAGATTATTTAGATTATCGGACTGGACTTTTAAATGGGAAAATGCAGCATTCCTTATTACCATTTGCTGATGTTATTGTAAATATGCCGTTACTTTTAGGAAATGAAGGAGTTGCAGGCCGAACACATTCATTCAGGGCGAGCGAAGCAACTGCTATTTTAGAAGGGTTAGAGAGATATTGTGGAATGACCCCTCGCGGGAAACGGACAAATGTTCATGGTAGCTACCGAGAGTTAGAAGATACAGCCATCAATCCTCTCACAATCGGTGTACATACAGATGAACATTATAAAAAAACAGATTTCCCATTTAAACCGTTTGATCCTGATTATCCTCAAGACTGGGTATGGGGTTATTCTTTATCACAAAATCGTCCCATCTTAGTTCCGGAATCGATTGCATATTATAGCCTAGGACACAGGGACGCTTTTGTTTATGAAACTTCAAACGGCTGTGCAATTGGAGGTAGTTTAGAAGAAGCGATTTTCCATGGCATTTTAGAAATAGTCGAACGCGATGCTTTCTTGCTAACTTGGTATGCACAATTACCACTTCCCCGCCTTGATCTAGCTTCTGCGGACGACGTGGAACTACAATTGATGATTGAACGAATGCGCACGATTACAGGCTATGATTTACATGTTTTTGATGCAACGATGGAGCATGGTATTCCAAGTATATGGGCAATTGCAAAAAATACAAAACAAGATGGAATGAATCTCGTCTGTGCAGGTGGTGCCCACATGGAACCAATGCGAGCTGTTAAAAATGCTATCCATGAATTAGCGGGTATGTTACTTACAATGGATGAAAAATTTGAAGCAAGTAAACAAAAATACGAACAATGTTTACGTGATCCCTATCTTGTCACCCAAATGGATGATCATAGTATGGTATATGGTTTACCAGAAGCCGAAGAACGCCTTCAATTTTTATTGAATAACAATCGGTCTGTACAAACATTTCTACAAATGAATCAGTTAAGATCTATCGATAGGGATCTAACTTCGGACCTTCGCCATCTTTTAGATCGACTACATCACTCAGGCCTTGAAGTCATCGTCATTGACCAAACTGTTCCTCTCATACGAAAGAACGGATTATATTGTGTGAAAGTACTAATTCCTGGTATGTTGCCAATGACATTTGGACATCAACTTACTCGCACAACAGGACTACAAAGAGTACTTACCGTACCACTGGAACTTGGATATACCAATGAGCCACTTACATTTGAACAACTTAATCCACATCCTCATCCGTTTCCATAAGTCACAATAAGGAGGTAGATTGATGCAACTAGAAACATTTCTACACCATTTGCATTTTTCCATTGATGAAATCATGCCCCAAGACAAGGAAATTAACTGGGCTGATGCCCCCCTTCCCTATAAACTATACCGTAATCTACCTGTCATTCCTCTTTCTCTAGAGGTACCGCTAACATTGCGAGATCAAAATCTGTCTAAAGAACCCACTCTCGAGCAAATCGGACATTGTCTCTGGTATACATTTGGCCTAACTCAATTGTGCCAGCCTTCCCTCGGCTTAGAAGAACAAAATACAACAAATATATACCGAAGATTTATTCCTTCTGGAGGAGCTCTATATCCAAATGAATTATATTTGTATTTAAAAATGAATCATTGTCCACAGGGAATCTATCATTATGACGCAGCACATCATCGTCTCGTATTACTGCGTGAAGGAAATTTTGACTCTTATCTCACGGAGGCACTTGGAAATCGCTGCAATCTATCTGCTTGCTTCGGCACCGCCTTTGTATCAACAATGTTTTGGAAAAATTTCTTTAAATATAATAACTTTTCCTATCGTCTCCAAGGTCTAGATACTGGTGTCCTCATCGGCCAATTACTAGAAGTCTCTAAACAATTCGGCTATACATCTGGTGTATATTTTCAATTTCTTGATAGAGCCATTAATCATTTACTCGGACTATCGGAGCAAGAAGAAAGTGTGTATGCAGTTATCCCATTATCTAACCACCCTGCAGAAGAATGGTTTCATCCAAATAATACAGGCGCAAACGTTACTTCTTATGAACTCTCACAGCAGCTTCCTATTTTAGAGCATGAACATTTTGTTCGCTCAAAGAACTTTACTGATCACCCTCTAATAACAACAATGAATGCAGCATCTATGCTAGATTCAACTGAACAATTTCGAACTGTGACAGAAGAGGCAACTGTTCCACATCACACACAAACTTTGACACTCCCCAGAGTAGAGCGATTATCATACGATTTCGCAACAGCTTGTCAAAAACGTTATTCACCTGATTTAGATTTTGTCTTAAGGAAAATAAGCGATACGCAACTAGCTACTTTACTTCAAGAAGCAACTCTTTCCTTTCCTTATCAAAATGATTTAGACGGAACACATATAAAGAAAAAATCACGTGTCTCACTATACGGATGCTTTTATAACGTAGACGGTTTGCCAAATGGTGCCTATTCCTACGACAGTAATGCTCATACATTAGAAAAAATTCAATTAGGAGATCTCCGCTATCCTTTACAATCCGGTATGACAATGGACAATGTAAATCTCTTTCAAGTACCACTCTGTTTACATGTAATAGGAAATAAAGATTATTTAAAAAACGATTTAGGTTATAGAGGATATCGAATTCAACAAATGGAAGCTGGAATGCTCGTCCAAAAACTCGTCTTAGCAGCCTCAGCTATGGATATGGGAGGTCACCCGCTCTTAGGATTTGATGCAAACTTATGTGACAAACTGTATGAAACTGATACAAAAAGAAAAACGACCCTTATTCAAATTCCAGTTGGTCCCTATCGCCATCGCACTTGGTTAAAAGGATATTTGCATAGCTAAAAACACGCCCTGCGCTCAGTACACTGTGCTAGCAAAGGGCGTGTTTTTGAAGGGATTTTATATACATCCATTTTGATTTTTCAACATGTAAATTGCTGCTACGAAGGACAAAAGGTACCTTACACTCGCTTTCTCCCTCTGTTTTCACTTGGCATGGGGCAGGAAAAGGATTTGACCGCTTCTATGCATGGCTGGATGCTCTCTCCTACCTAAAAAGAAGGGGTTTTGTCGTTTTTAATTTAGATTTATATAAGACCTGCTTTCACTACTAAATTACTTTAAAGATACTCTTAATCTGTCTTGCAAACAACCAATTCTTCGTTCCGCAGTTATCATTTAAACTATCTAGCATAATAGAATTCCCATTAGAGAACTTCAACTCTAATGTTGTATTTTTATCATTTGTTTTTAGGCTTATATCTGTAATATTCTCATACTTTAATTTTTCAACTTTAATATACTCTTCTTGCACCTGACCAATGACAACATGATCTTGGAAAAAGAAGAACACTTCCGCTTTTTTTCCAAAGCAAAATACATTTTTCGGGTAAATTAATGTAGCGTTATCAATCGCAATGCATAGTTCCTTTATTTCTTGGACAATTTCTCCAAAGTCCTCCTCATGTCTTGCGTTTGACTCTGCAATCCACTCTTCTACTGTTCTCATATTTATTGCCATTTCTTATCCTCCATCATCATTCATTACTAGCTTGTTTCTATCGTATTTTTATGTATGTAAAAAATAAATACTATATGAAAATATAATAGATACGTACTACATTTTTCAAGGACAAATATGATATTATATATCTTTTTTATAATTCGGTGTTTTCAAAATAAAAAAATAGCACTTCTATAAGAAGTACTATTCCGCTCGCCGCGCTGCTTGTTGAACTGGATCCCAAACACTGTTATATGGCGGTGCATAACTTAAATCGACATCTTCTAAATCATGAATGCTCATTTTATGAAAGAGCGCCATTGCAATAACATCGATTCGTTTATCCACGCCTTCTTCTCCGATCACTTGTCCGCCTAATAGTTGTTTTGTATCAGAACGATACACTAATTTCACATAAAGCGGCGTTGCATTTGGATAATAGCCAGCCATACTGGTTGCATCTACTTTCACCGTTTTATATGGTATTTTCAATCCGCTTGCTTCTTTTTCACTTAAACCCGTTCTCGCTAAAGTGAGTCCCATAAATTTAATAATGCTCGTACCGAGAGTGCCTTTAAACGCTCTTCGTTTATCAACCATATTCAATCCTGCAAGACGCCCTTGCTTATTTGCAGTTGTACCGATTGGAATATGATCATGCGTTTCTTTTATGATGTGATAATGCGTTGCACAATCTCCTGCTGCATAGATATCTTCCACATTCGTTTGCATATAAGCACTTACTTCTATAGCCCCTTTTTTGTTCGTGCGAATCGCTGTTCCGTTAACAAACTCTGTGTTTGGCTGCACGCCAACTGATACTAGAACGAGATCCGTTTTATACGTTCCTTTATCTGTTTCAACAAATTCAACTTTCTCTTTCCCCTTAAATGCTTTTACATTTTCATTTGTTAAAATTTCAATATTATATTTTGCTGCTTCTTCATGTATATATGCTGCCATATCGGCATCATAAATTGTGCCAATATGTTCATTTCGCTCAATCATTCGCACCTTTTTCCCAAGCTCTCCAAATGTTTCAGCCATTTCAAGACCAATTGCCCCGCCGCCAATAATGGTTACTTGCTCAACATTCTGTTCCTGTAACGTCTCCAATATTCTATGGGCATCCGGAATTGTTTTTAAAAGATGAACACCTTGCAGGTTGTTTCCTTCCCAGTCCGGCATAACAGGTCTAACTCCTGTCGCAATTAGCAAGCGATCATATTTATATTGAAATGCCTCGTTTTCACTTGTATGTATACCATGCACAATTTTGTTTTCAGTATCAATTTTCGTTACTTCATGGTGTGTTTTCGCATCAATTCCATACTTATCACGAAATGTGCTAATGTCTCGTGCAATTAATTTTTCAGTAGAAGCAATCACACCGCTAATAACGTACGGAAGTCCACACTGCGCATATGAATATATTTCACCTTTTTCTAACGTTACAACTTTTGCTTCTTTATCATTTCTAACAATTTGCATAGCCGCACTCATGCCAGCTGCATCTCCGCCAATGATTACATAGTTCACTAAACCACTCCTTTGTACAGTCTCTATCGTTTACATTCTCCAGATTCACTGCAAATAAATCCTTTTTTCTATAAGTAGCTTATACAAAGTATATGTTTTCTCCCTTTTGTTTATAAATGAAACCACTTCGTCCAAACATAATAACGCATACCTTTGTATATACATTTTGATTTTCCAACATATAAGTCGCGGCTATACATACAAAAAGAGCCTTGCACTCATTTTCTCCCTTTGTTTTCACTTGGCATGGAGCTCAAAAAGGCTCTGACCGCTTCTTTGCTTGGCCGGATCCTCTCTCACACCTAAAAAAGAATGGTTTTCTGTCAGTTTTTCAATTTATATTCATGTATTTTTAAACATCCTTTGAACACTATAGGTAAAGCGTCGTGTCCCATAAACCTAATTATTAATATGCTATAACAATCGCAATGGAAAGTAGGTGAACAGAATCAATGTGTAGTAATTTTCTTATCTCTACTTCTGCTGAGCCAAAAGTTGCTCAACCACTGGAACAGGAATTCAGTATTAATGCAACACTCTACGGTGCACAGGCTTGGTCAGCTGATAGCGATACCTTTTTTCAAGAAATTTGGAAATCCACCCTGTTTGCATCCACCTCTCAGCCTGACGATGCTGTCTATCCACTTGGTATTCTAAAGATTATCAACCTCTCTTACGACACAATAACAGTTGTAACATCAAAAAAATTAAACAGTAGACTGAAGATTACAGTTCCACCGAATTCGGAAGCCATACTTTCTTCCAGTTCTTTAGCTGATGTCCAGGCTAGTACAAGTGGCAGAGCAAGCAGAGTCAACTTTCTCTTTCATATCTTTTTTTCTCGCGAACCAGCTAGAACTTCCCTCATGCCATTACAGAAATAACAAAGAGGTAATCTTGCCTTTAAATTCTTCTATATTTTTCAACCGGAATAATGTAATCATTACCATGACACATAAAAGGATTTGTTACATGAAATACAAACACATAAAGTGAAACTTTAATCAGTGGGGGTTTTCTTCCCCCCACTGATTATTAGCCCTCATCAATCGGACTTTTACGGGCAGTTGGTCCCCCACCTATCTTCCTCGTTTCTCTCTAAATCTTGAGGTGGTGGTCTTACTGCCCGTTAATGCGGGATAAATAAAAAAGGTACATCACCATTATCGCTGATGTACCTTTCATTTCTACAACATAAAAAGTGATAATGCCTACTCCTTTGTCTTCATAAGCTCAATATTATACGTCTCCACATCATTCAACTCTCCTGTATAATACGGATTTTCACGATACCACGACTGCTTTAAAAAGTATGATTGCATATCTTTCGTTTGAAAAACATGCCCATGCCGAGCATATATTTCATTTCTCGCGATCCGTAATTGTTCTTTTGTTAGGGACTGCAGCTCTACACTTGTTAACTTACGAATATGACTATCAGGAAAGAAAAATCCGTTATATACATATTTTGTTGTCACAGTTGATGGAGAAGAAGATGTTTCTTGTATTTCAGGCTTCTTCTGAAACGAAAGTGTATAATATTGACTTGTCGATATATTTTCCACCTTTGTTTGTTCTTTTCCATTTGCACCTTCTTTTTCTAAATAAATAGAGACGCTTCCATCTGTAGCTACTGGTCCCCACTTAAATTCTTCCCCCACCAATGTCGTAATCGGTTTCTGGTTCGCATATAATGTTGCTCCCGCTACATTTGTTTGAATGGTAATGTAGTGACCTTTTAACGATAAGTCAACTGTTACATTATTTTGATTTTGTTTCATAAGTACAACCTTTTCTTCACGCGCTAGCTTCACATAATCATTTTTAAACTCTGATTGAAACGTTTGAATACCTGGGAAAAATGGTCCATATTGCTTTTCAAACATTTTATCAGTTGTCTTATCTAACTCTTTTTCATTTATTTTTAACAGCGCATCTTTTTCATTCGTAAGGAGCGTTGCATAATAGGTTTTTGCTTTCAATTTATATCGATCAAATAGAAAGAGGTATTTTCCATCCTTCGTTAATACAAAATCTACTTTTTCTACATCATTTTGCTTCTTCTTTTGCTGTTGTATAGAAGCTTTTAAATCATTAACATAGGACGGATATTCTTTTATATACGAAAACAACGGTCTTACACTCTCTTTATCTACTACAAATTGTGGGTCATCTGTTGTAACAATATCAATGAATTTTTCCGTATCTCTGTCTTGTAAAATCGTAACCATTCTATCAATTTGTGCTTCTGCAGAATAATACTTTGTTCCATACAGGTATGCTCCGCCAAAACCGACAATAAAAAGAATCACAAGCCCAATCCATATCTTCTTCCCCTTGCTCATTTTCTTTCGTATCTGTGGTTCCTTTTCGTTCCCTACTCGCTGGTGCTCATCTCTTCTAGCCCCACACTTTTGACAAAATTGCACGTCATCCATTACCTGTGAACCGCATTTTGCACAAACGTTCATCCATTCATCCACCTTTTCATTAGAAGTTTGTTAAACCTCCAGTTAAGGTATCAAGTATTGTTTTTATATAGGACCAAAGCACAATCCAGCTCGCAATTGAAATCAAAATATTTGCGATAATAAGTGTATACACTGGATCTAATCCACCTCTGTCTAACTTTAATATTGAAACAATTGTGCAAATCGTCATCCCTGTTACAGCGAATCCTAAAAATAGTGGAGATAGGAAGCCTAACAAAAAGCTAAATAACAATGCAAGAATAAGTATAGCGACAACCGGTGTTGAAATTGTTCCCCATACCCCTAATGCTTCTAAAAAAGAAAAAGATGATTTCATGAGCCTTCCACTTACAAAAATTATACCCCCAACAAATAGAAATAAAATTAATAAAAATAAAAAGACCTTAGCTGATTCCCCCAAAAAAGAAGGCTGTTCTTCAGGTACAAATCCAGCCCTACTTATAATTCCAGTTGCAATTGATGCCGTTGCACTCATCAGCCGGTAAAACATACAAGCAAAAAAGAAACAAATAAGAACAAGACTTGTAATCCCATTCCTTACCTCAATATGTCCACTTTTCATAATTGCTGTTGGAGCTTTTAATGCATTCTTAAAAAACTGAAAGTAATCACTTGCAAATCGCTTTGCTTGCTCTACCGTTTCATTCGAACGGTTTTCCTGTACAGGTGCTGGTTGGGACAACTGCTGTTCTCCCTGTTCTGCATGATGCTCTACAGCTTGCTCCATAAGTGAATGTCCACAATTACCACAGAATTTCGCTTCACTTGCATGCTCAGTTTTACACTCTGGACACATCATCCTACCATCTCCCTTGCATGTATCTTCTAAGCTGCTACAAATTCAATATATGTATAAGGACAGAAAACATGCCTATAAGAAAAAGCTATATATGCTATACATTTCCACCCTATCTATTCTAGTAATCTATTCACAAAGTGGTATGATAAGCAGTAGTAAAATACATAGATTGGATGAAGAATATGGAACTAGCATACTCAATTTTTCATATATTCCTTACAAGCTTAATACAATTATTTTCATTACTTGGTGTTATCATTTTAGTTGGTTTTCTATTAGGATATTTAGAATCTCTTACACGAACGTATTGGACGAGGGCTTTTGGTAGAAAAGGCTTCCTTTTATCAGCTTGGATTGGTGTTCCTATTCATGAATTAGGACATGCGATTATGTGTGTCGTATTTAGGCATCAAATTGTGGCAATGCAGCTCTTTCCAATCAATACAAATAACGGTTATTTAGGTTATGTCAGGCATCAATATAATCAAAGAAGTATATATCAACGAATAGGAAATTTTTTCATCGGAATTGCTCCTATTTTCTCGGGAATGGCCGCCTTAATCCTTCTTATGTATTATTTCGCACCACAATCTTATTCGGTCTTTATACATGCTCTTGAAACAAATACTCAAACCGCTTCTATCAATATCGATATGTTACAAAATATTTTATTATCAGCCATTCTCTTATTAAAAAGTCTCTTTACAGTTAGCAACTTATTTAATCCTTTGTTTTGGCTTTTTCTTTTTATCGCGATTTGTATCTCTGCACATATTGCCTTAAGCAAGCCGGATATAGAAGGTTCATTAGACGGTGTAATTACTATATTTATCTTTCTTTTCCTCTTCAATGCAATAGCAGGGCTATTTCATTATGATAGTAATCAACTAATAGGGAATGTAGTGAAATATAATATGTATGTACTTGCTTTCTCTAGTATTGCCATACTATTTTCATGTATCGCTGTATGTATCAGCTTTATTTTCTACAAAATTAAAACAGCTAGCTCATTTTGATTTATGACATGTTGCACATTATAGAAAAAAGTACATCACTCCTATATTTTGTGATGTACTTTTTATTTGATAAGACCTCTAAATGACCTCATGTACGACAACAAATATTTCTAACCTATTTTCTCATTGAGGTTTGATAGTCTCTTAGCGTATAAAAACGTTAAAATATGAGTGCTATCCTTTATAATCCTCAAATTCTTTATCATCTATTACGTAAGGATGAGGGTCCTCCCGAATAAATCGTACCGCATTTAAACCAATCATCTGAGCAGGGATGGAAGTGTTACCATCTGGTAAAATTGGTGAAATAGAAAGATCGGCAACTTTAAGATTTTGGGTGCCAAAAACATTGAGGAATCCATCCACTACCCCTTCTTGAATCGTCCGCCCCATTTTACATTGCCCTCCAAAATGAAAGAAGTTCGAATAAGACGCATGGACATAATTCTCAAGTTGCTTTCGTTTGTCTGATTCAGGTAAATTAAAAATATATTCCGGAGGATAGACAACCTCATGTATGCCACTATTTGGTGTTACTTGAGCCTGCTTAACAATATTGTAAGTATTTATATATTGATCCACCAGATATTCTATATCATCACGATTTTGCAACGGATTGAAGATAACTGATGGAGGAGCTTCAGGATCGCTATGTGCTGCCATAATCGTACCCCTGCTTTGCGGGTTAAGATCTAAAATACCGAAACTCATGATATTGGTACCACTGGAGATATCAAAATTCCAACCATTTCTGAGCACATCTTGAATAGGGAGAAATAAAGCTACGGGTGCTCCAAACATTTGGAGACGACGACCTTCAAGGCTCTCTGGATTTTCTGCTTTAAAAGCACCTAGGGCAATTGGCTGATCAGGATCAGCCAATAATATCGGTGCTAGTTGGGATGTGTCTACCCTAACTCCCAATCCAACATAAGCTTGAGTTTGAAGATTGTAACCTACATTTTGACTCTCTATCAATGTTGGTATACCTGCTTTAGCCAAATCGTCCGATTTACCGATTCCTGAACGTTGTAGAATGACTGAGGAAAAAAATCCTGCAGAGACGATAATGCCTTTTCTTGCAAACCTTCTATGTGAAACACCGTCCTTGACAAATTCAACACCAACCGCAATGTTCAGTCCATCTTTTTTCTTAAATAAGATTTTGTTAACGGTTGTTTTAGCTAAAATAACCAACTTTCTTCCACCAACCCCAAACTCATCTGGATGGAACTGGTCTCCTTGACTGACTATATGGTCATTTAAATATCCTGTTGCTGTTGATGAACGGACAAATTGACCATCTTTTTCCTGTTGGGTATATTGCGATTTGTAAAATGTACAATCTCTTACACCTGTATTATAGTCCTCAACAATATCGATACCCAAAACCTGTGCAGTTGCGTTAGTCAACGTTTCAATCAGCCCATGAGGAGGAATAAGTTGTTGTCTAACAAAAATAGGACCTTCAGATCCCCTCTCGTTAGAGCTTTGTGTCGCTCCTGTATAGGTTTCATTTTGTATAAATAAAGAACGAATCTTGTTGTAACTCCATTGGTCACCAACGATCTCTGCCCACTTGTCATAAAGTTCTTTACTCCCGCGCACTGCATACATGTCATTAATTTCTGAGCTTCCCCCAATTACCCGACCATTTTGTGAAAGAAGTGGACGTCTAATGCTTTGCTCTATATTAGAAGTAATATTAAATGTAAATTTATTATCACTGGCTAAATTAATTGCTTTTTCAATGGAACCACTGCTTAGCTCATTCGTCATATTCGTTCCTGCTTCAAGCACTAGTACAGAAGTACTATTGTCATCCGTTAATTCTTTGGCGATTACCCCTCCAGCAGTTCCAGCACCAATCACGATATAATCAGATATGTTAGGATTTGTTGGTTTTATAGGTTCTGAAATCGGAACAGGAAATACACAAGGATTGAAGAAACTACTATTTTTTGATGGCATAGATATGATCGGTTGTGACATCGAAACAGGAAATGCGCAAGGATTGAAGAAGTTTCTATTTTTTGATGACATGAATAATCAAGCTCCTTTTTTTGCATTTAGTATATTAAATGTAAAAAGAGCCAGTTTTCTTGTGTCATTGTCTTGACTTCTTCCCCAAAAAAGCATAAATGTGTGCCCTATTCATGTGCAATTAACATAACACATCATTATACGTAATAAACAAAGAGGGTTACTCCTTTATTCATCAAGGAGTAACCCTTTTTCTCTTTTGAAAGCTTTATGCAAGCATGTATACATACTTATTTTATTAAGTATGCTTTCTCAGAATTGTCCTTAATTCCCATATAAAAACAGCATATCCGCTATTTAGTCTAATATTTTAATACAACCTATTATCTATTCGTAACATATAATAGTGAATCTAAATTTTTATTTTATGAGATATGGTGAAAATAGACGGCAAAATATGATTGTATCAATAAAGTTCAGTCTAATACACTTTATAACTGAAACATCATAAGCTTTATTTGCCACAAAATTAAAACAGCTAGTTCGAGATGAACTAGCTGTTTTAATTAATTTTTGCTCTTATAGTTGCAATGCTCCAGCGGAATCCGCGCATGTCCCTCTTCGTCTGTACACCAAGACTGCGACTGAAATGCGAGGAAAATGCCAACCCATTGCTTCATTTTCTCAAAATGGATGAATAGGCCACCATCTTGCCATGTGCCATCATCCTCTTGCCACTTCACCACATTTCCTTGATTCATATGAATATCATGTATCCCATTACCAGGTTTAAAATGAAAATATCGATCAGGTGTATCATTTTCTGGACCCCATCGTTCTCCAAATGCATAAATAATTGCCTTTTCCTCTATCGCTCGTTTCATATAATGTTCTATTTTTTCATTTAAATCGTTGTCAGCTCCCGATTTTTCTGGCGGCAAAGGAATCATCTGTTTTGATTCAAATAAATTTCCCCGCACATAATCTAAAGCCACCTTTGGTTCATTATTTTTCACTTCTGTAAAACCAAAAGGTAATGTCGGTAAAATCGTAATAGCTTCTGATTTAATATTTTCACTTGCAAAATATAGTACTTCTGATGGATAACTCTGCGATTTCACATTAATTGCAATCCGGTAATCTACTCCCGATTCATCTTGCAAATGAACTTGATAATGAGGTGTTTTCCCTTTTCCAATCATAGATTGTAGTGTGGTACCTTTTAAAACGCCATAGTTTTTTAAGGGCATGGGATCATCTCCTCTTCACGTAATGGAAACACTTGTTCTTTTATAAATTATCCACTAACAAACAAAAATCCTCCTAAAGTAGAGGATTTCATCAAATATTTCATCGCAATACATACCAACCTGCAACTTCCACCACCACAATTAACACCGCTCCAAAAATCATAAGCGTTGTCTTCTTTAGTAGTTCATTCTCACGAAATGGAATATTACATAAATAGGCCCCAAGCGTAATCCGTGACGGACAAGCAATTGTCGCTACGGATGATGCTGTATTTTGCAAAGTCGTAACATATTGCCACGGAAGCCCTACATTCTGTGCTGTTCGCATTTGTAGTTTAATAAACATCGCATTTGATCCTGCGTTACTTCCCGTTAAAAAACCACCAATTGCACCGATGAACGGGGCAACAAAGACAAATAATGTTCCAAATGTTTGCCCTGCTGCGTCCGCTAATAATGTGTGCATACCCGCTGCACCCATTAATTCTGAAATCGCAATAAACATTGTCGTTGTAATCGCAAACGGTATCCATTGTTTGATCGTTTGTAATAGAGATTGGTTTATAATAGTAGAAGGAATGCGAAAAAAAACGATGCTAAATAAGCATGTAACTCCAAGCCAAAATCCAGGTGAATATAATAACGCTAGTTTGTAAGAATACGATGGTAAATCAAGAATCGCGTAAGATTGTAGCATATTATGTAACGACGGAATGAGACGAGAAAGTAAAATACAAACTGTTAAAAATAAATAAGGGCTTATAATTTTCACGATAGAAACTTCTCGCTGCGTCGTGGCAGCATGCTCCGATAAAAACGCTTTCCCTTGCCTCGCTGTCATTTTAATGATAAGAAAACCAAATGTAATTGTTACAATGGAACTTAAAATCCCGGCTAATTCCACACTTACATATGCATTAGAAAGATAGATTGATATAGAAAATAAGAGAAAAAAACCGAATCCTTCCTTCCATTTTTCCTTCACCGCTTGCCAACCACCAACTACATACAAAGAAAGGTAAACAAAGTACGCAAAAAAAGGAATACTGAGTAATGCTGTACTAGATCCTAAGTTTACTAATGGCATATTGATAAGCTGCGATCCAATAATTGTCCCTGTTGCCATCGCTCCCCAGGAACTCGCCAATAAACCGATAAACGATAACAAGACTGCTTGGAACGGTTTATAACCAAGCGAAAGAAAAATAGGAGCTGCCACCATAAAACCAATTCCAAATCCGCTCACTGATTCGATAAGTGGACAAATTCCAAAGCACATTAAGAGCATTTGTAATAATCGATCATGTGTAACTTGTTCGATAAAACGTGCAACTTGATCGATATACCCCATTTTGTTCATGAGGTGAAATAAAAGAATACCAAAAAACAGAACATACCCTACAATAAAACATATTAACCCGCCCTTAATTGTTGCATGCATGACCTCTCCCATTTGCAGTCGAAACATTGGCGTTAGTAAAACGATTCCAGTACATACAACATAAGAAATCAGCGAGGCTTTCAGCGATGTTTGTTTAAAAATAAATAAACAAATGAAAATCATCATAATTGGAATAAGGGCTAACAATACAGCCATACCATCATCTCGTTTCTTATAAGATACAATTGTAACTATTATATAACAGTTAACAGAATATTCAATTCATTTTGTAACAGTTTTTTACTATTCTTTATCAAGTGAATTATTGAAAAAATGCTACACTACAAGAAAATTACGTTTTAAAAGGAGCGATAACGATGAACAAAGAACAATTTTGGCAGCTTATTTCAGAAATGAATACAAAAGACGAAACGAGTGAATGGCTGGTGGAACACTTAACTTCTCAGCCCACGGGCGAAATTGCAGATTATGAAATCCATTTCCAAACTGCTCTTAAAGAATCTTATACATCTTCTCTATGGGCAGCTGCTTATATTATTTTTGGCGGATGTTCTGATGATTTATTTGATTATTTTAGAGGTTGGCTCATCGCATGTGGACAAGAAACATTTGAATCCGCCCTGCAAAATCCTGAAAATCTAGCAAACTTAATTCCTGCTTATTATGAAGAGGAAGAAATTATTCCTGAATGTGAAGAAATACTATCTGTTGCCCTTGAAGCTTTTTCTTTACAAGAAACGGGAGATACAGAATGGGACGACGATATTTGGGATACATTTGATTCCTTATTAGATGAAAAGGGACATGATTCATCTATGCCTGAAATTGAGTTCGATTGGGAAGAAGACGATGAAGAAGGATTAGCAAAACGTTTTCCAAAACTTTGGGAACGTTTTGGTGAAAATCCTTTATTATATTAACTGAATAAATTCAAAATACTCGTATATGAAATGGTATAATTTACATAATGAATTCCATTTTATAAAGTGAAACTTTAATCAGTGGGGGTTTTTTGTCTAAACGAAAAAGAAGATTTTCAAAGAGGCTGAGCATAAATCAAATTTTGACTTATCTCTCAGCCTTATAATATCTTTATGCTTGTGCCACGGCTTGTTTGCTTTTTTTCATAGTTCTCATGGATTCGGCTACTTTAACCATCATGGAACATTCTACTCTCTTACGGAAGATGTCACAGCTAAAATCGTAGATTCCCTTGATGGAGCCGGTTGCATGCAATGCGTTGGCAGGGCAACCACCACTGCAGTAAAGTTTCGCCCAACAGTCCTGACATTCTGGCTTCGAGTAGCAGTTGCTCTCTTTAAATTGACATTGCATCTCTTGTTTTGTAATCCCATCCCAGATGTTTCCCATACTGTATTCGTTATCCCCGATGAACTGGTGGCAAGGGAAGAATTCGCCCCATGGTGTGACAGCGAAATATTCGGTTCCTGAGCCGCAGCCAGAAATTCTCTTTTGGATGCATGGGCCTTCTGAGAGGTCAAGCATGTAATGGTAGAAAGTGAAGCCATTACCTTCTTCCTCACGCTTTAGCATTTCCTTGGCGAGAATTTCGTACTGGTTATAAATATCTGGAAGGTCCTTTTCGGTGAGTGCATATGGTTCCCGTGGATTACAGATGACCGGTTCCATTGAGAGCTTGTCAAAACCAAGATCTGCGATATGAAAAATGTCATTGGTGAAGTCAACGTTGTTATGAGTATAGGTTCCACGCACATAGTATTCTTTATCTCCACGGCTTTTGACGAATTCTTGGAACTTCGGAACGATATAATCATAGCTCCCCTTTCCAGTTACCGTTTTACGAAGGTGATCGTGGACTTCTTTTCTTCCATCAAGACTCAATACGACATTGTACATTTCTTTATTCAAAAAATCAGTGATTTCATCGTTTAGTAACATGCCATTTGTAGTAAAGGTGAAGCGAAACGTTTTTTTGTACTCTTTTTCTTTACTTCTTGCGTAAGCGACAATCTGTTTTACAACTTTCCAGGCCATGAGCGGCTCTCCCCCGAAGAAATCGATGTCGAGGTTTCGGTGATGACCGGAGTTTTCCAATAGGTAATCGATAGCTCTTTTGCCAACCTCATAACTCATAATCGCTCTGCTTCCATTGTATTTTCCTTGGCTGGCGAAGCAGTATTCGCATGATAAGTTACATGTATGTGCAACATTGAGGCAGAGGGCCTTTACATAAGTTTGGCGGTTTCTTAAATCAATTGAGAGACTCTTATATTCATCCTCAGTAAAGAGTTCCCCATCATTTTTTAGCTCTTCGATATCTGCAATGGTTTCTCGAATGTCCTTCTCAGAGATATCGGAATCATGTACGTATTTTTCTAGCATCATTGTTATGATTTCTTCTGCAGCAGTAGTCTCATAAAGCGCGATGATTTCATAAGCGAGGTCGTCAACAACATGTACTGATCCACTGTAGGTATCGAGTACGATGTTGTATCCGTTTAATTTATATTGATGAATCATATTTAATAATCAAACTCCTTTTATCTATAAAGTAAAACTTCCGTTAATGGGGCTTTTACTTCTTGTTCATGCGGGATAAAAATGGCCGCCCATCTGGGAAGCAGTTGGGCGGTACGTTTCTCATTTTCTATCTGTTCATCATGTTTTCACATTTTTGATTTGCAACTCCGCAAGATGTCTTGCAAGCTGATTGGCAAGATGTTTGACATGCACCACACCCACCATGTTTTACTGTATCTGTCAGTTTACGAGTACTTAGTGTTACGATTCTTTTCATGACGTATAACTCCTTTTTAAAAATATTTTCAAGAAACAAACTCTCCCTATTTGTGAATGTTTTCACATTAAAAACTACAACTTGTGAAATACTTCACATTAATTCCAGTAATAATTTTAACAACACCTTTGGTTTACGTCAATCATTCTTGATATTTTCATGTCAGTTTGGGAATCAACTGCCCGTAAAATCCAATTCGCTCAACTAATAATTAGTGGGAGATGAAGAATCCCCCACTAATGTGCAAGGTCTTAATGACTTGAAACTTGCTCATATAATATAGAGACCCCTTAACAGGTAGCCTCTTCTTCTTATTTCACTGCAGCAATCAGTTCACAAATTTCCTCTTCTTTTTCTGTTTCTAAAAGCTCAATTACCTTACTTCCCACAACCACTCCATCACATAACGTAATCATTTCCTCAATTTGCTCAGTCGTTGAGATTCCAAATCCAGCAACTACTGGAAGATGTACATGTGCTTTTACTTTTTCTAAGTAGCTATGAATTTCTTGCTTAAAGTCATGTCTAACCCCAGTGACCCCCGCTACCGTTACCGCATAAACAAACCCTTGTGACTCCCTCGTAATCTTTTCAATTCGTTCGATTGGACTCGTTACTGTTACAAGCGGAATAAGTGCGATATGCGCATCACGAAGGTGCGGTGCGATAATATCTTGTTCTTCATATGGCAAGTCTGGAACAATAATTCCATCTACACCAGCTTCAAGACAACTTCCGATAAAACGTTCTTTACCAAATGCTAAAATAGGATTCAAGTATGTCATAAGTACGAATGGAATATTTACTTCTTGTCTGACTTCCGCTAGTGCCTGAAAGATTCCTCCGAGCGTTGTTCCACTATCTAATGCTCGTTTTCCTGCCCTTTGAATTGTTGGTCCATCTGCAACTGGATCAGAAAATGGGATCCCAATTTCAACGATGCTCGCCCCTGCTTCATCTAGAAAACGAATTTGCTCTTTTAACTTCTCTAGACCTCCATCTCCTCCCATTACATAAGGAATAAATGCTTTTTTTCCATTTTGAAACGCTTCTGTAATTCTTTCTACTCCCATCGTTTACACCTCTTCCATATAACGTTTTATACTTTCAACATCTTTATCACCGCGGCCCGATAAACAAATGACAAGTCCTTCATCTTGCTTCATTGTAGGCGCAAGTTTTAATGCATACGCCACTGCGTGTGAACTTTCTAATGCCGGAATAATTCCTTCTTTTTTCGTTAGTAACTGAAATGCAGCCAGCGCTTCGTCATCTGTAATTGAGTTGTAAGAGACACGGCCAATATCTTTTAGCAGACTATGCTCTGGCCCAACTCCTGGATAATCTAGCCCCGCTGAAATAGAATGCGCTTCCTGAATTTGCCCTTCTTCATTTTGAAGGAGATACATCATCGAACCATGAAGAACGCCAACGCTTCCTTTTGTTAATGTTGCTGCATGCTTTTCTGTATGAACGCCTTTACCTGCTGCTTCTACGCCGTAAAGAGCAACTTCTTCATCGTGTACAAAGGGATAGAACATTCCCATTGCATTACTCCCACCGCCAATGCAAGCAACAACTGCTTCTGGTAATTTCCCTTCTAACGCTGCATATTGTTTCTTCGTTTCTTTCCCGATTACACTTTGGAAATCACGTACAATTTGCGGGAATGGATGCGGTCCAAGAACAGATCCCATAATATAGTGCGTATCGTGCACATGTGCAACCCAGTAACGAAGCGCCTCGTTTACTGCATCTTTTAATGTTCCACTACCTGCTGCGACACTTTCCACTTTCGCTCCTAATAGTTCCATTCTGAAGACGTTTAACTTTTGACGTTTTACATCCTCTTCTCCCATAAAAATGACGCACTCTAAACCGAGTAAGGCGCATACCGTCGCCGTTGCAACCCCGTGCTGTCCAGCTCCTGTTTCAGCTACAACCTTTTTCTTACCCATTCTCACTGCAAGAAGTGCTTGCCCAATTGTATTATTAATTTTGTGAGCTCCGGTATGATTTAAATCTTCACGCTTTAAATAAATCTTCGCCCCTCCGCAATACTTTGTCAGATTCTCCGCAAAATAAAGCGGTGTTTCTCTTCCGACGTACGTTTGTAAATAATGCTCTAATTCTTGTTGAAATGCTTCATCTTGCATCGCTTCTTTATACGCTTCTTCTAATTCTAAAACAGATTGCATAAGTGTTTCTGGAACGTAACGTCCTCCGTATATACCGTAGTGACCTTTTTCATCTGGATATGCATATTGCATGTTTAACACTCCTTCGCTTTTCTAATAAATTTTTTTATTTTTTCGCTATCTTTCTTTCCATCCGTTTCTACTCCGCTGCTGACATCTACCATATATGGCTTAACAGTTTCAATTGCTTCTTTAATGTTTTCAATGTGTAATCCACCAGCTAAAATACACTTTTTACGAATTTCATTTGGCATATCATCTAGCAACTTCCATGAAAATATTTTGCCATTTCCACCATGAAACTTTTCTTTCGGGCTATCAAATAAGAGAAAATCAGCTTCATAGCCTGGTGATTGCTCTATATCTTCGCTCGAATGTACACCAACCGCTTTTATAGACAGAATATTCAATCTTCTGATATAATGATTTCCTTCATCCCCATGCAGTTGTACATGTGTTAAACCACAATCATTTACAATTTTCTGAATGACCTCTACCGATTCATTTACAAAAACACCAACTTTCATTACATCAACTGGAAGCTCATCAATAATCTGTTTTGCTCTTTTAGGTGTAATTTCCCTTTTGCTTTTTGCAAATACAAATCCAATAGCATCTGCGCCGTATTCACACGCTTTCTTTGCTGTTTCTACATCGGTAATGCCGCAAATCTTTACTTTCACGTTGTCACCTTCAGTGATTGAAAGAAGTCTCCTACAGAAGGTGCAGTCATCAGCGCTTCCCCAACAAGAATTCCTTTTGCACCTGCCTGCTTCACACGTACGATATCTTCTTCCGTATGAATACCACTCTCACTAATCCAAAGCATATTTTCTTCATTCAATCGTTTCCCTAGATTTTCTGTCGTACTCAAATCCACTTCAAATGTTTTCAAATTCCGATTGTTTATTCCAATCACATGAGGATTTAATGCTAGTGCTACCTCTAATTCTGTCTCATTGTGAACTTCTACAATTGCCTCTAATCCTACTTTTTGCACGTATGCATATAACTCTCGTAGTTTTTCTTCTGATAGTGCAGCAACGATAAGTAAAATGAGATCCGCTCCCGCTTCGTACGCTCGGTCAATTTGAATCGTATCGATGATAAAATCTTTACATAGAAGTGGGATATTACTATTTGCTCGTGCTGTTTCTAAATCTTGAAAAGATCCTTTAAAAAACTGTTCATCCGTTAAAACAGAAACTGCTCCGGCACCACACTCTTCATACATTTTTACTTGCTTTGGTACATCTACATGTAAATGAATATCACCTTTAGATGGAGAAGCTCGCTTTACTTCAGCAATGACTGTGAAGTTTTGCAGTGCTTCTACAAGAGAGTGTGACTTCCTTTGTTTCTTCACCGGCGTATATGTTTTATACAACGCTTCTACCTCTTTTTTCTTCTGCTGAACAATCTTTTCTAAAATGGTTTCCATTTAATTCACCCTCTCTAATCTTTTATTACTTGCACTAATTAATAGATTCAATTTCGATAACGCTTTTCCAGAATCAATACTTTGAGCTGCAATATGAATGCCTTCTTCAATTGTCCCTGCTTTTCCATTTGCAAAAAGTGCAAGACCTGCATTGAGTAGAACCGTATCACGGTATACACTCTTTTTCCCCTCTAGTACTTGCAGTGTAATATTCGCATTTTCTTTTGCATTTCCACCTCGGATTTCTTCATTGCTCACACGAGAAAATCCATATTCTTCTGGAATAATACTCTCTTCTATAATTTTGTTATCCTTTAAAATCACTACATGATTTTCCCCTTGCAGAGATGCTTCATCTAAAAATCCGCTCCCATTTACAACAAGCGCTTGTTTTCTACCAAGCTTTTGCAATACCTCTGCTACAGGCATTAGCATATCTCGTTTGTATATGCCAACAAACTGCGTTTCTAAATCAATCGGATTTGTAAGAGGACCAATTAGATTAAAAATGGTCGGTACATTTAGCTCTTTTCTTATTTTCATAATGCGTTTAAGTGCTGGATGCATAGCTGGTGCAAACAGAAATGCGATACCAACCTTTTCTAATAAGTAGTCAATTTCTCTTGGCGTACATGCAATATTGACACCAAGTTCTTCTAATAAATCCGCACTCCCTGTTTTACTAGAAACCGCGCGATTCCCATGTTTCGCCACCTTCACACCAGCCCCGGCAAGTACGAAAGCAGATGTTGTACTAATGTTGAATGTTTGTGCACCGTCTCCGCCCGTCCCGCAATTATCCATTGCTCCTTTTATATGACTTGCAAATGGTAATGCCTTTTCCCGAAGAGCACGAACGAGGCCATATATTTCATCAGAAGTTTCACCCTTTGCCTTTAACAATGCTAAAAAAGCTGCAATTTCACTTTCTAATATATCTTCACTTAAGAGCACAAGGCCTGCTTCATACATTTCCTGTTCCGTTAAGTTCTGTCCATCTACTAATTTCCGAAGATAACTATTCATACTCGCTCCTCCTCTTTCACATTGGATAAAAATGCACGGATTAATTTTCCGCCCTCTTCAGTCGCAATTGACTCTGGATGAAACTGCAATCCGAAGAGTGGATAATAGTTATGGCGAACTGCCATGATTTCCCCATCATCCATCGCTGTTGCTAATACATCAAAACATTTTGGAATCGTATGCTTCGCCGCTACGAGTGAATGGTAGCGCATCGCAGTTAACGGTTGCGTGACATATGAAAATATCGATGTGCCATTATGCTTTACACGTGATGTTTTCCCATGTTTTATATGCTCTGCTCTTACAATTTCCCCGCCAAATGCTGAAACAATCGCTTGGTGTCCAAGGCAAATGCCAAGGATCGGAATTTGTTTATAAAAATGTTGAATCACCTGGGTGCAAATCCCTGCATCCTCTGGTTTTCCTGGTCCTGGTGAAAGAATAATTGCTTTTGGCTTTATTTCTTCGAGTTCTTGAATCGTCACTTTATCATTTCGCAGTACAACAATCTCTTCCTCATATGCCCCTAACAATTGATACAAGTTATAAGTGAATGAATCATAGTTATCGATGAGTACAATCATTTCATTACCTCCAAAAGCACCTTTGCTTTATTTAATGTCTCTTCATATTCAGCAATTGGATCTGAATCATAGACAATACCTGCTCCCGCCTGCACATATGCTGTCTGGTCTTTTACAACCATTGTGCGAATCGCAAGCGCCATATCAAGGTTTCCAGAAAAAGCTATATATCCTACTGCTCCGGCGTATACATTTCTTTTTTCCGTTTCTAATCCGTTTATAATTTCCATCGCCCTAATTTTCGGTGCCCCGGATACAGTGCCAGCCGGCAAACAGTAGGCTAGTGCATCAAAACAATCCATTCGTTTTCGCAATGTTCCGGAAACTTCAGATACAATATGCATGACATGTGAGTACTTTTCTACTTTCATATACTTATCTAGCCCAACAGAACCGACTTCGCTCACCCGCCCGATATCATTTCTTCCTAAATCTACAAGCATCATATGTTCTGCACACTCTTTCTCATTTGCTAAGAGCTCTTTTGCTATCTCTTCATCTTCCTGCTTTGTTTTTCCGCGTGGCCTTGTTCCTGCGATTGGATTTGTCATCACTTTTTCATTTCGTACAGAAAGTAAGCTTTCTGGCGAGGAACCAAGTACAACATAATCTTGGAAATCAATATAAAACATATACGGTGATGGATTTGCAATCCGAAGTTTGCGATATAGTTCAAATGAATCTCCTATAAATTCACTTTGCAATCGCTGAGATAATACAACTTGAAAAATATCACCAGCTCGAATGTATTCTTTTGCCTTCTCCACCATTTCGCAAAACTTTTCTTCTGTTATAGAAGAAGTAAAGGATAAGGAAGGCTGCATTTCTTGCACTTGTTCTTCTCCATGTAAGACATCTTGTTTATATGCCTGCAATCTCTCGTGAACTTCTTCAAAAGAGTCCGTATCTTCTCCCCTGCATACATATACAAACGATAGTTTCTGGCGTAAATGGTCGTATACAATAAACTCTCGGTACAGTAATACATGAACTTCCGGAATATCGACCGGATCAAACAGTTCTTCCCCAATGTCTTCATATTGCCGAATGACATCATAACCAATATATCCAACTGCTCCTCCGCAAAATGGAAATGGGCTTTCTACCTCTGATGGCGCAAGGGCTTTTTCCAATGCTTGTAATACATTTTCTTCTATCTGCTTCGTTCTACCATTTATCGTAATCTCTACCGCCGCGCCAACACTTTTGATTTCTCCGTATGGATCACATCCTAAATAAGAATAACGTCCTTTATCTTGATGAAGCTGCGAGCTTTCGAGTAAAAATTTTTTCTCACCTTTCATTTGTCGATATAAAGCAATCGGCGTCACACTGTCTCCTTCTTCTTCATCGATTACTAAAAATGTCTTTCCTTGTCTCTTTTGCATTCTAAATTGTTCTTTCGTTATCATGACTGCCACCTCACTATTTAAAATAAAAAAAGTCCCCTACATATGGAAATATGTAGAGGACGATAAATTTACCGTGGTACCACCTCGTTTGGATGCAGAAGCATCCCACTTTATTCAGGTACAAATATATACCTTATCCTTGTAACGGCGGAACCCGGGTTGCCTACTTATTCAAGTCTGTTCAGCATACCTCTCGTAAGCCCATTCCGCATATGGCACCGCACCGGGCTCCCACCTATCCCCGGCTCTCTGGAACGTCTCCAATATACGTACTCTTCTTACTTAAACGATTTCACTTATTCATTTTTATACAGGATGTTCAAAAAGTTCGGTGAAGATAGCTTTCGCATTTCTTCGTTACGTCGCCAGTCCGGTACTCATGTAGTTCTATCTACACTCGGTATCCTCCTGGCTTCCGCGCCTCGAACTACTCGGCTCTCTTTATCCTCCTTTTTGAACGAGCATTTATACACAAAAAGGGAGTACTCATCCTATAGAAAGGACGGGTACTCCCGTGGTGCCACCTTAATTCGTTACAAATGTAACGCACTTTGCCGTATCCAAAATGAATACGTGTCTCTTGTATCGATGAGATCATGTCGCCAAAGCCTACTTCTTTCGGTTCGGTTTGGAAGCTCCGAAGGCCATTCCATATTAATTCCATACTGATTCGCACCAACCATCAGCTCTCTGACATGTTCATAATACGTACTCTTCTTCATCAACGCTTGCATTTTTTAAGTTGAAATCATTATATGCCGTTCCTTTTTCATAAGTCAATACTTTTTAAAAATTTTTATTTATTTCTCAGCTCAATATTATATTGACAAAACAACCTATTTCTATGTAAATATAATAAATACCCTATTAAAATTAAGGTTTTTTGTCAGAAAATTATATATTCGAAAAATGAACCAATGTCAAAAAACGCTTACATTTCAGAAAATTCGTATTTGTATATGGATTTTCTGAAATAATCATGATAGATTATAATTATGCAAAGTTCATCAAAAGACATTACAAAAGGAAGGGGAACTACATGAGTACGCAGATGTTAATTTTAATTTCTATCTCTATCTACATGCTCGGGATGCTAGTCATTGGCTATTTTGCCTATAAACAAACATCCAACTTAACAGATTATATGCTTGGCGGGCGTACACTAGGCCCCGCAGTAACAGCATTAAGTGCGGGAGCAGCTGATATGAGTGGCTGGCTGTTAATGGGATTACCCGGTGCAATGTTTAGCGTTGGATTAAGTAGTAGCTGGATCGCGATTGGCCTAACACTTGGCGCATACGCAAACTGGATCTATGTCGCTCCTCGCTTACGTACCTACTCAGAAATTGCAAACAACTCTATTACTATTCCAGAATTTTTAGAGCATCGTTTCCATGATGCATCTCATATGCTACGTCTTGTTTCTGGACTTGTTATTATGATCTTTTTCACATTTTATGTAGCTTCAGGATTCGTCTCAGGTGCTGTATTATTCGAAAATTCATTTGGCTTAAATTATCATGTTGGACTACTTATTGTTGGAAGCGTTGTTGTAGCTTACACATTATTTGGTGGCTTCTTAGCTGTAAGTTGGACAGACTTCGTTCAAGGAATCATCATGGTGGTTGCTCTTGTACTTGTTCCGGTCGTAACAATTATGAATGTAAACGGCCTTGGACCAGCATTTGATACAATTAAATCTATTGACCCAGCGCTATTAGATATTTTTAAAGGAACATCCGTATTAGGTATTATTTCATTATTTGCCTGGGGTCTTGGTTATGCTGGACAACCTCATATTATCGTACGCTTTATGGCTATCTCATCTGTAAAAGAAATTAAAAGCGCACGTCGAATTGGTATGAGCTGGATGATTTTCTCTGTAGTAGGAGCTATGTTTACTGGCCTTATCGGTATCGCTTACTATTCAAAAGCGGGATTAAAGCTCTCTGACCCAGAAACAATTTTCGTTGAACTAGGTAACATTTTATTCCATCCATTAATTACTGGATTTTTATTAGCAGCTATTTTAGCGGCTATTATGAGTACAATCTCTTCTCAGCTTCTTGTTACATCAAGTGCAGTAACGGAAGACATATATAGAACATTCTTTAAACGTTCTGCATCTGATCGTGAGCTTGTATTTGTTGGTCGTATGGCCGTTCTTGTTATTGCACTTATTGGTTGTGGATTAGCATTTAAACAAAACGACACAATCCTAGCGCTTGTTGGCTATGCTTGGGCTGGATTTGGTTCTTCATTTGGTCCTGTCGTTTTACTAAGCTTATACTGGAAACGTATGACAAAATGGGGCGCGTTAGCTGGAATGATCGCTGGTGCTGCAACTGTTATCACGTGGACACAATTTAAGTTTTTAAAAGATTTCCTATATGAAATGATTCCAGGTTTCACAGCAAGCTTACTAGCAATTGTTATCGTTAGTTTATTAACAAAACCTTCAAAAGAAGTTGAAAAGCAGTTCGAGGAATTTGAGAAAACTGCATAATATTTTTTAAAAAAGGAACCTCCGCTTTCATCATAAAAGCGGAGGTTCCTTTTTTTATTCATTGTTCGACAATTCTCTCCTTGAAATTAACAATTTCTTTATATTTCGTTAAATCTACCATAACACTACTTCGTTATAGTATGAGTATCAACACTTATACAGAAAGGAGACTTTAGAATAATGGCATCACTACAACACCAAAATTCAAAAAAACTATCACTTATTACAAATTCTTCTTGTCCAAACATACAGTCAAAACCTCAAATTTCACTCGCTCCTTCTGTTGTATCTGTAATTGGTGTGCATATACAAAAAAATAAATTAAAAATAAAAGTAGGACAAAGCGCTGAATTATCTGCTTCTGTTCTCCCAGTTCAAGCAACAAATCAAGGGCTTATATGGACAAATATGAATCCTGACGTCATAACAGTCCATGCAGATGATGACAAAGCAATCATAACTGGAAGAAACCCTGGACGAGCTGTCATAATTGTAACAACTGCTGAAGGGCAATTTCGAGATTTATGTGTTGTTCATGTTCAGCCTTATATGACAAATCCGAATTGAACTCGCCCCCACTTTATTAAAGTGGGGGCGTTCAATTTTATTTAGTCTTGTGATTTAAAATAATCATGTGCCTTTTCTGCTAACATCTTGCGTTCCTCTGGCTTGTGGAGATAATCAAGAACGGTCTCAGCGATATTCTCATGAGAAACAAAAACAATTCCCGGCCACTCTACTTCATCTTCAGGGCTACTAGATTCAGAAATAATAAATTTATGATTCGCGACAGCGTGAGAAACTCTCGGTGTTTCAAGAATACCAGTTAAGTAGTAGTGTATGTTTAAAATAATTTTGGATCTTACTATAAGTTCATTTCTGAGAATTCCCCATACATTGCTTTTAAAAATAATATTTAAATCTGGTGCAAGCTTTTTTAACTGATCAAAAACTGCTTGACGGCGTCCATTCATAGCACCGATAAACAATACATCAATATCTTCAGAGATAGGCTTTATAAAAGTATCTGTTTTAATTTTTAAAGTAGGAGCATACTTCATTTTGACACGTTTCACTTCTTTTCCTAATTCTTTCTTTTTCAACCAAGCAATATTTTGAGGACTGTAATCCCACACTATCCTGTTTTTTAATATATTACGATAAATAATATTATCATACGGACACCCATCATATAGCTGCTCTAAATTATAAATAATCACATCTTCTGGAATCTTAACAGGAGTATGGACATATGAATGTGCACCAAAAACTATTGTATTATTCGCGTTTGTTAATAATGTTTCTGATATAATTGCCGTTTTCCCCTGCTGTTCTAACTTCCACTTTAAAGCTCTAGCAACATCTATAAAACTTCCATATGTATATGGCCATATGTAAAGACAATAGTCATAATAACTGTTGAAATACGCTTCAAATGCTTCCACATTATTTTGGTAAAGAACTACTTCAGGATGCTCAGCTAGAAGCTTATCAGCATAATTTTTTCCAATCTTATACAATCCCGCATAGTACGCTGATATACATTTTTTCAGCTCAACAGCCTCTCTTTGACTCGGTGACAACTCCATTTCAAGAAGAATACCTGCAATCAAAAAGGCTTTCAAATGATCTCGATCATAATAATATTCTAATGCAGGTAATAGTTCATTGGGTGTATTACCATGTACTGAAGCTCCTAGTTCAACAGCCCATCTAATTAATTCCATTTTCTTTCCGCTCTCCCTTCTGAGAACAAATTACATAAATTTTACATAAAAGACAAATATGATTCCTTTTACTATTTATGAAAATTTCGTTTTGGTTATTCGGCTTTTCATGCAATTAATATAAGTATCCACTTCACATCCCATATAGCCAGCAAATATTAAGTTTTAATATCAAAATATAAAGTGAAACTTTAATCAGTGGGGAGTCTTCATCCCCCGCCTCTCTTCCTCGTTTTCCCCTGTATCTTGAATGAATAAAAATAAGAGTGGCCCTTGAGACCACTCTTATCAATCGTTCATTATATGATTTTCTATTTCAATTTGCGGATGGATGCTTTTTAACAAAGAAACAAATTGTTGTTTATCTTGAGGAGAAACAAGAGCTACTTCAAATTGAGAACCATGAAGTATTTCAAGTCTGTCAAAAGACAGTGCCGGAGCTGCTAGTGGATTTTTTATTTTTGAAATTTTTCCTATATCTTTAATTGAAATTCTTTTTTTCATCGGTCCATACCGAATGATGATTTGTGCGTCTTCTACTCTGTAACCTGTTGTAAACCAGCTCCAAATAAGAAGAATTGCAAAAGGAATGGTGAAAAATAGAAGAAAATAATCCCTGCCTGCCAGAAAAGGCGCAAAACAAGCAGCAACTACCGCTAAATAAATCGGATATAACCATGCATCTTTTTGGGATGGAAAGTACATATAAAGCCACCCCCTATCCCCATTATATACCAATTTATATTGAAAAACTTTCGAGACTATATACATCCATTTTTATTTTTCAACTCATAAATCGATGCTATGAAAACAAAAGTGTACAATGACCATAAAGTTGTTTAATTTTTGATATGAAATACTTCACCGCACTTAAAAATACAACAATAAGGTCGTTTAAATCTAAGTGTTATTGCACAATCGCGTCCTATTCTAGAATAGCTGTTAAATACCGAACAGTTGGAGTAAGCATAACATAAAACGAGACAGCTGCGACTGCATAGATAATTGCTATATACCACAGTGCAACTTACCCAGCCTCGATGAACTGTGAAAGGGTTATACTTTTCTGGTCGAATCCAGAACCTCTAAATAGTGCTGATTGTACATAATGCCTAGGATGTTTCCAAAAGGATCGACTACGGAAGCAGTGATGAATCCCTCACCACGCTCTGTGGGTGCCTCGTACTCTTTTGCTCCCATAGATAGCAGCCTTTTGAAGGTTGCTGTTACATCGTCGACGTGCCAGTACACTAGAGCACCGGCTGGGCCGTTCACTGAACCATCGGGCGCGTAGCGGCTATCGATCAGGCCCAGCTCGTGCTGGTAGTCACCAAGGCGAAACTCGGCATATCCTGGACGTTCGAAGTATGGTTCGATGCCCAATAGCTCGGCGTACCACTTCTTTGCTGCTGCCAGATCATCCGTCCAAAAACTGACTGTGGTAAGTCCTCGTAATGTCTGTGCGTCGCTCATAATTGATTTCCTCCTTAGTGTTGAGTAATCTGTTTCGATGCGAAACTAAATGCCATCTCCTGAATTAACTTCGATTTACTTAAGAATAATCCTTTCTCTTATTCAAGAAGATCGCACTTGAACGAAATAACATGAATGACGCTTTTAAACATCTTTATTGTAAATGTAACGATTTTATTTGTACTCAACAAAAAGGTGATTCCCACTCGTTTTCTCTCTTTGATTCCACTTGGCATGGGGCTAAAAGAGGCTCTGACCACTTCTATCCGTCGGTGGATCCTCTCTCCCAACTAAAAAGAAAGGGGTTTATTTCGGTTTTTCAAATTGCATTTATATTAAAAAAGCTACTAGGATTTCTCCTAGCAGCTTACTAACTATCTATAAATACACTACAGCTCTTGCGTAACTGCTGCGCTGTGTGCTGGTTCTTTCTGCACGCGCTTTTGCTGCTGCAACAAGAAAATAAATACACCGAACAATACGAGAATACTTCCGATAATTTGCATCATATTTAACTTCTCACCAAGCAAGAAAAACGCAAGTACCGATGCTCCAACAGGCTCTCCTAAAATACTCATTGAAATCGTTGTGGCATTCACATAATTTAATAGCCAGTTATTAATCATATGTGAAGCGGTTGGTACAATCGCAAGCAAACTGAAAATCCACCAGTCCCACGTAGAATATCCTGTAAACGGCACACTCATGATTACGTTATAAATAGCGATAAATATTCCCGCAAATGCAAACACGGTAAAGCTATAAATCCAGTGCGAAACTTTTTTTACCGTTGTTTGCCCAATGAATAAATAACCAACAACTGCAATTACACTTAAAAAGGATAAAATATCCCCGAATATCGCTGCTCTGCTTAACCCTAAATCTCCCCATCCAATGCACATTACACCAAGGATAGCAATCCCCATTGTGGCAATGGCTGAATACGTCGTTCTTTCTTTAAACAGAAAAAAACCTCCAACTAATGATACGATTGGCTGAAGCGCTAAAATGATAGTCGAACTAGCAACAGTTGTAAACTTTAAAGATGCAAACCATAAAAGGAAATGCAGTGCTAAAAAGAATCCTGATCCTATTAAAAAACACCAATCTCGCGTTTGAATTCTGCGAAATTCTTCGCGTTTTTTCCAAACAATCGGAAGCATAAAGATTACAATAATCCATAACCGATACATGCTTAAAATTGAAAATGGTGCTGAGGACATCTTAACGAAAACAGCTGCAAATGAAATAGCTATAATGGAAACTGCTAATGGTAGTGCAATTGATTTTTCTTGTTTCAAAGTTGCTTTACCCCTCTCTCTTTAAAAATCCCCACTTCATTATATATAAACCCAATTTAATCTTTCAACATATAAATCATTGCTACGAAAAACAGAAGGTGACCTGCACTCACTTCCTCTCTTTATTTTCCCTTCGCATGGGGCAGGAAAAGGATTTGACCGCTTCTATCCATGGCGGATTCTCTCTTCCACCTAAAGATTAGGTTTTATATCGATTTTTCTTTTATTATATAAATACTAATTTTTTAGATTCTTCTTACCATTATGGTAAAATAGAAAATGAGAAGCACAGTAGTAGATGCATCCTTACATCTTCACTACCTGCGCTACCCTCACAGGGCAACTACAGCATATTTTTATTTAGGGGGATCATATATGAATCAAGCAACAGGGAGAATAGAAGAACTTTCATTTTACAGTACATCACTTCAAGAAGAGATTACACTTCTCGTCTATTTACCAGCTAATTACACGCCGCTGCACAAACACACCGTTGTAATTGCACAGGACGGGAGAGATTATTTTCAGCTTGGTAAAGCGCACCGCGTAATTGAACGTCTTCGTGAAAATGAAGAAATTGACCGAACAATTATTGTCGGTATTCCATATAAAAATGTTCACGATCGTAAAGAAAAATACTTTCCAAACGATGTAAAAAATAGCGCATACATTCGTTTCCTTGCGCATGAACTCGTTCCATATATTGATGAAAATTATCCAACCTATCAAATGGGAAAAGGTCGTGTATTAATCGGTGATTCCCTTGGTGGTACAGTGTCCTTTATGACAGCACTTATGTATCCGCATACATTCGGTAAAGTCGTTATGCAATCCCCATTTGTCGATGAAACAGTACTTAGTCTTGCAAAAGATTTTACAGAACCACACGCATTGGAAATTTATCATGTAATTGGGACGGAAGAAACCGCTGTAAAAAGAACGGATGGACAAGTTTCTGATTTTGTAGAGCCAAATCGCGAGCTGCATGCATTACTTACAGAAAGAAACTTCATCACACATTACGAAGAATTTGAAGGCAATCATACGTGGAAATATTGGCAAAATGATTTACCGAAAGCATTTTCTTATATTCTATCAATGAAATAATAGGAAGCAGTGTTCAGAATTATTTGATATAATAGAAAAAGAGATTTATTTTCTCGAAATCTAACTAGACTTACAAAGGGAGGAATATAAAGATGAAACTAGGCATTGTAATTTTTCCATCAAAAATGATTCAAGATAAAGCAAACGGATTGCGTAAGCGTTACGATCCGCATTATGCATTGGTTCCACCACATATCACATTAAAAACACCCTTTGAGGCACCAGATGAACAATTAGAAGCGATTGTACAAGAACTACATGCAATTGCAAACAAAACAAATCCGTTTACCCTTCATGTTGGAAAGGTAAGCTCATTTGCACCTGTTAATAATGTTATTTATTTCAAAGTAGATAAAACACCTGAACTCACATTCTTAAACGAAGAAATGCATAAAGGATTCTTCACGCAAGAACGCGAGTACGCTTTTGTACCACACTTAACAATTGGACAACACTTATCAGATGCAGAGCATGCTGATGTACTAGGCCGCTTACGTATGAAAGACTTTTATTACGAGCAACCAATCGACCGTTTCCACCTTCTATATCAATTAGAAAATGAAACATGGACAGTATATGAAACATTCCATATTGGAAAGGGGAACAACTAATTTGCAAGCACAAATCGTACAAACAGACGAACAGCTAAGAGATGCATTCTCTGTACGTAAACAAGTCTTTGTTGAAGAACAACATGTGTCTGCCGAAGAAGAATACGATGAATTTGAAGAAACTTCTAAACACATCGTTATATATGATGAGGATATTCCAGTTGGGGCAGGTCGCTTTCGCATCGTTGATCGCATCGGGAAAATAGAACGGATATGCGTCCTCTCTTCTCATCGCAAAAAAGGAATCGGAAAAATCATTATGGACGCGCTCGAAGCATATGCGAAGGAAGAGTCGCTACCAAAATTGAAACTCCATGCCCAAACACAGGCTGAATCCTTTTATAAGAAACTCGGATATCAAACTGCCTCTGATGTGTTTATAGAAGCTGATATACCACATGTTGTTATGATAAAAGAATTATGATTTTCTAAACAGGAGGTAACCCCCTCCTGTTTTTTACATTGCTATTTTCTTTTTCTTCCGCTAAAGTTAAAAGTTGATGCTATAGTTTTGAAGGTGAATATATGACTCAAGAAAAGTTTTCACAAAAATCATTAACACACGCTGACGTTCCGCAAGCAACATATCATATTCCAAAAACCTCTTCCCATTTAATTATGGAAAAGGATACGGATGCTGCTTATTTCCGTGCTTTGGAACAGCAGGGCGTGTATTTAAATGAAAAACAATTAGAAGCAGTCAGAACGACAGAAGGTCCCGTTCTTACATTAGCTGGAGCTGGGAGCGGGAAAACATCTGTTTTAACAACTCGCGTTGGCTATTTAATTAATGTAAAAAATGTTCATCCACGCAACATTTTACTGCTTACGTTTACACAAAAAGCTGCTGAAGAAATTCGAATCCGTGTAGCAAACTTACCTGGTATGAACCATGCTGCAAGCCGCTATGTTGTCGCAGGTACATTCCATTCCGTCTTTTTAAAATTACTTCGCAGTCAAGGATACAACCAGCAGATCTTAGCAAATGAAAAGCATAAACAAATTATGATAAAGAAAATCTTAAAAGAATTGCGCTTAAAAGACGATTATGACGCTGAAACGATGCTCGCAATGATTTCACTCGAAAAAAACAAATTAAATCGTCCAAAAGATGTCCAAGCAAAAACACCCGTTGAACAAGAATTTCGTGAAGTGTATGAACGTTATGAAGATGTAAAACAAAGATATGGATATATAGACTTTGACGATATCTTACTAGAAACATTCTATATGCTTGAAAATAACGCACCTTTATTAACACAATTACAAAATAGATTCCATTACATTGAAGTCGATGAATTTCAAGATACGTCGTATGCGCAATATGAGATTGTAAAACTATTAGCTTCGCCGCGAAATAATTTATTTATCGCGGGAGATGACGATCAAGCGATATATGGCTGGCGTGGTGCAAGCCATCAAATTATCTTATCCTTTCCAAAAGAATTTGATGATACAACCATTATTGCGTTAAATACAAATTATCGTTCTAATCCTTTTATCGTGGGGCTTGGAAACGAAGTGATTAAACTCAATCAAGAACGCTTTAAAAAAGAATTATATTCCGTTCATGAAGAAGGTATACAGCCATTTTATGCGCGTCCTGCAACTACTCTTGATGAAGCAAATCAAATCCTGCAACTCATTCAAGATAAAGTAGCGAGTGGCGAACGAGAATACAAAGACTTCTGTTTGCTGTATCGTACACATTCTGTCAGCCGTTCTTTACTTGACCAGCTTACAATTCATAAAGTTCCGTTTATTAAACACGGTGCAAGCCAATCGTTCTATGAGCATTCTTTAATTAAGCCCGTACTCGATCAGCTACGTCTCGCATATGAACCGTTTCAAATCGAATCGCTCTCAAGCATATTGCCAACGATGTATATCGGCCGTGATGAATGCATCTCATTTATTGAACGTGAACAATGGAAATACGGCGAAGGAAGATTCCCTTCCCTCCTGCATTTTCTATTGCTGAACCCGAGTTTAAAACCATTCCAAGTCAAAAAAATAAACGAACGAATTGACTTCATTAAATTCATTAAAGAATTAGAACCAAAGAAAGCACTAAAAGAAATTATTAAAGGTAAAGGTAAATACTTAGAGTACTTACAAAGTAATGACCGTTCTTCCTTTACGATGCATAAAGACATCCAAGAAGAAATGCTTGAAGAACTTATGGAATCAGCAACTCGTTTTACTGATATTCCTGCTTACTTAGAATTTATTAGTGCAGCTATTCAAAGCCAAAAAGAAATGGAAGCATTAAAAACAATGCAACAAAAAGATGCCGTATCTCTTATGTCCATTCACAATGCAAAAGGACTGGAATTCCCGTGTGTCTTTTTACTCGGTGCAAGCGATGGCATACTGCCTCATTCGTCTTCTTTAAAAGATGCAAATGACCGCGTAACTGACACATCTGAAGCGTTAGAAGAAGAGAGACGGCTCATGTACGTCGCCATCACGCGCGCAAAAGAAGAACTTTATATTTCCTCCCCGCAATTTTTTAGAGGAAAAAAATTAGATGTATCGAGATTTTTATATATTGCCCGGAAAGACTTACCAAAAAATCCAACACCTTAACATGTGGTGCTGGATTTTTTCATATCTTTCTCAAGTAATATCTGCTTATTGTCCAACACAATTTATAAAAATCTCCTAGACCTCACCTTTGTCTCCCGTAATATCAACTCTTCTCGACTCATATTCTAATAGTAAAAACTTGAGGATAGGGAAGTGAACAATATGACCTGTAATTCTAGCGACGAGCATGATACATACTTTGATGAAAGTTGTGTATGTAATATCGTCAAATTCATATATAAATTACAAGAATGTGCATCCACTGCTTATTTATCACAATATGATGCTCCATTCCTCCGTCCGCAATATACAGCAAAAGCAGCAAACACACGTCCATTTATTTTATTCACAAAATCAGGAGACCCATTTGAAGCATATGTTCCTTCTGCAAATAAAAATTGCCACTCTCCTATTTTCCGTGTAGAAAGTGTAGATGAAAATTGCTGCGCTGTACTTCGGGCATTAATCGTTATTATAGGTAAAGAACCTGACAAGAGCCCAAATCCCGTCTGTACTTACTTAACGATCCCGCATGCTAAATTACGTGCAACCTCTTCTTGTGTCACGGTTGATTTGCATTACTTTTGTGGTATTCAATGTTTACGTGATGCATTTGTTACAAACTGCTGAATATATAACAGCATAGTATAACCTTTTAACATATAATTTTTCTTGTCCATTAACTTCCCGATTCTTCACCATAGTATCTCAATATGTCCGCAAAATTAACCCTTCGCTATATGCCCTGCTTTAAAGGTATATAACTCTCCGATGCAATATAGCTTCATTGTCTTATTACAAAAATTCCTTTTCATATATTTTTATACAAAACAAAAACACTCACGATAACATGAGTGTTTTTTCAACCTTGATTTTGTTGATTAGAAATGTTCTTTTTCTTACCACAATTACAACCCTTTTTCTTTACGAAGCCTTGTTGCTGTAATTGCTGTGCTTGCTGTTGTTGCTGCGCTTGTTCTTCCTGTAACTGTTGTTGCATTTGCTGCCACTGTTGCATATCATATGGATTTGGTTGCAGGTTATCTTCCATAACAAACATCTCCTCTGCTGTGCAATTCTATCTATTCACTATATGAACAGCCTTTCCTTTCTGTTCACCTATTTTTATGTTATTAAAGTCCGATTTTCCAACTAATCATCAGTTAAAAATCCCTATTCTTCAACAAATCTCCCAATTATCGTTTCAATAATAGCTGCTGCCCCTGCGAGTGCCAACAACGCTAATACAGGTTCTGCAACTTTAGGAATCCAATGATAAAAGAGAAGTAAAAATGCACTAATCCATACACCTGTACACCAATAACAACTTAACAATTCACCAATCCATTTTTGGAGTCCAGTCCCCTTCACTTTCATATATGTAGACATAGTTCCATCGTGTTCTTGAATTTGTACTTCTTCAATAAAAGGAGAGCGTATAAAGCTGGTAATTTTATCATATACAATGAGACGCGTAAACCGAAACACAGCTAACGAAAAAATAAAGAATAAAAGCCAACTATTGAAGAACATTCTTCTCATCTCCTTATTTCCATTTACCGAAACATAAAGCATATCGCAGTATCCAACAAACGGAAGATTTTACTCTCCTTTAAATGAGGACAAATAAAGGCTTATCCTTGAAAAAAAAACATCCTATGAACCGTAACCGATTTGCTCCTATTTCAATACTCTAATAGTGTAAATGAAAACTAAATATAAGGAGTGAAATTCATGAGTTGTAAAGATGAAAGACATGATCATCACCATCACCGCTCAAACTGCGTATGTGACGTGGTAAAATTTATCGATGAATTACAAGATTGTGCTTCTTCCGCTTGCCCGACAGGCTGTGACGCTCCATTTTTAGGAGCAAATCAAGGTGCTAAATTCGCAAACACTCGCCCTTTTTTGTTATATACTACAGAAGGCGAACTTTTTTCTTCAGTATTCTTCCTAGAAAATGATCCTACAACACCAAATGATGATATCTGTGCACGTTCTCCTATTTTCCGCGTAGAGAGTGTAGATGATTGCTGTGCCGTATTACGGATATTAGTTCCACCTACACTTACACGAGAAACGTCCCAAACACCTGAGGATATTGTTTGTGCGTTTTTAAAACAAACAATACCACAATTAATCTCTACAAATTTATCCATCACAGTTGATTTAAATTGTTTCTGTGCTATTCAATGTTTACGTGATGTAAATGTTCCAGGCGTATAATCGCTTGATTAGAACAATTTGTAAAACTAAAAAACTATGAGGTGGTAGGTATTACTACCACCTTTTCTATATCCCCATAATTTGAATCGATACAATCTCTTCAAACTTCACATGAAATGTTTCAAATGTTTGTGGTGAATTAATAGATACATAACCATCTTCGTAATTGGTAATAAATCCTACGTATATATCCTTCTCTGCTATGACACGGCATTTTACATTTGGAATGTAATGCGGTCTATGCATAAAAAAATATATTTTCTCTTCATTGTTCATATCTTTAAACGATTTTCTCGTCAAATCCTTAAAAAAAACTTGAGATTTCCCATCCTTTTTTTCTTCCGCTTCCTCATCTATCACTTCTGTTGATTTTTCAGCTTCTTCTAGTCCCTCTGCCACATTTGTTACTTCTGTTACTTCTTCCACTTCTGCTACTTCTTCCACTTCTGCTACTTCTTCCACTTCTGCTACTTCCGCTAACTCAATACTTTCTGCAATATCTGAGCTTACTTGTTGATCTACCTCTTCATCCGATGTAACAGTTTCTTCTTGAATCAACTGTTCTACTTCGTCTTCTTTCACAACATTTTGCACGTTCTCCTTTTGTTCAGAAACGCTGTGATTCAATTTAATAATAAACGTTTGTTGTATACTTAACTTACCTTTCTCCAAATTAGGTTCCGCCGTATAAAGAAGCGGCTGGTTTTTTATCTCCTCAGTTTGCTTTTTAGTCAAGGTTCTCCCTCCTGTCAACAACACTTCTCTTCAAAGTATATTCTCAAAAGTGAAGAACTTGCTTTTAAATTTATCAATAATAAGGAATAGACATCATTTTTTATAGAAATATTTTAAGCTACAATGTGACAAAAAGAGGCATCCTATTTTCAAGAATACGCAGTACCCTTATTTTCTATCACTCATACAATGTATGGATGTTTATATTTTTATTAAATTTCATACAAAAGATGAGGAGGAACTAACTTGGATAGGTTTAATAAACATAACTGCATACCGCTTAATTGTTTATTTCCTTTACCTCAACCCGGACCGACGGGGCCGACGGGGCCGGCTGGGACTGGCGCTGGGCCGACGGGGCCGACGGGGCCGGCTGGACCGACTGGGCCTACTGGGCCTACTGGGCCTACTGGGCCTACTGGGCCTACTGGGCCTACTGGGCCTACTGGGCCTACTGGGCCTACTGGGCCTACTGGGCCTACTGGGCCTACTGGGCCTACTGGGCCTACTGGGCTGACTGGAACAGGTAACACTGGACCGACGGGGCCGACTGGACCGACTGGGCCGACTGGACCGACTGGTGGTGGTGGTGCTATAGTTGCATTTTCATCTGGACTGACGCCAGCTAACATGACTGTTGATGGCCCTGGGTTAATTGGTATTCCGAGTTTCATTGGATTTGGAACTGCTACTCCTGGCGATGTCGCATTAGGTGCAGGTGCTAATATAAACTTGGCGCGCTTATTAAATGAAGCATTTACCGTACCTCGTGTTGGAATTCTTGACTCAATATTTGCCAACTACACCGCGACAGGATTTACTGTGCCTACTGGGCCTACTGGGCCTAATACTGCAACCGTTCGAGCACAATTATATATCAATCTCGCTGTTAACAATAACACCAACGTATTTACTCCATTCGGACCTTTGGTGACATTAACCCCAGCCATCGTAGGAATTGTAGGTTTCTTAAATGCTGATGGCAACGCAACTGGAATAAACTTACAGGTGAATCCAGGAGATCGTTTGCTAATGGTCTTTTCTTTATTAGGCGGTACTGGTTCTGTTGCTTCTTTTCTTTCAGGCAACGCAAGTGCTGGCATTTCAATTCTTTAATTTAATCATCTCACCAACAAAATCAAAAGACATCGTTACACCTTTTCGACAAAAGAGAGAGATGCTAATCCAGTAAAGATTGAACTATTGACTTAGCGGGTAGGTATGAAAAAAGAGATGTCTTTTTAGATAGCAAGAATTCGATATTCAATCGGATTCTTGCTTTTTTCTTTATCTTTTCTCTTATCGCTGTCTGTGGCTATGATTAAAACAATCAAGAGGCTACGAAGATCCCAATATCCCTAAAGTACATGTGTAATTCTTGTGAAACAATCAAATTTAGTCATCTCACAAGAAAACAAAGTAATTTAGAACTATTTCGGATTAAGACATGATTTTTTTTAAAGCGCCCCTATTTCGTAGAAAGTACCCAGTACCATTATCTTCTATCATTCATACAATGTATGGATGTTTATATTTTTATTAAATTTCATACAAAAGATTAGGAGGAATTAATTTGGATAGGTTTCATGAACATAATTGCATACCACTAAATTGTTTATTCCCTTTACCTCAACCTGGGCCGACTGGGCCTGCTGGACCGACTGGACCGACCGGGCCTGCTGGAACAGGTAATACTGGACCTACGGGGCCGACTGGACCTACGGGGCCGACTGGGCAAGCTGGAACAGGTAATACTGGACCGACGGGGCCGACTGGACCGACTGGACCTACCGGACCTACCGGGCCGACGGGGCCAGGGTGCTGTCCATGTACCAACTTGCTCAACAATCCTGGATTTGATGATGGAACTACAGGTGGTGTTACAGGTTGGAACTCTTCAGGAGCTACCGTAGTAGATATAAGTGGCCCAGACAACAACTCCCACAGCGGCATTTTGGTTACAGGTCCAGCCCCAGGCCAAGCAGTAACCAAAATCCAAGCTGTGAGGCTTGATCCAGGGGATAGTATTAATCAGCCTGTTAGTGTTGATCCAGGTTGTTGCTATACGCTTTCCTTTGCCGCTGATGTAAGAGCTAATGCGATACCCGTAGCTGCAGTTTCTTTTCCAGGGCTTGGTCAGTCTTGTACTCCAACCATTTCGGAACTTACTTCAGGAATTATTCCACATATTGTACCAAATAATAATCAACCTCAATCTAGCTTCCAACATTTCACTCTCGTTGTATGTGTGCCTTCCGGTGCGATACAAGCGTGCATTTCTTTCCAGAACATTTTACCTAGCCAAGGAGTTGGGGGAGCGGCCTTTATTGACAACGTCGTATTCCAACCTACCGGTGGAGGTTGTGACCCAGATTCATGCGAGCAGAATTTCTAATTGATTGACGAAATGGTAGCTCCTTAGTGGAGCTATGGTTTCCAGGCTGTGGAGAAAATCTTCTACACAGCCTATTTTGTATCTGAGTGCTTTTTCATCTGTCATTACGAAGTTTCTATTACATATTCTCTCAACGTTTCCTCCTACTACCTCATAGGAGCAAAACCATTCAGTTCCAAACATAATAGCTGTAACACCGAATAGTATGACTTCTCTGCTTTCGCTCCATATTTATCTGTTTTCACAGGAAGAATCGTAACACTAGTTCCTATTTCTTGAAAAATATCAGAATACTATCATTCATAAAGGTGGAATACTTCCTTTTTAGTTTGTTTACAAATCTGAGAATTCCTTACCTTTTTTCTGTTTACAAGAGAAAGCTCATTTACATAAACTATTTCACGTTATCAGAAAATATTGTGCATAACAATAAAATCCCAAAACTAACTCCAATTACACAATATAGAACAGACTCTCAAATAATTTAGAAATCTCACTTTAAAATAATGTACTCATTTACACCTTTTAGAGTAAATACCTGGTGCCATTATTTTTTACCATTCATACACTGTATTGTTGTCACCATTTATTAATAAATTTTATACAAAAGATGAGGAGGAACTAACTTGGATAGGTTTAATAAACATAACTGCATACCGCTTAATTGTTTATTTCCTTTACCTCAACCCGGACCGACTGGACCTGCTGGACCGACTGGGCCTACCGGTAACACTGGTAACACCGGGCCTACTGGGCCGACCGGTAACGCTGGTAACACCGGGCCTACTGGACCGACTGGGCCTACTGGGCCGACTGGGCCGACTGGGCCTACTGGACCGACTGGGCCTACTGGGCCTACTGGACCGACTGGGCCTACTGGACCGACTGGACCGACTGGACCGACTGGACCGACCGGACCAACTGGACCGACTGGGCCGACTGGACCTACCGGACCTACCGGGCCGACTGGACCTACCGGACCGACCGGGCCGACTGGGCCTACTGGGCCTACTGGACCGACTGGACCGACTGGACCGACTGGACCGACTGGACCGACTGGACCAACTGGACCTACGGGACCAGGTTGTTGCCCATGTACCAACCTGCTCGACGATCCTGGATTTGATGGTACGACTGGAGCATTTGCTACAGGTTGGAATCCGACGGGAGCTACATTAATAGGAGGAACAGGTCCAAATGCAGACAACTTCGCCCACAGTGGCATTTTGACTAGTGCTACAACACGTAGTCTCCAAGCCGCGAATCTTCAACCAGGTGGAAAGATCAGCCAGTCTGTCCCTGTCGATGAAGGTTGTTGCTATACGCTTTCCTTTGCTGCTAGTGTAAGAGCTAATACGATACTTGTAGCGTCCGTTACGTTTCCAGGAATACTGGGGTCATGTCCGTCTACCCCTGAGGAAATTGCTAATTCACTGAGTCCTGGTAATAGTCCTATTCCACACATTGTACCAGCTGGTAATCAACCTCAATCTCTCTTCCAACATTACACTCTCGTTGTATGTGTGCCTTCCGGCGCGACAACAGCGTGCATTACTTTCCAAAACCTCGAAGCACCAGCATCTGTAAATGACGCATCCATCGACAACGTCGTATTCCAACCTACCGGCGGCGGTTGTGATGGTTGTGTGCAGAATTTTATCTAATTAATTGACGAAATTGCAGCTCCTTAATGGAGCTACGATTTACAGGCTGTGGAGAAAGTCTTCTCCACAGCCTGTTTTGTGTTTGAATGCTTTTTCATCTGTCATTATGAACTTTCTATTAAATATTCCCTCAGCGCTTCCTTCCATTGCCTCATAGGAGTAAAACCATTCAGTTCTAGGCACAGGTGCTGTAAAACCGAATAACGTGGCCTTTCTGCTTTCGCTCCATATTCTTTTGTTTTCACAGGGATCACTTTAACATCTGCTCCGATTTCCTGAAAAATACGAGCAGCAAACTCCGCCCAAGAACACCGCCCTTGATTTGACACATGGTAGGTTCCATACTGATTCGTTTGTATCACTTCGCCGGTTTGACAGACTAGATCTTTTGTATAAGTAGGACACCCAATTTGATCACAAACAATACTTAGCTCCTTTTTTGTCTGAGCCAACGTCTGCATTGTCCGTACAAAGTTTGGGCCGTATTTGCCATACAACCAAGAAGTCCTAATAATAAAGTACCGACTGTGAAAGTTTTTTACTGCTTCTTCCCCCGCTAGCTTAGAAGCACCATATACATTAAGAGGATTTGTTTGATCAAATTCGTGATAATCACGCGTTTGTATTCCATCAAATACATAATCCGTACTAAAATAAACAAGTTTCGCTCCTATTGCTTCCGAAGCTACCGCTATGTTTCTTGTCCCCAATGCATTTACAGCATATGCTTCTTTCCAATTTTCTTCAGCAGCATCTACTTTTGTATACGCAGCGCAGTGAAGTACGAGATCGGGATTTAGATTTTTTATAGTAGAGAGAACCGATGTTGCATCTGTAATATCTAATTTTTTCCTTGTGAAACGATATACTGTGCATTCCTTTTCTGCAAAATACGCAACAAATTCTTTACCAAGCTGACCTCCTGCTCCTGTAACAAGTACTTTCACCTTATCTCACCTACTCTTCAATGGTTTCCACCATTGTTCATTGTTCCTATACCATTCCATTGTATCCTCTAAGCCTTTTGTAAATGAGTATATTGGCTTCCATCCGAGTTCTCTCTGTAACTTAGACGAATCAATCGCGTACCGCCAATCATGACCAAGACGGTCTGGAACGAATGATATCATATTCTTTGATTTTCCTAGCTTTTCTAAAATCGTTTCCACAATCTCTATGTTTCTCTTTTCATTATTACCTCCAACATTGTATATCTCTCCGTCCCTTCCATTATGCAGAACTAAATCAATTGCCGTGCAATGATCGAATACATGAAGCCAATCCCGCACGTTTTGTCCCGTCCCATATACAGGAAGTTCCTTATCTTCCATTGCATTTGTAATCATAAGCGGAATGAGTTTCTCTGGATATTGATATGGACCGTAATTGTTAGAGCAGCGTGTAACAATTACAGGAAGTTTGTACGTTTCAAAATAAGAAAGAGCGATTAAATCTGAACCGGCTTTACTAGCAGAATAAGGGCTATTCGGTGAGACAGGAGTCTCTTCTGTAAAATGACCATTTTCTCCTAGAGATCCGTACACTTCATCTGTTGAAATGTGAAGGAATCGCTGAATACCGAAAGTTTTAGCAGCTTCCAATAATACAGCTGTTCCTACTATGTTTGTCGTATAAAATTGCATAGGACCCTGTATACTTCTGTCTACGTGCGATTCCGCTGCAAAGTGCACAATACTATCAATTTTGTAATCTTGCATTACAGCTTGAATTTTCTTAGCATCTCTTATATCCCCTTGTATAAAGGTATACTTGCTATGAGGCTCTATATCCTTGATACTAGATAAATTGCCAGCGTATGTTAACAGATCATAATTAATAACATGGGAATCAGGATACTTCTTGAGAAAATAACGGACAAAGTTACTACCGATAAATCCCGCTCCTCCTGTGACTAGTACATTCATGTCAATATCTCCTTAAATTGAAAGTAATGAGTTGTTTCTGTGAATTTAGGCAACATGCCATCTTTTTCTGATAAAATCGGGTTACTTACGGGCCATGAAATAGCAAATTCTTCATCATCCCATGCGATTCCACTATCACATGACGCGTCGTAAAATTCATCTACTTTATAATGTACAATTGTGTGAGGAACGAGTGTACAAAAGCCATGTGCAAATCCCTTCGGTACGAGTAACAGTCGATGATTATCACCTGTCAACAAAAATGATTGCCATTTCTTATAGGTTGGAGATCCCTTCCTCAAATCTACAATGACATCGAAAATCGCACCTTGTATAACCTGTACGAGCTTTGTTTGAGCTCTTGGTTCTAGCTGAAAATGCAGCCCTCTTATCACACCCGCTTCCTTTGAATACGATGTATTGTCCTGTACAAATTTGTGGTGAATACCGAGATACCTCAGCACCTTTTCATTATAACTTTCCTTAAAATACCCGCGTGTATCATGAAATACACTTGGCTCAATGAACTTAACATCAGAAAGTGATGCAGGAATCGTCTTCAACTCTTCCCTCCCCCTCCATTAAACTCATCACCAAAATCTACATGCTGCGCTAATGTATTGGCTTTATACAGTGAAGGATGCGTTCCAGCATCTGTCCACCATCCCTGCAGCGTATCGTAGGTAAGTACTCCTCTTGTCAAATACTCATTATTAATATCTGTTACTTCCAATTCCCCTCGATCAGAGGGTTTTAACTGACCGATCATCGAAAACACACTGTTATCGTACATATAAATTCCGATTACAGCATAGTTGCTCTTTGGAGAAGCCGGTTTTTCTTCAATGCATACAATCTTACCATCTTGAATATGAGGAACCCCAAAACGACGCGGGTCATCTACTTCTTTTAATAAAATTCTGGCTCCTGCCCCTTGCTTTCTGTAATTTTCTACATACGGTTTCAAGCTGTCAGAAAAAACATTATCACCTAAAACGACAATCATCTTCCCATTTCCCACAAACGTTTCGCATAATCCAAGCGCCTCAGCAATTCCTCCAGCTTTCTCTTGTACACGATATGTGAAGGACACCCCAAAATCAGCTCCACTGCCAAGAAAACTGACTACATCACCCATATGTTCTTTCCCGGTAATGACAATAATATCTGTAATCCCGCATTCCCGAAGCTTATATACAGAGTGATAAATCATTGGATAGCGACCGACGGGAAGCAAATGCTTATTTGTGACCTTTGTAATCGGGTACAATCGAGATCCAGTTCCACCGGCAAGGATAATCCCTTTCATTTTATCCCTCCCCCTTCAAACCATTTGTATTTTTGGTTCATACACTACACCCTTCAATTTTCATACATTATCAATTTAACCTTGTAAACTCTCTGCATACCCTATATATGTGCATAATGCTTTTCTATATTCCTCTTTATCTAATTCCCTGCTTTAAAGTTGATTACTTTCTGTTAAGGGACTACTAAACAACAAGAGCTTATACACTCTCCTGCTTACCGTCTGAAATATTGGCACACTTACACTTAAGCTCTTGCTATCTATGGTTTTATAAAAAAGGCATACTCTTGTATAAATACCTTTCTATACGCTTCATATGAAAGCGCATCAAAGTCATCCCCGCAATAATGTATACACCATGGTTCTAATTGACTTGCTACCCCTACTTTATATCCTTTCTTAATAAACTCTAAACACTGCGAAATATCATAAAAGTGGTAGCCCGTAAACAAGTCTTCCCGCCAAGGTAAATCATATTGTGTAACCATTAACAGACCATCTACCGCTTGCACGGGCACATAAGGTATACGATGCTCGTACTGATCAAACGTAAGAGTGCGAAAAGCTCCTCTTCTCTCCTCAATAACTTTCCCAACCATCTCTTTTCCCTCCCACCATACCCCACTATCAGGAATATTTTTACATCCAATCATTCCAAACATACCTAATGAAGAGTCATTTTGAAATAAAGATAATACGTTAAATAAAAAATAGGGGGAAATAATGAATGTATCTTGATGTAGATAAATTTTATACTTGGCATCATGTAGCATTGCTTGATTATATCCTTGTGTCATACTCTTAGAATTACGAACCGCTAAGAATTCTATCGTATACGCTTCTGGAACGTACAAACATTGTATATGTCTCTTACATTTTCCATATAGTTGATCATCATTTACACAAGTAACAAATAAAAATGTATTTTCACTCATTATCCAATTCACTCTCCTTAAATTTACCGTTTAAGAGCCAGTCGAAAATATAATTTGCACCGAAGCAACAGCTTCAGTACTTTTCATCACTGTTTAAAGTTGCATGTAATTTTGAAAGTAAACAGAGTGTAACAGCTACATTATTATTTAGAAACAGTATTTTTTATTCTCCTCAACCACTTCAACACCTTGATTACTGTGAAATTAGATCTGACTATTGTTCTAGCCATCATTTAGCTTCATTTGATAAACAATTATTTAATTTCATCTTTTATATAAAGAAAAATACTTGCTACACACTGCTTTTTACGCTCTAACTTATCCTACGTCAGAATAACCATATGGATCTCCAAATGCCTTTAAACAACTCCTATCTTTTATTTTCCTTACACATTATATTTACTACCTACATATATATGTCTTTCGTACAAGCAATCTAGTTGAAAGCGGAAAATAAAGAAAGTTTTTTCATCATCATGTTATGTAAAAAATAACTATTTACTAAGTTTTAGAATACCTATCATAGGAAAAGGGCTTTCTCATCAGATATAAGAAAGCCCCAGTAATTAAATATATTCTACTTTACATTTCATAATTTCGCTGTAATATTTCTTTGTTCTCTAAGACAGTTTTAAAAATTTCACTATGTCCCTTTGGAAATAGAACTCCTAATCCAAATGAATGTCTAAATTCAATAGAAGGATATTGGGTTTTTAAAGTATTCCACAATTTATAAACCCCAAATTCCCTATCCATCACAGCAATATCATGAAATAAAACAATACCCTTATCCGCTACTTTAGGTAACCATGTTTGAAAATCATGTGAAACTGCTTCATAAGAATGACACCCATCAATATGAAGAATATCAACTGTTTCATCTTGAAACATTTCTAAAGCCTCATCAAATGTATTCTGAACTAAGGTCGCTATATTAGGATAGAATTTATTGACTACTCCTTTAACTGTTTGATAAACATCTTCTCCATAAGAACCACAATGTTGATCACCTTTCCAAGTATCAACTGCAAAACATTTAGTTGATAAATCTCCGTCTTTCACAGCCTGACAGAAACTATAAAACGAGGCTCCATAGTGTGTACCCAATTCAACAATTTTTTTAGGCTTCATAAATCTTACTAAATCATATCCAAAATTCAGATGTCCGGCCCATGCTGACATGCTTATCACAGTAGGATTATAATTATTTATTTCACTTAAAACATTATTATTTTTTTTCCATTCATGATGTATTAAGTCCGGATAATTTTCAAGAAATATTTGTCTTTCTTTTTCAAATCCCTCATAACTGATAATACCGCAATCATGTATGCACCACGGTGCATCTTGCTTAGGGACTCCTATATCATAACCATGATTAATAAATTCAAAACATTGAGATATGTCATAGAAATGCCATCCTTGAAATAAATCTTCTCTCCAAGAAAGGTCATATTGCGTAGCCATAATTAATCCATCAATCGCTTTTACCTTTTCATATTCATTTTCTACATTATACCTTCCGGTTAAAGACAATTGTCCTTTTCCTGCTGGAGTATGATAGACCACTCCATAAGGTTGATTACTTTCCCACCATACTCCTTTTGGTACTGTTTTTGAACCAATTACTCCTATCATTCCTAATTTAGCACTTTTCCTAAATAGTTCAATTATATCAAATATAAATTTTTTATTAATAATTGAAACGTCTTGATGTAAATATACTTTATATTTAGCATCACTTTTTTTCATTCCTTGATTATAGCCGGACGTCATACTTTGAGCTCCTTCGATGGTCACAATTTCTATTTCATAACCCTCAGGTATTTCTAATTGTTTGATATGTTTTAAAGCTATACTGTATTCAATGGAATCGTTAACACAAGATATGAAACATATTTTCTTATCATTCATTTAATCACCCCTTAGTATGTTAAAATTTATTTTATTCCTTATACATGATATGAAAATCCCCTGTATTAACATATTAGTTAATACTATATAAAATGAACTTTAACTTATTTTATACAATCCTTTTATTTTTACAAAATAAGGAAATTACCTCTTCCAATCCTTGAAGCAATGAAAATTTCGGGTGCCAATTCAAATATTTTCTAGCTTTATCATTTGATAAATAACTATGAATAACATCCCCTGGTCTTTCCTCTTTGTATATTTTTTTATCTTCTATTTTCATTAAATTGCAAATTGTATCTAGCAGTTCATTAACTGAAATTTGTTGATTCGAACTAATATTACATATTTGATTGTCAGCATTTCTAAATGCCAAGAAGTTAGCATGTGCTACATCTTTAACAAAGATAAAATCTCGTGTCTGATTTCCGTCACCATATATAATTGGACTATCATTCTTAAATAAGCGATCCATAAAAATGGAAATGACACCAGCTTCTCCATCTGGATTCTGCCTTGCACCATAAACATTGGAGTATCTGAGAATTGTATATTTTAAACCATAAAGCTTTGCAAATAATTGAATATATGCTTCACTGGTCAATTTTGATAAACCGTAAAATGATACAGGATTAAGATCATGCTTCTCATCAATAGGTAAGTATTGGGGATTACCGTATACAGCAGCAGTTGATGCATAAATAATTTTTTTTACATTGTACTTTATACAAGCTTGAAGAATATTAACAGTAGCCATGACATTTTCACTGCAATCGTAAAATGGCTGTTTTACAGATTCCTGTACAGATACTTGTGCTGCTTGATGTATTACAAAATCAGGTTTTTCAACCATGAAAATTTTATCGATATTTGGATCCCTTATATCAAAATGATAGAAAGCAACTTTTGATGGAATATTATACTTATGCCCAGTAACTAAATTATCAACAACCACTGTATCTATATTGTTTTCTAATAAGAATTCAACAATATGTGAACCAATAAAGCCAGCTCCACCTGTGACTAAAACTTTCAAATATTTCCCCTCCCAAAAAGTTATATTCCCTTACATATAAGACAACTAAAAATATTCATTTCATTCAATTAATTGAATGATTATTTCTATAAAATCAATGTTGTTACAATTTATGTTGACTATATATTTTTTGATACAGTAAGCCTTATAACTATTCAATGCCGAATTAAAGAGACTCACAAAATTAAATCCGACTGCATATGATAAATCTAGCGCATGCCTAATATGGTTTCACACATAAAGTAAAACAAAATACTTACATGCTTTACTATTGTAATTAATTACGTATATGAAGTTGCACATACCCAATAGCGCCCCATTAGATTGCAAGGCGAATGATTAAAATGAGGAGAATTTGTAAAACTGAGAGTTACTAGCAATACTTTAGAGAACTTATAACTCTTTATTAGCATTTGTTCAAAGTATATAAAATCAGATGTTGTTGAACGAATAAAACCTTTTGAACAAAAATAGGGGGGAAAATAGTGGCTAAAAATAAATCAAAAACAACAAAACACATAAAATCACAAAAGAAAATATGTCTTTGTATGATTGTAAAAAATGAATCGAAAATTATAGAAAGATGTTTAAATCCAACTAAATCTATCATTGATTTTGTTTCTATTTGTGATACGGGTTCGACTGATGGAACACCTGAAATTATTGAAAACTGGTGCAGAGAAAATAACATACCTGGTACTGTGCACCATGAACCTTTTAAAAATTTTGGATATAATCGAAGCTTAGCTGTATCTTTGGCGCAAAAAACTTATCCAGAGGCAGATTATTTGTTGTTGCTCGATGCTGATATGGTTTTAGAAGTTAAACCGCATTTTGATAAGTGTAGCTTAGATAAGGACCATTATTTAACTATGCAATATGATAGTCACATTAAATATTGGCTTTCTCGTCTTCTTAAAACATCTTTACCATGGCGATCCGTTGGAGTTACACATGAGTATTGGGATTTAGATCGTTCTAAATTAAAGGCTGAACAAGTTACTTACTTTGATACAGTTGAAAAACTCGATAGTCTAATTATCAATGACCAAGGAGACGGTGGGAGTAAGAGTGATAAATTTGAACGAGATAAACGGTTGCTATTAGAAGGAATTCACGATGAAGCCACCCCACCCGATTTAAAAATCAGATACATGTTTTACTTAGCACAAACATTATCCGTTCTTAATGAACTAGATGAAGCAATCAAATGGTATAAAAAAAGAGTAGCAGCGGGCGGATGGGCGGAAGAAGTATTTTATGCCCTCTTACGAATTGGTCTCTGTTATGAACGTTTGGCAAATACGGCTTCTTTCCAACGTGAACAATTAATTACAGAGTCAGAAAAAAATAAATCAAAAATTGATCAATCTACAATAGATACCTTCATCCATCAGGAAGAACAATTTTTTGCTCTTGCTACTACTTATCTTCAAAATGCTTGGGAGTACAGACCCTGTAGAGCGGAACCTTTGTCCCACCTTGCAAGAATGTATCGACTGAAAGCTAAAAATAATTTAAGCTTGATGTATGCATTACAAGGAAAAGAAATTCCTTTCCCTAAAGAAGATATTCTTTTTGTAGATTACCACGTCTACGACTATCTTTTTGACTATGAAATTTCTATATGTGCGTACTATATCGAAAACAAACGTCACTTAGGTCGTACTGCTCAGAAACGTCTTCAATCTAAAATCAAACAATTACCACCGCATATAGCGGAGGTTGTTGAAAATAACTCGAAATTTTATTAGTTCATATAAGAAATAAAAAACACCTTTTATACCCCATTTCATTGGGGGTAGAAGGTGTTTTTTCATCATTTTATATTTAATTACCTAAAATATGATATCCAAAATCCCCATGAATGTTCTCACCAGTAACACGACTTGCTAAGTTACTAAATAAGAATAAAGCTGGATTACCAACTTCCTCTTGTGTTACGTTACGGCGAAATGGTGCGCGCTCTTCGATTTGTTTTAAGATGCTGTTGAAATCACCAATCCTTTTTACTGATAACGTACGAATTTCTCCTACTGCCACAGGGGACACACGAATATTATGTATGCTATCCTAAGTCGTTCGCTAAATACCTTTTACTTGTGTCTATCGAGTCTTGAATCACCCAAATATTGTTTAATGACATGTAATGTTTCTTTATTAGACTTGTCATCCATCATACAAAGTTCCCATTCATTTAAAGATTGAATACGTACACTTTCCATTGCTTTACCTACTAATACAGACTTGTTTAACAAGTAAAAATGATTACAACCTTTGAATTCAAAACCAATCCTGTATATAGTAAGTTGATTCATATAGAATTCATCAATATATATAATCTCTCAATTGGACTTTTACTCTTTAGTAGTGTATGAAGCTTTCCCGAAAACATATAGCCACTAGCAGGGCATGTTAAAGACATACTCCCTCGCTTTTTAATTATCTGCATTAGGTAATATAAACTACAGGCATAAATTTGAATTGGTATAAGAGGGTGTATTCACTAGGATGTTCTCTGCACAAAAATATACCTATAAACATATAGTATAAGTGTTATTAAATATTAACTTAATGAATAAGAAGGAGGGAACATTTTCCCATGGCATGTAACAGTAGTATCTGCCACCTGCTGTTGTTCTCCGGCATATTGCCAGGAACTATTATAACAGTTGTAGGTAAGTCCGGTTTTGTTTATGGACCAGCCAAGTTTATAAGCCTTAATATAGGAAATTGCATAGTTACATTGGAAGAGCAAGGTTTACCATCTCCAGGTTTTACGACTACTATTCTAATTAGCTGTGACGATATTGAGAGCATCATAACAACAGGTGATTAGAAAATGACCACTACAATTGTTGATGTATAGTGAAGCTATTGTATATCTCTTCCGATTAACTCGGTATTTACAATTATTTAGATCAGAGTATGAAAGCTGAGCTAAGCAATAATGGCTATGAATGGACTTACTTTCATCCATCGGAGCCGATAGAAAAGCTACAATCTATTGTTGCCACGTTTCAACCACAGCTAGCCCTTACAATATTAGGAGACCGTGTTAGGTTCAAGTAGCTTTTTAACACTTTTTGCTGTTTATATAAATAACGCCCTTCATATAAAACGCCTTCTTATTTAAGAATCGTGCCCGATTGCGGAACTCATAAATCTTACACCAATATAGCTTTTCAATAAAATGTAACCAAAAATACCTTCCCCTATTCACATTGCATAAAAAGAATCCATTTTGAAAAAATTGATCAAAATGGATTTTTTTATATAAATCTTTATATGGATTTTATAGAAATAACACTGTGTTACCTACTTTTTCATGTTACTTTATGACAAGTTCTTGCATTTTCTTCACTTTATTTTAAAATCCCGTTCCCTCTTTTATTGATAACCGCTGAATTTCCTATAATACTCAAATGAACATTATACTGCTCCCAGTCATACCTTTTCATGCGCTATGCTAGTGAATATATCCTTAAAAATAAACGTTTTAATTTATGAAAGTACTATTTTCACGAAACTCTATCTATTTGCATATAATAGTATATATGTTATCAAATATTAACAAAGGAGGAAGATTTATTTATGTTTCTATGGATATGTAAAAGTAGCATCTGCCGTCAATTCTCCAACATACCACTTGGAACGATTATAACAGTTGTAGGTAAATCAGGTTTTGTTTATGGACCAGCCAAATTAACAAACTTTAATAAAAAAACTGGTATCGTTACATTAGAAGAAGAGGCTCTACCATCTCCAAACGTTACAAATGTTATACAAATTAAGTGTAAGTGTGTTGAAAGCATCATAACAGCAAAAGATTAAAAATGATGAATACAATTGGTGATATGTAATGAAGTTATTGTATATTTCTTCTGGTTATCTTGGTATTTATGATTATTTAGATCAAAGTATGAAAACTGCGCTTAGTGATAACGGATATAAATGGACCTGCTTTCATCCATCAGAGCCAATAGAAAATATAAGGTCAATTGTTACCACGTTTCAGCCACAAGTAGTCCTAACAATATTAGGAGACAATCTCTCTATACAAGCTATCCAGTATTTTAAAGAGAATGGTATTCAATTGGCTTGTTGGATGACTGAAGACCCTTATTATTTTGATAAGACTTATCAAATCATTGATAGGTTCGACTATATCTTTACCATCGATACTGGAGCTTTAAAACAGTACCAACTCGTTCATCAGAATGCCCACTATTTACCGTTAGGTACGAATCATTCCATTTTTAAACCGCGCTCAGTAGAGCATGTATATAAAAGTGACTTGCTTCTTGTAGGATATCCATATCAGACAAGAGTAAACCTTATTCATTTCCTTCTAAAGAATACAAATTATGCCCTAACACTAATTGGAAAAGGATGGCGTAATAGACTACAAAAGGTCTGGAGAAACAACGCAAGGGTTATGATTGAAGATACATGGATGAATCCAGAAAAGGTTTCTTATTTTTATAACGGAGCTAGCATTGTATTAAACCCTCATCGAAGTAACAATTTCTTATATAATCAGAATACGTCCAAGGTTATGAATGAAAGCATTAATAATCGAACGTTTGATATTGCAGCATGTGGAGCTTTTCAATTAATAGAGGAAAAGCCTAATCTTCGTTCTTTCTTTACTGAAGAAGAAATGATATCTTATCAGGATTATGAAGATTGCCTATGTAAAGTGATTACCTATATGAATGATAAAAAAAAGAAGGAGATTATTGCTCAAAAAGCTCAAAAAATAGTTATAGGACAGCATACATTTTGCCAAAGAATAAAAGAAATGGTGAAGACTATTCAATCATAAAAATCATGTTCTACAACAAATATAACTTATCAAAAAAAATAATATCTAATATCCATTCATTACACTCTAAACAATCTGTGTTTAAACCAAAATTTATTGGGGACAATTCTTACTTTCCACATTATCAAAAAGAAAAATCATCGGTTATATTATCGATGATTTTTCTTTTTATAAAGCATTTCATTAACCTATCTTTCTCGGGATATATAAACGAAAAGATTTCAAACATATAAAAAATGTACCAAAAAACTTAGATACAACCTTCACATTCTTTTAGCTTACAAACTGAATGATAAATCATTGGATAACGTCCAACAGGTAGCAAATGTTTATTGGTCACTCTAGTGATAGGATATAATCTCGATCCTGTACCTCCAGCTAAAATAATCCCTTTCATAAAATTGCTCCCTTCTTCTCAAACAATCTAAAACGTACCCCGATGTTTTAAGTAAAAATAGAGTAATATTCATATTTCCAAAGTATCTAAAGGTCATCTCCCGTATCCCTCATCAAAACCCCCATTGTACTAATAAAATTCCTTTGCAGTATTAATACAATTCTTTAGGGCTCATTGAATTAACAATCGTAAATTTCTTTCTAACAACGGTTTCAAAACTAAATGCTATGATTGATTTATTATAAAAAAACACGCTTTAGAAACTTTGATTCTTCATTCTATGAAATAATAAAAACCCTTGTTACCAAGGGTTTTTATCTAACTAAGGAAGTTACGTTAAGCCTCATAGAAAAAAGGACTCAACTGTTATTAGATATTATTTCAAATAAATCAGGAGCTAATGTTCGAACACTCACTTCATTTTTATTCATTTCTATTAAATCCAATTTTTCAAAGAAACTTTTTATTTCTTCCTCTGAAGTCAACGTATGATCCCCTTTTATTGTAGAGAGCGCTCTTACTGAAGATTCCTCAATGGAACTTTCACCCGTGAAACTGATTGTATCTAATAAACGGATAATATTTTGATAAGCATAATTTTCTACATCCATGGACCCATAATAATTTTTTGATAGACTCTTTTTTTCTTCACCTATTTCTCCTTTAGATAAACAGAAGTCGACTAAGTTGAATACTTCACTACTATTCACTGATTTATAGGTAACTGCATTAGGTAAATATTTCTTCTCTTTCTCATAATTAATTGGCATATAAGCAATGACTGGTTTATCAAGTAACAAAGCTTCAATGCCTGTCGTACAACGATTGTGTATCACGACTTTTGAGGCCAAAATCCACATAACCACATTACCATCATGGGCAACAAACACATTTTTATAATCCGACAATTCTTTTCGATAACTATCTACATTTTCATGAATATGAGGACGAACAACAATATTGAGATTCGGATATTTCTCACTTAATTCTTTAATTAATTGGATAAAATGTTCGTATACTTTCTTTATATAATGTTCGTTAGGATTGAACCCTCTTATAAAGTGATTATATTGCGTAAATCTTGTATTTACTAAAATAAAGTCTCCAAACCGCTGTTCAATCATTTTCACTTCATCATTATATAACCCCCGGAACTTTTTCTTGAGTAAATCGAACCGTGGATGACCAGTTAAATGAAATTTTTCCTTAAATTTAGGAAAAGTATTTGTAACTATTTCTTTATGAGCATCTCCCCAGCAATATACATGCTCAAGTATTTTAACATACGTATCATCTTTTCCAAGACGACTATAATTATTACTATTAAGGAATAATCCTTCTTCTTCATCCAATTCAACAATAGAATAGCCTAGTTTGTATGCACGAGTCATATATTCTTTCCTTGCATCACCATAAGGAGTTCCCTTTGAACAAATGATGCCCTTAGGTAATAACTCCAAGTGAGAGAGAATAGGCGTGTGCGTTCCCAGAATAATTCGATAATTTCTTTTAATTGCATAATAGGTTAAGAGTAATTTTGCGTCTAATTCCCTTATTTTTGATTCGATTGGTAAGTAGAGAAACTTTTGTGACATAACCATCACCCCTTCTTATTTTTTCAATCGAAAATAACCTTGTCTTCAGTATCATTTATTATATTCTTTCTTATAAAAGATAGCACAAAGACAATAATGGCATTTATTACATAAAAGATCCCTATTTTCACTACAAATCTATTAGATATGTGGACCTTATCCTAAAATTCATTTCCTTCCCGCAAATCTCTTAATTTCTTTGCTTTTTCGTGGATTTGTTCTCTATTTTTTAATAAGTTTTTTAATAAATTTAATATTTCATTACTATTCATGTTGTCAAGAATCCATCCACACTGATATTTTTCTACTCGTTCAGCAGGGGCGCCTAGGTCAAATGTAATAATGGGGTATCCCGATAACATTGCTTCACTTGTTGTATAGGAATATGTTTCAGGGCAAATGGACGGATTAATAACCAATGCTATTTCATTTTGAGCTAATATATCAGATAAATTATCCACCTGATATCTTCCTGTGACTTCAAACTTTCCTTCAGCACTTTTGTGTGGATTAAAATGAATATTTGTTATACCAATCACCTTTATATTTATTGGTAAATTTTCTTTAACAATTAAATCCTTTAGCTCATATATAATACTTGATCCTTTCGGATAATCAATGGCTCCCATAAAAGCAATATTTAAAACTTTTTTATTTAAAAACTCCTCCTTAAAGGAGTATGATATTTTTGGATTAATAACATGCTCTCTTACTTCTATCTCAATATCTTTATAGTACTTTAGAATAATATCTTTCGTGTTATGACTAGGGGTAATTACCTTTTTCGCACCCATTAAAAAAGAATGAAACGCTTCTCTCCAACCTTCAATATGAATAGCTTCTTTCGGTAATATTTTCGCAATACATCCCTGACAGATATCTACATTTGTTTCAGCATTACAATACTTCTTTTGATGATTTATTAAATTATAGCTTGGGCAAACACAATAAAAATCATGAATGTAAAAATAATAATCCACAAGTGAGTGTTTTATTAAACGAAACATTTTTTCAATGGGATACTTAAATAAATGATTAATAAAAATCAAATCAATGTTTAGAGCACTTAATAATTTTTTAAAGTTTATTTCAGTTAGTTTACTTATTTTAAGATTATAATTTATTGGTTCGGAATGATTATGATCAGTTAAAATCACATAATCTGTCCCAGGTGTTAACGTGTATATTCTCTCATCATCTTCTAATGTTTTTATATAGTTAGTTTGATAGATTGAGGCACCGCCACCTAAGCCATGATCGATAAATAATCTGCCCTTTCTATAAGAATATTTATCGGCAACCATTATACTTTTCATGAATTCTCTTATATTTTTTATTGGATCCAGCCTTATAAAGTCTTGTATGATTTTATTATAATCTGGGTATCGGTTAAGTAGTTTTTTTAAATTACTTGACATTAGCTCTTGTTTACTTCCATCTATTTGATTAAAACTTACACCATGTTTATGATAAACAAACACATTTGGAATCAATATATTTTGATATCCTTTATGACGTGCTCCCATACACCAATCATTTTCCTCGCCATACCCCTTGCCAAAAACCTCATCATCAAAGATTCCGATATCATGAATAACATTTCTATTTAATGCCATACAGAAGCCTACACCTGTTGGGATTACTATCCCTTTGTTAATGACATATTTTGAAAAATAAGCATCGACTTCATTTGCAGTCATATTGTATGGCAATTCATTATCTTGAACAAAATTAGGATAGGAACAAATCGTAGCACTATTTGAGAAAGGAGTAACGGATGAGATTTTATCATTTACTAAAATAGGGTTGATTAAGCGCCGAAAACAATGAGGTGGAATTTCTGTATCGCTATTTAATAAGATGGGGTGATTCGTTGTTAAAAGTAAGCCTTTATTAATACTTTGTACATATCCTAAGTTTTTATCATTGTGTATAACCACTAATTTTTTTAAGCTTTGAGGTAATTTGTTAGATTTCAAGCTTTCCAAAAAACGATATATCTGTTGATCTGTACTAGCATCATTAATCAAAAATAAATTACAACGAATGTCTATATTATTGTATATACTTTCTATACATCTCTTTGTAAATTCGTAGCCATTATATATTGGTATAATCACATCCACTTCAGTATCTTCAAGTAATTCATTATTATATTCAATATAATTTGATTCATTTAATGTTTCTAAACTAAATTGATTACGAATAGAATCATTTAAAAAAGATGGTTTATCAGCTTCCTCGTTTGTATTCGAAATAGATTGGATATATGTTGGCTTTTCGTAGTTCCAATTTAAAATCAATCCTTGTTCGTCACCATTTAAACATTTATCCATATGGAGCTTAATCTCTTTTTCGTTTTTTGAATAACCCCAAATCCTCAAACTATTCATTTTTCCTTCAAAATATCCGTATGCTCCACATCCTCCAATACTTCCTGAGGCAAAGACATTAGTCTTAGTACTTTTTAATCCTCTTTTTACAAAACTTCCATTCACATATAAATTTGGAGTTTTATTTTCATAAACAATAGCTATATGAGTCCAATCGTCTATTTTTATTTCATATGTGAGTAGAGGAGGTAAATAATTGTGACTGTGTTCATATACCGTTATACCATTCGTTCCAACCGATACTCCGGCACCCGATTCATCTTTTCGTTCAATTACAGGATGCCCTGGACCAATAATATATCTTTGACCAAAAATTCCATGTTTTCCTTGATCCGATTCCTCATTTAATTGAATTTCCTTTTGAGGCTTTATCCAAAATTCATAGGTGAAATCATTTTTAATATTTCTAAACAAGTCCTTGGTCATTATTATTTCTTGCCCTTTAAAATTTAAAAACCCTTGAAACACATTGTTCACCCTCGCTTATATAATTCAAAAAACCAAAAAATAACTATTAAAATTAAAAGATATATATTTTTTTATTAATTAATTGCGCCATTCAACATCTATTTCAAAGTTCTTTGAATTACGTGTTTTTATTACTGAAGATACATTTCTATTATTTAAGTTTTTTAATCAACTAGTTGTACACGATCGATGTTTTTATTAATTACTAATTAGTGGTATAAACTATGCGATCGAACAATAGAAAGCAGATTTAGGCTTTTACTTTTACTATGCTATGTTTTGTTTGTCTTTTTGTATAGTTACATAGTCTAGCTTGAAAAAAGATGGTGCATTATCTCTATATTAAATACATAATCCCTCTCTGAACTTGAACAGCTTATGAACATGTAACACTTTTTGATTAGAAAACCTGAAGATACCTCTTATATCTAAAAACGAAGATTTTGATTTCTAGCCTCTCAATAATATAAAAAACTATTTAACATATTTATCATTTCCTGAACCAAGAAATAAATCACAAAACAGTTAAAAGTAGACTTCAATCTAGGCTTATTCACCATTTCGGGAAAATTATAAGGAAATGTAGAGATGATACCCAAACGTTTTCCCGAAACATTCATAGTAATAGATAGTGAAAATGGATTCAATAAAAAAAGGCTGTGAAAAAAATGGATTTAACAGGAAAAACAATTTTAGTTACAGGTGGAACAGGCTCTTTCGGAAAGAGATTTATAAAAAAAGCCCTAGAACTTGGTGTAAACAAGATTATTGTTTTTAGTCGTGATGAATTGAAACAATACGAAATGGCTCAAGAGTATACAGATTCGCGTATTCGTTTTTTTATTGGGGATGTACGTGATAAAGCTCGTTTATACCGTGCTTTTGCTGGGGTGGATATTGTAGTTCATGCAGCTGCTTTGAAGCATGTCGGTGCATGTGAGTACAATCCGTTTGAAGCAATTAAAACAAATATCTATGGCGCTCAGAATGTAATTGAAGCTGCTATGGATTGTGGTGTGAAACGTGTCATTGCTTTGAGCACAGATAAAGCTGCCTCTCCAATTAACTTATACGGTGCAACGAAATTAGCATCAGATAAACTTTTTGTTGCAGCAAATGCTTATACAGGGAAAAAGGACACCAGATTTGCAGTGGTACGATACGGAAATGTAGTAGGTAGCAGAGGTAGTGTAGTACCATTTTTTAAAAGCATAAAAAAAACCGGGAAAATCCCTATAACGGATGAACGTATGACACGATTTTGGATAACACTTGATCAGGGAGTACAATTTGTTCTTGATAACCTTCAGCGAATGAAGGGCGGGGAAATTTTTGTCCCTAAAATCCCCAGCATGAAAGTAACAGACTTGGCAAAAGTAATTGCACCTAAATGTAAAATTGAGTTTATAGGCATCCGTCCAGGAGAGAAGCTTCATGAGGCTATGATAACTGAAGATGATGCCCGTCATACTTTAGAATTTGAAGATTATTATATCATTCAACCAGAATTTAATTGGTGGGATAAAGCGTATATAAGTGAAGGCAAACCGCTTCCAGAAGGTTTTAGTTATACAAGCGACAAAAATGAACATTGGTTAACAAAAGAAGAGTTAAAACGGTTAATTAGTGAATAAGATAAAAAAACAGTCTAAATAAGTCAAAACAACATATAAGGGAGTATTAAGGATCATGAAGTATTGTTTAGCAATTCATGGAGGAAAACCCGTACGGAATCATTATTTGCCATACGGCAAGCAATCCATTGATGAAGATGATATTCAAGCCGTAATCAACGTTTTAAAAAGTGATTTTATTACAACCGGTCCAACAATAAAACAATTTGAAAATCAAGTGGCAGCATATGTAGGTGCGAAATACGCCGTAGCATTTTCAAGTGGAACAGCCGCCCTACATGGCGCCTGTTTTGCAGCGGGGATATCCAATGATGATGAAGTCATCACGACATCAATGACGTTCGCTGCCAGTTCTAACTGTGTCCTTTATCAAGGTGGAGTTCCGGTATTTACGGATATAAAATCCGACACTTACAATATTGATCCTAATTTAATAAAAGATAAGATTACAAATAAAACAAAAGCAATTATACCTGTACATTTTACTGGACAGCCAGGTGAACTTGAAAAAATTTCAAAAATTGCCCAAGAATATAACCTAACAGTAATCGAAGATGCAGCTCATGCATTAGGCTCTACTTACAAAAAGAAAAAAATTGGTTCAATTAGTGATATGACCATGTTCAGTTTTCACCCTGTCAAACATATTACAACAGGCGAGGGCGGAATCATTACAACAAATAATGAAGACTACTATCAAAAACTTCTTCAGTTTAGAACCCATGGAATCACCCGTAACCCTAATAACCTAACTGAAAATCATGGACCTTGGTACTATGAAATGCAATTTCTTGGCTATAATTATCGGATGACAGATATTCAAGCTGCTCTTGGATTATCACAACTGCAAAAATTAGATTCTTTTATTGCTAAAAGAAAACAATATGTATCAATGTATAATATGGCACTAAAAGATTTACCTGAAGTTATTCTTCCAAAACAATTAGATCATGTTGATTCAAGTTGGCATTTGTATATCATTCAGTTAAATTTACCAATGCTAAAAGTTGATCGAAAAGAAATCTTTCAAGCGTTACAGCAAGAAAATATTGGTGTCAATGTTCACTACATTCCAATTCATTTACAACCCTACTATCAAAAATTAGGTTATCAAAAAGGTATTTGCCCTAATGCTGAAAAATTATATGAAAGTATCATTACTCTACCATTATTTTCAGAAATGAGTGAACAAGACGCTAATGATGTCATTCAAGCAGTTAAAAAGGTAATCAATTTCTATAAAAAATAAGTGAATAAAAAGGTGATGAAATGAAAGTTGCCGCTATTATTCAAGCTCGAATGGGCTCAACTAGACTTCCGGGGAAGATAATGAAGAAAGTTCTTGATAAAACACTATTAGAATATCAAATTGAACGAGTAAAAAGAGCAAAAACAATTAACCAAATTATTGTAGCGACTACTACAAATCAAAATGATAATCCAATCATTGAGCTTTGCGAACAACTTTCTGTTCCTTATTATCGTGGATCAGCAGATGATGTATTATCACGTTATTATGAAGCTGCAACACAATTTTCTGTAGATGTTGTAGTTCGATTAACTTCAGATTGTCCCGTTATTGATCCTGATATTATTGATAAGATAGTTAATTGCTATTTAGAACATCAAAATAAATATGATTATGTATCTAACACATTAATCCGTACTTATCCAAGAGGTTTAGATACAGAAGTTATGCCCTACCGAATTTTAAAACAAACATATGAAGAAGCAAATCAGCCATCCTATCGCGAGCATGTGACTGCATATATATATAACACCCCTAAAACGTTTAAACTGTTCAATGTCCAGAATCACTTAGATGAAAGTAAACATCGCTGGACTGTAGATACGAAAGAAGACTTTATCTTTATAAAAAAAATTATCACAAAACTATATCCAGTTAATTCCCAATTTTCTTTCATTGATATTTTAAATTTATTAAAAAAAGAACCAGACCTGTTTTATATTAATAGCCATATAGAACAAAAAAAATTAGGGATATAGTTTATATGAACATACTCATTCGTGTTGACGCTTCTATAGAGATTGGAACAGGGCATGTTATGCGATGTTTAACCTTAGCAAAAGAGTTAAAAAATCAAGGACATCAGATCTCCTTTATATCTAGGGAATTGGACGGTCATATGTGTAACTTTATAAAATCTCAGGGACACACAGTATATATGTTACCCAAAATGAAGTTAGTAAGAAATAATTGTAATACTAAACATGCTCAATGGCTTCAAACGAGCTGGGAAGTTGATGCTCAACAAACAATAGAAATGATACGTAAAAGCATTCGCTTTGCTGATTGGCTCATTGTAGATCATTATGCTTTAGATAAAAAGTGGGAAGAAAAGTTAAAGGAGTTCGCCCACTATATAATGGTTATAGATGATTTAGCAGATAGGTTACATATATGTGATCTACTGCTAGATCAAAATTATTATGCAAACATAGATCAAAGATACGAAGAATTAATCCCTATAAATTGTATAAAATTATTAGGCCCCAAATATGCATTGCTAAGATCCGAATTTTTAAAAGAACGAAAAAATGTAAGAAAAAGAACAAATCCCCTTAAAACAATACTCATATTTTTTGGTGGAAGTGATCCCACTAATGAAACTTCCAAAGTAATCAAAGCTCTAGAAGCAATAGAATATACGCAGCTTCTTATTCATGTAGTTATCGGTCGATCAAATCCTCAAAAAGATTTCATCCAAAATTTATGCAAAAAGCATCCAAATATGGTCTTTCATCATAATATTGATTATATGTCTAGATTAATGAATGAAGCGGATTTAGCCATATGTGCTGGAGGTTCAACCACTTGGGAAAGATATTGTTTAGGATTACCCGCACTATTAATCTCAGTAGCACATAATCAAGTTGAAATATGTAAAACAGTAGGAGATTTAGGGATTGATTTTTACATTGGAAAATCAGAAGAAATTTACGAGAAGGATATTTGTAATGCCCTTGAGATTGTTAGGAGCGGAAACTTTGATTTAGAGGGATCTTCTAGAAAAGCATTGGAGATTGTAGACGCTTTTGGAAAAACACGTGTAGTATCAAAAATTTTACAATATTAAATGTTAAGGAAGATATTATGAACATTCTATTATTAGGATCTAAATGTAATAATTTGTACAGTTTTCTTAAATCATCTGGAAATAGTGTTGTTTTCTATGAAAATAGAATAGACATTCACTCACCTATTCTTATTAACATTGACTTTATCGTCAGCTATGGATACAGATATATGATTCCTCCTTCTATTATTGAGAAATTTAATAACAAAATTATTAATTTGCATATCTCTTATCTTCCTTGGAATAAGGGTGCTGATCCAAATTTATGGAGTTTCCTTGAAGATACACCTAAAGGGGTTACAATTCATTATGTGAATAACGGGTTAGATACGGGAGATATTATCACTCAATCGGAAGTTCCCTACAAAGAAAATGATACATTAAAAACCTCCTACGATAGACTATGCCAAGAAATAGAACGACTTTTCATTGAAAATTGGAAATTCATTTATTCTGGAAAAGTTATGAGGAAACCGCAACCTTCTGGCGGTAGTTATCATAGATTAAAAGATAAAAAAATATATTTGCATTTACTTACTAATGGATGGAATACGTCAGTAAAAGATATAATCGGTAAAGCAAAAATGAATGGTTAAAAAGGAGAAGATAAAATGAATGAAATTGAAATTAATGGAAGGAAAATCAGTCGCAACCACCAACCATTTATCATTGCTGAAATGTCTGGAAACCATAACCAGTCATTAGAACGTGCATTGCAAATAGTTGAAGCTGCAGCAAGAGCTGGCGCACATGCTCTAAAAATTCAAACTTACACAGCCGATACTATGACACTTGATATCGATAACAAAGATTTTAAAATAGAAGATACAAACAGCTTATGGAAAGGAAACACACTTTATAAACTATACCAACAAGCTTACACACCATGGGAATGGCACAAACCACTCTTTGATAAATGTACAGAATTAGGTATCATCCCATTCAGCACCCCATTCGATGAAACAGCAGTTGATTTTCTAGAATCTCTCAATGTCCCTTGTTATAAAATTGCTTCTTTTGAAAATACTGATATTCCTTTAATCCGCAAAGCTGCCTCTACCGGAAAACCTCTTATTATCTCAACAGGTATGGCTACAATTTCAGAATTAGATGAGACTGTCACGGCTGCTAGATTAGCAGGGTGTAAAGATCTTATTTTATTGAAATGTACAAGTACTTATCCTGCTTCTCCAGAAAACACTAATATTCATACAATCCCCCACATGAGAGAATTATTTCAATGTGAAGTAGGTTTATCAGATCACACATTAGGAGTGGGAGCTGCAATCGCGAGTGTTGCAATGGGTGCAACTGTAATCGAAAAGCATTTCACTTTATCTAGAGCTGATGGAGGAGTAGACTCCGCGTTTTCAATGGAAGCAGATGAACTAAATTCTCTTGTTGTTGAAACAGAAAGGGCATGGAAGTCACTAGGAAAGATTTATTACGGACCGACTGATATGGAAAAAAGCTCATTAAAGTTTCGACGTTCTCTATATGTGGCACAAGATATGAAAGCTGGGGATCTTTTAACAACAGAAAATATAAAAGCTATTCGACCTGGTTATGGTTTAGCACCAAAATACCTCCCTATTTTACTAGGAAAAAAAGTGAAAAAAGATGTTGCTAAGGGGACACCTGTAAGTTGGGATTTGATTTAACGAAAAGCCTCTTAAAAACATAAAGTAAACTTCCTATCTCTGTAAATCAAATTCTCGCATAAATTTCATCGTTCTTTTTTACCTATGAAATATTTCCTACGGGGGCTATTGTTATTTCCTGTAAAACAGCCCCCTTCACTTAATATGATTAAAAAAAGCATCTAAAAACATCTTTATCAACAATAGAACGATTTAATGCGACTCTTCTACATACACAATTATCATTTTTGAATTCGAGTTACAAAACACGATAATATCTTAATGCATCTTTTGAAAAGATTAGAAAATCCCTTTATTTTGACAGACTACTGATAGATTACCCGCTTTTTCTAAAATCTCACTGCGATTTACTAAGAGCTTTTGTAACAATTGTAAGACACTCCTACCACTCACTTCTTTCAAAATCCATCCCCCGTTATATTTTTTGATTAGCTCCGCTGGCGCTCCCATATCAAATGCAATGACAGGATACCCTGAAAACATAGCCTCATTAGTTGTATAAGAAAATGTCTCTGGACATATCGAAGAAGTTATAACGATAGCTATTTTATGTGTTGCCAAAAGATTAGAAAATTCCCTATTATCATATGGTCCTGTTACAACAAAATGTCCGCTTGGACTGACAAATCTTCTTTTGTGCCTATCTGTTAACCCAATTACTTTTATACAAAAAGGTAGCTTCCTCCTTTCAATTTCCATTTTAAGTTTATATAAAATGTGTGATCCTTTATTTTTGTATATATTTCCTACGAAGGCAACATTAAGCTGTTTTTCATTTGCAAATTCAGAGGTATATGTATAGTAGATATTAGGAGATAAAGGATGTTCCTGTACATCTATAATAATGTCAGGAAAATGTTTTTTTATAATTTCTTTTGCACTGTTGCTTGGAGCGATTACCTTCTGGGCATTTGATAAAAAAAACTCGAAATTTTTTCTCCAAGTTTGAATATCTGTTTCTCTCCCTCCATCCAAACATGCCTTACATATATTCACATCTGTTTCATTATTGCAGTAAGGGCCATTTCTTTTAATCAAGTTAACTAGAGGACATACACAAAAAAAATCGTGTATAAAATAAATATACTCAATCCCACAATATTGAATAAGGTTTATAAACTTAAATATAGGGAATTTAATGAGATGATTGATATAAATTAGTTCAATATCCATTGACTTGAGTAGCGATCGAAAACTCGTTTCATCATAATTATGAAACTCTAAATCATAGTACAAGGGGTGTTCCTGATTCATATCTTCTATACAAAACATTCCAGCTCTAAACGTCATCTTATAAATTCTATACTTATGCCGATTCTGTTCAATATACATATTTTGATAATGTTCTACTCCTCCACCTATAGGATTCATCACAAATAAAACGCCTTTCTTTTTTGGAGCACCAGCACTCTTCGACACCGCTCTCCCTCCTTGATTTAAATTTTTCATCTTATCATTTCAACTCGTTTTCTTCAATAATTTATAAATATATATTTTCGCAAACAAAAATATTTCACCATTTATTTTCACATAAAATAATAAGACGAGATTATGCCTTTCGCTTCAAGTAACCGCTACAATAAGATGAATGATTATTAAAGTTTATTTCCGTCATCTTGAGAAAATCACCTACATCCGGTTCGGTTTACTTAGACATTTTATACTTTTCATACGTATATACAATTATCAAATTTAAGTAATCCTTTTTATTACTTCCTCAACACTTGCTCTCCCATCTGAAGCATAATAGAAAAACGCTATCCTTTCTGCATATTTTTGCAAAAAGGATAGCGTTTTTTCTTTATGTTATATGAATATAAGCTTATCTTAGTTTGATGAACATGTGTGGTGCTTTTCCACCTAAAATATTACATCTAATTTCAACTCTGATTCTTCATTAACCTAAAATATGATACCCAGAATCCACATGAATGTTCTCACCAGTAACTCCGCTCGCTAGATCACTGAATAAGAATAGTGCTGTGTTACCAACTTCCTCTTGTGTTACGTTACGACGAAGTGGTGCGCGTTCTTCGATTTGTTTTAAGATGCTGTTGAAGTCGCCAACACCTTTTGCTGATAGCGTACGGATTGGTCCTGCTGATACAGAGTTTACGCGAATGTTGTGCTGCCCTAAGTCGTTTGCTAAGTATCTTACGCTTGCGTCTAGTGATGCTTTTGCAACGCCCATTACATTGTAGTTTGCTACAACGCGCTCTCCACCAAGGTATGTTAATGTAACGATGCTGCCGCCTTCTGTCATTAATGGCTTCGCAGCTCTTGCTACAGCTGTTAATGAGAATGAGCTAATGTTTTGTGCAAGTAAGAATCCATCACGAGATGTATCAACAAATTCACCTTTTAAGTCATCACGGTTTGCGAATGCGATGCAGTGTGCTAATCCGTGAACAACTCCAACTTCTTCTTTAATAGACTGGAAGCAACGCGCGATATCTTCATCGTTTGTTACATCACATGGTAACACAAGTGATTTTTGTCCTTCTAATGATTCTGCTAGATCACGTACGTTTTTTTCTAGACGCTCACCTGCATATGTGAAAATTAAGTTTGCTCCTGCCTCGTGTAGTGAACGAGCGATACCCCAAGCGATGCTTCGTTGGTTCGCAACTCCCATTACGATAATGTTTTTTCCTTTTAAGTTGAGAAGATTCATTTATTTATCCCCCTAAATTTATTAAATAATATCAGTTATTAGTACCTGGTAATATATTTATATCATATCACAAATTTAAAATAAGGCAAAACAAAATTATTAGTATAACTGGTTCTTTACTTCTCTTTTGCTCTTTCACTTTCCTGCTACTACGAAAGCTCAATCTTTATTTCCTCTATTTAAAAGTACTTGCTGGATAAATCACGGCTATGAAGAATAAAAAGGAACCGCTCTCACTTCCTCCCTTTGTTTTAAACTTGGCATGGGGCGAAAATAAGCCCTAACCGCTTCTATGCATGGTCGGACGCTCTCTCCCATCTAAAAAAGAAAGGTTTTATCTCAGTTTCTCAATTTATATCTATATAATCTAACATCTCACACTCAAAATCCAAACAACATATTTGCAAACCATCCAAAATCCGCTAATATGGTAATAGCGTCTTTTTTTGTATTACGCAAAGAGCAATAGAAAGGACTACGTACGTTGAAAGATAAGAATTCTCAATATCGAATAGATTACATATTAATCCTGATTGTACTCGTAATCGGGGCTGTGAGTTGTTTTGCTATCGCAAGTGCACAACCATCTTTACCACCGGCTTTACAACAGGTAAACTTTGTTGCGAAACAAATTCAATGGTATTTCATTGGGGCCATCGCAATTTTTGCGATTATGGTTATTGATTTTGACCGATATAAACAAATCGCTTGGTACTTGTATGGATTTGCGATGATTTTACTTATTGGACTTGAATTAAAAGTTCCTGGAGCTGTAACAATTAAAGGGGCTACTGCTTGGTACAGTGTTCCAGGCCTTGGTAACTTCCAGCCTTCCGAGATTATGAAGTTATTTTTAATCATTGTCGTTGGCCGCATTATCGTCAATCATAATGAAAAGTATCCGTTTCGGACGCCGCGTGAGGATCTCATTTTACTCGGCAAAATATTTGGCGCAAGTTTACCACCACTACTTTTAATTGCGAAAGAACCAGACTTAGGAAATACAATGGTTATTTCAGCGATGCTCGCCGCGATGATTTTAGTTTCAGGTATACGCTGGCGCTTTATTTTCGGTTTAGCTACACTTGTTATAGCAGCTGGTTCTGCGTTAACGTACACTTACTTTGCGCATACAGCATTCTTTAAAGAACATATTTTAAAAGAATATCAATTAGATCGTTTCTACGGCTGGTTAGCACCTTATGAATATGAAACACAAGGATATCAGTTAAGGCAAGCTGTTTTAGCAACCGGATCAGGTGAATTACACGGTAAAGGCTGGGAGAATGGTCAAGTATACTTCCCAGAACCGCATACCGATTTTATTTTCACAAACATTGCTGAGCAATTTGGATTTTTAGGAGCAAGCGTTGTTATTTCACTGTTCTTCCTATTAATTTATCGTATGATTCATATCGCTTTAGAAAGTAATGATCCATTCGGTAGCTATTTATGTGCAGGAACGATTGGAATGTTTACATTCCAAGTATTCCAAAATATTGGGATGACAATTGGATTACTTCCGATTACAGGGATTACCCTTCCTCTTATGAGTTATGGCGGTAGTTCCTTACTGACATATATGATTGCGATTGGCTTTGTACTGAACGTACGATCGCGAACAAAAACGTTTATGTTTGATTAGACCATATCCAGCGGGTATGGTTTTTTCTATATCCAATTTAGGTATACTAAGTAAAAATAAGATGGAGGTTGTGAAATGAAGTACGATATTATCGGAGATATCCATGGCTGTTTAGAAGAGTTTCAAACATTAACAGCGCAGCTCGGTTATAACTGGGATAGCGGTCTTCCTGTCCATCCAGAGAAGAGACAACTTGCTTTTGTCGGAGATATTACTGACCGTGGCCCGGCATCCCTAAAAATGATTAAAATTGTATGGGAGCTTGTAATAAATAAAAAAGAAGCTTATTACGCTCCGGGAAATCATTGTAATAAGTTGTACCGATTTTTCATCGGACGTAACGTAACAATCGCACACGGATTAGAAACAACTGTCGCTGAATATGAAGCCCTTCAAACTCGCGAACAAAAAATAGTACAGAAAAAATTTATCGATCTTTACGAACAGTCACCTCTCTATCATGTGCTTGATAACAAAAAACTCATCGTCTGTCACGCTGGTATTCGCCAAGATTATATCGGAAGAAGTGATAAGAAAGTCCAAACTTTCGTATTATATGGGGACATTACTGGAGAAAAACATCCTGATGGTTCACCTGTCCGCCGTGATTGGGCGAAGCATTATGAAGGAGAAGCTTGGATTGTGTATGGTCACACTCCTGTGGCAGAACCTCGTTTTGTCAATCATACGGTAAATATTGATACAGGAGCTGTTTTTGGCGGGAAACTAACAGGGCTGCGCTATCCAGAGATGGAGACGATTTCAGTTCCTTCTTCGATGCCGTTTGTGCCTGAGAAATTCCGTCCAATTACATAACTAAAAAATAAAGCTGCCCTCATGTGAAGGCAGCTTATTTTAATAATTCTTTCATATCTTCTGGCACATCCGCATGAAATTTTATCTGTTTTTCTAAAATAGGATGATAGAAGGTTAAACTCGTACTATGGAGCGCTTGTCGTTTCATCTGCGACTTACTTCCCCCATACAAGTCATCCCCTAATAGCGGATGGCCTAAATATGCCATATGTACACGAATTTGATGTGTTCTTCCTGTTTCTAACTGCAGTGAGACTCTTGTTTTATCAGGAAATCTCTCCATCACCTGAAAATGCGTAACTGCTTTTTGACCGTCTTCACATACCATTCGTTCAATAATGCTATCGCCTTTTCTTCCAATTGGCGCATCAATCGTTCCCGACTCTTCTAGCAATTCTCCATGAACGATTGCTTCATATGTTCGCTTCACTTGCTTTTGCTGATGCTGTTTTGATAAAAGATGGTGAATGAAACGGTTTTTCGCAATAAGCATAAGTCCTGACGTATCACGGTCCAGTCTCGTTACAATATGCACCGTACTTGCAAGATTCTGCCTGTCATAATGATAAAGAAGCGCATTCGCAACACTTCCTGCCGGATGTTCCCTTGACGGAATGGTTGACATGTATGGTTCTTTATTGATTACCATTACGGATTCATCCTCATACAGGACAGTCAGTGGAATATTTTCAGCCAGCATTCCTTCACTTCTCTCCTCAACCGGAAAAAACACTTGCAATACTTCCTCGGCCTGTAATACGTGCCGAACCGTCGCATGCTTACCGTCAACTTCAATTGCCCCACCTTGAAACTTTATATCTGTCAAAGCAGCTTTAGAAATCCCTTTCGTTTTTAGAAATTCCCGAATGAGCATTCCCTTCTCTGCTTCTGTCATACACCATTTTAATGTAAATCTTCTCAAATACATAAATCCTCTCTATTCACCCGCAACGAACGAATCGCGAACACGTTTCCAAAATGGGAATGGGCGAAAACGAACGAATCTCACCTTCTCGTTTGCAACGCGGTATTGAATTGACTTTACGTCTTGATGAACCATCGTTAAATGATCGACCGTAATTTGTAAATTCATTCCTGCCGATGGCTTTAAAACACATGTATGGTGCTTCGGTAAAACAAGCGGTGAACCAACTGTACGGAACACACGGTTATTAATCGAAGCCATTTCCGCAATTTGTATCGCTTCAATCGAAGGATGAATGATTGCTCCGCCTAGCGCTTTATTATAGGCTGTACTTCCAGAAGGAGTAGAAATACAAAGACCGTCCCCGCGGAACGTTTCAAAATATTCTCCGCGAATTTCCACCTCTGTTACTAATGTTCCTTCTGCGCTTTTTACTGTCGCTTCATTCATTGCTAAATACTGTGATTCCTTACTTCCATTCACATAGCGAATAATGACTTCTAAAAGCGGATATTCCACCACTTGAAACGGTGTTTTCGCAATTGCAATCACAAGTTTTTCTACTTCTGTTGGCAACCAATCTGCATAGAACCCTAAATGTCCTGTATGTACACCAACAAAAGCTGTCTCATCTAATCGATTATAGTAACGATGAAACGCGTATAAGAGCGTCCCATCCCCCCCAACAGAAATTACAATATCGGGTTCCGCCTCATCCATTGTAAACCCAAAATCTTGCAAGTAACCTGTCATTGTACTTGCAAGTGCGTTTGATGATTGATCTCCCTTTGACATAATTGCAAATTTCATCGCCCAACACCCTTTAGTTTATGATTCGGATTCTTTCGCTTCTTGTTTGCGCGAAAAAACCTTTTGTGCTTCTTGAATTTCAAGACGAATCGAAGACATTTCTTCATCTAATAAAAATGCTGCTTCTGCCGCACGCTGAAGGCGCACTTTAATATCTTCTGGAAAACGCCCACTATATTTGTAATTTAAAGAATGCTCAATTGTTGCCCAAAAATTCATTGCTAATGTTCGAATTTGAATTTCAACTAATACTTTTTTCTCTCCACAAATCGTTTGAACAGGATAACTAATTACAACGTGATATGAACGATAACCACTTTCTTTCTTTTGCGTCACATAATCTCGTTCTTCCACAATTTCAAAGTCATTTCGTTTTCGAAGATATTCGACAACAGGCTTAATCTCATCAACAAATTGACACATCATCCGAAGACCAGCGATGTCCTGCATTTCTTCTCCGAGTCGGTCAAGCGGTACATTTCTCTTTTCCGCCTTATCAATAATACTTGCAACCGACTTTACCCGACCTGTTACAAACTCGATCGGAGAGTGTTCTGTTAACATTGTAAACTGAGAACGCATTCCTTTTAATTTCACTTTTAGCTCTGCCACCGCTTGGTGGTACGGCGCTAAAAATTCTTCCCAATTACGATTCATTTCAACCACCACCAAAGTCAATCCATTTGCTTATAGAAATACCTTTTCTACAGTCGTTACAAGTTCTTCTCCGTAATTTGCATTACCTTCAATATTTTCAATTAAATATTCCACTTCTTCTTTCAATTGTGCTAATTCAATTTCAGTATTATTTACACAAACAAACATTGCTTTATCATTCTTCATTGCACTGTGCATTGCTTCCCAACATGTATGCGGAATACTTACATAAATGAATGCTGATTCGTTTTCTAAAATATATAAAAATGATAAATGATCTGAGTCTACAAGTACGTGATTACGCGCCTTTAACTCCTCCACTTGTATTTCAATATTTTCCGCACAAAAAATAAGAGCATTCTCTCTTTCTTCTACGCTCTTAACTTGGATTTTATTTTGCATGCTCTAACTCCTCCATATCAACTTCCTGTCTTACTTCACACTATTATTGTATCATAACATAGACGCAAACAAATAAAACATTGAACCAAATTTGCGAAAAAGCGATAATGTCTAAAGAATTACTCTTAAGAAGGAGCTTATACAATGACACAAGAAATTGAAATTGAATTTAAAAATATGGTCACAGAAGAAGAATTTCAAGCATTATGCGATGTGTTTTCTATCGAATCATTTACAAAACAAGTGAATCATTACTTTGAAACACCTCATTTTTCTTTAAAAGCAGCAGGCTCTGCTCTTCGTATTCGTCATAAAGACGGAGCTTATACATTAACTTTAAAACAACCAGCTGAAATTGGGTTACTGGAAACTCATCAACCTTTAACAGCACGAGAAGCACAACTAATGATGGAAACAAACGGGCTCATTCCAGGCCCTGTAGCAGATCAACTACATGCCCTGCAAATCCCTGTTTCTACTTTAGCTTATATGGGAAGCTTAACAACAGAACGAGCAGAAACTACATTTAAGGGCGGCACACTTGTATTTGATCATAGTTTCTATTACAATCACGATGATTATGAACTTGAATATGAAGTACAAGATGAAGCAGCGGGCAAAGCTGATTTCCTCAATTTATTGAACAAATACCATATACCTGTTCGCCATACAAAAAATAAAGTGCAACGCTTTTTTCTTGCCAAACAAAACAAAGCACGCTAAAGTGAAACTTCCATTAGTAGAAGTTTTTTCTCACTGATGGAAAGCCCTCACCAATCGGGCTCTTACGGTCAGTCCTTCCCTCTTTGTTTTTTCTTCTTTGAAAAGGAAGGTTACTGATTGTGAGTAGCTGGGTAAAATGGAACTTCCATCAGTAGGTGCTTTTCCTACTAATGGTTCACCTTTACCAATGTTGCACTTATATTTAGCTTTATCTTAAGGAAAAAATGGGCAAAGGATTACACAAGAGCTGTTTAGTTGCTCTTCGTGACAATCCATTGCTACAATAGATATACATTTGATGGAAAAAGGAGTTTATACAGGATGAACAAGCAACCGATGACACCATTTGAAGCAATTGGCGGTGAACAAGGCATTGCAGCATTAGTCGATACGTTTTATTCCTATGTCAGTAAACACCCTGACTTATCTCCCATCTTCCCAGACGATTTGACAGAAACAGCCAGGAAGCAGAAGCAATTTCTAACGCAGTATTTAGGTGGGCCGAATTTGTATACAGAGGAACATGGTCACCCTATGCTAAGAGCACGCCATCTCCCTTTTGAGATTACACCAAAGCGCGCGAAAGCCTGGTTAGCATGTATGGAGCAAGCAATGGAAGATACAGGAGTACAAGGGCAGATTCGAGAATTTGTTTTTGAACGTTTAGCATTAACTGCGCAGCATATGGTCAACACTCCAAACGAAACAGGTGAAGCGTAATGGATAAACAGGAAGCAAAGCATATGCGCATTCCTTCTCTTTCCAAATGCGAACATAAATCTGTGGAAGCCTATTTGTTTATTGATCCACTTTGCAAAGATTGCTGGGAAATCGAACCAGTCATCATTAAATTATGGCTCGAATACGGAAAATATTTTTCGATTCGGCACATATTAACCGGCAAAGTGGAAGGGGCAATCGCCTCCCCACACAAATGGAATAAACCTGCTAATATTCGATTTGTGTGGGAAAAGACAACAAGTTTGCACGGCTTTTCATGCGATGGAAAAGTACATATGCAGGACGCCTCATCTACACCGTATTTAGTTTCTATGGCAATTAAAGCAGCTGAGTTGCAAGGTCGAAAAGCAGGTTCGAAATTTTTACGGAAACTTCAAGAATACATTTTTCTTGAAAATGTATCAAAACCAGATTTGGAATCACTACTTGCATGTGCAGAACAAAGCGGCATTGATGTAGAAGAATTTAAAAAAGATTTACATTCGATTAGTGCAAAAAAAGCATTTCAGTGCGATTTAAAGTTCACAAACGAAATGCACATTACCGAAATCCCTTCTCTCGTATTCTTTCATGCAAATTCAGATGAAGAGGGCATTAAAATTGCAGGAATTTATTCGTATGATGTGTACGTACAACTCTTAAAAGAAATTGTAAAATGTGACATTGAGCCAGCACCTTTACCACCACTGGAATTCTTATTAGAAATGGTCCAATTTATGTCATCAAAAGAAATTGCATTTATTTATAACTGCTCAGAGCAAGAAATAGAACGAGAACTAAAAAAATTGTCATTGAAAAGAAAAGTACGAATGATTGAAGTGAAATGCGAACGTTATTGGAAATGGATTGCAAAAGAAAAAGACCTGGTGTAAACACCAGGTCTTTTTCTTTACGGCTTATAAAAATATTAAAGGGGATGGGAGAAATTTTCACGTTCAAACAAAGGGGTATATGTTTGTATGTGAATTCGTTCACGCTTATTATATTACAAGATTCGACGTCAGATGACAAGCCTTTTTGTCGAATTTCACACTTTTGTCACATTCTAAACGTTTTCATTACTGAATAAGCTATGAAAAGAAGCTTTTTAGGAGGGATTTTATGAAAAAAACACATATCTTCTTTCTACTATTTGGCATTTGTATTTCTTTTTTTCTGTACATCCTTTCACTATTACAAGCATTTCCAAAGATGATTGCCTTGCCTCTTTTGTTTGCAGTCATTGTTATTGGCCTCTCTTATTTCAATCATAGAAAGCGGTTCAAAGGTTTTTAAAAAGAAAGAAGGCGAGAAATTCCACTCTCGCCCTCCTTCTTTCGCTATTATTTACCTTCAAATAATAGCGCTTCTAATTCATTTAACTTCTCTTCAAATACTTGTAATGCCTCTTTAACAGGCTCTGGTGATGCCATATCTACTCCTGATTTTTTCAATACTTCAATTGGATAGTCGGAGCTTCCAGCTTTTAAGAATTCGTTAATATAACGTTCTACTGCTGGTTGTCCTTCTTCTAAAATTTGCTTTGATAAAGCTGTTGCCGCACTAAATCCTGTTGCATATTGATAAACATAATAGTTGTAATAGAAGTGCGGAATACGAGACCACTCTAAGCCAATTTCTTTATCGATGACTAAAGCATCGCCAAAGTATCTTTTATTTAAATCATAGTAAATCTCTGTTAACATATCTGGCGTTACTGCATGGCCTTCTTGTACCTTTTTATGAATGATATGTTCAAATTCAGCAAACATCGTTTGACGGAATACAGTTCCACGGAATCCTTCTAAATAATGATTTAATAAATATAAACGTTCTTTCTTATCTTCTGTCGTTTTTAATAAGTAATCATTTAAAATTGCTTCGTTACAAGTTGATGCAACTTCCGCAACGAATATGGAATAGTCACCATATACATGTGGCTGTGTTTTTCTTGTATAGTAGCTATGCACAGAATGACCAAACTCATGTGCAAGTGTAAATAAATTATTTACATTATCATGCCAGTTCATTAAAATATACGGATTTGTTCCATATGCACCAGATGAATACGCACCGCTTCGTTTTCCTTTGTTTTCATATACATCTACCCAGCGATTTTCATATGCTTCTTTCAAAATCTCAACATACTCATCACCAAGGACGTTTAAAGATTTCAACAGAATCTCTTGTGCCTCTTCATATTTCACATTCATTTTCACTTCTGGTACAAGTGGTGTATATAAATCGTACATATGCAGTTCATCAAGACCTAGTGCACGTTTACGAATATCAATATAACGGTGCAATAAATGTAAGTTATCATTTACTGTCTCGACAAGTTGGTCATATACTGTTTCAGGTATGTTATTATTGCTTAACGCAGCTTGGCGTGCAGAATCGTATTTACGAACGCGCGCGTTGAAATTATTACGTTTCACTGCACCACTAAGTGTGCTTGCAAATGTATTTTTATATTTCCCATACGTTTCAAAAACAGCATGGAATGCATCATGACGAACACGACGATCATCGCTTTCTAAAAATTGAATATAACGGCCATGTGTTACTTCTACTTCTTCACCATTTTCATCTTTAATAGATGGGAATTTTAAGTCCGCATTATTAAGCATACCAAATGTATTACTTGATGCACTCATAACCTCAGATGCTTCTGCTAACAATGCTTCTTCCGCCTCTGACAGTACATGCGGACGCTGACGTGTAATTTCTTCTAACGCATGTTCATACACACTTAATTCTTTATTTTCTTGTAAGAACGACTGTAATTGTTCTTCTGAAATTGTTAAAATTTCAGGAACGATATACGCCATGCTGCTGGACGCTTGAGAATATAAGTTTGTTGCTCGATCATTTAGCGCTTGATAAGCAGAATTTGTTGTATCTTGATCGTAACGCATATGAGCATATGTATATAATTTTCCTAATCTCATTGAGACTTCATCTTCATATTGTAAAGCCGCTAATAATGAATCAGCAGAATCACCAAGTTTCCCCTTAAATTCAGTTAACTTTGGTAGTAATTCTTTTATTGCTTGAAATTCTTTTTCCCATTCTTCATCAGTTTGGAAAACATCTTCCAAACGCCATGTGTTCATTTCTTCAATCTCACTGCGGTCTGGCAATGTTTTTGCTGTTTTTTGATTAGACATCAATAAAAACCCCCTTTTAATCTCTACTAGTACAATTCGATTCTGCTTATGTAATTCCTTCAGGATACTCCTTTATTATATCCGCTTTTCCTTTTCCCATGTTGTACTTTGTTTCAAACAAAGATAGTGCATGTGACAAACAAATCGCATCGTATTCTTTGATTTCCCCTTCTGTTTTCGGCATCATAAATCGCCTTATTTTTCGGTACTTATGCACATCCACTTTTTCAATCATTCCTACTTTACATAAAAATGTTACATACTCTATGATTGCCAATTGCCATACATGTTGCGAAAAATACGGTAACGCGCGCCTTTGAATACTACGCTTTTTATTTACATAGTAAAAAACAGCATGTAATGAAAAATATTCTCCAATTTTAAATTTGCCAATAAAGTCTATACAAAGAAGAGCCTGCCATACAAAAGGATGTGTTTGAAATGCAAATGCAGATGGAAGAGGAACACCAATTTCAGATGGAAAACAAGAGGGAGAAAGGTGATATTGATATAGAAGATGTAAAAGTAATTTATGACTATAATTCCATATTGGAAGGACATTCGTTCGAAAGTAGGTCTTTTTATTCTGCCATTCCCGCTCCAATCGTTCTTTCGTAATTGGTGCTTGGCAAAAGAGTTTCTCAAAAGTAACGGTACGTACCGGGAAATACATGATCTGTGAAAAATAAACCTTTGCAGAAAACGGGGTAAGAAGTTCGCATTTCAGAAATGATTTTTTATTTGGACAAAAAAAGAGAAGTGAAGGCTGAGGATAAGATTGTATGCAGAGAAAATGAAACGAGGATAATGAGATCCAATAAGCAGAGTGCCTTTTCAGTTGATTTCCACCTAATATCCAAATGATTTGTATCCCTATTTCCCAATAGGAACGCGTTCGTTTTAATAACTGCTCAGTGGATAAAGAGGCGCATTGATATTCAATTGCAATCCGTCTTCCTTTCATTTCAATAAACAGATCGGGTCTTTGGCGAATCTCTGGGAGGTAATGTTCGATTTTTACATGAAATCCTTGCGACTTGAGCCATCTATATAACTGGTCCTTCCCGCGCATATGATAAGCGGATTCAGGCTCAAATGAAACGAGGCACTGATTTAATTTTTTATGAGCAAAATGCCATCTCTTTTGCTTCCCTAACTTGAGCTGCACCTCTCGCCTGCAAATCGGGCAAAAAAAGCGTTCCTTCTTTCGCATTGCAAGTAGCTCCTTTTCATTGCAGCTTTCAAGAAGGTGAACTTTCCCTCCATTTTCTCTCCTTGCAACAAACATAATACCACATCCTTTCTATACCGCTTTGTATTCTACAATTTATTACAAATTCCTTTTTAGACAAAAAGAGGACGTCCTTGTAAGAACATCCTCCTCATAATAAAGGTGATAATAAACGATATGCCGATTCTACAATTCGCCTATGAAGGCGGCGTTTATGAAAATGATCCACATGAATTTCACTGGATTCTTGTAAATCCTCCTCAAAATCCTTAACAAGCTTTCGAATACTATCCGTATCATATAAAAAGGCATTCACCTCAAAGTTTAAATGAAAGCTTCTCATATCCATATTCGCTGTCCCAATTGATGCTAAATCAGAATCGACAATGACAATTTTACTGTGAAGGAAACCTTTTTCATATTCGTATACCTTTACCCCTGCATCTAATAACTCTGGAAAATAAGACCTTGATGCATAAAACACCGTTCGTTTATCCGGTTTACTCGGCATTAATAAACGGACATCAATGCCCGCAAGAGCTGCTACTTTTAATGCAGATAAAATATCATCATCTGGAATAAAATAAGGTGTAGCAATCCATATAGACTTCCTTGCCGAAGCGATCATTGCAAAATAAAGATGCTTAATTGTCTCCCATTTATTATCTGGCCCACCTGCGACAAGTTGGACACCGCCCCAATGATCTCCATCCACTGCTTCCGCCTGTAAATATTCAGGTGCTAATACTGCTTCCCCTGTCATATAAAACCAGTCTTGTACGAATATGAGCTGCAGGCTTTGAACGGCCTCACCTCGTAAATACAAATGCGTATCTCGCCAAAATCCAAAATATTTATTTTTCCCTAAATACTCATCACCAATATTCAGTCCGCCCACAAAACCTTCATTTCCATCAATGACAACGATTTTTCGATGATTTCGATAATTAATTTTATCGTTCAAAATCGGAAAACGCACTGGAAAGAAAGGAATCATCTCGACACCTGCATCGTTTAATTCATCAATATAAGCATTTGACAGCTTAAAACTTCCAACCGCATCATATAAAAAACGGACGGTAACACCTTCCTGCGCCTTCTGAATTAAAATGTCTTTAATTTGTGTACCAAGCTTGTCATCACGTACAATATAATATTCCATATGGATATGATGCTTCGCTTTTTGCAATCCTGCTAAAATCGCTTGAAACGTTTCATCCCCATTCGTTAACACTTTTGTTTCTGTCTGAAATGAAATATTTAACGCACCAAGCCGATCCGCTAAATGAAATAGCAGTTCTTGATGTTTATGATTCTGTAAAATGCGTTCTTGATAATCTTCATGTCCTTTGTACTGTAAGAAAGCTTGTTCATCCAAAAGAGCCTTCTTTTGAAACATTCGTTTTCTGCGGAAGTTTTGTCCAAACAATAAATACGCAAAGAAACCAAATACAGGAAAAATACCGAGTACAATTAACCATGTCAATGTTTTAGATGGATGCCGATTTTCCAAGAAAATAACACAGCCAATTAAAAATGCAGAAATAGTAAATACAATACTTATAATTCCTAAAAACGAAATATCTTTTATGCCTATAACATCCGAATAAAATGCTACATCAATAAACATTCGTAACGAAACAAACACTGCGAATAAACCTAGAAAAAAGAAAAGTAACTTTAATGTATTTTTCATTCCTACCCCCCTTACTTACATAGCTTTTCTACTCTTATCATACCCATCATATAAAAAGCCGATTTCATAATATTGAAATCGGCCTACGTTTTAGGAGAAAAATGACTGCGAATCGTCTCAAGTGCGCGTTCTTTAACAACCTGTTTACCGTACTCACTTACACGGTGAACCGTTAAAGTAGACTCTTCCCCATATTCTAAAATAATACTTAAAATACGGTCAATTTCTTCTTCATCGTGTAGCACTTCATCAAATTCAACATATACATAATAGCGGTCTTCAAACGAATACAATTCATCTTTTATATCTTCAAATATAAGACGATGACTTAACGAAATAACGTCTTCAAAATCATCAAATTTAATTAAAAAACCAAATGTTCCATCTTCGTTAAAGTTTGTTCCCGCTTCCATCTCTTCCTCTAACTCTTGTTGAAATAGTGATTCAATCCGCTCATCTAGAGGAATATCAATGATTTTATCTAGACCTATTGGTAATTCTAATTTTTGTCCATCTTTTGAAAGCTGTGCTTTCGTTACAAGTACTTCAATGCCTTTATCCATCGCCTGTACTTGGATCCATAGTGGCCCATCAATAAAGAAATCATCATGATCGCGAGCTTCATCCATCATTTCCCAAAACAATTGTTCGCTTCGTTCACGACTGGACCAAATCTCTTCTCGATTAAACCCTCTATCTTCTATATCAACGTACGTAATAAAAAACTTCATCGTATGATCGTTAATTCTTTCAATGTCCAAAATCCAACTCTCCCTTCCTATTCGGAATTGTTATGAAGGGATTCCCCACTCATATGACAAATCAATAGATTCTTGTACTTTCATTTTATGATAAGATTCTCCAGAATGGAAATAAAATCGTTTCATTTTAGAAAAACAGTCATTCGCCTAGATTATTCTATGCTAATACATCATACTTCCTTCCTCCTATATATTCCATTATATACACTTGCGATATAAATTCCCTCGTTCCTTCTTAATAAAAAATCGGACATACAATTCCACCTAGCGCCGTACAATTGTAATAGAGCTGGTCAAGCTTTTTCGTTTCATACATACAACTGCACCTATATTACTGATTAAAACAGAATAAATGGAGGCAAAATGATGGAGTTAGATTTTTTGACATCTATACTAATGATTGTCGGTATCGATGTTGTACTAGGCGGTGATAACGCAATTGTAATTGCGCTTGCAAGCCGAAACTTACCTGAATCTAAACGGAATAAAGCTATTTTTATTGGTACGGTCCTAGCAATCGTGCTGCGAATTCTCCTTACAATACTTGCTGTATACTTACTCGATATTCCCTTCTTACAACTTATTGGCGGCATCCTACTTACACTGATTGCCGTAAATTTACTAACCGACAATAATAATGATCTTTCTTCTATACAAGGAAAAACGACATTATTTCAAGCAATCCGTACAATTGTATTTGCCGATCTCGTTATGGGTTTTGATAATGTCCTTGCGATTGCTGGAGCGGCTCATGGGAATTTTACACTCGTAATTATCGGATTATTAATTTCTATCCCTATTATTATTTGGGGAAGCAAACTCATCTTACTATTTATGGAGCGGTTTCCTTTTCTCATTTATTGCGGAGGAGCAGTTCTTGCTTACACGGCTGGCAGAATGATCACCCATGAAGCGAGACTTGCGAACTTTTTCCAGCATAACCCGGCCTTTGCAACAAGTATACCCTTCCTCTTTATTTTCACAGTATTAACAATCGGGTTTATTGTTCAGCATATCAAATTAGGGAATGTAAAGTAAAACTTGTATTTCTTGATTTGATATAGATTTATATAAATCCAAATTAAAAAACCAAAATTAAACCATTCTTTTTGGGTGGAAGAGAGCATCCGGCCATGCATAGAAGCGGTCAGTTCCTTTTTTCGCCCCATGCCATGTAAAAAACAAAAAGAGGAAATAAGTGGAGAACTGTTTTTGTTTTCATAGCCGCAGCTAATATGTCGAAAAATCAAAATGGAGTTATCTACAAATACTGAGACAAATAATGAATATATGTATGCAAAAACCTTCTACTGTAAAGTAGAAGGTTTTCATATACAAAACTTTTATTGTTAATTTACAAGACGCTGTGCCTCACGTAACTGAAATGTTCTTACTGTACGTGGTAAGAAACGACGAATTTCATCTTCGTTATAACCTACTTGAAGACGTTTTTCATCAATCATAATAGGACGACGTAAAATGCCTGGGTAGTCACGAATCATCTTATATAAATCTTGAAGTGGTAAAGATTCTAAGTTAACGTTTAACTCTTGGAAAACTTTCGAACGAGTTGAAATAATCTCATCCGTTCCGCTTTCTGTCATGCGTAAAATTTCTTTAATTTCCTCAATCGTTAATGGATCTGAGAAAATATTACGTTCTGTATAGGGAATATGATTTTCCTCTAGCCATAATTTCGCCTTTCTACAAGACGTACAACTTGGAGAACTATATAGTGTTACCATACAAGACTCACTCTCCTTAAAGAGTACAGATTCTGTACTAATTACAGTTTGAATTTCTATTTCCCAGCAATTCTTCACTATGACTTGTCTTACAACAAAATGAAAAATTGCTTTCGATGTAAACAACAACTTATGAGCAAGCAACTTTTAATAAACAACAATTACTTTAAATAAGTAACTTCTATAATCATTATACAATAGATTCAGAAAGAAATACACAGTAAATTTCCTTATTAATAGGGAAAACACCATATGTCTTTAACTGTTGCTTAGGACCAGTAAAGCTGGCATAAATACTTGAAGACATAAGCCCTATATCCCATTCGTATACGCCTTTAGAACTATTTTTTTGATAGACTCTCTTTCATATAATGTACTTCACCACATGTTTCCGATAGCGCTTTATTACCTTTTTCTGATAAAACAATGGTGAAATGTAAGACTTACCGCTATGTAAAACAGCCACGGAAAAGGAACGTTTGTTCTTGTTGATTTTATCAAACCTCATTATTATTGTCTAGACTATTTTTAAGTAAAATAATTATTTTCTAACTTTTCTTTCTTTTTAACTTTTTTTCTCATACAATAATGATACAGACAGGCAAAGGGGGAATTTTCATATGGTTGCTTTTTTTATTGATTTTGCAATTGTCGCTGCCCTCGTCATCGGAATTACAGCATTGATTGGTGTCATTACGAATAGCATCGGTGAAAAGCTATTTGGTGGGAAAGAGAAAATGAAATTTGTTAATAAAAGTGCGGAAGTACAATCTGGATGGAAGCAAGTTGGCGGCAAAGGGATTTATAAAAAACGAACATACTAAAAAGAAGCAGGAAATTCCCTGCTTCTTTTTAAATTATTTTCCGACAGATGCCCACTTGAAGCTTAAATCTCCGCCATAATTATGCTTATAAATATCTTTAACTGTTCCTTTTTGTAAATAAGCCGTGCTACGTTGATATACAGGAGCAATTGCTGCATCATCCATAAGGATTTTTTCTGCTTCAAGTAAACTATTCCAGCGCGCTTGTACATCGCTACCGTCAGTCTTCGCTTTCATAATAATTTCATCGTATTTCGGATTAGAGTATTTCATTTTATTTTGCGTGCCATCTGTTATAAACATATCAAGGTAAGTTACTGGATCTGGGAAGTCTGGACTCCATAAAGCAAATGTCATTTCATAATCTCCACTTTCTTCAAGTTTAAGCTTTTGCGCAAATGGCTGCTGCTTAATTTTCAATGTAAAACCAGGTAAGTTCTTTTCTAACTCTCCTTTTAAGTACTCCCCTGTTCTCTTAGATAAATCTACATCTTCATTTAATAGCTCAATCTCAATCTTATCTTTTCCTAATTCTTTTTTACCAGCTTCCCAATATTTCTTCGCTTCTTTCGCGTTTGCTTTTACTAACTCCCCATTTTCAGCTCGGAAGTCTTTTTTATTTGGCCCTGTAATAAATTTGCTTGGAATTAATCCTGTTGCTTCAGTAGAGCCATTGTTTAAAATCGTCTCAACAAGTGGTTTACGTTCAAAGGCGAGAGAAATTGCTTTACGTATGTTTTTATTTGCTAAAGCTTCATTTTTCTGATTGAAACGAAGATAGGATACAGTAGCTTCATTTGCCGTTTTAAAATCTTTATCCCCTTTATATTTATCAACAAACTCAGATCTTAAGTTAGCACGGTCTATCGCTTTTGTATCATATAAGTTAATCGATGTTGCCATGTCTTTTACAATATTAAAATTCACTTCTTCTAGCTTCACTTCTTTATTGTCCCAGTATGATGGATTTTTCTTTATTTGGAAACTTCTTTCATGCTTCCAGTCACTTAATACAAATGGTCCATTATATAGTGTTGTATTTGCCTCTAGACCAAACTTGTCCCCTTGCTCTTTCGCATACTTTTCATTTACAGGATAAAACAGTGGATAAATCATTAAGTTTTCAAAGTAAGGAACTGGATGCTCTAATTCTACTTCTAATGTATAATCATCAATGGCCTTTACACCTAATTGATCTGGTGTCATTTCTTTTTTATTAATTTTCTGTGCGTTTTTAACATCAAACATAATATATGCTGATACTGCTGCTTTATCTGGATTAATTGCTCGTTGCCAAGCATATACAAAGTCTTTCGCTGTTACAGGATCTCCATTTGACCACTTCGCATCTTCGCGTAATTTAAAAGTATACTTTTTCCCGTCTGCTGATTTTTCACTTGATTTCGCTACACCTGGAACGAGTTTATCCCCTTTATCAAGGCGGTATAGCCCTTCCATCGTATTATTCATCACTCGCGATGATACTGCATCAGCTGATAATGCTGTGTCCATCGTTGGAATTTCTTGTGTTTCAGTTAAATTTATAACTTGTTTCGCATTATTATTGCCGCTTTCCCCTTTTGCTTTCGCTTGCGACTCATCTTTTTGATAACTACATGCTCCTAAAACCATGCTCATCGCTAATGTCGACGCTACTAAAACTGGTACTTTTTTCTTCATCCTTCCATCCCCCTAAAAAAATGTTAGCCCTTTCATTTTCAAACAGAAAGAAATATTTATATGTTCTAATAATTCATATTATACATATAAATATATTATTTGTATATTTGTTTTTCTATCTTATTAAAATTTTCTGTTACCATAGCATTTTCTGTAAACGTTTTATATTACTTATTTTCCTGCCTGAAATACTAAATATACCTGTTTTAATAATTATCTAAATTATTAGAGTATAATTAATTTTATATCACATAATATCTTTTGTATAATTATTCCCTTCTAATATGCACCATTTTGATCTTTCAACATATAAGTCACAGCTTTGAAAATAAAAGAAGATCTCCACTCCTTTTCTCCTTTTGTTTTCACGCGGCATGGGGCGAAAAAAGGGGATGATCGCTTCTACGCATGAGCGGACGCTCTCTCCCAACCAAAAAAAGGATTTTTATTGATTTTTCAATTTGTACTTATATATGTCCTATTTTTTCGAAATATATATTTATCATTTCAACCGAGAAGACCCCCTCCTCTAAATGAAGTGAAGGTGGGGGTAGTTCAATAACCAAGCTGCAAAATGAATGCAAGTGTTGCTGAAGTGTGTTAAGATACATTTTGCTGCAAAAAGGATATCGGTAAAGTGGGGGATGATATGACAGTGACTACGTCCAAAAAAGGGCAGGGAGAAAAATTAAATTTATTTTTCTTAACATGGCCCATTTTTTTAGAGGTTTTTCTTTTTATGTTAATGGGGATTGCTGATACTTTTATGCTAAGTGCACTATCAGATGACGCGGTATCAGGTGTTGGGGCAGCGAATCAATACCTTCATATCGCAATATTAGTACTAGAAGTAATCGGAAACGGGGCCGCAATTGTTGTTTCTCAATACCTTGGTTCTAAACGATATATGGAAGCATCCAAAATATCAGCTTTAGCGGTAACATTAAACTTAGGAGTCGGGCTCATCATAAGCGCCGGTTTTCTTTTATTTTCGAAAAATATGATGATGGCGATGAATTTACAAGGTGACGTATTAACTTACGCACAAAATTATTTATCAATTGTTGGAGGAGCAATCTTTCTTCAAGCCATTATCAATTCACTGGCTGCCATTATTCGTGTTCATGGATTTACAAAACAAGCAATGTTGATTTCATTAGGAATGAACATTTTTCATATTGCTGGAAACTATGTACTTATTTTCGGGAAATTCGGTTTTCCAGAAATGGGCGTTCAAGGTGCTGCTATATCATCATCTTTCAGCCGTTTAATCGCACTCATTGTCTTCTTCTGGTTACTATACCGCGTCATGGAATATCGCGTGAAGTTGAACTACTACATTACCTTATCAAAAGAATATATCAGCAAGATTTTAAAGATTGGTATTCCATCGGCTTTTGAACAAGTTATGTACCAAGCATGTCAAATTGTCTTTTTATATTATGCGACATACTTAGGAGCAGAATCATTAGCTGCAAGACAGTATGCAACAAATATTTCAATGTTTACTTACTTATTCGCTATCGCCATCGGAATGGGAACAGCGATCATTGTTGGGCGTTTAGTCGGTGGAAATGAGAAAGATGAAGCATATGTACGTGTATGGAAAAGTGTAAAGTGGGCCATTGGTGTTACGTTATGTATGGTCATTCTCGTCATAACATTTCGCACGCAGTTAATGGCGTTATTTACAGATAATCCTCATGTCATCGCTTTAGGCGCAACCGTTCTTTTATTAAGCATTCTACTAGAAACAGGCCGAACGATGAATATTGTCATCATTAATTCCTTGCGGGCTGCTGGTGATGCAAAATATCCAGTTTTAATTGGCGCATTCTCAATGGTATTAATGAGTTTACCACTTGGCTACTTTTTTGTATTTTATTTGCACATGGGACTGCCCGGCATTTGGTTAGCCATTGCGATTGATGAATGGACACGTGCCATCATTATGTTCTTCCGCTGGAAAAGCAGAGCATGGGAAAATTATGCCCTTGTTAAACCGGAGACTTCTGAAGAATCAGCTCCTGTTCAAGCTTAATATTAATGTTAATATTCAGAAAAAACAGGTTGGAGAAAGCCTTCTCCAACCTGTTTTTGTGCTGTTCTTTATCGGAACGCCAATATATTTTGAGGAACGGTCGATATATTTGGACTTGCGCCGATAAAATTTCATTTACTATTTTTCCATCCCCCACTCTATTGCTGAAATCTCTACTCCAGCTTTTCCTTCTCTCCTTTTGTTTTCACTCGGCATGGGGCGAAAAAAGGACCTGACCGCTTCTATGCTTGGGCGAATCCTCTCTCCCATCCAATAAGAAAAGGTTTATATCAGTTTTCTTATTTGTATGTATATAAAAAAGAAGCGACCTCTCCAGCCGCTTCTTTTCTATTATTGATAGATTTCTTTATATTTCTTGTATTCTGCTTCTGAACAAAGAACAAAATGTCCAGGGCGAATTTCTCGCATAGTAGGCGTTTCATTACCATATTGATGCTGAGATGGATCATATACGATACGCTTACGATTGCGTTCATAATCCGGATCTGGAAGCGGAATTGCTGATAATAGTGATTTGGTATACGGATGAATTGGATTCTCGTATAGCTCATCACTGCTTGTTAATTCAACAATTTGTCCACGGTACATAACACCAATGCGATCACTGATGTATTTTACCATCGATAAATCATGGGCAATGAATAAATATGTTAAGCCTTTTTCTCTTTGCAGTTGTTTCAGTAAGTTTACAACTTGCGCCTGAATGGATACGTCAAGTGCTGAAATTGGTTCATCCGCAATAATAAATTCCGGTTCTACCGCAAGTGCACGAGCAATTCCGATACGTTGACGTTGTCCACCAGAGAACTCATGCGGGAAACGATTGGCATGCTCTTTATTTAACCCAACTGTGTTCAATAATTCATGCACACGATCCATACGTTCTTTTTTGCTTTTTGCTAAACCGTGAATATCAATGCCTTCTGCAATAATATCCCCAACTGTCATACGAGGATTTAATGATGCGTATGGATCTTGGAAAATCATTTGCATTTTACGATTAAATTTCTTTAATTCTGCTCGTGATTTCTTACCATGTACATTTTCACCGTCGAACAGCACTTCTCCAGCAGTTGCATCATATAACCTGATAATCGTTCTTCCAGTTGTTGATTTTCCGCAACCAGATTCCCCTACAAGTCCAAATGTTTCACCGCGGTAAATATCAAATGAAATGTCGTTGACCGCTTTTACAACACCACCACTAACGTTGAAGTGCTGCTTTACATTTTTTACTTCAATTAATTTTTCACGTTGATTAGTCATGTTGTTCACCTGCTTTCATTTGAAGAATTCGTTTTTGAACGACTTCTGGCGGTTGTACTTCTGGTGCTTGCTCATGAAGTAACCATGTTGCCGCATAATGTGTATCACTAACTTTAAAGAATGGTGGTTCCATTTCAAAGTCAATTTTTAGTGCCTGTGGGTTACGTGGTGCAAACGCATCCCCTTTTGGCGGTTTTAATAAATCTGGAGGTGTTCCAGGAATTGCATATAACTCCGCTTCTGAGCCATCTAAACTTGGCATAGATGCGATTAATCCCCATGTATACGGGTGTTTTGGGTTGTAGAAAATTTCATCAACCGTACCAATTTCAACGACTTTACCTGCATACATAACAGCAACTCTGTCCGCAACGTTTGCTACTACACCTAAATCATGCGTAATGAAAATAATCGCCGCTTCTGTTTTCTGTTGAATGTCCTTCATAAGCTCTAAAATTTGTGCTTGAATTGTAACGTCAAGTGCTGTTGTCGGCTCATCCGCAATCAATAGTTTCGGATTACAAGCTAATGCCATCGCAATAACAACACGCTGTCTCATACCACCAGAGAATTGGTGTGGGTATTGTTTTAAACGCGCTTCTGGATTTGGAATTCCAACAAGATCAAGCAGTTCTAACGCAACTTTACGCGCATCCGCTTTGCTCATCCCTTGGTGTTTAATAAGACCTTCCATAATTTGATTACCGATTGTCATCGTTGGATTTAGTGATGTCATCGGATCTTGGAAAATCATTGCAATCTCTTTCCCGCGTACTTGCTGCATTTCTTTTTCCGTTAATTTTGTTAAGTCACGACCATCAAAGACAATTTCTCCATTTTTAATACGTCCTGGAGGATTTGGGATGAGTCCCATTAGCGCTTTCGAAGTAACTGATTTCCCAGAACCAGATTCTCCTACAATCGCTAATGTTTCTCCCTTTTTCAAATCAAATGTAACTCCGCGAACAGCTTGTACTTCACCAGCATGTGTATCAAAGGAGACTTGTAAATCTTTTACCTCTAACAATGTTTTCATTTTCACTTCTCCTCCCTCGTTTACTTACGCATTTTTGGATCTAACGCATCGCGTAATCCATCTGCCATTAAGTTAAATGCTAAAATTAACATACTGATGACAACCGCAGGGATGAACATCATATGTGGATATGTTTGAATTGACTTATATCCATCATTTACAAGAGAACCAAGTGATGCAGTTGGCGGCTGAATACCAAGACCAATGAAGCTTAAGAATGCTTCACCAAACACCGCTGTAGGAATTGTAAACATTGTCATAACGATAATTGGTCCCATTACGTTCGGAATTAAGTGCTTCACAATTAATTGTGTGTTTGTTGCACCTAATGTACGAGATGCTAATACATACTCTTGGTTTTTTAATTTTAATACTTGTCCACGTACAATCCGCGACATTCCAATCCAACCTGTAATTGCCATCGCGAATGTAATTGATAAAATACCTGGATCCATAATAATTACCATTAAGATTACAATGATTAAATATGGAATACCGTTAATAATTTCCATAACACGTTGCATAATGTTATCCACTCGTCCACCATAGAACGCTGAAATACCTCCGTATGCAACCCCAATTACTAGGTCAATTGCCGCTGCTAAAAGAGCGATATATAATGATACGCGTGTTCCTTCCCATGTTCTTGTCCAAAGGTCACGTCCAAGATCATCTGTACCGAACCAGAAATACTCTTTAATATCACGTTTCTCATATTGATCAACACCATATTGATCTGTACCATCAAATGGTAACCAATGAATATTTTCTATCACTGGAATTTTCGGCGGCATTTTTGCACGTCCTAAATCTTGGTCTTTATAGGAATGTTTACTTACCATCGGTCCAAAAATTGCTAAAAGCGCAATGATGACAAGCAATACAAAACCAAACATTGCTCCTTTATGTTTAAACAAACGTCTTCTTACATCTTGCCAAAACGTTAAGCTTGGTCGGGCAATGACTTCATTATCAACATTGCTTTGATTGGCTGGTTGAAATAAATCTGGAGATAATTTTTGTACGTCTTTCATCATTTTTTCCCTCCCGCTAAACGAATACGAGGATCAATTATTCCGTATAAAATATCAACAATGAAAATTACTAAAATAAAGATTGCACTATAGAAAATTGTCGTTCCCATAATAACCGTATAATCATTCAATTGAATCGATTTAACGAATTGCTCCCCAAGTCCAGGTACAGCATAGATTTGCTCAATAACAAGCGTCCCTGTAATTAATCCCGCAACCATTGGTCCTAAAATTGTAACAACCGGAATCAATGCATTACGAAGTGCATGTTTTATAATAATGACACCTTGACTAATTCCTTTTGCTTTTGCTGTTAAAATATAATCTGCTTGCATTACTTCGATTAACTCCGCACGAGCGAAACGTGCAATTGTCGCAGTAACTGCCATCGATAAAGCAACCGTTGGCATGACTGTAAATTCAGGACCTTTCCAGAATGCAACTGGGAACCAACCAAGTTTTACCCCTACAAAATATTGTAGTAACGCTGCGAATACGAAGGATGGTACCGACATTCCGAGTACAGAAATAATGGTTGCCCCGTAATCCACCCATGTATTATTACGAAGTGCTGCGATAATCCCTAAAATTAGACCTATAAATGTTCCTAATACGATCGCCTGGAAACCAAGCTGTGCTGATGGTCCAATACGATCAACAATCATATCCGTTACAGGACGGTTATCGTACTGGAATGACACTCCTAAATCACCTTTTACTAAGTTCCCTAAGTAGCGCGCATATTGCACTGGCACCGGATCATTCAAACCATATTTTTCTAAAATGATTTCTTTCTGCGCCGGAGATAATTTCTCTTGGTTTTTAAGCGGAGAACCCGGCAGTAATTTCATTAAAAAGAATGTCAGCGTAGTGATTAAAAATAACGTCAAAGCCATGTACACGAAACGTTTTAATGCATAACGTCCCATAATCAAGCACCTCCCCATTTTTCTCAAAAGCAATAAGATAGTTTGAAATATTCTTACTTTTATTTTTTTAAATAAGAGTATATGCCCATCATAGGCATATACCCTTATTCATGATGGAAACCATTTTTATTTTTTGACTTCAACCCATTTGTAGCTAAATTCGCCACCATATTTATGTTCTAGCAACCCTGTAATAGAGCTGCGTTGTAAATATGCTTTTCCTGGTTGATATACTGGAGCAATTGCTGCATCATCCAACAATTGTTTTTCAGCTTTCAACAGTGCATCCCAACGAGATTGTACATCTGTCTCTACTTTTGCCTTCTTAATTAATTCGTCATATGCTGGATTTGCATAGTTGACTTTGTTTTGCGGATTTCCTGTTGTATACATATCTAGGAATGCCATCGGATCCATATAATCTGGGGCCCATCCTGCATACGACATTGCATATTCTCCACTTGCTTCAAGTTTTAATTTTTGTGCAAATGGCTGCATTTTCATTGAAATTGTTAAGCCTGGTAAATTCTTTTCAAATTGCCCTTTTAAATACTCACCGATTTTCTTAGCATCATCTGTATCAAAGTTCAGCAACTCTAAATCTACTTTATCAACACCAAGTTCTTTTTTACCTGCTTCCCAATATTTTTGAGCCTCTTTTATATCTTCTTTGATCAGATTTCCATTTTCTTCACGGAAGTCTTTTCCATTTGGTCCTTTCGCTAAACCTTTCGGAACAAAACCGTACATCCCCTGTGAACCATCGTTTAAAATAACTTTCCCGATATTTTCACGTTCAAAGGCCATTGATATTGCTTTACGGATGTTCTTATTCGCTAAGAACTTGTTCTTTTCGTTTAAACGAATAAACTGTGTAGAAGGTTTCTTAATTGTCTTGAAATCAGAATCTTTTTTGTATTTATCTACAAATTCTGATGTCAATACGACACGATCAATTGCATTTGTTTCATATAAATTTATTGCAGTTGAACGATCCTTTAGAATATTGAAGTTTACTTCTTCCAGCTTCACTACTTTATTGTCCCAGTACGTCTCATTTTTCTTAAGCTGGAAACTTTGTTCATGTTTCCACTCATTTAAGACGAACGGACCGTTATAGAGCCTCGTATTAGATTCTAATCCAAATTTATCCCCTTGTTCTTTTACGAACTTTTCATTTAATGGATAGAATGTTGGATATACCGTTAAGCTAACAAAGTAAGGAACAGGGTTGTCTAATTCCACTTCTAGTGTGTGATCATCAATTGCTTTTACGCCAAGTTCTTCAACTGGCAACTCTTTTTTATTAATTTTTTCTGCATTCTTTACATCGAATAATATGTAAGCAAATTTTGCACCTGTATTTGAATCGACAGCTCGTCTCCAAGAATATACAAAGTCTTTAGCTGTTACAGGTTCCCCATTAGACCACTTCGCATCATCACGTAATTTAAATACGTACTTCTTACCATCTTCCGTTTTCTCATAAGACTTTGCCACACCTGGAACGAGTTTATCGTCTTTTCCAAGGCGATATAATCCTTCCATTGTGTTATTCATTATGTTAGAAGATGCCGCATCTGTTGATAATGTTGTATCCATTGTCGGAATTTCAGCAGCTTCAGGTAAATTTAGTACTTGTTTGCCTGAAGCACTGCCTTCTTTCGTACTCGCTTTCGTATCTTCTTGCTGATAACTACAAGCACCAAGCATACTGACCGTCAATGTCGATGCAAGTATTAGTGGTATCTTTTTCTTCATATTGTACTACCTCCCCTAATTGCACCTCCTGTACCCCCACTTACTAAAAAGCAGAATTGAAAGAATAATCTCCAAGTTTCTACAATTTTCATTATACATATAATGTGACGATTGTGAATATAGTTTTTTGTTTTTTTGTTAAAATTTTTAATAAAATGTTTATTTTTTTTATTTTTTGTAAATGAGGCACTTAACATTGCTCCCATCATATTGAAAGAAAATACAAAATTGCGTATAATTTTCAAATAATTATCCCTAGTACTCATTATAACTTTTATAGTATAATAATTCTAGTAATATTTTGACGGAGGGGAACATTTTGAATAGACTTTATTCTCACACTTGTATATTAATATTGTTAGCAATAATCGTTTCTAGCATTGGTGCATTCCTATTTTCAGCTCAATTTTTGTTGAATTTTGTCAATATCATGTTTTACATTGCATTATTTTTTGTTATTTTAGGAGGTTTTTTATTTCTATTTCAAAGTGGATTTTTCAACATAACAATGTACGCTTTCCAAAAAGTATTTGGAACAAATAAAAAGGTAGAATCTTTAATTGAAGAAGAAGAATCAGCAATAGATAAAAAAGAAAGAATATATAAAACGTATTCTTTCACATGGACATACCCCATCTGCATTACAGGTGTTCTTTTAGGCCTCATCTCTACGATCATTAGCTTTACTATTTTGATGTAGTTTGCAAACGTTTTTCCATATGATATAATTACTTGCAAAACATTTTGTTATAAAAAGCGCAAGTGGCTCGCTCAGAATGCGAGGGGGATGGAGCTCCTGACGTAGAGGCGCTTTTTGCCTCGCTGGAAGGCGCGAAGCCACCGAGTATTCTTGCCACTGGAGCTGGATTACTCAAAAAGCGCAAGTGGCTCGCTCAGCTGTTAAAAACAGAGCTATATTATAATAAATTCATATGCATGCGATGAGAAAGAAGAGTACATATTGCAGCAATTTCAGAGAGCTTGTGGTTGGTGAGAACAAGTAATTGTACAGTATGGAATGGGCTTTTGAGCACCAAACCGAAACAACTTAGGAGTAGGCTTTGGCGTTATATCCAGGCGTTATAATGGATAAAAGAGATTTCACTATTTGTGAAATAATTAGGGTGGTACCGCGGTCCATTCGTCCCTAGATCATTTGGGATGAATGGGCTTTTTTGTATTTAAAAGCGGAAGCGTCTTGCTTAGAATGTGAGGGGGATGGAGCTCCTGATGTAGAGGCGTTTTTTGCCTCGCAGGAAGGCGCGAAGCCACCGATCATTCTTGCCGCTGGAGCTGGATTATATAAAAAGCGTAAGCGGCTCGCATTGACCTACTTCCCCCACTCTTCAACAATACATACAAATTTCAAGGAGGCATTATTATGTCAGTTATTTTTTCTGGTATTCAGCCAAGCGGAACAATTACGCTTGGAAACTATTTAGGAGCAATGAAACAATTTACAGAATTACAAAACGAACATGATTGTTATTTCTGCATTGTAAACCAGCATGCGATTACAGTTCCTCAAGATTCTGTACAACTTCGTAAAAACATCCGCAGCCTTGCTGCGCTATATGTAGCTTGTGGTATTGATCCTGAAAAATCTACTTTATTTGTACAATCAGAGGTATCTGCGCACGCTCAACTCGGATGGATTATGCAATCTATCGCATATGTTGGAGAATTAGAACGTATGACGCAATATAAAGATAAATCATCTGGTAGAGAATCTGTTCCAGCTGGATTACTTACGTATCCACCATTAATGGCAGCTGACATCTTACTTTACAACACTGAGATTGTGCCAGTTGGCGACGACCAAAAACAACATATGGAATTAACTCGCGATTTAGCAGAGCGTTTCAATAAACGCTTCCGTGAAATTTTCACAATTCCAGAGATTCGCATTCCAAAAGTAGGAGCTCGTGTTATGTCATTAACAGAACCTACGAAAAAAATGAGCAAATCTGATCCAAATCCAAAATCAATGATTAGTATGCTTGATGAGCCAAAAACAATCGAAAAGAAAATTAAAAGTGCAGTAACTGATTCTGACGGTATCGTAAAATACGACAAAGAAAACAAACCTGGTATTTCCAACTTATTAACAATCTACTCTTCATTCTCAGGTAAAACAATTGAAGAACTAGAAGCTTACTATGAAGGAAAAGGATACGGCGACTTTAAAGGTGATTTAGCACAAGTAGTCGTAGAAGCAATTCGTCCAATTCAAGAAAAATATAACGAACTAATTAACTCCCCTGAATTAGATGAAATTCTTGACAAAGGTGCTGAAAAAGCAAACCGCGTTGCAATGAAACAACTACGTAAAGTTGAAAATGCAATGGGATTAAGCAGAAAACGTAGGTAACTAAAAAAGCGGAGGCGACTGCTTAGCCCTGGGTGGCTAAGGTTCTTTCCCACAGAAGGTGCTTTTTACCTTCTCGTGGGGAAGGTTCTTAGACGCAAAGGGCTAGGAGCCGGAGCTGGATTATACAAAAAGCGGAGGTGGATCATTCAGCTCTGACGGGCTAAGGTTTTTTCGCATAGAAGGCGTTCTTTTCCTTCTTATGCGGAAGGTTCTTAGACACGAAGAGCTTGCCACCGGAGCTGGATAAAATTAAAAAACCGCCAATTTGGCGGTTTTTTAATTTACCTTTTGTTCATTTTCCATTTCCCATAACTTTTCAAAGAATGGTTGCCCTTTTACAAGGCGTTCACATAGCTGTTCATGCTTTTTTGACCAACCATATTTCGCTTCCTCATAAAGGCGCTCCCAGACGTCTTCAAATTTCATATGTTGAACAGTCCCATATGCAGATGGATCCCATTCTGTATACCAATAGCGAATTTCAGCTGGATTTTTCGTTGTATGTAGTTGATCTAGCGCCATAAAAAGCAATTGTTTTAATTGTCGTTCTTTACGAGTTAAGCCATTCATAATATATGGCGATGGTGATAAAATATGATGCTCTTTTTGTGATTCTTCCACTTGAAACTCATACTTTTCTGCTTGGACATTTTCCACCATCTCATATACCATCTGCTCTTGACGAGGAATAAGCCTACTTTTTCGAATCGGTACATTGTACCCAATTGAATCCACTGCAATAATTCCTTTTCCATCTGTAACAACAAAACAATACTCTTGTTGCAAACGCTCATGATTTTTACGAATATACGCCTTATGATGTACGTCTTCCAATAGTTTTTGCGGAAGTTCCAATAATTCGTTCTCGATGTAATGATATAATGTAGAATCTACTTTTAATAATGGCACTTGATCTAATAATTCGATCGTATCATCCTTCCGCCATTCGTAAAAATGACAAACGTTATACCCATTTTCTTCACCTTCAAACCAATTTACCCACACATCATGTAGATATAACATTTTCTACCCCTCACTTCACTACTGTTTGTACATCTCATTATGTTCATTTTTTGTGAAATTTATTCCATCCAAGGGAATATATTCTACTTATTATTTCTTCACTACTTCTCACTTCCATTTTCATCATGCAAAAAAACTTGGCAGCGCCAAGTTTTTTATATTTATCACCTATTAAGAGGTAAAAGTATTTGCTTTATTTAATATACATATGGCATCCATGGACAATAAAGAAAGCGTGTTATCTTTCTCAAATTCCACACAATCTTTTACAATATGAAATCCAACGCCATATCCAAGCATCTTCGGGTACATTTGCATTCCATTTAGTACGCAGTCATGCTCCCTTGTTCCTCTCTTCATATCCTGTTTCTTTTTTACAACCTTCTCCCAATAATGAACCGCTTCCTCTTTTGTATAGTACGATGTCCACGGTGCATAACTTTTTTCTGAGTGCCTTTCATACACCGCTTGCTCTGCAAGCCCCTCCATTATCATTGTATCAAGTAATGTATAATCCTTTTCTTTCTTTTCAATTTGATGTAACCGACATATGTGATGATATTCATGGGTAAGCAATGCTTTTAATTCCTTCACTGTATTCCGTCCACAGACAAATAGGAAAATCACATGACGCATTGTTAAGCCAGCTTTTCCGTTATATTCCGCTTGTACCGTGCGATTATATGAATCTGATAACAAAATAAAGATAGGGACATCTGGCCCTTGTAACCAGTGCTTTAGTTCCTCATACTCCTCAGAAAGCTCTTTCCAAATCTGCTTTTCCTCTAGTCGCTCAATTTCTTTTTGTCCTTCCATCACTGGACGATACATACCTTTAGAAATTAAAAAACGGTACAACCTCTCCTTTGGTAATGGAATGTATTTTGTAAACTTCTCACAAAGCTTTTCTGGACGCCCATAATAAAGGTGCAGCCAATCTGCCGTTTGAATAACCCCCATCTTCACTCCTCCCTTTTCTTCTATATATATGCAAGAAAAGGAGCGAACGCGAAGTGATAAAATGAAACTTTTGATTGGCTTTACTTTGTTTCTGATTGCGTTACTTCATCTTTCCCGCATGCGCCCAAAAAGATTAGTAGTAAAGTCATGATGCCGAAACAAATCCCCTTCATTTTTACTACAATTATTTATAAGCTTTAAATACCAACACTACGTTATGACCACCGAACCCTAGTTATGGCTATGAAATCAAAAGCTGACCCGCTCTCACTTTCTACTTTTGTTTTTACATGGCATGGGGCGAAAACAGGCACTGACCGCTTCTACACATGATCGGACGCTCTCTTCCATCCAAAAAAGGGTGTTTTAAGAAGTAGCTCTCCTTTGCTACTTCCCAAAACACCCTTTTACTACATTATTTATAAGCTTTAAATACTAACACTGCGTTATGACCGCCGAACCCTAATGAGTTACTTAAAACAGTGCGTACTTCTTGATGTCTCGCTTTGTTTGGTACGTAATCTAAATCACATTCTGGATCTGGTGTTTCATAGTTAATTGTTGGCGGAATCACGCCATCTGTAATAGATTTAACAGAGAAAATCGCCTCAACAGCGCCTGCTGCTCCTAATAAATGACCAGTCATTGATTTTGTAGAGCTAATCGCTACTTTATATGCATGTTCACCAAATGCTTCTTTAATTGCCATCGTTTCGTATTTCTCATTCGCATCTGTACTTGTACCATGCGCATTAATATAATCGATATCCTCAGGCTGAAGACCCGCATCTGCTAATGCTTGACGTATCGCACGAACACCGCCCTCACCGCCAGGAGCAGGCATTGTAATATGGAACGCATCACCTGTTGCACCATATCCGACAAGTTCAGCATAAATACGTGCACCTCGTGCTAACGCATGCTCCAACTCTTCTAGTATAAGAATACCAGCTCCTTCTCCCATTACAAATCCACTACGATTTTTATCAAATGGACGACAAGCAGTTGCTGGATCCTCATTAAATGTTAATGCTTTCGCTGAACTAAATCCTGCAAATGCCATACTTGTTAACGGCGCCTCTGCACCGCCTGTAATCATTGCATCTGCATCACCGCGCTGAATGACTTTAAATGCGTCACCAATTGAGTTTGCCCCAGATGCACAAGCTGTCACAGAACAAGTATTAATTCCTTTTGCACCTGTAGCAATTGAGACTTGACCCGCAGCCATATCAGGAATCATCATTGGTATCAAAAATGGACTTACACGGCGCGGGCCTTTTTCCGTAAAGATTTTAAATTGCTCTTCATACGTTTCCATGCCACCAATACCAGAACCTATCCATACACCAATACGCGGTGCATTTTCTTCTGTAATGTCCAACTTTGCATCTTCAACTGCCATTTTCGCTGCTGCTACCGCATATTGTGTGAAGCGATCCATACGGCGCGCTTCTTTTTTCTCAATATATTTTTCAGCTTCAAAGTCGTTAATTTCCGCTGCTACTTTTGCTGGAAATTGTTCCGGATCTAAGCGTGTAAGCCGTCCGATTCCAGATACACCATTTTTAATGTTTTCCCAAGCTGTTTCTACATCTGTTCCGATCGGCGTAACAGCTCCTAGTCCTGTAATTACGACACGCTTCTTTTCCATACAAAATACACTCCTTTTTTTCTCTCAGTCCTTATTTGCCCCAACGAAGAGCGACTGCTCCCCATGTTAATCCGCCACCAAAGCCGACTAATATAATTAAATCACCGTCTTGAATACGTCCATTTTGCAATTCCTCTACCATCGCAATTGGAATTGAAGAAGCTGACGTATTCCCAAACTTTTCAATTGTTGTACTCATTTTTTCTTGTGGCAAACCTAATCGTTCCCTTGCCGATTCCATAATACGAATATTTGCTTGATGCGGAACTAAAAAGTCCACATCTTCTTTCGTAAGACCTGCTTTTTCTACAACACGAAGACAAGAATCACCAAGTTGACGAACAGCGAATTTAAAGACTTCTCTGCCATTCATCATAACATATTCATCTTGATAAAGGTGCTTGCCACCACTTCCATCTGCGCCTAATTCAAATGAAAGGATACCCTTTCCTTCTGAAACAGCTCCCATTACAACAGCACCTGCTCCGTCTCCAAATAACACTGCCGTATTGCGGTCGTTCCAATCTACAATTTTAGATAATTTATCACTACCAACTACTAATACGTTTTTATAAGTTCCAGTTTGAATAAATTGCTGCGCTGTAATCATTCCGTACATAAAGCCCGCACATGCTGCACCTAAATCCATTGCTGCTGCATGTTTCGCACCAATTTGTTCTTGAATTACACAAGCAACGGCTGGAAAAGAGCGATCTGGCGTTACTGTTGCAACTAAAATAAGGTCAATTTCTTCTCCACTAATCCCTGCATTTTCAATAGCTTTCTTGGCAGCTTCTACCGCCATATATGAAGTATCTATTGTATCATCGGCAATGCGTCTCTCTGCAATTCCCGTTCTCGTACGAATCCACTCATCAGATGTATCCATGATTTTCTCTAAGTCGTGATTTGTGACTACTTTTTCTGGCACATATCTTCCGATCCCTAAAATGCCTACGTTCACATCGCAGCCCTCCGTTTTATATCAATTATTATGACTTGGTACTAATTCTAAAACATAAATGTTTATTTGTCTAGAATATATTTCTAAGTAAAAAAATAAAGCCGACATATTGTCGACCTTATCTCATAGTAGAACCAAAAGCAAACTACCTATATATCCCGCTCTTTTCCAATTGAACTCCCCCCTCCTTCACTTTGCTTAGAAGAGGGAGTCTTCTCGGTTAAAATGACAAAAATACTTCCGTATCTGCTTTTACTTGGCGTGGGGCAGAAAAAGGCTCTGACCGTTTCTATGCATGGCTAGATGCTCTCTTCCTCCAAAAAAAGGGTTTTATGTCTAGTTCACCTTATTTTCCCGCTTTTCCAAGCTCATATGCTTCGTTCATTACTTTCATTAACAACTCTAGTACTGGCTGCGCTTTTTCCATATCAAGTGCAATCCCATTATCATCCAAAATGGCCTTTGCTTCCGGCAGATGTTTCATAGCGATTTGTAAAAACTGCATATTTTTTTCATTCATATTTCTTCATCCTTTCCATAAAAGGAGCACTAATCTCCTTACTTCTACACTATATAAATTCCTTTTGATTTTTCAACATATAAGTCGGTGCTACAAAAACAAAAGGTGACTTGCACTCGTGTTCTCTCTTTGTTTTTAACTTGGTATGGGGTATGGCTTCTATGCATGGGCGGATGCTCTCTCCCACCTAAAAAAGAAAGGTTTTATATCGGTTTTTCAATTTGTATTTATATTGATTTTCCAACATACAAACCACGGCTATGAAAATAAACGGAGATTTTCACTCGTTTTCTCCTTTTGTTTTCACTTGGCATGGGGCCAAAAAAGGACCTGACCGCTTCTATGCATGGGCGGATACTCTCTCCCACCTAAAAAAAAGGTTTTATATTGGTTTTTCAATTTATATTTGTATAGTTTAACATATGTTGTGTTCTTCGTATAACTCTTTATATCGTTTTAAATGTGTCAATTGCTTATTTAAACCGAATTCTAACGGCGTGTTTTTCACAATACAAACACTCTTTATCTCTTCTCCTTTTACTTCTTTAACAGTTTTTTTTACTTTATGCTCGGCATTTAAAAGGATAATTCCTTTTTCCCATAGATTTTCTTTACCACTGATCATATTATATACACCTAAATTTTCTATGTTTTTGCCTTTTTCCCATAAATATTCACACACATCTTCTACATAAAGAAGATCCGCTCCATTTTCATTTTGAAGAAGCTCATATTCCTTTTCCATAAGTTCAGAAAGAATAAGCCTGTGGTACGTCATAAAGGAAGGCTGCCATGGGCCATATAAAGTTGGAACACGAAGTATACTATAACGAATATTCCCCTTCTCCACTTCTTCTTCTACTTTCATAAATAATCGTTTATTTTCAGATTGATCTTGCACATTTGCTATTTCAATAGAAGAAAGTACATTTAGCTTCACTTGTTTTCTTTCGCACATATGAATGACACGCTTTAAATATTGTAAAATGATTCGTTCATTTCGAAATCCGCTTTGCCTGTTCGGTTCACATAAACAAAAGTAAGCCGCATCAAATTGATCGGTTTCTACTGTCTTCCATCCGCTCTCATCTCTTATAGACGAATACATAAACAAATCATTCCGCCCAATTAAAAATAACTTTTCTTCACTTACTTTTGACATACTTTCCAGATCAGCAAAATCAAGGCCATATACTTCTACTTCTTCCGCAAGCATTTTATTTACAAGATGATAGCCTACAAACGAAAGTGCTCCTATAATTAGTACGCGCTTCATGTCACCAACCCTTTCTCCCTCTAAACAAATAGCTCCTCATTTATGTATATTGGAGCTTCATAAATCTTCTTCATATTTTTTAAAGAAATGACATGTATGTTGAACCATCTTATATTTTACATGTTGCAAATGAAACGATAGTGAGGTCTCACAATTTTTATTTATCCGCTTTTTTTCATATTCACGTAACAATTGCTTGCGCGCTTTTTGTTCTTGTGTGGATACAAATATTTTTACAGGCACACAAGAAGGTAAATAAGAAAAAGACTTCTTAGCAATTTCCGCTTCTAACTGAGCTTCCTTCACATCATACGCAAGCAATAACTCTCTCACTAACCTTTTATAGAAAAATTTATGCTCTTTTTCAAATTCCACATGTGCAGGCAAATCTAGGCATGGAGTAAGCATCACTGCAGATCGAATACATTCTGGGTATCGATTCATCATTTCAAGAGCCACAAGAGCCCCCATTCCATCTGCAATGATATGAATTTGTTCGTTTAGTGTTTCTTTTTTCATAACAACATGATACAAACGCTTCGCTAAACGAACCGATTGATCATTCCCCCAATGTCTCCCGTATAAATTAGATGAAAAAACGGTATATCCATTTTCTATCAACCCATTTAAAAAATGAGCGCGCCCCGCATGCTGCGTCCATAAACTTGTACCATTCTCAATAAAATAATTGTAATCACCAAGAAGCATGACACCAAATCCATTGGGCTTCTCTGGCAAATAAATCACACATGGTTCTTGTTCTAAGTAAAAAAAACGTTCCGTAACACTCATCATTCTCCCGCCTTATTTTCTAAACATAAAAACTACTCCTTTATAATGTATGAAAGGAATACAATTTTGCTTTGAAAAATCTACAAATATTTTTTCTATATTCTTTTTTCAATTGTGTTACAATAAGGACAGATTGAACGAATAGGGGTGTGAAAAGATGCGTGTAATTTGGGCCTTTATTTGGTCGTTTATGCTTGTACATATGATGAGCTACGTAATTAGCTCTATGACTGGCGGTGTATACGATTTCGCGCTAGCGTCTAAATTCTCAATTGTTCTTGCTGTGCTTGTAATGGCAATTGCAGCAGCAATTCCAAACGAACCAGTAGAACAACACTAATAAAGAAAGAGCCCGGATTCAACCTCCGGACTCTTTTTTTATTGGACATGAACAACTAGTTCGTTATTTTCCACATCAACAACTACATGACTATTATCAGTAATTGTTCCCGCAATCAATTCACGTGCTAACTTTGTTTCAACTTGACGCTGTACATATCGTTTTAATGGACGCGCTCCATACATCGGATCGAACCCAGATTCCACAACAAACTCTTTTGCTACTTCTGTTAATTCCACTGTAATATGACGATCTATTAAACGCCCTTGTAACTCTTTTACAATTTTATCAACGATTCCTTTGATCTCATTTGTTGTAAGTGGTTTAAATAAAATAATTTCATCCACACGATTTAAAAACTCTGGGCGAAAATGTCCTCTAAGCTGCCCCATAACAAGATCTCTTGCTTCCTCTTTAATTGTACCATCTTCTTGTAACCCTTCTAATAAATGCCCTGAACCAATATTTGATGTCATAATAATCACTGTATTTTTGAAATCCACTGTTCGTCCTTGTGAATCCGTAATACGCCCATCATCTAACATTTGTAATAAAATGTTGAATACTTCTGGATGTGCTTTTTCAATTTCATCTAATAAAATAACGGAATATGGTTTACGGCGTACGGCTTCTGTTAATTGTCCACCTTCCTCATATCCTACATATCCAGGAGGAGCTCCAATCAAGCGAGACACAGCATGTTTCTCCATATACTCGGACATATCAATGCGAATGATTTGCTCTTCACTATCAAATAAAGATTGTGCTAATGTTTTCGCAAGTTCTGTTTTCCCAACGCCTGTTGGTCCTAAGAAAATGAATGAACCGATTGGACGATTTGGATCTTTAATACCAGCGCGAGCACGAAGAACTGCATCCGCCACAAGACTAACTGCTTCCTCTTGTCCAATAACACGTTCTGATAAAATTTGCTCTAAACGTAGCAGTTTTTCACGTTCACCTTCTACAAGTTTTGCAACTGGTATGCCAGTCCAACGTGAAACGATATTTGCAATTTCTTCTTCACTTACTTCTTCACGAAGCAAACGGTTCTCTTGTTCGTTATGCGCTCCCGTTTCTTCCGCTTCTCTTAATTCTTTTTCCACTGCTGGAATTTTACCATGACGAAGCTCTGCTGCTTTATTTAAGTCGTAATTCCCTTCTGCTTCTTCTAATTCACGACGTAAACGTTCAAGGTGTTCCCTTAAGTCACGAACTTTATGGATTTCTTCTTTTTCTTTTTGCCATTGCGCTCGCATTCCATTTGCAACTTCTTTTAAATCAGATAGTTCACGTTGCAATGTTTTTAGTCGCTCTTGACTACCACGATCCGTTTCTTTTCCTAAAGCAGCTTCTTCAATTTCCAGCTGCATAATGCGGCGCGTTACTTCATCCAATTCTGTTGGCATAGAATCAATTTCTGTTCGAATTGTTGCGCACGCTTCATCAACAAGGTCAATCGCTTTATCTGGTAAAAAGCGATCAGATATATATCGATCAGACAATACAGATGCCGCTACAATCGCACGGTCATGAATATTTACACCATGATAAATTTCAAAGCGCTCTTTTAAACCACGTAAAATAGAAATTGTATCTTCTACCGTTGGCTCTTCTGCTAACACTTGTTGAAAACGACGTTCTAGCGCTGGATCTTTCTCAATATATTTTCGATACTCATCTAAAGTAGTCGCTCCAATACAATGAAGTTCACCGCGCGCAAGCATTGGTTTTAACATATTCCCTGCATCCATCGCCCCTTCTGTTTTACCAGCACCAACAATTGTATGGAGCTCATCAATGAATAAAAGAATACGCCCTTCACTTTTTTTGATTTCATTTAACACAGCTTGCAAACGTTCTTCAAACTCACCACGGAACTTTGCACCCGCAACAAGCGCGCTCATATCTAATGCAAAGATTGTTCTATCTTTTAATCCTTCTGGTACATCTTTTCGTACAATTCGTTGTGCCAATCCTTCAACAATTGCTGTTTTCCCAACGCCTGGTTCACCAATTAAAACAGGGTTGTTTTTTGTTTTACGAGAAAGAATGCGGATAACCCGGCGAATTTCGCTATCACGACCAATGACAGGATCAATTTTCCCTTGTCTTACTTCTGCCACTAAATCACGGCCATACTTTTCTAACGCTTCATATGTTACTTCTGGATTTTGACTAGTCACTCTCTGATTCCCCCGAACTTCCATTAAAGACTGTAATAATGTATCCTTCGTAATGTGAAATGCTGTGAACAAGTGATTCATATCACCTTTTTCCTCACAAAATGCGAGCAATACATGTTCCACTGAAATATATTCATCTTGCAGTTTTTTTGCCTCTGCCTCTGCTTTAACGAGTAATTGCCCTAAAGCATTTGTCACATACACTTTGCCAGCTTCTACACCACTTCCTGTAACAGATGGTTTCTTTTGAAGCAATCTTTCTACTTCTTTCGTTAATTGTTCTATATTGACATTCATTTTTTGAAAAATACGCACTGCTAATCCATCTTGCTGCTGTAATAATGCAAGTAATAGATGAACAGTATCAACTTCTTGATGATGATGAGATACCGCTAAAGATTGAGCACTCATAATTGCTTCTTGTGTTTTCGTCGTCATTTGATTTAAGTCCATCTTCACAAACCTCCAAACATTGGAATCCTCTTGATGTTTGACCTTTTTTGATTTTTTGACTTTATTTGACCTTTAATTTAATTATACGCCAATTGTCTTTTTTATACAATGAATTTGATTATGAAATTTGAACTTTGTTTCCCCCAAAAAAGTATGTATACCTCTGCTCTTCAATCACAAAAGCCGCAATATAAATTGCGGCTTCTCTTACGGCTTTCTTTTATATGTCCACTGGCGGTTCTGATTCGAATTCTCAGGAAACCTTTGACCAGCAGTTAATTTTACCAGTTGTGGATCTTTAACCATACTTCCTGTTTCACCAATTTCTACATAAATCCCATCATTTGGTGCTTTCTGTCCAGAACGAAACCTATGATTTTGTCCCATTTTCATTCTCCTTCCATGACATCTTTACACCGTTAGTATATCCATTTTTGAAAAAGCCTTTCTGTTATGTTTAGGAAACGAGTCATATTTTTTATTACTGTTCATATGTATGACTTTACATGATAAAGCAGGAGAAAAAGCATCACTTGTTGAAAAAAAAGAAACCGACCTATTCTAGGCCAGTTCCAAAGGAGAGTCAAACATATACGAGAAGATTACATGTTCATTATATGTCTTGCTGCGCCCGTAATGTAACCCTTTTCACAAATTGTACAAAATGAAAGAAACATTATTTGAACTTTCAAAAAAATCATTGACTTTTCTGATTTTGGGTAGGAAATAGTGGACACTAACATGTTTCGCGACGTAAGATGAATATATAATGAAACTTCCATTCATGGTTGTTTCTCCCGCATTAACGGGGATGGAGCCCCCCCGCTGATGGAAGTTCCACTTTATCTATACACTTTCCAACCTCTTATTTCTGCATCTTAAAACGGAAATACAGATAGAAACAAAAAATTTTTCATAAGAGGTGAAAACATGAAAAAACAACATTTAATCGCATTAGATTTAGATGGCACTTTACTTACAGACAATAAAATTATTTCCGCACGAACAAAGCAAACAATTGAAAAAGCAAAAGAACAAGGACATGTTGTTGTCATTTCAACAGGACGTCCATTTCGCGCTAGTCACGCTTATTATAAAGAACTTGGTTTGAATACACCTATCGTTAACTTTAACGGCGCTTATGTTCATCACCCACTTGATACAAATTGGGGAACGCACCATTCCCCCCTTGAGCTTTCTACTGCACAAGAAATCGTTCGCGCTTGCTTTGATTTTGGCGTTAAAAACATTTATGCCGAAGTAATTGACGATGTATATGTTCGCGAAATTGATGAGGATAAAAAGCATATCTTTGAATTTGGCTCTCCAAATATTTTTACAGGAGACTTACTAAACATTTTGCAAGATCATCCAACATGCTTATTAATCGATGCACTGGATGAGCAATCAATAGCTATTCGTAAGCATTTAACAGATATGCATGCAGAAGTGATTGATCATCGAAAATGGGGTGCTCCTTGGCCGATTATTGAAATTGTGAAAAGCGGCCTCAATAAAGCGATTGGACTTCAAAAAGTTTCTAGCTATTATAACATTCCACAAGAACGAATTATTGCGTTCGGTGACGAAGACAATGATTTTGAGATGATTGAGTTTGCAGGTCACGGCATCGCCATGGGTAATGCCATTCCTGAATTAAAAACATTAGCGAATCATACGACATTAACAAACGAAGAAGATGGAATTGCTCTTTATTTAGAAGAGGTTCTTGGATTGTAATCTAAAAATTCCCTACTTATAGTTTGGCTCAAAACGCTCATACTATAACTAGACACAGCGATGTGTCAGTTGTTTTCTGCTAAAAAAGGGGGAATTACGAATGGGTAAAAAGAACAAATCAAAACGTTTCACCCAACAAGGGGCCGATGCTGTTATGAAGCATGCTGAAAGATTCCCGTACCGCGGTACATTAGCTGATGCAGAAAAAGAACGAAACAACTCTTCTCTCGGAGGGGTTTAAATGGGTAACTTATTATTTCAGCAAGCACGAGATGCTGTTGCAGGCGCCGTTTCTTGTTCAAGCGGCACAGAACAGCGGGAACTCGTTTATAGAGCCAAAAATGCTTTGCAATCCGCTTATGCTAATTCTTCAACTGCTGAAAAGGTACAACTGCGCGAGATGCAACAGCAACTGCAAAACATTACTAACACACATTAAAACAAGAGGACCGATTCCCGGTCCTCTTTAATCTTTCCGAAACAACCCAAATATACCGACTGTTTGAATAACATTTGTAAATGCGCCAGGATCTACCTGTCTAATAATTCTCTCTAGTTCATATAGCTCGTAACGGGTAATCACAATCATTAGCATTTCTTTATTTTCATTTGTATATGCCCCTGTCGCTGGTATAGTTGTAATACCGCGTACTAAACGTGCTTGAATCGCTTTTCGTACATCTTTACCATTTTTCGTAACGATAAATGCTGTAATTTTCACATGACGAGTATGAATTGCATCAATAATCCTCGATGATACATATAGTGTCACTAACGTGTATAACGCTTTTTCCCATCCGTACAAATAGCCAGCTGCAATAATAATGATTGCATTAAAGAAAAAGAAATATGTTCCGACAGGCTTATCTTTTATTTTTGACAAAATCATTGCAATGATATCTAAACCACCTGTGGAAGCTCCCCATTTTAAGGCAATTCCTACCCCTATCGCTGAAATGAGACCACCAAAAATAGCATTCAATATAATATCATTTGAAACAGCCTTCACTGGTATAATTTCTAAAAACAGTGTCATAAATACAACACATAAAAAACTAAATAACGTAAACGCTTTTCCGACCTTTTTCCATGCTAAAATAACAACCGGAATATTAAATAAAGCAAAAAGTACTCCCGTCGATATGTGAATCGATGCAAAATCACCTAACACTTGCGAAAGCAATTGAGATAATCCCGCGAAACCGCTCGCATATACTTTTGCTGGCGTTAAGAACAAGTTCATTCCAATTGCATTTAATAAACCTGCGATGATAACAACAATTAGTTTTTTCGTTAATTCGGCATAATTTAATTTTAAGTCCATACCCCATCCACCTTTATACATAATAGGTTCACCACTACTCGTATACATAGTCTTTACGAAAACGGAAATGATAAACGTACAACTGTTTAGAAATGGAGTTGATATGTATGCCGCATACAAGCGATAATGACAAAAAAGCACGCGATAATAATGCAAAGCGCACACAAAAAAATGAACAAGAACAAAAAAATATTCAGCAAGGAAAACGTGCATACTCTAAAAAAACAGATCATCTTTAATTATTTCGTACATCAACATAATTGTTGATGTACTTTTTTATTTCACAAAAAACATCTCAAATTCACTTCTTGTTCACTTCTCTATTTTACAATAATAACAGCATAATTAGATGAGGTGTTAGGATGAAAAGAAAACAATTATGGATAGCAACAGCTGCGCTCGGAACGTTAATGCTGTCTGCTTGTGGTCCAAAAGATAACTCAGAGGCGATTGCAACATCAAAAGTTTCAACCATTACAAAAGGTGATTTTGACAAGCAGTTAAAAGAACGGTACGGAAAAGATATGCTATATGAAATGATGGCACAAGATATCATGACAAAAAAATATAAAGTATCTGATGATGAAGTCGATAAAGAATTCAAAAAAGCAAAAGATCAATTTGGTGATCAATTCAAAACGGTATTAGAAAGTAACCGCCTAAAAGATGAAGATGACTTTAAAAATCAAATTAGGTTCAAATTAGCAATGAACGAAGCCATTAAGAAAAGCATTACAGATAAAGATGTAAAAGCAAACTATAAACCTGAAATTAAAGCCAGCCACATTTTAGTAAACGATGAAAAAACGGCAAATGATATTAAGAAACAACTGGATGAAGGTGCTTCATTCGAAGAGTTAGCAAAACAACAGTCACAGGACCCAGGTTCAAAGGAAAATGGCGGAGACCTTGGATACTTCGGTCCAGGTAAAATGGTACCTGAATTTGAAGAAGCGGCTTACAAATTAAATGTCGGTGAAATTAGCAAACCTATCAAGTCATCACAAGGCTATCACATTATTAAACTTACCGATAAAAAAGAATTAAAACCATATGATGAAGTAAAAGATTCCATTCGTAAAAATCTGGAAGAAAAGTTGTTAGCAGATCAAACTACCGGTCAAAAAATATTGTTAGACGAATTCAAGAAAGCTGATATTAAAGTAAAAGATAGTGATTTGAAAGATACATTCTCTCGTCTTTCCGGACAACAATAAAAAATCTAGCAACAGAGTGGGCTAGTAGAAAAATAGTAAATGAAATTTCACCCCGCATTAACGGGCAGTAAGACTCCCACCTCAAGATTCAGAGAAAAACGAGAAAGATAAGTGAGGAATCAACTGCTCGTAAAAGCCCGATTGGCGAGAGCTAATAATCAGTGGGAGATGAAGAAAACCCCACTGATTAAAGTTTCACTTTACCGGAGCAAATTCGAATATATCGACGTTCCGACACATAACGACAAAAAATAGGAGCCTGCTGACTCCTGTTTCCCAACACTCTGAAAATCCGAACAGGCATGAGCCTGTTCGGATTTTTTTATTTCTTGAAGTACGTCCAACCTTCTTCTTGATAAACCTTTTCTTCTTTCATCAACTTACCAAGCGCACGTTTAAACGCTGCTTTACTCATATTAAAACGTTCTTTAATGTCTTCTGGATGGCTTTTATCCCAAAACGGCATTGCTCCTCCGCGGCTCTCCATGTACTCATAAACCACCGCAGCATCATCTTCCATTCCCTCTTCTTTACGCGGAAGAAGTGAAATATTAATCGTACCATCATCTTTCACATCAATAATACGGCCCGTTACACGCTCACCAATACGAACTTGTTCTTTTCTTTCTGTGTGGTGTAAAAAGGCACGGAAATGTTCATCCGTTAATACAAACGAACCAACTTGAAGTGAGCGATATACACGTCCGTTCACATTTTTATTACGCATAGATGGCGTTGCCTCTACAATAATTTCCTGCATATCTGAATCTCTTGCCGGAAGAGCAATAAGACGGCCGCGATTTGTTAATTTTAATGTACAATATAACTCATCGCCTTCTTCTGGCCAAACTGGTGTATAAATTGGAAACTCATCAGCTGGGATTAAGATATCCTTAGAAACACCGATATCAACGAACACACCTAAATCAGGTTTTACTTCTACAACTTTTACCCAATTCCAATCACTTATCGTAATAAGCGGCGTCTTCATTGTCGCAGAAATTCGCTCTTGATGATCAAGATATAGAAATACATCAATCGTATCGCCTTCCTCAATTTCTCCCGCTACTTCATTTTTATGTAAAAATACTTCTTCATAACCATCCTCATCGTCAAATCCAACCATATATCCAATTTCCGTTTCTCGTAAAACAGTTACCTGTTCAATCGATCCTGGCTGCAAATACATATATTTTAATTCCCTTCTATATATAAAGTATATTTTTATCATTCCAAAGAAAGCTTCATTATAACACGAATTTTCCTTTATTTGTCCAACTCGCAAAAATTCACTATAATAAGAGATGGAATTTAATTTGGAGGTGCTTACTATGGCAAAAGATAGTTCTTTTGACATCGTTTCAAAAGTAGAATTACCAGAAGTAACAAATGCTATTAACATCGCATTAAAAGAAATTCAAAATCGATATGACTTTAAAGGAAGCAAAAGTGATATTAAATTGGAAAAAGAAGTAATCGTTTTAACTTCTGATGATGAATTTAAATTAGATCAAGTAAAAGATGTTCTTATTTCAAAACTAGTTAAACGCGAAGTACCAATTAAAAACTTAGACTACGGAAAAGTAGAAAGCGCTACTGGTAACACAGTACGTCAACGTGCAACACTGCAACAAGGTATCGATAAAGATAACGCGAAGAAAATTAATAACATTATTAAAGAGTTAAAATTAAAAGTGAAAACACAAGTACAAGATGATCAAGTACGCGTAACAGCAAAAAGCCGCGATGACTTACAAGCAGTAATCGCAGCGGTTCGTAGCGCTGATTTACCAATCGACGTACAATTCATTAACTATCGTTAATAGAAAAACAATAAAAAATGATAAACATATGTAAAATAGCGCTTTACCTAACCCTTTTTGGTCAGATGAAGCGCTATTTTTTCATATTTTGGCACGCTACAATGAGATAGACCTGCATTTGGACAGACTTCAGCCCCCAGAACCGAACGTATCGATAACCATCTACTTTTGTCTATAATTGAAATTTATCCGGATTATACCTATTTTTCAAATATTCTCATTAATCACTTCTATTTTTACAGGAAAAAATTGTTTCACCTTCTAACTAAATAAAATCCATTATTCTACCCATGATATTCCTTATATATAAAATTATAAATTATAACATAAAAATACAATAACTTCGTATGCAATATTGCATACGAAAACAGATTGCAAACCATCTATTTTCTGAATATAATAAACATAAAATATGGCTAAATTTTCAGAAAATAAATAAAGGTAATTTTAAAGAGCGGATTGAATACCAAAAACGTTTATCTAATAAACGAATTATTAATTGTGTTTATTTTCAAACAGCTAGATTTCACCTTTCAAAACTCATTTTTTTGAAAAGATTTTTAATAGTATAGAATAATATTTATATCAAGAAAGTTAGTCCAATACATAGTAATCTTAATAAAGGTTATAGCTCAGATAAGTCAACAAATATTGTCAGACATTATAAGATTCTAAAATAATCATTATTTTAATTTAAATTTTCAGAATAATCAAACCGAAATATCCGAAGTAAGAAAAATTAACATGTACATATTTATTACTAAAACTTTAATGAATGGTGGGAATGAAATGAAACGCAAAGTATTAACAAAATGGTTTGGAATTATAAGTTTAATCATTATGTTGCTAGGAGTTTCTATTCCACAAGCAGCAGCTGAGATAATACATCAAGAAAAGTTTCAAATTAACTGGAATCACATTAAATTCAAAGGTGCTGAAGTAAAAATAAAGGCAGATCTCTTAAAAACTTCATCAAAAGATGTTGCATATTGTTTATCACCTGATTTGAATTCACCAAACGGAGAGGAACTTCCTGAAATCGGGAAAGAAAATGATTTTGTATATCGTGTTTTACTTTATGGCTATCCTCAAAAAACACCAGCTGAACTGGGAGTTTCTACAAAAGAGGAAGCATACTATGCAACTCAATTAGCTATCTGGGTTGCATCTAAAAAAATCGAAATTGCTGATTCAAAACCAGAGAACCAACCGGTATATAATCTTGTAAAACAGCTGATAGACAAAGCTTCTAAAGGTACTGAAGTACAGGAAACATACTTAAACATAATACCTAATGAAAAACAGACAGTAGAGCAAAATGGGGACTATCTTGAAACCAAATTATATACGGTTCAATCAAATGCCTTATCTGGAGTATATTCCGTTCAATTGGAGGGGGCACCAGAAGGAGTGAAAATTTCAAATGAACAAGGTGAAGAAAAGAATGAATTCTCTATAAAGGAAAAATTTAAAATTTTAATTCCAAAAAAATCGACAAATGGAACTTTCAAACTAAGAGTACATACAAAATTGCAAAGTTTACAAGCAGTTATTTTTGATGGCAAACAAAAGGTTCAAAATACCACAGCTTTATTGCCAAGAATGAGTGAAAAAAGTAGTACTGATATAGCAGTACAATGGGAATCATTAGGATCTCTAAAAATTACGAAGGTAGGAGAGAATAGAGAAACTTTAAAAGGAGCGGTATTTGAGGTTGCAAGTGAAAATGGCGATTTCAGGAAAGAAATCACTACAACTAAAGATGGAGTTGCACTATTAAATCAGCTTCCTATTGGTACATATATTATAAAGGAAATTCAGGCACCAGAGGGTTATGTACTGGACCCTACAATACAGAGAATGGAAGTAAAGAACGGCGAAATAGCAAAAATAGAAATAAAGAATAAAAAAATAAAAAACGAGCTGCAAGTTACAAAAATACATGATACATATAAAAACACTAAACAATCTGATGATATACAAAATAAAGAGTACACAGAAGAAAAAGAGCATGTAAGTCAAGAACAATATTACTTACCATCAACAGGAGGAAAATTTCCAATTACATCATATATAGGAATATCATTTGTTGTTTTAGGACTCTACATATTGAAAGTAAAACACAAATAAGTTACAAATAGTAGAGGCTTATTATTAAAATTTATAGAAGGTAGTAGCTAATACTTAATATTCAAGATACCTTAATAGCCCTATATAATGTTAACAGATGTTTCGTGAAAATGTAGCTTATAATGATTCTTAAAAATGAAAACGCTTGCAAAATTAAAGGTTATTAAACTATAGGTATGTCTTTTTATCCTAGGAACTATGAGAGACACCTACTAAAATAAATAAACATTAGTTTTGTATTCAGGAGAATCCATCCAATTTTGCAAGTGGTAGTAGTTTAGTAAATAGGCGAGATAAAGAATAAGCCAAAAAACAAATTTATCAAATAGAACCGTATAATGCACAAAAAGGGTACTCATTGGCGGCAATTACATTTACATACTAAAGCATAAAAAGCTTTTTCACCATGAAATTGATACTGTTGAACCCATGCCCGCAGAACAGGAGGAGCTACTTAAATAGAATCTGCGATGTCTTTTCGGATCTCCGAACGGTTTAAATAACGTTTTACAGCCTTTAACTTCTCTTCGATTGTAAATTAAAAAGCACCTCCAATTGTTAAACTGTGTCTAACAATTGGAGGTGTTCTTCATAATCTCCTTTTATTTTCATAACTACGGCTTGTATATAGTCTAAAACCTACCCTCTCCTATTATTTCTTCTTTTTCTTTACCGCGATTAAAAAAGCAATAAACAAAACATTTACCCCAATTAGTAAAGAGATAAAAAGCCAATTAACCCCTGTTTTTTCTCTAACTTGATATACATTTGCTTCTTCTCGCTTCAATACGAGATAATAATTCCCATCTTCTTCTCTAATGATTTCATCTTCCAATAATCCCTTTAATTCTCGATTTTCTCCTATCTCATTTGCCGAAAGTGAAACTTTTTGCGTCTCTTTCGTGTTGTTAATTGCAACAAGTGTCACTTCATCTTTATACGTCCTTTTTAGCACACTCATTCCAGTCTTATCATATAACAACTCAAATGTCCCACGGCGAAGAGAGGGGAATTTTTGACGAATCTCTCCCAATCTCGTTACATACTGTAAAAACTTTTCATCTGTTTTAAAATCCATTAAGCGGCGATTATCTGGCACTCCCCCGCCATCAAGCGCAATTTCCGTTCCGTAGTAAACAATCGGCATCCCTGGTGTTGTATATAAATAAGTAAGCGCAAGTTTTAAACGAGCCGGCGGATAATATGCTTTCTCTTTCGCGATTCTGACAAACCGCTTTGTGTCTTGATTATCTAAAAAATTACTTGTTACTTTACCATTTTCGATTAAACTAACGTCATAAAGTGGTTTAATAGGTGTATCCGTTTTCGTAAAGACATCTGTTATGTGCTTATAGTACTCATTATGTATACCCTCTCCCTCATCAGTCATAACGAGGAAATCTTTTTTTATTCCTTGAACACTTTGTTTTACTGTATTTAAAAAGGCACGAGATATTTCTTTACTATGCATAAGATAACTTCCATCTATGTTTGCTTCTTTCATCCACCATTTTATCGAATCAATAAGCGTTTCTTGCTCTTTTTCTACAACAAACTGAAACACCACTTTCATATCTCGTTTATGTGCTTCTTGTACAAGTTGTTTCACATCTTGCATTGACCCAAAATGTTCATTCACTTTTTGCAAATCAACCATACCATACCCATCATACGTTTCACCTTTAAAAATTGGCGAAAGCATAATAGTAGTGAATCCCATCTCTTTTATGTAATCTATTCGCTTTACAATCCCTTGTATATCTCCCCCTTGGTATCTTTCTAAATTCCCTACATCAAGCTGTTTATCGTTTTTTGCATCTCCATTATTAAAACGGTCAACCATAATAGAATATACTACTTCATCTTGCCACTCTCTTTTTTCTTCCGCTAATGTATGTATAGGCGCTAAGAAAGCAAATACCATACAAAAACAAATCAACACTCCTCTTCTCCATATCTTCTTCACATAATATCCCCCAACTTCTTTTTAATTGTAAGAATAGTATATCAATTTTCCGAACAAACCGCACTTACACAAACGACATGTTAGGTTTTCTCACGTAACATTTTAAATTTTCTGAAAAATATGTTGATTTTTTATTTATTATTGAATATGATATGAAACATAACATTGAATGTAATATTTTATAACATTATAGGAGGGGAAAAGAATGAACATGGGAGATACTGTGTTTTTATTTTTAGCGACGGTAATAGTTATGATTATGACGCCAGGTTTGGCACTGTTTTACGGCGGGATGGTTCGTAGCAAAAATGTACTGAGTACTACAATGCATAGCTATAGCGCGATGGCGATTGTTTCCATTCAATGGATTTTTATCGGTTATTCTTTATCATTCGGGCCAGATTGGAATGGCGTCATTGGTACATTAGATTGGTTCGGCTTACAAAACGTAACTTACGCGCCAAACGCAGACTACTCCGCTACTATTCCTCACAATTTATTTATGATGTTTCAACTTATGTTTGCAATCTTAACACCAGCGCTCATTTCAGGAGCATTCGCTGAAAGAATGCGATTTTCTGCTTTTCTCATTTTCATCCTTATTTGGACGACAATCGTTTATAATCCCGTTGCCCATTGGGTATGGGGCGTTGGCGGATGGCTTCGCGAACTCGGAGCATTAGATTTCGCTGGCGGTAACGTTGTCCATATCACATCCGGTGTCGCTGGGCTTGTATTAGCGATTTTCCTCGGTAAGCGAAAAGACGTAAACGGATCTTCTCCTCACCATCTCCCCTTTACACTTTTAGGCGCAGGCTTATTATGGTTTGGATGGTTCGGGTTTAACGTCGGTAGCGCCCTTACACTGAACGATGTAGCACTGACCGCATTCATTAATACAAATACCGCAGCCGCAGCTTCCGCCTTAACATGGATCTTAGCAGAGTGGTTCTTCCAATCAAAACCGACTGTAATGGGAGCGGCTTGCGGCGCTGTATCAGGCCTCGTTGCTATTACACCAGCTTGCGGATTCGTCACTCCTTTCTCCGCTCTTTTAATCGGAGCGATCGGAGGCGTTCTTTGCTTCGGAGCTGTCTTCTTTTTAAAACATAAACTTGGCTATGATGATGCACTTGATGCATTTGGATGTCACGGTATCGGCGGAACATGGGGCGGCATTGCAACAGGACTATTTGCAACCACTTCTGTAAATAGCGGCGGCGCTGATGGATTATTTTATGGAAATGCCGTACTCCTTTGGAAACAGCTAGCTGCAATTGGAGCGACTTATGCATTTACAATCGTGATGACGTACGCCATTATTAAAGGAATTAGTTTCTTCCTTCCCGTTCGCGCGCATGAGCATGAAGAGCAAATGGGGCTCGATATTTCGATGCATGGGGAGAAGGCTTATGAATATAGTGAGAAATCACTAGGCGAGGTGGCAATACAAAAAGAGGCTAAGTAATGCATTTTATAAGTATATAACTTTTATAATAGAAAAAGGTTTATCTCTTTTTAAATTCAAATTTAGAAAGTAAAAAATCTAATAAAAAATAAAGTTCTTATAAGTATTTTAAAAGAAAAGACGACTGAAAATTCAGCCGTCTTTTTATTCATTATATTAGTAGACACATATAGCAATTAAAATTTGAGAATAAAATAGAACCAGGAATATTATTATTTCTTAGGATTTCCTACATACGCTGAAATATCAACGTTTAATGCTTTTGCTAAGCGCATACCGTAATCACGATCTGCACGGAAGAAGTTACAGATTGCAAGTAATTTCGTTTGCTCATGCACATCTTTTAAATCGTTTGTTAAGTTGGCAATTAAGTTATCTTGTTCCTTTTTAGAGAATGAACGGTAACGCTCACCCGCTTGCTGGAAGTCGTTTGATTTATCGATTTTTTCACGAGATACATAACCTTCAAGCTTCATAGTTGAATCACGGTATGCTGGATCCTCAACTGGATTTTCAGCATGACGACTTGGCTCGTAGTTAATTGTTGATGGTTGTTGATTCATTTGCATTGCACCATCACGTTGTTGATTACGAACAGCTGCATATGGGCAGTTTACAGGGATTTGTAAGTAGTTCGCACCAAGACGGTATCGCTGTGTATCTGGATAAGAGAATAAACGTCCTTGTAATAATTTATCTTCAGACGGTTCAATACCAGGTACAGTCGCACTTGGAGTAAACGCAGCTTGCTCTACTTCTGCAAAGAAGTTTTGTGGGTTGCGATTTAACGTCATTGTTCCGACTTCTATTAATGGAAAGCGATCTTCTGGCCATACTTTTGTTGGATCTAATGGATCAAAGTCTAAAGAATCCATTTCATCAAGTTGCATTACCTGTACGTGAAGATCCCATTTTGGATAATCTCCGCGCTCGATTGCATCAAACAAATCACGAGTTGCATGGTTGAAGTCTTTTCCTTGTACTTGTTCTACTTCTTTTGCACTCAAGTTACGAACACCTTGCTGTGGTTTCCAATGATATTTAATATAAACAATTTTACCTTCTGCACTAATCCATTTAAATGAATGTACACCGAAACCTTCCATTTGACGATAGTTTGCAGGAGTACCGTAATCAGAGAATACCCATGTCATCATGTGTGTAGACTCTGGAGACAAAGTCATGAAGTCCCAGTAACGATCTGGAGTTTGAATATTTGTATCTGGTGCTGGTTTTAAAGAGTGCACCATGTCAGGGAATTTAATTGCATCACGAATGAAGAAAACTGGTAAATGGTTACCAACGATATCATAGTTTCCTTCCTCTGTATAAAACTTTACAGCGAAACCACGTGGGTCGCGAGCTGTTTCCGGAGAACCTTGCCCATGAATAACCGTTGAGAAACGAACGAATACAGGTGTTTCTGTTCCCTCGTTTTGTAAAAACGCTGCTTTCGTATATGCTTTCATGCTATTTTTCGTTACGAAAACACCATGAGCACCTGCGCCACGCGCATGAACAACACGTTCTGGAATACGTTCACGATCAAAATGAGCAAGTTTTTCTACTAAATGATAATCTTCTAATAATACCGGTCCACGGCGACCAGCTGTACGAGAATTTTGGTTATCCCCTACCGGAGCACCTTGGTTTGTTGTTAAGCGATTATTTGGATTCATCAAGAGGAACCTCCTATTATTTCATAATAATGATTACTTATTTAAAATCATTATAATTTAATTATTATTTAAAATTATTTTTTTGTCAATTATTTTATTCACTTTTTTGGAAACAATTTCTACTAAACAATCAATAAATAAGTCTTGAGCATTCGGCATAGCTGGTCTGAAATAGGATGCACCTAGTTCATCCGTTACAACTTTACATTCATAATCGTTGTCATACAGCACTTCTAAATGTTCTGCCACAAACCCGACAGGACAGTATACAAAAGATTCATAACCATGCTTTTCGTATAAATCTTTCGTTACATCTTGTACATCTGGTCCAATCCATGGATCTGGTGTATTTCCTGCACTTTGCCAGCCAATTGTATAATTTTGAATACCTGCTGCTTCAGCAATTAAATCTGCCGTATGCTGTAGTTGCTTCACATACGGGTCTCCTGCTGCAATAATCTTCTCCGGTAAACTATGCGCTGAAAAAATTACAACAGCTTTCTCCCCGTCTGTAATTCTAGTAAATGTTTCTTTTATTCGGTTTGCCCAATACACAATAAATTTCGGTTCATCGTACCATTGCTCAATCGGCTCTATAACAGGACCATTTATGTTCTCAGAAATCTTTTGGGCACGCTCGTTGTACGCTTTAATACTAAAAGTTGAATAATGAGGTGCTAACACAATACTAATTGCTTCCTCAATACCATCCCGCTTCATCTCTTCCACCGCATCTTCAATAAATGGAGCGATATGTTTTAGTCCCAAATAACATACAAATTCAAATTCTGAAAAACTCTTATTTAACTCATTTGTTAATTTTCTAGCTTGTTCCTTTGTAATTTTCGCAAGTGGTGAAATACCACCAATCGCTTTATAACGCCCCACTAAATCATCAAGCGCTTCTTGAGATGGTTTACGTCCATGACGAATATGCGTATAATACGCCTCTACATCCTCAAGTGATTCTGGTGTTCCGTACGCCATCACAAGTAAACCTATTTTCTTCTTATTCATCTATATTCACCTCAATATCAGAAATGAGAATCTTTTTCAAGAACATTCGTTTCCAGTATACCAATCGATAATGAGTACGTCAAAATAATAATTATAAATAAGTATTATTTATAATATGATTTTTAATTTTATTTGACAATTTATTTAATATCATTTGTCATATTCTAGTTTGCTTCCACTGAATTTTGAGATAGGGTCTTACTGTCCGCAAATAGCGAGATAAAAATGTAACAGTTAACATTCTAAAATCAAAATAAAATGAATAACAAATGAATAAAAATTATACGCAAGATATAAGATCATTAAGATATTCAGTTACATAAAGATCATTAATATGTTGATACACAATTAATGACGATACTCATTCAATTTGTTAGTACATAAATGACTTAACCACGAATAATCAATAAACATTCTAGTTTATGAATTTTTATTCGTAACTAAGTATATCTCAACTATTTTCAGGAGGGTTTTTTCGAATGAAGTTACATAAGGTGAAACATTTGCTACCTATATCTGCTGCAACAATTACACTCGTATCTAATCAAGGAACAGCTAATGCCGCAACGGTTTATACTGTTAAAAAGAATGACACTCTCTGGGATCTCAGCACCCACTATGGAGTTTCACTTCAAGCCATTAAACAAGCGAATCATAAGACGAATGATCGAATTTATATTGGAGAACAATTAACCATTCCTGTCTCGCCTTCATCAAGCGAATCTACACAACAAAAAGATGTGGCAGCTTCAAATCATTCAGCTCAAATTGTTTATCAAGTTCAACGAGGAGATACATTAGAAGCTATCGCAAAACGATACAATGTATCCATACAATCAATTAGACAAGCTAACAATACAAACGGCGATCGGATTTATGCAGGTCAACACTTAATTATTACGACAGGTATTTCAGAACAAGAACTGGACTTAATGGCTCGTTTGGTCACTGCCGAAGCCGGAGGAGAGCCTTACGCTGGGAAAGTCGCAGTGGCCAAAGTTATATTAAATCGCGTTGATGCAGTAGGATTTCCAAATACAATTACCGATGTTATTTATGAACCTATTAAATACGGCTATGCCTTTACACCAGTTACAGATGGAAGAATTGATCAACCAGCAACCCCCGAAGCGAGAATGGCGGTAGAAGAAGCAATTTCTACTAAAGGAATTAATTCTGATTGGCTTTATTTTTATAATCCAAAAACCTCTACCGACAAATGGATTACGACACGCCAAACTGTTGCAGTAATTGGGAATCATGTGTTTGCTAAATGAGGAATTGATTCATTAACTATATTTACTCTCGGACAGATCTCTTCCCTTGGAAGGTCTGTCCCTTTTTATTTCTCTTCTATAGATTCATAGAGAATATTCAACTACCCCTACCTTCACTTCGTTTAGAGGAGTGAGTCTTCTCGGTTAAAATGATAAAGAAGACACTCTAACAAGTGTCTTCTTTCATTGTAAAAATCTCTTAAAATATGTATCTAGTATCCTACATACTCATAAAAAAACTTTCGTTACATCATAGCGCCGTTATCTTTGAATGAATACCATTTCCCATCAATGAAATGTTTACCTGTTGCCATCGCACCGCTAGACTGTAAATAATACCATGTGCCATTTTCTTGTAGCCATCCTGTTTTCATCGTTCCATCTGTATTCATGTAATACCATGTGCCATTTTCTTGCACCCAGCCTGTTGTCATCGGGCCATCATAAAAGTAATACCATTTCCCGTTATAACTTAGCCAACCTGCGTGGCTTGCTCCAGTTTTATCATCAAAGTAATACCATTCACCATCAATTAATTTCCAGCCTGTAAACATTGATCCATCTGGATTGAAGTACCAACAAGTACCTCCTTCACACATTTTCCCTGTCCACATGGCACCACTGTCAGCGAAAACGTAACGCTTTCCTCCCTCATCTAACCAACCTTCGTTCCACCCATTAGCTGTGCTTTTCATCGTTCCATCTGCATTCAGGTAGTACCAATTCCCATTATCTTCAATCCAACCTGTTTGCATCTTAGAAGCCACAAAGTAATACCAGCTTCCTTTATAACTTAGCCAACCATTATGAGTATTAAAATGCGTCCGGCTTTCTTCGAAGTAGTACCATTCATTATTAATCAAATTCCAACCAGTTGCCATTGCTCCATCAGATAAGAAATAATTACCATCAGGATGTGAACCTATCCAATTGTTTACTTTCATATCTCCAGAGCCTGGATTCATGTAGTATATCTTACCATTATATTCAAGATAGCCCTCGTGTAAGTTTCCTCCTTGGTGAACGTAATACCATTCTCCTTCGTACTGAACCCAGCCTTCGTTCGTATATAACGCACCGTCTGCTCCTAATAAATAACATGAACCTTGATTAAAAATATTACCCGTTTTCATTGCTCCACTTTCAGCAAAGTAGTACCACTTTCCTCCATCACTTAACCAGCTATTACTTTTCATTGCCCCATCCGCATTCAAGTAATACCATGCACCATTATCTTTTAACCACCCTGTTTTCTTCACACCATTTTGATCATAGAAATACCATGTATTCCCCTCTTTTACCCAACCTGTTTTCTGCATTGCCTGTTCTGTTTTTGGAGCAAGTTGTTTTACAGCTTCTTGGTTTTCAGCATGAGATACTGCAGGAACTACAAACATTGCAGACATTAAAACTGGTAAAATAGTTTTCTTCATTTTCCATATCCCCCAAATAATGAATAATTTGTGTTTTTATTTCCACAAGGAGAATTATATTACGACGTTTCAATATAATCAACATTTTTTGTAATATATTTGTAATATTTTTCATTTACCCGAAACAAAAATGAATTAAAATTAATTTTTGTTACATTTTTGTTATATTTTTATTTTAATAAATTTTCAAATTAGTTATTCCTTTGAGACATTAAGAATAGATAAATGGCCCATATTCTGGAAATGTATATTCAAGTTAAATAGCGAAAAAAAGCGGCTCACAATGATTGTGAGCCACTTTTCACTATTCTTTAATATTTACCCCATACTCCTTAAACCACACATGAATTTGTGCCAAATGTGCCAATAGTTGTGGCCCGGTCATCAACTGACCAAACCATGGCGTTTGAAACGCACTACCACCTGATTGAATCAACCCTTGTAATTGTTCTTTATCAAACAACTCATGCAAAATTGAGTTTTTATCTGTTAACAGATTCTGTAACCACACTGTTACTGCTTCTGTGTAGTGCGGATTGTGCGTTTTTGGATACGGACTTTTCTTTCTGTACAATATATCATTTGGTAATGCACCTTCTAATGCTTTACGTAATAGACCTTTTTCGCGATTTTTATACATTTTCATTTCCCAAGGAATATTCCACGCATATTCGACAAGACGATGATCCGCAAATGGAACACGTACTTCTAGGCTCGCTCCCATACTCATACGATCCTTTCTGTCTAATAATGTCGTCATAAACCAAACCATATTCAAATAAAATAATTGTCGTCTTTTTGCTTCAATTGTACTTTCTCCTTCTAAAACCGGCACTTCCTGTATAGATTCTTCGTAGCGTCGTTGTACATATTCTTGCAGTTTTAATTTATCACGCCATTCTTTTTTCAGAAGTTGTTCGCGTGCCTCTGTAGAACGCATCCAAGGGAATGCACTTGATTGCAAATCATCTTCCCGGTAAAACCATGGATAACCTCCAAAGATTTCATCGGCACATTCGCCCGACAAACCGACGACAAAATCTTGTTTAATTTCTCGGCAAAACCATAATAATGAAGAATCGATATCTGCCATACCAGGTAAATCGCGAACGAGTACTGCTTCTGTTAAATACTCCGCTAACTGTTCATTGGAAATCACACAGCGGTGATGAATTGTACCAAATGTTTCTGTCATCAAATCAATAAATGGTGCATCCGAATTTGGTTGAAAAGCATTTGCTTTAAAATATTTTTCATTATCTTCATAATCAATCGAATACGTATGCAACTTCCCTTTTCCTTCTCTTTCATATGCCATTGCCGTAAACGCTGTAATGGCACTTGAATCTACCCCACCCGACAAAAATGTACATAACGGTACATCTGAAACCAATTGTCTTGTAATTGCATCCTTAAGCAGGAACCGTACTTGTTCTACTGTTTCTTCAAATGAATGTTCATGTTTTTTACTCTCAACATTCCAATAGCGCCATATACATAAACCATCTTTTGAAAAAGTAAGAACATGACCTGGACGTAGCTCTTGAATTCCTGCATAAATACCATGTCCAGGTGTTCGAGACGGTCCTAATCCAAATATTTCTGATAGTCCCTCTGTCGTAACTTCTGTCTTTACATCTGGATGAGCTAAAATAGCTTTTAATTCTGAAGCAAACAATAATCTTCCGTTTCCATATTTATAAAATAATGGTTTCACACCTAATCGATCCCGTGCAATAAACACTTGTTCTTTTTTCTCATCCCAAACTGCAAAAGCATATATTCCATTTAAATGATTCACACATTCTTCTTTCCATTCGATATAAGACGCTAATAATACTTCCGTATCAGAATGCCCTTTAAATCTATAACCTCTTTGCATTAATTCTTTACGAATATCTTCTGTATTATAAAGTTCCCCATTATAACAAATTGTGTAATACTCTTCTTCTTTCATACATGTACATGTCATCGGCTGTTTCCCGCCTTCAGGATCAACCACAATTAAACGTTTATGCCCAAAAGCAACATGCCTTTTGATCCAGACATTCGTATCATCTGGACCGCGCTTTGCAAGTGTTTCTGCCATCTTCGTAACCGTTTCTCTTTCACCTTCTAACGACCGCTTATAATCAATCCATCCTGTAATCCCGCACATATAAATCATCCTTCCTATCCTATATCCGTATAACTTTACTCCGTTCAAAACCCAAATAGAACCAAAAAGGCTGAACTGAAACAACTGCACGTAAAAGCCTAATTGATGAGGGCTAATGATCCAGACGGAATTTCGCCGTCCGGATAAAAAATTCACTGTATGAAGCATGTTTTTATTCTATGCCCACCTTTCTTTAGGTGTTCCATAGTTATAAAGAATGCCTGAACTGTCCATAACAGGAATAACTACTTCTATAAAAGGAGAAATCACGAATGAAACAACGCAAACATATTTTGTATAATCAACCGCGTGCTCATACAATTGGGAATGTGGAATATATAAACAATGAATGGATATTCTTTGATGATGAAAATGATGAAGCATTTTTGCTTGAGGATATTATTGAGGATGGATTTGAAGTTTTATATAACAACAATTGGCTACCGGCAAGATTCTACGAACAAAACATATTACAAATTGCAAATGAACATCATCCATTGCAAAATGGTGAAATGATACGAATTCGTAAAAAATTACTACTCAGTTATCATGAATGGTTAGAAGAACTATCCGATTCCGCTTTTGCGTTATTTGCAGAAACATTGCAGTCCTTCAATTATTCTTTATATGACTGTATATATTGTCATAATTTCTTATCGTTTCAGCCGAAAGAAGGGCCTTGTGAAGGTGTAAACCTTCTATTATTTGATAACGAAGAAATGATTTGCTCGTTGCACCATCATTACGTTCGGTATTCCACTTGTAATAAGAATATATTTCAATTTACAAAAACAAACGGGGAACAACTACATATAGAATCTACGTGAATACAAAAATAAGAAGAATCACTCATTCTCTATAGAACGAGCGATTCTTCTTATTTTTATTACAATAGCTATACCTCGTCTCTATCTTTTCCGTAATCAAACCTCATAAATGCATTTCATTTCATATAAGTTCAAATTTGACAAACCATTAAACAAAAACCATCTTATTCTCCTTTACAGAAAAATAAGATGGTTCTATTTTACGCAAATGGTGAAAATCCCATCGGTAATCGTAATCCAAGATATAGTACAATAACAAGCGCAATAATAAATTGAACCCAAAACGCCCCTGCTGGTTTCTTCTTACTTGTTTTCACAAGAATCATTTCCATTGCAGCAATAACCCAAACACCAACTAACATTTTTAGGCCATACCACATATGCATGTTCCCTGTTGCTGTTTTCATAATGCTTTGATACAGTAAGAAACCCGTTACAATGATGATGATATACACAAGACGAAGCCCCATATGTACGCCTTTACCTTTTCTTCCTGCCGTATACATAGAATACGCCACAAAGAATAAAATAAGCCCTAATGCCCACGCTGTAATATGCATGTGTGTTGTCACGATATCCCAACCTCCTCTTTTCACACTTTTTCACTTTATATGATACCATGTCCACTTCTTTTCAGGAAATATTTCGCTTTTTTACATTTAAATGATATAATATTTAGAGTATTTATAAACTTCTTGTAATAACAAAAGGGGGAACAATCATGATTCAAACAAAAGATATTATCGAACTAACAGACACATATGGAGCTCACAACTATCATCCGCTACCAATCGTAATTTCGAAAGCAGACGGAGTTTGGGTAGAAGATCCTGAAGGAAACCGCTACATGGACTTACTTAGTGCATATTCTGCGGTAAACCAAGGACACCGTCATCCGAAAATTATTGACGCTTTAATTGAACAAGCAAACCGTGTTACGTTAACTTCACGTGCCTTCCATAGTGATCAATTAGGTCCTTGGTACGAAAAAGTAGCGGAATTAACAAATAAAAATATGGTACTTCCAATGAATACAGGTGCGGAAGCTGTTGAAACCGCAATCAAAACAGCACGTCGCTGGGCATATGATGTGAAAAAGGTTGAAGAAAATAGAGCTGAAATTATCGTTTGTGAAGATAACTTCCATGGTCGTACAATGGGAGCAGTTTCCATGTCATCCAATGAAGAATACAAACGTGGCTTCGGACCAATGCTTCCTGGCATTATTGTGATTCCTTACGGTGATTTAGAAGCATTAAAAGCTGCAATTACACCAAATACAGCTGCATTTATTTTAGAACCAATTCAAGGAGAAGCAGGAATTAACATTCCACCAGCTGGATTCCTAAAAGAAGCATACGATGTATGTAAAAAAGAAAACGTTTTATTTGTAGCTGACGAAATTCAAACTGGTTTAGGTCGTACTGGTAAACTATTTGCATGTGATTGGGACAACGTAATTCCTGACATGTACATACTTGGTAAAGCACTTGGCGGCGGCGTATTCCCAATTTCTTGCGTTGCAGCAAATCGCGATATTTTAGGCGTATTCGAACCAGGTTCTCACGGCTCTACATTCGGTGGTAATCCACTTGCATGTGCTGTTTCTATTGCAGCTCTTGACATATTATTAGATGAGAAATTAACAGAGCGTTCTCTTCAATTAGGTGAAAAATTAGTAGGACAATTAAAAGAAATTGATAATCCTATGATCACAGAAATCCGTGGTAAAGGATTATTTATCGGAATCGAATTGAACGAGCCTGCTCGTCCATATTGCGAAAAATTAAAAGAAGCGGGTTTATTATGTAAAGAAACACATGAAAATGTAATTCGTATCGCACCACCTCTTGTTATTTCTGAGGAAGACCTAGAGTGGGCATTCCAAAAAATTAAAGCGGTATTATCTTAATCAAAACAAGCTGTCTCTTACGAGGCAGCTTGTTTCATGAAACAATCATTTTTGAGAAAAGCAATATCCCAACGATAACCGGAAATAGAAGCAACACACCTGCTATACAGGAGACAATCACATGTTTCAATTCCCACCGATCATTTCTTATCCCTCTCCGAAACCAAAACAATGAAAAAGGTATAATGAATATCACTGCCGTTACCAATCCTGGAACATATCTTTCTGTCAAAATTGCCCCAGTGATATGAAACAACCCATTCATCAAAATCATCGCTTGTATAACGAGCAATATATAAAGCGTGACTTTCTTTTTAAATATAGAATGAATACACACAAACAGAAAGACAATGCTTGTTAACAAACATAATGCAATGAAGAAATATTGTTTTTGCCCCGCGTTTTCTTCCATACGAATCGGTTGGAAATATTTCATTTCAGGGAAAAAATAATATTCCTCAGCATTATGAAATGCAAATAAAATAGGGATGAGCCAAATATATAACGTACTATTTGACCAGGTTTTGAAGCGTTCCAACATGCTGCACCGTTATTGTCACTTCATCACCAGCGCTTAGAAATTTAGGTGGTATAAACCCTTTCCCAACTCCCGCTGGTGTTCCAGTCGCAATAATATCCCCAGGCTCTAACGTCATCCCTTTACTTACGATAGAAATAATATCTTCTATTGAAAATATCATATTTGCAGTATTTGAAGTTTGCCGAACCTCTCCGTTCACTCTTGTTTCAATATCTAATTGATTCGGGGTTTCAATAGCCGTCTTATGAACTAAATACGGCCCCATTGGGCAAAATGTATCAAAACTTTTTCCTAAGAAAAATTGTTTATGTTTTCTTTGAATATCTCGAGCAGTTATGTCATTTACAATCGTATAACCGAAAACATATTCAAGCGCCTTATCTTTTGCAATTTGTTTTCCGCGTTTCCCAATCACAATTGCGAGTTCTCCTTCATAATCTAGTTCACTCGTTGCATGCGGATGACTGTGAATTTTCTCTCCATTCCCGATAACCGTCGTCGGCGCCTTTGTGAAAATCATGATATCTTTCGGAATAGACTCTTCTCCACCCATCTCTATCGCATGATCACGATAGTTTTTTCCGACGCAAAGAATATTCTTTCTTGGTCTTGGAATAGGTGCTAATGTTTTAACGTCTTGCAATGGATAATACGCCGTCGTTTCATTTTCCTTTGCCCAATTTATAATTTCTACCACCTTTTCAATAAAAGCATTTCCTTTTTCGATACACTCTAGCATTGTAATAGGAACTGTAATCTTTTCGCCTTTTTGCCGCTGTGCTTCTCTAATATGCAGCACTTTTTCTTCATACTCATCCACAATGCCAACAAATACTTTCTCTTCCTTCTTCACTGTAACAAACCGCATGATTTCCACTCTCCATCCTAAAACTCATACAATGTAATTGTATTCGCATTCCTTTAAAAAAAACCTGCCAATACATTTTAATTTTTACAAGATTCTTCATTTTTCACACTGTCCGATGTTATTTTGGAATAAAATGTAGAATTTTTACTTTTTTTATCGAAGCTATTTCTTTTTTATGGAACTTTTGTATAATATGTACTACATATATACTTAAAATTTATAAAGAGATGGAGCCGATTCTATGTTTGAGCAAGCGATTGAAAAAAAACGTGAGAAAATGATGTATTTTGCTGAACGTTACGGAATAACTTCTCAAAAAACAGTGGATTGTAGCCAAGAACTGGACAGGCTCTTAAATGTGGTTTGGCTTTTGAAAGCGGATTTTACCTCAACTTATACTATAGACGAACACACACAATGAAGTGTGTGTCTTTTATTTGAAAAAAGACACATTTTAATGAAAACGCCCATACAATAATAGAAAAGGATCTTGATTTTTCATATAGAACACGCATAATAACAGCAAGAAAAATTTTATTTATGAAAGGTGTTTGCTATGCCAGCGATGGTTGGACATATTCATATCGTTAACATTGGATCAAGTGGTATTTTTCATGTTGGAGATGTATTTGCAATTAGACCGATTAGTTACTCACGTGCTTTTGCAGGAGCTGGTTCTTTTAATGTGGGTGAAAATATTTCAGTATACAATTATCAAAATGCGACAACAGTCAATGATACAGACATAATCGATCAAGCTATAATTGGATCCAACTAAAGGAGGCGATTCGTAAGTGAACTTTTATGTACAGCAAAGTATTATCATTAATAAGATAAGAATTGAGAGCATTACAACATCCTCCGTTTTTCAAATTGGAAGTGCCGGCAGCATTAAAGCATTATCTAAATTTTCCAATACAGGTGGATTTACAGCGCCACTTCGCCCCTTAAAATCAAAAGGACAAATTATTTCTATTAAACCGATGATGGGTTCTTCTTAAGCTCTTTATGTCATAAACATATATAAATACAAATTGAAAAACCGACATAAAGCCATTCTTTTTAGGTGGGAGAGAGCATCCGGCCATGCATAGAAGCGGTCAAATCCTTTTCCTGTCCCATTCCAAGTGAAAACAAAGAGAAAAAATGCATCCATGTCATCTTTTGTTCTTCATAGCAACAACTTATATGTTGGAAAATCAAAATAGTTATATGTAGAACACCCAGAAACACACCTCCCTGTTCAAAAAAGGAGGCTTCACACAGTGAATCAAGATGTATATATTTACCTACAACAATTTCAACAAGTTCTTCAAAAACAACAAGAAGCAATTCATGCATTAGAAGAGCAAGTACAGACATTAAGGGAAGAACTTGATGAACTAAAAGGCCGGCCCTCCTCTTCTATAGGAAAAGTAGAATATAAATTCGATCAATTAAAAGTAGAAAACTTAAATGGTACGTTAAATATCGGCTTAAATCCATTCGCAACGAAAGGACAACAAATTGAAGATTTTGAGGTGGATACAGAAACATTAAAAGTAAATCCAGAAACACAAACAACTCCTGATTTTTATCAAGGCATTATTCAAGAAATGCATCGCTATTTAGATGAAGAAGCATATAATAGAATTCTTCATTTTGAACAAGAACAGCGGACACCACTCGATGATATGTATCGACAAATGATGATCGATGATATAAAAAAACAAATGGAACATCGCCTTCCTTACTATTTATCACAAGTACAACCGTATGAAGAGATTACATCAGATCCTCAGTATATGAAAGATACAATTATTCAAGCTATGAAACAAGATATTGATAAAGCATTCCTTTCCTTTATTCAGCACATACCGAACAATTTTCGAAAGGAGTAAGTTTATATGAATTTTAACGTGATAAATCGTGAAATGAAAGTTGGTCAGATTAAAATGAACGGGGTATCTTCATCTGCACTTTTTCTAATCGGTGATGCGAACCTTCTCATTCTCTCTTCTATTCTCGATACACCTTTCGAATCAGTTACCGAGGGTCCATTTGTACCTCTCGTAACTGCCGCGCCTACTACTCCAGGTTAAGGAGGGAGCTTTATGCTTCAGCACATTTCAGTTGTTCATCAATCCAAAGTTATTTCTATGGGGATTGCTAGTGTTTTTCAAGTTGGCGATGCGAAACAGATGGAATTAAAAAGTCGTGCACTTATTGTTCATCGAGAAATCCCTTTTTATTTAAAAGATGAAGGAAGTTTCGAGGCTTTTAAAATCTTTACAGATGAGTATATTACAATTCCCAAAAGATCGACAGATGTCAAAGTGAATATTATAAATGAATGTCCCTTCATTGAAGTAAATGATGTTACGATTCGTACTTTATTAAATTCTGCCTGCTTTCAAATCGGCTCCGTTGACTATGCATTTAATAATTCACGCATTCACCAACTCCGTCAATATATTACAGATGAACCTTTCAACAAATAAATCATATAGTGATGTTAAAGAAGACTGATAAAGTAGGTGAATAACATGCCCTCTGTCGTTGGAAACCTCATTGTTCAAAATAGTAATGGCTCTTTTAACTTAGGTGACTTCTATAATGTCTCTCCTAAGGAAAATACAAAGGCATATAACGGTTCAGGAGCATCAAATGTTGCTTTTGTTGTTAATACATTTAACGGTGTCAGCGCAACAAATACATTCGATTCAGATGTTGCAGATCAAGATCAAATTGGAACGGCTTAAAAAAAGTAGGAGAATTATTCTCCTACTTTTTTCGTTCTTTTGATTTTGTTGTTCGCGCTTCAATAAGTGTAATCATTCTTATTGTTTAGCCTTTGAATGATAACCCACTTTCCTTCAAAGCAGTTCTAAGTTTAGGTAAAGATGCTGACCCCATACCGTGCAGTTGTAAAATCTCTTTCTCACTACATTTTGAGAGCTGCTGCAAAGAAGTTATTTCATTGTGTTCCAATGCTCTTCTTGCTGGTGCCGAGAGAAGTGAAAGAAATCCACTTTCCGGTTTTCGTTCTTTCTCACAGATCGGGCAAGAAGGACAATCGCTACTTTTATAGTATTGGTGTCCATTATCACAAATTCTTAAACTTTTTTTGGAAGTTACCATTTTACATACTCCCTTCCTAGAGTTACATCTTTCCCCTTTTTCACATTTATACTTTGATGTATGTTTCACTTACTTTGTTAATCAACATGTACTATGTGATTTCCATCAAAGAAATATAAACACTTTTCTTTCACTGGATGATGTAAACTTTTCTCTAACGCTTTCGCATATAATGAAAGCTGTACTTTATAACGTTCTTCTAAAATCGGCTTTGCTTGATCGAATCCACCTGAGAACTTCCCTTCAATTGTATCTGTTTTAAAATCGATTAATACAACTCCGTCTTCCTCTTCTATCATACAATCGATAACCCCTTGGACAAGTACAGATTCTCTGCTCTGATTTTGCCAATCTTGATACGCTTCTTCCGCTGAAAGCATCATCGTAAACGGCACTTCACGTTCTACACTTTTCGCAGCTAAAACACGCTTACCAAGATCTGTATCAAAAAATGCTACAATTCGATCAATCGTAATTTCTTCTGCTTGCTCAAATGTTAGTAATTCTTTATTTACCATTTCCGCAATTTGCTCTTCAACGGTTTCAAGCGTGATCGGTTTTTGTAAATTAACATGTTGCATTACGGCGTGAACAGCTGTCCCCCGTTCAGCATAAGTTAACCCCTTTTTCTCCATAAAACGAGGACGCGTTTTTATAGGAGTACGAAGTTTTTTAATAAAGGCATTATCACTTCCATCTTCCGATTGATAATTCCGCTTTATCTCAGTAACAGACTGCTTCGCCCGATGCGCTGTTGCACCTTCATACGCATATTCCCAAGTTAAACGAGCATACACCTCTTCTTTTCGTTCACTTTCTAGAGGAACAGGTTTTTTCTCACGAAGCGCTTCTAACAATTCTTGCTTTTCTTCTTGTACTGGTTCCGGTGCAAGTAAAGTGCTACCATCAACCACTTCCACTTTCCAGCTCGCATCGTATTCATAAATTTCATTTGGTATATTTCCTTGTCCAAGCTCAAGAAGCATTTCGCTATCACGATGTCTATATAGTGACGGTGCAATCCAATCTAAGTAACAAGATGCTCCTGCACGAACGTAATCCGGTAACAACCAATCTGTATGTTCACGCGAGTCAAGCCACTTTTCAATTTCTTTTTCTTTATCTTTCACCGTACCAATTAAAATCAGTTTTTCTTTTGCACGCGTTAGAGCAACATATAATACGCGCATCTCTTCCGCAATTAGTTCCATCTTCATTTTACGTTTAATGGCTAGTTGTGATAACGTTGTATATTTAATTCGTTTACGAGGATCAATAAACTGTGATCCAAAACCGAAATCTTTGTGTAATAAGAATCGTTTCATTAAATCTTGTGTATTAAAACGGCGCCCAAGCCCCGCTACAAATACAACTGGGAACTCTAACCCTTTACTTTTATGAATCGTCATAATTCGAACTACATCTTCTTGTTCACTAAGCGCTCTCGCTGTTCCCATGTCGTCCCCGCGCTCTAAAATACGTTCAATAAAGCGAAGGAAACGGAATAACCCGCGGAAAGATGTTGCTTCGTACTGCCTTGCGCGATCATATAGTACGCGTAAGTTAGCTTGACGCTGTTTTCCCGCTGGAAGACCACCAACGAAATCGTAATAACCCGTCTCACGATATACTTTCCAAATTAAATCAGAAAGAGACTGCTGGCGCGCAAATTCACGCCACCCTTGCAAGAGATTATAGAACCATTGTAATTTCCCATGTAATTCTGCCTCTTCTTCAAGCGGCGCGCCTTGTAAGAAGGAACACATCACTTCATAAAACGAACCTTTTTTCTCATGAGCACGTAACATCGCAAGCTCTTCATCATTTAACCCAACAATCGGGGAACGAAGCACAGCAGCAAGCGGAATATCTTGCATCGGATTATCAATTACCCGAAACACATTCATCATAACGGTCACTTCTGTCGCTTCAAAATAACCTGTCGCGAGCTCAGCATAAACAGGAATGCCTTGTAATTTTAACTCTTCCATAATTTGCGGAGCCCACGGCATCGAGCGAAGTAAAATGACAAAGTCACGGTATTTCACAGGGCGCATGCTATCTGTTTTACGATCATATACTTCATAACCTGAATCAACCATCGCTTTAATTCGCTGCGCCATTAAACGTGCTTCAAGCTGTGCTTTTTCTACTTCTACACCGTCTTCTCCCTCTACCGATTCTTCTCCCTCAGATTGATGAATACATAACAGTTCGGCTGCTACATCTTCTCCTTCTGGGTAGCTCGCACCTAACTTTAGTTCAGCATCAGCATCGTAATCGATTTCCCCGACAGTTTCACCCATAATTTGTTTAAAAATAAAGTTCGTACCTGCTAGTACTTCATGACGACTGCGGAAGTTTTTGGCTAAATCAATCTTCATCCCGCCGTCTATTCCTTCAGGTGTAAAACGTTTATACTTTCCTAGAAATAAGCCAGGCTCTGCTAATCGGAATCGGTATATCGACTGTTTTACGTCGCCGACCATAAACAGATTACCTTCTTGTTCAAAGTCTTTCGTTACAAACTTAATAATTGACTCCTGCACAAAGTTCGTATCTTGATATTCATCGACAAGTACTTCGGCAAATTTATTCCGATATTGAAGCGCAACTGGTGATGGACGAAGCTCGCCATCGTTCGTACGTTCACTTAAAATTTGTAAGCAAAAATGCTCTAAATCTGTGAAATCAACCATTCCTTTATCACGCTTTATCGTTTGAAAACGCTCAGTAAATACTTTTACAATCTGAACAACCTTTTCTAGTACAGGGTGCATATCCTTGAAATCACGTAAAAAGCTTTCTGGTTTCCGGCTAAACAACTCTTCTTGTAGCTTCTTCACTTCATCTTTCGCTTTATTTCTAAGTGAATCTACTTGTTTGACAATCTCTTCATTGTAATCACTCTTTTTAATACGCTTTAACGTTTGCCACGAAACATTTTGCATCGCTTCATATACACTTGTCCAAGACTGATGTGCTGCACTAGATAACGTCCCGAGTAACACAAGGTCCGCTTGTAATGTCTCAATGCGAGGCGCTGGCCCATCCGGAAGCATAGCTAACTCAATTGCTTTCCGAATATGCTTTTCAGCAGTTTCCAGCTGAAACTTCACATCTTCTAATAAATAAGTTGCATACGTTAAGTCTTCAATTGCTTTCCCTTCCACATCATATGCTTCGACAAGCTTATCCAGCCACTTCTCTGGATCTGGATGTGCCCTCGATTCCGTATGAAGCGCTAAAATCATACGCTGCAGGTCATCATCACTACGATCGCTCGTATATCGATCAACTAGTTCAAAGAAAATGTCATTTCCTTCGATTCCATATTCCTCTTCTAATATGTCATCTAATACTTCTTCTTTTAACAATTCATTTTCCGTCTGATTAGCAATGCGAAAACGTGGATCAACGTCGAGCATATAATAGTACGTTCGAATCACTTGTAAACAGAACGAGTGAATGGTTGAAATGGATGCTTTATTTAATAAGCTGAGCTGTTTCCGAACATGCCCTGATCCTGGCTCATCAATTAATACTTTTTCTAACGCTTCACCTATTCTGTTTTTCATCTCTTGTGCCGCTGCATTTGTAAATGTTACGACAAGCAAGCGATCCACATCTACTGGATTCTCGGCATTAATAATTTTACGAATAATTCTTTCTACAAGTACAGCTGTCTTTCCCGATCCCGCTGCCGCCGCTACTAAAATATCACGGCCATCTCTGACGACTGCCTTCCATTGATCATCTGTCCATTGACTACCTTCAGGTTTCTTTGGCCAATTCTCTATCATTCTCCGCCAACCTCCTCTCTCATTTTCTCCATCGCTTCACTATCTTTCATATCTTTTAATGTACGGAACTGATTGTCTTCAAGTGATTCATCAAATTGACAAACTGAGCGGAAATTACAGAATGTACACGCTGCTTTGTTCCCCATTTTATACGGTGCGATATCAATGACACCTTCTGTAATGTCTTTCCCGATGTTTTCAAATGTATGATGTACATATTGCTGTAAGGTTGTAAATTCTTGCTCACTTGCAATACTAGAACGCGCACTAAAGCTACCATCTTTTTTCAGACCTGCAGAAATAATGTCTGAACTTCCCGTTGAAAGCTTGTTATCCATCAATCGAACAACATCCGCATCTCCTAGTACGAGACCTTTCATTTTAAATTTCTTTAAAATTTCCTTTTCAATCTCTTCTTCTGAAGCGTCGCCCTTCATCTCCACAATCGGGTTATGAATATGGAAATATAAAACGCCAGCAGGTGATGCCGTTCCATCTTTTTTCATCCACGTATTCGCATTTGAAATAACAACGTCTAAATACGTTAACATTTGAAGTGCTAACCCATAATATACTTCTGTTAAATCTAAAGCTTTTGTGCTCGATTTATAATCAATAATGCGAAGGAAGGTACCATTTTCGTCTTCCGCTTTATCTACACGGTCAATCCGACCAACAACTTCCATTTTCACACCGTTTGGCAACGAAAACTCCATCGGCGGAAGTGAGCCTGTCCCGCCCATACCAAATGGAACCTCTAAATCAACTGGCACAAATCCACTGGACTTCGCATGTTCACGAAGGATAAGTGACGTACGGAAAATGATTTGCTGTAACTTTTGTTTCAAATAATAATTCCGATTAGAACTTAATAAAATTTGTCTTTGTAATAACGGTGCGATTTCTTCAATTACTACGGCAGAAAGATGCTCACACTCTTTTATCGATAAATCAGCCCAAGTACGATTTTCCCTAAGTAACTTGTCTGCAATTTTCTTTAATGCTGCATGGAATAATTCGCCGATATCCGGTGCATCTAACTTGAAAATATCACGCTCTCTCAGCGATAATCCATGCTGCGCAAAATGAGCATATGCGCATCGATTAAATAATTCCATGCGAGAGACGCTTCCTTTAATTTTATCTCCGTATAGATCTCTACTTACAACTGAGCTAAGCTTCTGCGCACGGTTTCGATAAAATAAACTAGATAGTACACGACTACTTTTTTGCTTCCACTCGGGCGATGTAACATAGAAGTTGTAAACATCCCACCAAAAATCAAGGTTCCCTTCAAAACCATATCGTTTCCAATTTTGTAATTGCTGCGTTACATATGACAAGGTAACCTCTGGCGTTGCTACATACGAAATTTGTACCTGACGAGATAAATCATTCACATCATTCGTTACAAATACTTCTTTAACAGAAGGAAACATTCTTTTCACTTTCTTAATAAAGCTAGATGAAAGTAGCGTCTTTCCTTCTTCATCCGCAAGGGGGCAAGAAATATATAACTTCTCAGATGCACGAGTTACTGTTTGATAAATAACAAATTGCTCTTCTAATAACGTCTGCCTTGTTGTTGGTGCTAATTCTACACCAGCCGTAACGAGAAATTCCCTTTCTTCATCCGATAACATCCCTTCATCTGAAGGGGCTGCTGGAATGATTCCTTCATTCGCACCAATCACAAAAGCCGCGCGAATATCCGATAACCTTGAACGATCAATGTTCGCAATGAGCACTTGATCTAAAGAAGGCGGGATATTTGCAAATTGAAGTGCCTCAAGTCCCGTTGTCATTACATCGATAAACATTGAACGAGACATCTTTTCCTCACCAAGCATTTCTACAAATGTATCAAGAAGATTCATTACTTCTTCCCAAACTTGATCATGGTCACTTGCAAATAGAAAATTCCCTTCTGCCTCAGCACGCATACGCAAATCTTCCAGTTTTTTAGGAACATCTAATTCTTCTAAAAACAAATAAACCGCTTCACACATTTGTACAACTGAACTTGCACGTTTTAAACGCTTCTGCAAACGAATAATTGGTGTCCTTACCACATCACGAAGGCGGTTTATTTTCTCTTCCATTTCACGTTCGCTATCTGTTTGCATTCCGTTTACTCCATCTAGCGAACGATAACGACGATACGTCCAAGGCTCATCTGCTGTCCATCTCTTTCCTTGTACGCCATATGCTAAACAGTAATTTTCAAACTCATCCATTTCTTCGCGCATTGATTCTTTTCTCACATCCAACGGATATAATAATTCCGTTTTTATACAGCGAAAAATAGCATCATAACGCCAATTCCCGCTAATCACTTCTAGTGCAGAACGAATGCATTCAATCAATGGATGATGTGACATTGGATGCTTTTCATCGATAAAGTGCGGAATATCGTAATCAGTAAACAATGTTTTCATTACATCATAATAGCTTTCTCCATTACGAAGAAGAACCGTAATATCTCTGTAGCGATACTCCTCTTCCGCAACAAGTCTGCGAATTTCCCTAGCTACACCTTCAACTTCCGCTCGCAAGTTTGCCGCTGTATATAATGTAATGTCTGGTTCACTTTGGAACTTCTTAGACGGACGAGATTCAAACTCAGCTTCTAGATGTGCCAATGCTGGCGAAAGAAAACGTGGCTGTTCGCTCATTGAAATTGTACTTTCAACTGCGATTTTCTCCTCACGTGCCAGTTGTTTTACCTTTTCATACGTAAGTACTGTTTGATAAAACAAATCTAGTTCACTTGTTGGCTGCGATAATGTTTTTTCATCTACTGTTAACGTAATTGTTATTCTTGCTCCGCAAATCATGAGCTGTCTAATAATCTCTAATTCCCCAGGTGAAAATGAATGAAATCCGTCTATATAAATTTCTGCGCCTTTTACATAATCAGAATCCGGAAGCTTTTCTACAAGCAACTGTAAATAATCTTCTGAATCTAAATATTTACCAATTAAAGCCCGTTCAAAATCATCATATAAAAGCTGAAGGTCGTACATTTTATTTGCTAATAATTTTTGTTCATCACCGCTACTGTGAGCATCTAACTGTTGCCACATCTCATATACATTCGATGGCGTTACATTATAACGTTTAAACTCGGCAATCATGCTGCCTAAATGTTCAAAAAAGCCATTTTGTTCTGCTGCTTTTTGAAACACATACAATCCTTCTTTACGCGCTTCTACAATTTTACGTAGTAACATATGCACGCCAGCCTCATCAATATGAAGGCGGCTTGCACCACCAACTTCTTGCAAGACCTTCCACGCTAACCTTGAAAAACTAAAAACTTGCGCCCTGATGGAGGCGCTAACTCCTTCATTACCTATTAAAGCTTGCTGCGTTTGGAACGTCATTTGTTCCGGTACAAGATATAAAATTGTTTCGCCTCTTGGACGCTGCCCTAATTCTTCTTGCACTTCATGTAAACAAAATGTACTTTTTCCACTTCCAGCTCGTCCAATCACAAATCGAAGCGACATGTAATCCCCACCTTTCACTTACATAACGAACGTTAGTTTGCTGTCATCATTGTATTATAGGACAGGAAAAAAGACAAACAGAGGCTGCTTGTCTTTTCCTTCCCTATAAGCTGTAAACTCTTTCATTATCCTTTTGAAAAATTCGTTTGCACTTCATTAATCGGCCAATAGCGTAAATCCACTTTCCCGACAACAGTATCTGCTTTTACAAATCCAAAATGCCTGCTATCCCAACTGCCGAGACGATTATCACCAATCACAAAAATATACCCCTTCGGAACAGCCTTTTCTCTCGTTAATTCTTCTAACGTAAAATCACCTGTCAACTGCCGGCCTTCCGCTTGCCTCTTATATGTTTCCAAATAAGGCTCATCAATAAATTGACCGTTTATATACAATTTGTCATGCTTATATTCAATCCGATCGCCTGGTAAACCGATAATTCGCTTTACATAGTCTTCCTTTTTATTCGCATGAAACACGACAACATCAAATCGGTTCAACTCCCCAACTTGATAGCTAACCTTATTCACAACAAGCATATTTCCATCTTGAAGTGTCGGCATCATTGACTTTCCCTCTACAACATACGTTGAGAAGAAAAACGTTCGAAAAAAAACAGCTAATAGCACACCTATAAAGATTGTTCTCATCCACTCTAGGCCTTCTTTTTTCAAAGCTCGCTTCATCCGCCTCTCCCCTCACCCTTTTCCTATAATGAAGTTGTAATTACAGCGAAGACTAGTCTTAATGTAGTTCTAGCTTTACCTCAATCTTCTTACCGACATACCATAAAATAAAAATGACACCTATGACAATAATAGTTTTCACAGGCTTATGGATAAAAGAAGTTAAATCATGCCCAATATAACTTAAAATAAGAATCATGACTAACTTTCCAAGCGCTAACGCTAACACAAATTGTCGTCTACTAATACGTGATAAACCAGCCACAACATTAATAAGTGCAGACGGCGTAAAAGGAAAACAAAATAATATAAAAATAGGTGCGAATCCTTTTCGCTCAATCCATCCCATCGCTTTGCGCACTTTCGGATGTTTATTCACAAACGAGAAGAATCGACTTCTTCCAAAACGACGAATAACTGAAAATACAATTAATGCACCAAGAACCGATCCAAGCCATGAATACAAAAAACCAAGCCAAAACCCGAAGGCAACTGCATTTGCCATCACAAACAAAATAAGTGGCAGTGCCGGGATAAGTGCCTCTACCATCGGCAAGCTAATACCAAGGAGCGGTCCAAGTGCCCGATAACTAGCTACAAGCTGATCCATATTTTCTGCTGAAAAATACTCTTTGATTGTTTGAAAATCCATTCTACAATTTACCCCTTTGCTATATTCCTATCTCTACTTTATCATCGCTTATTGTAAAGAGGAAATGGTAGATACGACATATGGAGATGTATTTATTAAAGTTCCATAATTTTATGTAAAAATCCTTCATTATTATTGTATGATAATCTATCATTATTTGACAGGATGTTACATATTGAGAAATAAAGTACAACTTTAATCAGTGGAGTTTTCTTCATCCTCCACTGATTATTAGCCCTCACCAATCGGGTATTTACGGGCAGTTATCTCCCACCTATCTTCTTCGCTTCTCTCGGAATCTTGAGGTGGGAGTCTTAATGCTCGCAAATAGCGGGATAAATTTATATCCCAAAAAACGTCCTTTATCTTCCTTCATATTGTAAATTATCAATCCAGTTTTCAACTAAAATCAACAACCGCATTATTATAAATGGGCAAAAATACTATAACAGTGGTTCCTTTCCCTACTTGGCTTCTTATGTTTATTTTTCCACCATGACTTTCAATAATTTGATAACTAATCATAAGCCCAACACCCGTTCCCTTCTCTTTTGTACTATAGAAAGGTTCCCCTAGCCTTTTAATTCTTTCTGGTGGAATACCTACTCCTTTATCTGAAATACAAATCATAACCTCGGTACTATTATGTGTTTTCACGTTAATGGTGATTTCTTGACCATTCTGTATAGCTTCAATAGAATTTTGTAAAATATTAAAAAAAACTTGTTTTAATTGAATTTCGCAGCATTCAACCAATAAATTTTCAAAATCCATGTTTAATGTAATACGAATATTCTTCATAATTGCTTGCGTACTTATTAAAGCAACCACGTTATCTAATATAGTACAAAGATTTTTAGGTTCAAATACTACAACGTTCGGTTTTGCAATAGATAAAAATTCTTGAAGAATTGTTTCAATACCTCTGATTTCAGAAAATATTAGCCTAAAATATTCCTTGTCTTCTCCTACTTCTTGTTGTAATAATTGCATGAACCCTTTAATTACTGTTAAAGGGTTACGAACTTCATGAGCAATTCCAGCTGCCAATTGTCCTACTGCTTTAAGGGTGTCTGATTTTTTTAATAATTCCGTTGTTTTTTTACGTTCTGTAATATCACGTACAATAATCATAATTTTATCCTTAAAAAGCGGTAAAAGTCTCGCTTCAAAATAATAAATTTCATCATCTAGTTGTAGAGGGTAATCTATTAAAACCGGAACAGCTGAAATTTGTATTTGATTAATAGCTTTCTCAAATTGCTTTGTTATAGAAACAGGTAATACCTCTTGAATTTTTTTCCCTATAAATTCTTCGATTTGAACATAAAATTTAGATATAGAATTAGTTTTACACTTCCTAATGGTCCCATCAAGGTCTGACAAAAAGTATAAATCAGGAATTGCTTTAAAAATTAATTCCAGTTCAGCCGATGTTTGTTTAAGATTTTCTTCCATTCTCTTACGGTTGGTTATATCAATCCCAATTGCTCCAATATTCCATCCTAAAATAGGAATACTCTGTAATATATTTGACCACATGATAGTTTTTATCTCACCATTTTTACAAGTTATGTTCACTTCCCAATCCCTAAAATCATTTCCATTTTTTAATAAATCGTTACATAACTGATCTCTATAAGCTTTATCAGGGTGTAGCAATTCTATTGCTGTAGGATTGTTAATAATTTCATCTGCACTATATCCAGTTACTAATTCACATTCCCGATTCCACATAATAATACTTCCTTTTTCATCAAGAGCATTAATCATAATCGGCATATTTTGTAATATGCTATATAAATGATTTTCATCATGTTGTGTTACGGTTTTTATTTGTGAATTTTTTTCATGAAAATTTTTTAAATATAATTGTTGAGTTGCCATCTCTTCAATGAGATTTACAATACATTTAAAAGGTGTTATCTGAGAATCTACAATAACCTCTTTATTAATACTTGTCCCAATAACAAAGGTCCCTATATGCTCCTGTTCAATAACGATGGGAATATAAGTTTCTTTGAACAATTTGCTTTTTTGATTATAAAAAAAAGGTTCGCCTTTGAAAAATATAACATTTTGATTATTATCGAGGAGACAGTATGGAACTTTAGTTAAATTATAAAATTGTTCTGTTATGTTCTTGAACTCGTTTATATTTATAAGGTCTTTAAGTGTATATCTCATTATTTAACCCATCTCCTTTTTATTTAATATATCATTATAACTCTTAGGAAAACTAATTATTCAGAAAATAACACGAGTACTTTAAACAGTTTCCTAATACAACGATAATTTTGTTCTACATTGTGATTTAGATATTTCACCTGTCTTTTCGTAATGCTTGCTGGCATCTTTTTCTCTTCCTTCGACTCTACGCCAGATACTTGTCTAGAGTGATAGCACACGGATTTGAAATATGAAAAGGCCGCAAAGCTTTCTTGAAAAAGCGCTTTGCGGCCTTATGATCTCTTGTTTTTCCTAAATAAAAATCAGTTGTATTTCCTTCTGAATCAACGGCACGCTATAAAGTGAAACTTCCACCGGTGAGGGGTCTTCATCTCCCACTGATGGAAAGCCCTCACCAATCAGGTATACGCATTAGATAATCTATGTTCTCCTATTATCTTCACTAAGTCACTTACTATTAACAAGATAATACCTTGATAGTTTCTATTTGAAATTATTTGACTTTGATATACATAATCTCCAGTCTTTCTAAGTTACTAGGATCAGCATGTCCAAGTTTGATAGATTTCTTGCACCAGAACCAGTTGTTTATTATCTCATTCGTTGACGAGCGAATAGGAATCCACCTAAAACGAACAATACCATACCTCCAATAATTGAAATCATTTCCGTTGGTGTTCCACCTGTTTTAGGAAGTAATGCTGTCGTCTTATCATTTTCTTTAGTAGGTGGAACTTTTGAATCGCTATTTATGTTTGTGTTTGTATTTGGATCTTTGTCTGGATCTTTGTTTGGATCTACACCTGTTTCGTCCTTGATTTTTGTATTCGTAATGTCATAACCGTTTACTTCCGATTTGTACCCATCTACCGCTTGTTCTTTCACTTCATACTTGTAGGCTTTGCCGTCTGCATCGTATGCCGCTAAGTCTTTAAATTCGTATTTCCAACCTGTTGCTTCACTTACTTCTTTCGTATCAATCAATTTGCCATTTTGGAGTAGGTCTACCTTGATTGTTTTCGGACGTTCTTTCGCATTATCGTCTTTCCACGTTTTCTTTCCTTCTACTTTTGTTTGACCAGTTTTTGTATTTGTGATGTCGTAACCGTTCACTTCAGATTGATATCCGTCTACTGGTTGTTCTTTCACTTCATACTTGTAGGCTTTTCCGTCTGCATCGTATGCCGCTAAGTCTTTGAATTCATACTTCCAGCCGCTTGCTTCTGTTACTTCTTGTGTGCTGATGGCCTGACCATTTTGTAGTAGGTCTACTTTGATTGTTTTCGGACGTTCTTTCGCATTATCGTCTTTCCACGTTTTTGTTCCTTCTACTTTTGTTTGACCTACTTTTGTATTTGTGATGTCGTAACCGTTCACTTCAGATTGATATCCGTCTACTGGTTGTTCTTTCACTTCATATTTGTAGGCTACTCCATTCGCATCGTATACCGCTAAGTCTTTAAATTCGTATTTCCAACCTGTTGCTTCACTTACTTCTTTCGTATCAATCTTTTGACCGTTTTGAAGTAAGTCTACTTGAATCGTTTTCGGACGTTCTTTCGCATTATCGTCTTTCCACGTTTTTGTTCCTTCTACTTTTGTTTGACCTACTTTTGTATTTGTGATGTCGTAACCAGTTACTTCTGATTTGTAACCATCTACCGCTTGTTCTTTCACTTCATACTTGTAGGCAGCGCCATTCGCATCGTATGCCGCTAAATCTTTAAATTCGTATTTCCAGCCGCTTGCTTCACTTACTTCTTCCGTTGCGATCACTTTACCATTTTGTAGTAGGTCTACTTTGATTGTTTTCGGACGTTCTTTCGCATTATCGTCTTTCCACGTTTTTGTTCCTTCTACTTTTGTTTGACCTACTTTTGTATTTGTGATGTCGTAACCAGTTACTTCTGATTTGTAACCATCTACCGCTTGTTCTTTCACTTCATACTTGTAGGCAGCGCCATTCGCATCGTATGCCGCTAAATCTTTAAATTCGTATTTCCAGCCGCTTGCTTCACTTACTTCTTCCGTTGCGATCACTTTACCATTTTGTAGTAGGTCTACTTTGATTGTTTTCGGACGTTCTTTCGCATTATCGTCTTTCCACGTTTT